>NZ_JADACK010000014.1:0-124316 GCF_015673035.1 Serratia sp. Res13-Sevr-LER1-36-b | reverse complement strand
AATCTCGGTGCTAATTGGCCCGTTTCGCCTGCTGCAGCCACTTGTCCAACTCATTGGCAAACTGCTGTCTATCGCGCTGGTTGAGGGTGTTCGGCCCCCCGGTCTGGATCCCGCTGGAGCGCAGGGTATCCATAAAATCACGCATGTTCAGGCGTTCACGAATGGTGTCTGGCGTATAACGCTCACCGCGAGGATTCAGGGCGATAGCGCCTTTTTCTATCACTTCGGCGGCCAGCGGGATATCCGCGGTGATCACCAGATCGCCTTTTTCACAGCGGCGCACGATTTCGTTATCCGCCACGTCAAATCCTGCAGCAACCTGCAAGGTGCGGATAAATTTCGAAGGGGGCGTGCGCAAAGGCTGATTAGCCACCAGGGTGACAGGCATCGCCGCGCGATCTGCGGCACGGAACAGCACTTCTTTGATCACGTTTGGACAGGCGTCGGCATCGACCCAAATCTGCATTATTGTTGCTCCTGTAGCCAGTCGCGCACTGGCAGAAAGTCACGGTATAGCGCGGCTTCCGGGCTGTCGGTTGCAGGCTGGAAGTTATATTCCCAACGCACCAAAGGCGGCATCGACATCAGGATCGATTCGGTGCGGCCCCCAGTTTGCAGGCCGAACAGCGTACCGCGATCCCACACCAGATTAAACTCGACATAGCGGCCACGGCGATAGAGCTGAAACTGGCGTTCGTTGTCGCCCCAAGGCAGTGCTTTACGTCTTTCCACGATCGGGAGATAGGCCTCCAGGAAACCTTCACCTACCGCCCGGGTAAACGCGAAACAGCTTTCGAAATCCGGGGTATTCAGATCGTCAAAGAATAGGCCGCCGATGCCGCGGGCTTCATTACGGTGTTTGATAAAGAAGTAGTCATCGCACCACTTCTTGTATTTTGGGTACACGTCGTCGCCGAAGGGAGCGCAGAGTTGTTGTGCGGTGCGGTGCCAGTGAACGGCGTCCTCGGTAAAGCCATAGAAGGGCGTTAGGTCAAAGCCACCGCCAAACCACCAAACTGGCTCTTCGCCCGGTTTTTCAGCGATAAAGAAGCGCACGTTGGCATGGCTGGTGGGTATATAGGGGCTGAGCGGATGGATCACCAGCGATACGCCCATCGCCTGAAAGCTGCGCCCGGCCAGCTCTGGACGATGCGCGGTAGCAGAGGCGGGCAGCGTGGCACCGGATACGTGGGAAAAGTTTACTCCGGCCTGTTCGAATACCGCACCGTTAGTCAGCACCCGGCTACGGCCACCGCCGCCTTCTTCACGCGTCCAGCGATCTTCCTTAAAACCGGCGCCGCCATCGGCCTGGGCCAACTGCTCACAAATCTTGTCTTGCAACGCCAGCAGGAAGGATTTTACTGCGGCAATGGTGGGTAAACTCATACGGGTTTTCGCAATGGGTAACTGGACAGGGCGGCAAGTATACCTTCTCGCCCCGTATTTTGCAGGCCTAGCGCAGCTTACGTTGGTGAACGTCGTAATATTGGAAGAAATTGATCACACCGTCGGCAATGGCGCGGGCAATTTTTTCGCGAAAGGCGGTGGTGCCTAACAGGCGCTCTTCTCCGGGGTTGGTGATAAACGAGGTTTCTACCAGCACCGAAGGAATAGAAGGGGACTTTAATACGGCAAACGCTGCCTGTTCGGTGCTTTCACTGTGCAGGCGGTGAACCGGGCGGATCTGGCCCAGCACGTGACGGCCCAGGGTCAGGCTGTTGTTGATGGTGTCGGTTTGCACCAGATCGAACAACACCTGCTGTAGATAGTTATCCTGATCTTTGTATTTGCCCCCCGCTACGTCATCGGCGGCGTTTTCCTTATTGGAGAGATAGCGCGCCATCGCGCTGCTGGCTCCGCGGTTGGAAAGGGCAAACACCGAAGCTCCGGCGGCATCCGGGCTGGTAAATCCATCGGCATGGATCGAGATAAACAGGTCGGCCTGGTGCTGGTGGGCGATCTCCACGCGCTGGAACAGCGGGATAAATTCATCCTCCTCCCGGGTCAGGCGGGCATCAACGTGCTCGTGCTCATGCAAAAAACGCCGCACGTGGTTGGCAATTTCCAGCACCA
The DNA here is from genome assembly GCF_015673035.1 of Serratia sp. Res13-Sevr-LER1-36-b. Lineage (NCBI taxonomy): Bacteria > Pseudomonadati > Pseudomonadota > Gammaproteobacteria > Enterobacterales > Yersiniaceae > Serratia > Serratia sp. Res13-Sevr-LER1-36-b. Next base: position 122,243 of record NZ_JADACK010000014.1, on the reverse strand, counting down.
CGTGTTTTTCCTGTGAGCCTTCATGGCCCACGGCACCGGAGTCGATACCGCCGTGGCCGGGATCGATCATCACCACTCTTTTGCTCCCCGTGGCCTTGGGGAGCGGTTTGCTGTGCGGTTTTGGTTGCAGCATATTGGCCTGGGAGGCTGAGGTTTTGCCCCCGAGCAGGGCCAGAGCCAGGCCGGAAAGCAGCAGTTGGCGTCGAGTCGATGAAGCGGTGAGAGGGCTGAAATTGAGGTAGGTTTTGCTCTGTTTTTTCATCACGCGCGGCTCCAACTCGATCAATCTATTTCGCGACGTTATAGCGTATTGATCCTCATTAATCGACTTGATAACTATTGCCATTTATTACCTGGCAAAACGCTGCGGCTTGAAAGACGGCAGGTATCAGTCAATAATTACGTAATAATCAGATATACCCGTCGTCTTTCACGCTGCAGCTTGAAATCCATAGGGTATTAAATAAGTTAATTAACAGTAGCGAGCAACGATGGAAATTCGCGTATTTCGGCAAGACGACTTTGAAGAAGTCATCACCCTGTGGGAGCGTTGTGACCTGTTACGGCCATGGAACGATCCCGAGATGGATATTGAACGCAAACTGAACCACGATCCGGATCTGTTTTTGGTGGCGGAAGTGGGGGGGGAGGTGGTTGGCTCGGTGATGGGCGGTTACGACGGCCACCGGGGTTCGGCGTATTACCTGGGCGTTCACCCAGACTATCGCGGGCGCGGCATTGCCAATGCGTTGATTAATCGGCTGGAGAAAAAGCTGATTGCGCGCGGCTGTCCGAAAATTCAGCTGATGGTGCGTGAAGACAACGACACCGTGATCGAAATGTATGAAAAGCTCGGCTACGAAATTCAGGCGATCACCAGTCTGGGGAAACGCCTGATCGAAGATCAAGAGTATTGATCGTCAGGGCGGTGGTTGCCACCGCCCCCAAGCCCTGGTTTAAGGCAGTTTTTTGATGTTTTTCACATCGACTTCCACGTTGTTCCAGTCCTTATCCACTTTCCCTTCCAACTGTACCTTGTCTTTTGGGGTGATGGTCTGACCGTTCCAGCGCTTTCTGTCGATCTCTACCGTCAGCGTGCCGGTGGCGTCGCGGAAGGTGTAGGTGTCATCACCCACGCGCTGTTCGATATTGCCCTGCAACATCACCCAGGTATCATCGCTCATTGATTTGACCTTATCTACCGTGGTCAGTGTGGCGCTAGGGCCGGAGAAACCACCTTGCGGGCTGGTTTGCGTTTGAGCCGGTGTCGCGTTGGGGTCGAGGAACCCGCCCTGTTGAGCGAGAACCGGTGCGCTGCATAATGCGATGAGTGTGAGTAAAGCGATCTTTTTCATCTGGATCTTCCTTATCAGTGGTCTGAATGATTTCCCGTTAGCGGGACATAACCTGATTAAACCATAAGGATCTTAAGAGCTTCTTAAGCTGGAGATTGAAAATGGTGGCCACCGTCGCCATTTGCAAGGGTAATCATAACATCGGCAAGGAAAAGTATTTGAAGGCGTCAACACACCGGTTTTCACCGGACGATTACGATCAGCACGGTATGTTACGGTTGCCGCTGTGGTTTTGGGGCGTACTGATCTTACAGGCTCGTACCTGGCTACTGTTTGTGATGGCGGGCACCTCACGCGATCAGGGTGCTGGCTTGTTACAACTGTTCTATCCAGATACTCAGCGCTTTTGGTACGGTATTGCGCTTGGGCTGCCTGCGGCGCTGGCCTTTTTGATTGCTGGCCGCCGCCAGCATTGGCCACGTCTGTGGCGTAGTTGGCGTTGGGTACTGATAGTTTCGCTGGCGGCAGCGCTGCTCGGCTCACTGTACAGCCTGTGGCAGCAAGACAGCAATGAGCCTCCGCTGGATCTCCTGCTGGCGCTGTTGGATGTGCTGGCGATGGGGTATCTGTTAATGAATCGGCGCTTGAAAGCCTGTTTTATCCCGCAGGATGAGGCGGGATAATTGTTAAAAGTTGCGGCACTTTTCCCAATTTACGCACTCCAACCTGGCAATTGATGGCGCAGCCACAGTGGTTATGAGAGGCTGCATATCGCCGATGTCTTTGATGTTAAGGAGCTATGAATGAATATTCGCCCACTGTTGTTAGGGCTACCGCTGTTGTTGACCGGTTGTTCGACCATGTCAAACTTCTCCTGGTCCAGCCTGTCGCCGTTCAACTGGTTTGGTGGCAGCATAGAGGTTAGCGCTAAAGGCGTCGGTGATGTGGGGGCCGGTACCCCCATGACGGAAGCGGCGATTGGCAAGGGGCTGAATAACAACTACCGCATACGTGGCGGGATGGCGACCAACCAAGGGCAGATCGTTTCCTACTTCCAGGCATTGGACGGCGATGACGTGAAGCTGGTGATCACCGGGGAGCCTAAGGGCCACGTGCAGCGCGTTGACGTGATGGACGCCAAGATCGCCACCGAATGGGGCAGCAAGCTGGGTACGCCGTTTAGCGAACTGTTCAGCAAGGCCTATGGTGCCTGTAAACCTGCCGAAGGCGAGGATGTTGGCAAGGTCGAGTGCGTGGCGCAGCAAAGCCGCAATGTCAGCTATATCTTCAGTGGTAAATGGGCTGGCCCACAGGATTTGATCCCACCGGACGATACTCTGCAGAGCTGGACGGTGAGTAAGATCGTCTGGCATGCCAAAGCACAATAATTCTCATTGCGGGCGCACCTTGCGATGTGCCTGCCTCGTTTGGCGTTAAATCCCTATTTTCTTTGCGTTCGGGCAAGGCAATCAGCCTGCTGTGCGTTATGATATTGCGCGTTTATAACAGGGCAACCTGTTACCCGATTCAGGTCTTGAGGAAATCAACATGACACAGGTTCAGAGCGGCATCCTGCTGGAACACTGCCGTTTTGGTATTTTTATGGAAGCTATGGTACAGGGCGAATTCGTCGATCTGCGCCAAGGTTGCAAACAGTTTTGTCAGGTGCTCGGCGAGTTGCAGCAACAGTTTCCAGATGCCCACTTAGGTGCGGTTATCGCTTTTGGCTCCGACGTTTGGCATGACCTTTCCAATGGCCAGGGGGCCAAAGAGCTGAAGCCTTTCGCGCCGCTGGGCAAGGGGCTGGCACCGGCCACCCAACGCGATATGCTGATCCATATTCAATCGCTGCGTCATGACGTTAACTTCACCCTGGCGCAGGCCGCCCTGGCCGCGTTTGGTAACACCATTCGTATTGAAGAAGAAACGCACGGTTTCCGCTGGGTAGAAGAGCGCGATCTGAGCGGCTTTATCGACGGTACCGAAAATCCGCAGGGCGAACAACGCCCGGAAGTCGCGGTGATTGGCGCTGGCGAAGAAGACGAAGGTGGCAGCTACGTGCTGGTACAGCGTTACGAGCACAACCTGCGCCAGTGGCAGCGTTTCACTACCGAACAGCAGGAACAGATCATTGGCCGTACCAAACAAGACAGTGAAGAACTGCCGCCGGATCAACGGCCAGATACCTCTCACGTCAGCCGTGTCGATCTGAAAGAAGACGGCAAAGGGCTGAAAATTTTGCGCCAGAGCCTGCCTTATGGCACCGCCAGCGGCAAACATGGCCTGTATTTCATCGCCTATTGCGCGCGCCTGCACAACATCGAACAGCAGCTGTTAAGCATGTTCGGTGAGCTGGACGGCAAACACGACGCGATGCTGCGTTTCAGCCGCGCGGTGACCGGGAGCTACTACTTCGCACCTTCGCTGACGCGCCTGATGTCGCTTTGATGTAATTGGCTTTTATGTAGGGGTATAGCACGCTGTTAAACGGGCGCAGCAAGCGGCGCCCCTACAATAAATTCATCAACATTGTCATTCTCTGGGCCAGTTCCTCTGGCTCCGGGCTTTCCCTCCCTCTGCGGTGAACCGCTCCCCTCCTGCCTTATAGCGTTTGATGCTTGAAAATCACTAAACGGTATATAAAAGCGTTACAGGTCTGCATCAAGTTATAAATACACTGGTCAATATCAGGGCATCAGCCCGGCGGTAAGACTCAGTGATAAGGTGCAGAATGAAACATTCCCGGGTTAAAAATACGCTGTTGAAAGGGTGGCTGGTGGCGGCATTGTTAGCCAGCGGTACGGTTTCGGCGGCAGAATTGCTCAACAGCTCCTATGACGTCTCCCGCGAACTGTTTGCCGCGCTGAACCCTGGCTTTGAAAAGCAGTGGGATCAGCAGCATCCGAACGACAAACTGACCATCAAACAGTCCCACGCAGGTTCTTCCAAACAGGCGTTGGCGATCTTGCAGGGTCTGCGTGCCGATGTGGTCACCTATAACCAGGTCAGTGACGTGCAAATCCTGCACGATCGCGGCCAACTGATCCCGGCAGATTGGCAGCAACGCCTGCCGAACAACAGTTCTCCATTCTATTCCACCATGGCGTTCCTGGTGCGCAAGGACAACCCGAAAGGCATCCACACCTGGAGCGATCTGGTGCGTGATGACGTGAAGCTGGTATTCCCAAACCCGAAAACCTCCGGAAATGGTCGTTATACCTATCTGGCCGCCTGGGGCGCTGCCAGCCAGGCTGATGGCAACGATCAGGCCAAGACCCGTGAGTTCATGACCCGTTTGCTGAAAAACGTGGTGGTGTTTGATACCGGTGGCCGTGGCGCAACGACGACTTTTGTCGAACGTGGCCTGGGCGACGTGCTGATCAGCTTTGAATCCGAAGTGAACAATATCCGCAAGCAGTACGGCGCAGACAAGTATGAAGTGATCGTGCCGCCGGTCGATATTCTGGCGGAGTTCCCGGTGGCCTGGGTGGACAAAAACGTCGAGAAAAACGGCACCGAGCAGGTGGCCAAAGAGTACCTGAACTATCTCTATAGTCCGGCGGCCCAGAAACTGATCACCAGCTTCTATTATCGCGTCAATGACCCGCAGGTAATGGCGGCGGCCAAGAGCCAATTCCCTGAGACCAAGCTGTTCAGCGTTGAGGATCAGTTCGGCGGCTGGCCGCAGGTGATGAGTGCCCACTTTGCGACGGGCGGAGAATTGGACCAACTGTTAGCGGCAGGGCATAAGTAATGTTTTCGATGGCCAGCAAGCGGGTATTGCCTGGGTTTACTCTCAGTCTGGGAAGCAGCCTGCTTTTCACCTGCCTGATTTTGCTGTTGCCGCTCAGCGCGCTGGTGATGCAGCTGGCGCAAATGAGTCTGGCACAGTATTGGGAGGTGATCACCAATCCGCAGGTCGTGGCTGCTTATAAGGTGACGCTGCTGGCGGCCGGAGTCGCCAGCGTTTTCAACGCGGTGTTTGGCATGCTGATGGCCTGGATCCTCACCCGTTACCAGTTCCCTGGCCGTTCCTTGCTGGATGGCCTGATGGATTTGCCGTTTGCATTGCCTACAGCGGTGGCTGGCCTGACCCTGGCGGGGCTGTTTTCTACCACCGGTTGGTACGGCCAATGGCTGGCTCATTTTGATATCAAGGTTTCCTTCACCTGGTTGGGGATTGCGGTGGCGATGGCCTTTACCAGCATTCCTTTCGTGGTGCGCACGGTGCAACCGGTACTGGAAGAGTTGGGGCCTGAATATGAAGAGGCCGCCGAAACGCTCGGGGCTACCCGCTGGCAGAGTTTCCGCCGCGTGGTGTTGCCAGAGGTTGCTCCAGCGCTGCTCGCCGGGACGGCGTTGTCGTTTACCCGCAGCCTGGGGGAATTTGGTGCGGTGATATTTATCGCTGGCAACATTGCCTGGAAAACCGAAGTGACCTCATTGATGATTTTTGTGCGCTTACAGGAGTTCGATTACCCGGCCGCTAGTGCGATTGCCTCGGTGATCCTGGCGGCGTCACTGCTGCTGCTGTTCGCCATTAACACCCTACAGAGCCGCTTTGGCCGCCGAATTGGAGGGCACTGATGGCTGATGTTACCGCCCTGAACGGCGCAGAGCGCCCACGCGTAAATTGGGGGAAATGGACGCTGATTGCCATTGGCGCGCTGTTCTCCATCCTGCTATTGGTCGTGCCGATGGTGATGATCTTTATCGAGGCATTTTCCTCCGGCGTGGGTGCCGTGTGGCATAACCTTTCGGACCCGGACATGCTGCACGCCATTTGGTTGACGGTGCTGGTGGCGCTGATCACCGTGCCGGTCAACCTGGTGTTCGGTACTTTGCTGGCCTGGCTGGTGACGCGCTTTACCTTCCCTGGCCGCCAACTGCTGCTGACGCTGTTCGACATGCCGTTTGCGGTGTCACCGGTGGTGGCGGGGCTGCTGTATCTGCTGTTTTACGGCACCAACGGCCCGATCGGTGGCTGGCTGGATGCCCATGACATTCAACTGATGTTCGCCTGGCCGGGCATGGTGCTGGTGACAATATTCGTGACCTGCCCGTTTGTGGTCCGTGAACTGGTGCCGCTGATGATGAGCCAGGGCAGCCAGGAAGACGAGGCCGCGGTGCTGTTGGGTGCTTCCGGTTGGCAGATGTTCCGCCGCGTCACCTTACCGAACATCCGTTGGGCATTGCTGTATGGCGTGGTGCTGACCAACGCCCGCGCGATTGGCGAGTTTGGCGCAGTATCGGTGGTGTCCGGCTCTATCCGTGGCGAAACCTATACCTTGCCACTGCAAGTGGAATTACTGCATCAGGATTACAACACCGCCGGGGCGTTTACCGCTGCGGCACTGTTGACCCTGATGGCGATAGTCACCCTATTTCTGAAAAGCGGACTGCAATGGCGCCTGGCGCGTCAGGATGCGCGTCTTGAGCGGGAGGAAAATCATGAGCATTGAGATTAACGGTATCAACAAGTCTTTTGGCCGTACCAAGGTATTGAACGATATCTCGCTCGATATTCCTTCCGGTGAGATGGTGGCGCTGTTAGGCCCATCCGGTTCGGGCAAGACCACCTTGCTGCGTATTATCGCCGGGCTGGAAAGCCAGAGCAGCGGTAAGCTGGGTTTCCACGGCACCGACGTCAGCCGCGTGCATGCGCGCGATCGTCGCGTCGGCTTCGTGTTCCAACACTACGCGCTGTTCCGTCATATGACGGTTTTCGACAATATCGCTTTTGGCCTGAGCGTCCTGCCACGTCGTGAGCGTCCGAATGCGGCGGCGATCAAACAGAAAGTGGAGCAGTTGCTGGAGATGGTGCAGTTGGGTCATCTGGCTAACCGCTACCCTTCACAGCTTTCCGGCGGCCAGAAGCAACGTGTCGCCTTGGCGCGCGCGCTGGCGGTGGAGCCCCAGATCCTGCTGCTGGACGAGCCGTTTGGTGCGCTGGATGCCCAGGTGCGTAAAGAACTGCGCCGCTGGCTACGTCAACTGCATGAAGAACTGAAGTTCACCAGCGTGTTCGTGACTCACGATCAGGAAGAAGCGATGGAAGTCGCCGATCGCATCGTGGTGATGAGCCAGGGGAATATCGAGCAGGTAGGTTCACCGACCGAGATCATGCGTGAACCCGCGACCCGCTTCGTGCTGGAGTTTATGGGCGAAGTTAACCGCCTGAACGGTGAAATCCGTGGTTCACAGCTGTTTGTGGGCGCTCACCAATGGCCGCTGTCGTTCCAGCCAATGCACCAAGGCAGCGTCGATCTGTTCCTGCGCCCGTGGGAAATGGAGATTGGCACCGATTGCAGCGCCCGTTGTCCTTTACCGGTACAGGTGTTGGAAGTCAGCCCGCGTGGCCACTTCTGGCAGTTGACCGTGCAGCCGATTGGTTGGCATCAGGAGCCTATCAGCGTGATTATGTCGGAAGGCCATGCTGCACCGGCGCGCGGGGACCGTTACTACGTTGGCAGCCTGAATGCCCGCCTTTATGCCGGTGAACAACTGTTACAACCGGTTGCGTTAGCGAAAAGCGCCTGATAATTTCTAACCATTCCCATTTAAGGCAACCCAGGGTTGCCTTTTTACATTATACGCAGGCAATGATTGTGACCACGCTGGAACAATGCATCGGTAATACACCGTTAGTAAAACTACAACGACTGGCCGAAGGGCTGGACAGTGAAATCTGGCTCAAGCTGGAGGGCAACAATCCGGCGGGGTCGGTCAAGGATCGGGCCGCGCTGGGGATGATCCAGCAGGCGGAACTGCGCGGTGAAATCCAGCCGGGCGATACGCTGATCGAGGCCACCAGTGGCAATACCGGCATCGCGCTGGCGATGATCTGTGCAATGAAAGGCTACACGCTGAAGCTGCTGATGCCGGAAAACATGAGCATGGAACGCCAGGCAGCGATGCGAGCTTATGGTGCCGAACTGATCCTGGTCAGCCGTGAGCAGGGGATGGAGGGGGCGCGTGACCTGGCGCTGGAGATGCAGCAGCAGGGGCAGGGCAAGGTGTTGGATCAGTTCAACAATCTGGATAACCCCTACGCGCATTTCACCACTACCGGCCCGGAAATCTGGCAGCAGACCGCCGGTCGTATCACTCATTTCGTTTCCAGCATGGGCACTACCGGCACCATTACCGGCGTTGGCGGCTACCTGAAAAGCCAAAATCCGCAGGTGAATATCATCGGTTTACAGCCTGCTGAAGGCAGCAGCATCCCGGGTATCCGCCGTTGGGCACCGGCCTACCTGCCGGGTATTTTCCGCCCGGAGCTGGTGGATCAGGTGTTGGATATGGCACAAAGCGAAGCCGAACAGACCATGCGCCAACTGGCGCAGCGGGAAGGTATTTTCTGCGGTGTCAGCTCTGGTGGAGCCGTAGCTGGGGCGTTGCGCGTTGCTGCGGCCAACCCTGGCAGCGTCATTGTCGCCATTGTCTGCGATCGCGGTGACCGCTACCTGTCTACCGGCGTATTTTCCTAGCTGAGCGATAATCGGTAGGGAGGAGCGAGACTCTCTACCTATTCCCCAACCTCTGCCCTTTATCCCCTCAAGATCGAGTATCCCCTGAGCCATAAACCCCGACTTTCATTTGTGTCGGGAGAATGTCAATGTGTAAGGATTAGGTAAAACCGGCTGCGTACAGCGACAATAGACGCGAAAATGGCGGTAAATCAGCGGAGGAATGGGCATGAAAATTTTATTGGTCGATGACGATCTGGAACTTGGCACCATGCTGAGCGAATACCTGACGGCTGAAGGATTCAACGCGTCCCTGGTGCTGACTGGCAAGGCCGGAGTGGATGGGGCGCTTTCTGGCGATTATACCGCAATGATCCTCGACATTATGCTGCCGGACATGAGCGGGATCGACGTGCTGCGCGAGGTTCGCAAAAAGAGCCGCTTGCCGATCATCATGCTGACGGCCAAGGGTGACAATATCGACCGGGTGATCGGGCTGGAGATGGGCGCCGACGACTATGTGCCCAAACCTTGTTACCCACGCGAACTGGTGGCACGCCTGCGTGCAGTGCTGCGCCGGTTTGAAGAGCAGCCGGAAGCGGTGGATAAAGTTTCAGTCCTCAGCTTTAACGAATTGACGCTCAACCCATCCACCCGCAGCAGTGCCTGGCAGGGGAAGGTATTCGATCTCACCGCCTCAGAGTTCAACTTGCTGGAGTTACTGTTGCGTTCGCCTGAACGAGTCGTGTCGAAGGATGAACTGTCAGAGAAAGGTCTGGGGCGGCCACGCGAGGCTTACGATCGCAGCGTGGACGTGCATATCAGCAATATCCGCCAGAAGCTGGGCGCGCTAACCGATAACCGATTGAGCATTGAAACCGTGCGCAGTATCGGTTACCGCATCAGGTAATGCCGATGCGTGGAAGACTGTTCTGGAAAATACTGCTCGGCTTCTGGCTGACGTTTATCATCATGACCCAGGCGCTGTGGGTGACGTTTACCTTTTATGGTAATCGCCATGAAGTCCCGGAAAACAGCATGACCTGGCGTATCGCTAATCTGCAACTGACCTCTGCGGCCTCGGTGTTGCGCAGCAGTGGGATGCCCGCGCTGAATGCAATGGTTGCCAAATGGCCTGAAACCGAACGCCGTTTCTTAAGCGTAACGCCGGCCTTAAAGCCATCGGATGATGAGCCAGGCCAAAACCCACAAACCAACCGGCCAGCGAAAATGATGGTGGAATGGGTAACAGGTGCGGATAACCAGAGCTACCTGTTGAGCTACGATCTGGAAGGACTGCGTGCCGAATATCGGCCACCCAAGCGCTGGCGCCTGCTGAACATTCCGGAGCCAATGGTGTGGGTCGGTGGGCTGGGGGGCTTGCTGTTTAGCGCTATGCTGGCCTGGAACCTTACACGCCCAATGCGTCAGCTGCGCCTCGGTTTTGAACGGGTAGCGCAGGGCGATCTGGCGGTGCGGTTGTTCCCGGCGATGCGGCGGCGGCATGACGAGCTTTCTGAGGTGGCTCGTGACTTTGACAGCATGGCCGAGCGGCTGGAGGTGCTGGTCAGTGCCCGTGAACAATTGCTGCATGATGTTTCCCATGAGTTGCGTTCGCCATTGGCCCGCTTGCAGCTAGCCATCGGCCTGGGGCGGCAAAATCCGGAGAACGTGGAGAACTCGTTGCAGCGTATCAAGCACGAAGCCGGGCGGCTGGACAAGATGATTGGCGAACTGCTGGCGCTGTCACGTACCGAGAACAACGGCCTGTCGGATGATGAAGAGTATTTCGATCTCTTTGGGCTGGTGGAGGCGGTGGTTAACGATGCGCGCTACGAGGCGCAAATACCCGGTGTAGAGATCGTGTTGCAGGCCAGTTCCGACGAGGAATACACCGTAAAAGGTAATGCCGAACTGATGCGCCGGGCGGTTGAGAACATTGTGCGCAATGCCCTGCGCTTTTCCAGCCATGGCCAGCGGGTGACCGTGGTGCTGACGCGTATCGACCAACTGTTCCAGATCCAGGTTAGCGATCAGGGGCCGGGCGTGGAAGAGTCGAAGCTGTCCAGCATCTTTGATCCTTTCGTCCGGGTAAAATCGGCGATGTCTGGCAAGGGCTATGGCCTGGGTTTGGCGATCACGCGCAAAGTGGTGCTGGCCCATGGTGGGCAGGTTGAGGCACACAATGGCGAACAGGGTGGTTTGGTGATCACGCTGCGGGTACCGCGCTGGCCAACTTAACGATAATGCTGCTTGTCCAGATCGTACTTTTTCATCCGCAGGTAGAGCTTTTTACGCGGGATCTGTAAATACTCGGACACCTCATTAATCCGCCCCTGATGCAGGTTCAACGCCTCGGTAATGATCTGGCGCTCATAGTCTTCGATACGCTGATCCAGCGGAGCGGGATCGGATCCGTGCAACAGCGGATTGGCGGTCTCTGCCAGTGGCATCACCCCGACGGCAAACAGCTCTGCGGCATTGGCCAGCTCGCGCACGTTATTTGGCCATACCCTTTTGACCAAACGCTTAATCAACTCGGCTGGCAGATCCGGCAACGGATGGTTAAGGCGCAGGCAGGCCTGTTCCAGGTAGTGGCGGAATAACGGCTCTATATCGTCGGGGCGCAGAGAAAGCGGCAGGCAGGCGATTTGGGTCATGGCAAAGCAGTAATAGAAATCGGGCAGGAGGGTATGCCCGGCGGCCAGTTCCACCAACGGTGAAGTCCCAATGCCGATCAGCCGGAAGGGCAGTGGGTCTTGCCCTTGGAGCTGGATCAGCCGCGCCTGCTGGGTGATAGACAAGTGTTCGAGGTGGCGTAAAATCAGCGTCCCGCCGCTTACCTGCTCAATCCATTGTTCTAACGGTGCCTCACCCCCCGGCGTCAATTCACCCACGATCAACGGCTGTTCGCTGCGATGGCTCATGCGGTGTAAATAACGGGCTGCCAACGTCCTGCCGACCCCTAACTCCCCTTGCAGGTAAACCGCCAAATCGGTTTCGGCCACCTGCTGCAAACGCACCCGTAGCTGCTTTATCCACTCACTACGGCCAATCAGATTGCTCTGCAGCTGTTCTTGCTGCCAACGACGACGGGCAATGTAAGAACGTCTCTGGGCCAGCGCGGTGGCGACCTGTTCGAGTAGCTGGGCCGGGTTGACCGGTTTTTGCAGGAAGTCCCAGGCCCCTTTTTTCACTGCTTCAACCGCCATCGGCACATCGCCATGGCCAGTGATCAACAATACCGGCAAACAGGCATCGTGAGCGAGCAGTAGCGCCATCAGCTCAATCCCGGAACAGCCAGGCATACAGACATCGCTGATAACGATCCCTGGCCACTCCTCACCGAGCATTTCCTGTGCCTTAAGCGGGTTACTACAGGCCTGAACCTGATAGCCTGCCTGGCTGAGCAGCATGGTATAGGCATCAAGGACGTCGGCATCGTCGTCGATTAACAGAATTTGCGATTGTTGGCTTAACATGGTTGATCCACCGGTTGAAACTGTAAAACGACGCAGGCGTTTTGCGTCAGCGTAGAGGCCAGATGCAGGCTACCGCCCATTTGCTGCATCAGCGAAAGAGAGATGGACAGGCCAATCCCCAAGCCCACCGATTTGCTGGTGGTAAAAGGTTTGAGTAACGATTCAGCCCGCGCCAGCGGCCAGCCAGGCCCATTATCCCACAGCATGATCTGCCAACTGGACGCCTGGCGTTGCCAGCTTATCTGCAATAGTGGCCGCTCCTGGCAGGCATCCAGCGCGTTGCTCATCAGATTGACCAACACCTGCTGAATGCGCACCTCATCACCTAACACGTTTGGCGCACCTTCCGGTAGCCGCAGTTCCCCGTGCAGCGGTTGGTGGCGAAGAGTCAGCAACTCCCAGGCGGCGATTAATGACAGGCGCAAATCAACGGGCTGAGAGGGGCTATCCTGCTCTGTTCGCCGGGTAAATTGCCGCAGCATGCGGATGATGGCATCCATGCGGCCAATCAGACCGTCGGCCTTGGTCAGGGCCAACGTGGCCGCCTCTGGCTGTTGTTTCTCCACCGCATGGCGAGCGGTAAACAGGTACATCGATAGGGCGTTCAGCGGTTGGTTGATTTCATGAGCCAGAGTGGTCATGGTCTGCCCAACCACGGCCAGTTTGGCGGCCTGTACCAGCTCATCCTGCGTGGCACGCAAATGCAGCTCAATGCCCTTGCGCTCGGTAATTTCCTGCTCCAGCCGGGATTTTTGCTGGTTCAACTGGCCTAGGGTGCGCCGCAACAGACGTGCGATGCGGCCCAGTTCATCGCCACCGTAAACCGGGATCGCCGCGTTGGTTTCCCCGAGGCCGATACGCACCACCACCTGGTTCAGCTGGGTAAAACGCTTGACCAGGCGGGAACGGATAAAGTAGTGATTGAGCAAATACACCAATAACATCGCCAGCAGGGTGGCGATCACAATTAGCCTGCCGCTGACGCGGATGATCTGCTCCAGGCGGTGGTTAAAGGTCTGCATCTGCTGGTGGCTGTTGCTCAGTTGCGATTCCAACTGCGTGCGAAAGCGGGCAAGCGTGGCCTCCTTGGCCTGAGTGGCCAGCGTAAGTGCCTGTTGCGCCTGATGATAGTTTTTCATCGCCGCGGGCATACTGTTATCGGCAATGCCAGTCTCCAGTAGTTCGTCGATGGTTTGCCGCAGCGTGATGGTGCTGGGATGATCCTGTAACCCCTGCATATTTTCGTTCGCCGTTTTTTGCAGATAGGCGAGGTAACGCACATGCTCGGCAACCGAAATGGGCTCTTCACCGCCGGATTGCAGCTCGTTGAGGCGATCGCGCAGGGCATCGGCGATCTGGTTCTCGATGCGTGCGAGGGCATAGACTTGCTGCTGCTCGCTCTGTACCTCGCGCAAACTGGCCTGCAAGCGGGGGAGCGCCTTGCCAGAGCCTGTCTCCATCTGATCGAGCAAAGCCCCCTGTTGCCAACTGAAATCCTGTACCAGCGAATTCAGCTCGGTGGTGAAGTCATCATGTAACCAACTGATGCGCGCGGCGATCTCATTGACCTTTTCCCTGGCGATAAACATGTTGTACAGCGCGTTGTCCAATCGGCCCAACAGCTGGCGGCTTTCTGCCAGCGTCGCCTGAATTTGCTGACGTTCAGGGTTATCCAACTGCATGCTGGCCTGCTCGATTTGCTCCAAATGACCGACGATCTGATTTCTTAACTGCAGGCGGGCATTGGTATTGGCGGCTTGCAAAAACTCGTTGAGCTGATCGACCAGCGTGTTCAGATTGCTTTCGATCACGAACGAAGATTGGATGCGTGGAAAGTAATCATCCAGCGCATAGCGGACCTGCGAGCTTTGCTCATGCCAGGAGTATAGGCTGACCCCGCTGACGGTAAGCGTCAGCAGCGCGCCGGTGAGAAAGGCTCCCCGCAGGCAGGCGCTGATGGTCAGGCGTTTGAAGAAGCGCGGCAATAAACGGCTCATTTTAACTCTTCCAGCGCCTTGATGGCCTTTCTCTGCTGCTGCTGAAAGAACAGCTGCCATTCCATGACCTGCTGCTCGCTCTCGCTACGTGCCGCAAACTGTTTAAGGTACTGAGGATCTTCGCTTTGGGCCTGGGTGACAGGAATGGCGGTCAACAAGGCGCGGATTTCCGGCAAAGGCCGTTTGAGGCGGCTTTCAGCGCCATGCAACGCTTTCCAGGCGTCCTTGAGCTGAGACAGGCGGAAGCTGATGGCCGTATCAAACAGCTTTTGCACCAGGCGCTGACGTTGCAAAACCAGGGAGTAATTCAGCGGCGGCCGCTGTAACAGCTTTTGTTGCTGCGCGAAGCGTGGGTTATCTGCTGGCAGCGGAACCACCGGGTATTTTCCCGTGCTGGTATCGGCCAGGACCCGCTGCCCCTGCGGGCTGAGCAGAAACTGTATAAAGCGCCGGGCCTCAGCGGGATAATGGCTGTTGCTCGTTACGGCAATATAGGTGGGGGAGGCCGCGGCCTGAGGGAAATAATGGAAGGCCAGATGCGGATCGTCGAGCAGTAGATTAGCGTAGTTATCGATAATCGGCCCAACGGAACCCAGGCCGCTTTTGACTTTATCTGCCACGCCAAAGCTGCGTGAAGAGATGGTGATCAGGTTACCGGCCGCCGATAGCATCGTTTGCCAGCCAGATTGCCACCCCCGCTGTTGTAACAGAGACTCCACCATCAGGTGGCTGGTATCCGAGCGGGAAGGGCTGCTCATCAGCAGGGCCCCCTGGTAGCGGGCATCTGTCAGATCGTCCCAATCGTCTGGCAGCGGCAGCCGTTTCTCTGCCAGATTGGAGCGGTTGATTAGCAGGCCAAAGCCCGAAATGGCCACCGCCACGGCGGTATTCCGGATAGGCTCGGGTACCAGCCACTGTGATTGTTGCGGAGCACCTTCATAGTTTGCCAGGCGCTGATGCTGTTGCAGGTGCTGGAGCAGCATGGGGGAAGAGGTCAGTACCAGATCGACGTTGTCGCTGCCGGTGCTGTCGAGCAGTTGTTCCAGGGAAGTGCTGGTGCGGTTCAGCGTGCGGATGACCACCGACTGAGGCTGGCCTTGCCAACGGCTGATGAGGTAGGCGGTTGCCTCTGGTGAAAAGGTGGTGGCCATCACCAGTTCATTTCTTTTGGCCCCGGCGACACTGGATAACAGCCAGCAGGCCATTGCCGTAAAAATGAGCGTTGCACGCATAATAAAACTCTCCCTCGACCTCATCGTTTGTGATCTTATTCATAAAATCGCAATGACGATAAAAATAACCCGCAAAACATTTGGGACAAAAATATTTTCGTGAACCAATAGGATTTAGCCGGGACTATAACGTTGATGAAGCCAGGATATTACCATTGATAGACCATCAATACTGTTAACACCTTCAAAAACATCGCCACTGGTGGGCTGGCTTGGTGTGCAATCGCAGTGCTGTGGCGCTCTGGCGCGGGGAGGTGAGCTAACTGGCTTTTGGTTAATAATGGTAATGTTAATTGATGGGTCAAAACTGGGCTTATTTGTTCTGGGTTTGAGTCAATTTTGACACATATTACGGGGCTTGTCTTATTAATGAATTAATTACACCATCCGCTGCGAGCGTTATTAATAAATAGCAGGCGCATTGAGCCAGTACAGATAAACCTCACAGGGGAATAACATGTTTTCATTATTAAAACCTAGCGCGGCGGCAAAGCGTGTTCCGCCAGAACAGGTGCAGGTAACCTACCAGCGTTATCGCATGCAGGCGTTACTGAGCGTCTTTTTGGGCTACCTGGCCTATTACATCGTGCGTAACAACTTCACCCTTTCGACGCCCTACCTGAAAGAGCATCTGGATCTGAGTGCGACGCAGATCGGCATGTTGAGCAGTTGCATGCTGATTGCCTACGGCATCAGCAAAGGAGTGATGAGCAGCCTGGCCGATAAGGCCAATCCCAAAGTGTTTATGGCCTGTGGCCTGGTGCTGTGTGCCATCGTCAACGTCGGTTTGGGGTTCAGCACCGCCTTCTGGATCTTTGCCGCATTGGTGGTGTTTAACGGCCTGTTCCAGGGGATGGGCGTAGGCCCTTCGTTCATTACCATCGCCAACTGGTTCCCACGCCGTGAGCGCGGCCGCGTTGGCGCATTTTGGAATATATCCCACAATATCGGCGGTGGGGTGGTGGCCCCCATTGTTGGCGTGGCTTTTGCGGTGTTGGGCAGTGAACACTGGCAGAGCGCCAGCTATATCGTCCCTGCGGGCGTGGCAGTGCTGTTTGCTTTGGTGGTGCTGTGGCTGGGTAAAGGCTCCCCGCGCAGTGAAGGTCTGCCTGCCCTGGAACAAATGATGCCGGAAGAAACCATCAGGGTGAAAACCGGTGTGCAGGAGCAGGCACCGGAAAATATTAGCGCCTTCCAGATCTTCTGTACCTATGTTCTGCGCAATAAAAATGCCTGGTATGTGTCGCTGGTGGACGTATTTGTCTACATGGTGCGCTTTGGCATGATCAGCTGGTTGCCGATCTACCTGCTCACCGAAAAACATTTCTCCAAAGAGCAGATGAGCATCGCGTTTTTGTTCTTTGAATGGGCGGCGATCCCGTCCACATTGTTGGCTGGGTGGCTGTCGGATAAGCTGTTCAAGGGACGCCGTATGCCGCTGGCGATGATCTGCATGGTGATGATTTTTATCTGCCTGATTGGTTACTGGAAGAGTGACTCGCTGTTGATGGTCACCATCTTTGCCGCGATCGTCGGTTGCCTGATCTATGTGCCACAGTTCCTGGCTTCGGTACAGACGATGGAGATCGTTCCCAGCTTTGCTGTCGGCTCTGCCGTTGGCCTGCGAGGCTTTATGAGCTATATCTTTGGGGCCACGCTGGGCACCAGCCTGTTTGGCGTAATGGTTGATAACATGGGATGGCATGGAGGCTTTTATCTGCTGATGGGTGGCGTGGTGTGCTGCATCTTGTTCTGCTATCTGTCACATCGTGGCGTATTGGCCTTGGAGCGTGAAAGACAGCAACAGGAGCTACAAGCGGAGCCACTGGTCGCGCAGTAGGGCTTAGAAATCCTGGATAAAAAAATGGCGCCGATGAAGGCGCCATTTTTACGATCGAACCGCGATTACTTCTTGATGCGGATGATCGGAGTCTCGCCAACGGTGACGCTGCCGGACAGTTTGATCAGCTCTTTGATCTCGTCCATGTTGGAGATAACCACCGGAGTCAGGGTAGACTTGGCTTTCTCTTCCAGCAGGGCCAGATTGAACTCGATAATCACATCGCCTTTCTTGACGCGCTGGCCTTCTTCCGCGATGCGTTTGAAGCCTTCGCCTTTCAGTTCAACGGTGTCGATACCAAAGTGCACGAACAGCTCAATGCCGCTATCAGATTCGATAGAGAACGCATGGTTGGTTTCGAAAATTTTACCGATAGTGCCGTCAACCGGAGCAACCATTTTGTTGCCAGCAGGTTTGATAGCAATGCCATCGCCAACGATCTTCTCGGCGAATACGACGTCCGGTACATCTTCGATATTGACGATCTCGCCAGAAAGTGGAGCGACGATCTCGATAGTGCCCATGTCTTTCTTGTCATCAGAAACCAGAGACTTCAGTTTATCGAACAAACCCATGATCTTCTCCTAAGCATTAAATTGGGCGGCGTTCCAGTGTCGTGGAATTTTAGCAGAGCGTTTTTTCTTCGATGAACTTATTGACGCAGTTCATCAAATCCTGTGCCGTTGGTTGTTCCAAGGCCTGCGCTGCCAATGCCTTCACATCTTCGAAATTGGTATTACGAATAATTTTCTTGATGCGCGGGATTGCAATCGCACTCATGCTGAACTCATCCAGCCCCATGCCCAAAAGCAACAGTGTAGCACGCTCATCGCCAGCCAGCTCGCCGCACATACCGGTCCACTTGCCTTCTGCGTGAGATGCATCAATAACCTGTTTGATCAGGCCAAGCACTGATGGGGACATCGGGTTATAGAGATGAGAAATCAGCTCGTTGCCGCGATCTACTGCCAGAGTATACTGGGTTAAATCGTTTGTCCCAATACTAAAGAAGTCGACTTCTTTCGCCAGGTGGCGAGCAATCACTGCCGCGGCCGGTGTTTCCACCATCACGCCCACTTCAATGCTCTCATCAAAGGCTTTGCCTTCTTCACGCAGCTGCGCTTTCAGCGTTTCCAGCTCGCCCTTCAGATCGCGCACTTCTTCCACCGAGATGATCATCGGGAACATGATGCGCAGTTTGCCGAAAGCAGAGGCACGCAGAATGGCGCGCAGCTGAGCGTGCAGGATTTCCCGGCGGTCCATCGCGATACGGATCGCGCGCCAACCCAGGAACGGGTTCTCTTCTTTTGGCAGGTTCATGTACGGCAGGTCTTTATCGCCGCCGATGTCCATAGTACGGACGATGACTGCCTGTGAGCCCATGGCTTCCGCAACGGCCTTGTAAGCCGAGAACTGCTCGTCTTCGGTTGGCAGTGAGTCGCGGTCCATGAACAGGAATTCGGTACGATACAGGCCGACACCTTCAGCGCCATTGCGCTCTGCACCGGCGACGTCGCGCACGGTACCGATGTTGGCACAGACTTCAACCTGATGCCCGTCCAGCGTGATCGCCGGCAGGTCTTTCAGCTTGGCCAGATCGTTTTTCTCGGTGACGTATTGGGTATGAACCGCTTTCAGCTGTTCAATCACCTCGGTCGTCGGGTTGACGTAAATCTTGTTGTTAACCGCATCCAGGATCAGGTAATCGCCGTTTTTTACCTGGGTGGTCACGTCGCTGGTGCCAACGATAGCGGGCAGTTCCAGGGAGCGAGCCATGATCGAGGTGTGGGAAGTACGGCCACCCAGATCGGTGATGAAGCCCAGCACTTTGTCCAGGTTCAGCTGTGCGGTTTCTGACGGTGTCAGGTCCTTCGCGACCAGGATCACCTCATCTTGAATGGCGGTCAGATCGACAATCGCCAGGCCCAGGATGTTTTGCAGCAGACGCTTACCGATATCACGCACGTCTGCCGCACGCTCTTTCAGGTATTCGTCGTCTAATTCTTCCAGCGCTTTCGCCTGGCCTTCGATCACGGTATAGGCTGCCGCATCGGCAGACGCCAGATCGTCTTTGATGAGGGCTATGATTTCCTGCTCAAGCTCTTCGTCTTCCAACAGCATGATGTGGCCTTCGAAGATCGCTTCTTTTTCTTCGCCGAAGGTCTCGCCTGCCTTGGTTTTGATTACTTCCAGCTGTTCAGACGCTTTGGCGCGGCCTGCCAGAAAACGTGAGATTTCCTGCTCTACATGGTCTGCAGAGATTTTTTTCCGGTTGATGACAATTTCATCTTCCTTCAGCAAGAGAGCCTTACCAAAAGCGATACCCGGTGATACTAAAATGCCTGAAATCATAACCCTACCTTACTCTTGACTGGTGTTAACTAAAAAGACGGGCCGATTACTCAAGCTCTGCCATCAGTTTTACCAAGTGCTCAACGGCTTTCTGCTCGTCTTCACCAACGGCTTCGATGGTGACTACTGTTCCTTGGGTCAGGCCCAGAGTTTGCAGCTTGAACAGGCTTTTGGCGCTAGCGCTCTTGCCGTTGGAAGTCACGGTGATGTCAGACGCGAAGCCTTTGGCTTCTTTTACGAACTGAGCGGCAGGGCGAGTGTGCAGACCATTCGGAGCGGTGATAGTCACTTCTTGCTGGAACATTGATGTTTCCCCAACTTATCGGATTTAAGGTTGTGGAGCTAAAGTTTAGCCTAACGGCGTGATTTTAGCTTGTCTGGTTAGCGCCTGACTATGGTACAGGGGCGAGCGTTGATGCAACATAAAACGACGCTTTAAGCATTTCAGATCAAAAAATCCGAGCATCTGGCGTTGTTTCAATCAGCTCCCCATTATGCCGTGTTTTTCGCTGGAGCGACAAATGAGTAAATCGATTCAGCTCAAACAATGGCAGGAAGGTGATTAATTTTGCGCATCGAAATAATTGACCGGTTAAATACTAAAGCCAGCGGCGAAAATCAATCGTTGAGTGGTGTAAACTTTGATCCAGTCCACAAAAAAAGCACCTGAATAGGTGCTTTTTTAGCTATTTGTGCACTGTTTGCGCTATTGCTGCAGTTCCTGCTCGGTGAACAGATCGGCAAACAAAGCGGTGCTCAAGTAGCGCTCACCTGAAGAAGGCAGAATAACCACAATTGTCTTGTCGGTAAAGTCGGCTTCTTCGGAAAGTTTGACGGCGGCCGCCACGGCGGCACCGGAAGAAATCCCGGCCAGGATGCCTTCTTCTTCCATCAGGCGGCGTGCCATGCTGATGGCTTCGTCGTTGGTGATCTGCTCGACGCGGTCTACCAGGTTCAGATCCAGGTTGCCAGGAATGAAACCGGCACCGATGCCCTGGATTTTATGCGGACCAGGTTTGATTTCCTGGCCTGCCAACGCCTGGCTGATGACCGGTGAGTCGGTTGGTTCAACCGCCACTGTGGTGATAGCCTTGCCCTTGGTGTTCTTGATAAAGCGGCTGACGCCGGTCAGTGTACCGCCAGTGCCGACGCCCGCGATAAAGACATCGACTTCACCATCGGTATCTTCCCAGATTTCCGGGCCGGTGGTTTGTTCGTGGATTTCCGGGTTGGCCGGGTTGCTGAACTGTTGCAGCAGGATGTAGCGGTTCGGATCGGTGGCCACAATCTCTTCGGCCTTGGCGATCGCCCCTTTCATGCCTTTGGCACCTTCGGTCAGCACCAGATTGGCACCCAGCGCCTTGAGCAGCTTACGACGTTCGATGCTCATGGTTTCCGGCATGGTCAGCGTGAGCTTGTAACCCCGCGCCGCGGCGACAAACGCCAGGGCGATACCGGTGTTGCCGCTGGTTGGCTCCACCAGCTCTTTGCCTGCGCTCAGAATGCCGCGTTTTTCGGCATCCCAAATCATATTGGCACCGATGCGGCATTTGACGCTGAAGCTCGGGTTGCGAGATTCAACCTTGGCGAGAATGCGTCCGTTGCCGATACGGTTCAGACGAACCAGCGGCGTATGGCCGATTGTTAATGAGTTGTCTTGGTAAATCTTGCTCATGGCCCGTCCTTATAACTCTATGAAATGTAGGGAACATCGAAAGCATACGCTAACGGTCTCGGCAGGGAAGTAAAGAATTGGTATATCGATATGTTATTAGAGAATAAGTTTTAATCACAATAGCAAGGGCGCAAGAAGCGCCCTCAAATAAAGCCGTTAGTGACGAACAAATTGCGCACGATAACGGTCTACCCACATCGCCGTGGCACCGCAAACCGCCACCGGCAGGATCACCAGATTGAGGATGGGGATCATGGTGAACAGGCTGACCAACGCGCCAAACTGCAGGTTATCGGTTTTGTGCTGGCGCAACGCCTGGCGCATCTCGGCGAAGCTGACCTTGTGGTTATCAAACGGATAATCGCAGTATTGAATGGCCAACATCCAGGCGCTGAACAGGAACCACAGCACCGGTGCCAACGTTTGGCCAATGCCCGGTATAAAGTAGAGCAACAGCAGGCCCAGCGCGCGTGGCAGGTAATACATCAGCTTGCGCCATTCACGGGACATGATGCGCGGCAGATCTTTGACCACGCCGAGCATACCGGTATCCGGCAACGGTTTGCCGGTCAGGCTGCCTTCGAGCTGTTCTGCCAACAGTCCGCAAAACGGGGCGGCGATCAGGTTGGTGATGGTGCTGAACAGGTAACTGAACACCAACAGCACGGAAATGACCGCCATCGGCCAGAGTAAATAACTTAGCCACTGTAGCCAGCTTGGCACATGGCTCATCATGCTCGGGATCCAGTCGCCGAGTTGGCTGAACAGCCACCAGAAGGCAGAGCCCATCAGCAGCACGTTCACCAGCAACGGTAGGACGACATAGCGTTTAATACCCGGGCGCGAAATCAGACGCCATCCTTGGGCAAAATAATGGAAGCCGTTGGTGGATCCAACAGGGGGAGGCACATAGGACATATCTTAAGATTTTCTCTTTGGCTAAACAGGCTAAGCTATCATATAGAGTTGATTTTCCACTGGCTAGAGCCGCACTGGCTGAAAAAACAGCAAAAAAATGCCGAATAATCATCTTTATTGGCATAAAGTTCAGCACGGACTTGCACTTGTGCCTGTGGGCAAATAGAGTTAAAGAGTGAATGTTTGCCGCGGTGGCAATGTCTTGGAACAACAGAGATAGCAATGATGCAGGATTTGCGTCTGATATTAATCGTTGTTGGCGCGATCGCCATAATAGCGTTGTTATTACATGGTCTTTGGACCAGCCGTAAGGAACGCTCGTCCCTTTTTCGCGATCGCCCAGCCAAACGCTCGAAAAACGAGCGTGAACCTACTCCACTTGATGATCCTGCCGAAAGCGTGGGAGAGGTACGTATCCGTGCCACTCGCGCTGAAGTTGAGGATGAGCCATCAATGGGCCATATCGATGTCGCACGCGAAGAGCCGGTGATTGCACCAAGGCCAGCTCAACCTGCGTCTCGGCCAGCCCAGCCCGCGCCGCTCTCTCAGCGGCCGGATTACGATGACATCCTGCTGGATAACTATGCCCAGGACGAGGACGAAGAGCCGCAGCAACCTGTTGTGCGTCGTGAGCCGCGCGTTGACGATAAGCCTCCGGCTACCGCTCCTTCGCCAGAGCCTGCTTTCCATCACGCAGAGCCTGTGCGTGAATCGAAGCCTGCGCCCGAACCGTTGAAACCGGCAAAACTGCAGGAAACTGTATTGGTGCTGCACGTTGCAGCCCATCAAGGCGGTGTGATCGGGGGGGAAGTGTTGCTGCAGAGCGTACTGCAGGCAGGCTTCCAATTTGGTGAAATGGGTATCTTCCATCGCCATATCAGCCCGGCAGGCAGTGGTCCCGTGCTGTTCAGCCTGGCCAATATGGTCAAGCCTGGGTCATTCGATCCGGAAATGATGTCCGATTTCTCCACGCCGGGCGTATCAATGTTTATGATGGTGCCGTCTTACGGCGACGCCAATCAGAACTTCAAGCTGATGCTGCAATCGGCACAACGTATTGCCGACGATGTGGGTGGCGTGGTGCTCGACGACGAGCGCCGCATGATGACCCCGCAAAAGCTGGAAACCTACAAAGCACGCATCCGCGAAGTGTTGGAAAACAACGCCTGACCGGTTGCCAGTGCACTGCATAATCCGTAATCCAGAACCCCCGCCAGCCGGGGGTTTTTTATCTTTGATGGTGAGCCATGGCATCGATTAACGAAACAATCAATCAACTACGCACCTCATTGCGCCATCACGAATATCAGTATCACGTACTCGATGCGCCGGAGATCCCGGATGCGGAATACGATCGCCTGATGCGTGAGCTGCGTGAGCTGGAAGAGGCCCATCCTGAGCTGATCACCGCCGATTCGCCGACTCAGCGCGTCGGGGCCGCTCCCTTGGCGGCGTTTGATCAGGTGCGCCATGAAGTGCCGATGCTGTCGTTGGACAACGTCTTTGATGAAGAGAGCTATCTGGCGTTTTACAAGCGTGTGCAGGATCGCCTGAAAAGCAGCGAGCCGCTGACCTTCTGCTGTGAGTTGAAGCTGGACGGGTTAGCCGTCAGCCTGTTGTATGAAGATGGCGAGCTGGTACGTGCCTCCACGCGTGGTGATGGCACCACCGGGGAAAATATCACCTCTAATGTGCGCACTATCCGCGCCATCCCGCTACGCCTGACCGGCGACAATATTCCGCGCCGGGTAGAAGTGCGTGGCGAAGTCTTTATGCCGCATGCCGGCTTTGAGCAGATGAACGAAGAGGCGCGCCGCAAAGACGGTAAAATCTTCGCCAACCCGCGTAATGCGGCGGCGGGCTCGCTGCGTCAGCTTGATCCGCGTATCACGGCCAAGCGCCCACTGACCTTCTTCTGCTACGGCGTTGGCCTGCTGGAAGGAGGCGAATTGCCACGCAGCCATTGGCAACGCCTGATGCAGTTCAAAGCCTGGGGCTTGCCGGTGAGCGATCGCGTTAAGCTCTGCACCGGTAGCGATGAGGTGCTGGCGTTTTACCGCCAGGTAGAGCAGGACCGCATCAATCTTGGCTTTGATATCGATGGCGTGGTGGTGAAGATCGACGATATCGATCTGCAAGAATCTCTGGGCTTTGTTGCTCGCGCACCGCGTTGGGCCACGGCGTTCAAATTCCCGGCTCAAGAGCAGATCACCGTGGTACGGGAAGTAGAGTTCCAGGTCGGGCGTACCGGTGCGATTACGCCGGTCGCACGCCTTGAGCCAGTATTGGTGGCCGGGGTGATAGTCAGCAATGCCACGCTGCATAATGCCGATGAAATCGAACGCCTTGGCCTGCGCATCGGCGACACGGTGATCGTACGCCGCGCCGGGGATGTGATCCCGAAAGTGGTCGGGGTGATCGAAGATCGCCGCCCGCAGGACGCGCGTGAAGTGGTATTTCCACTGCATTGCCCGGTGTGCGGTTCCGATGTGGAACGAGTGGAAGGTGAAGCCATTGCGCGCTGTACTGGCGGGCTGATCTGCGGTGCCCAGCGTAAAGAGGCGCTGAAGCACTTCGTTTCCCGCCGGGCGATGGACGTTGACGGCATGGGCGATAAAATCATCGAACAACTGGTCGATAAAGAATATGTTAAAACGCCAGCCGACCTGTTCCGTCTTTCCGCCGGTATTCTCACCGGGCTGGATCGCATGGGGCCAAAATCGGCGCAGAATCTGGTCAATGCCTTGACCACCGCCAAACAGACCACCTTTGCGCGCTTCCTGTATGCGTTGGGTATTCGCGAGGTAGGAGAGGCCACGGCAGCCGGTCTGGCGGCGCATTTTGGCTCGTTGGAGAAGCTGCGAGAGGCGGATCTGGACGCGTTAAAACAGGTACCGGACGTGGGCGAGGTGGTGGCCAGCCACGTGGTGAACTTCTTTGCTGAAGCCCATAATCAACAGGTGATCGCCGAGCTGATCAGCCCGGAAATCGGCATTAACTGGCCAGCGCCGGTGGTAGTAGTTGCCGAAGAGATCGACAGCCCGTTTGCCGGTAAAACCGTGGTGCTGACCGGTTCTCTCAGCCAGCTTTCCCGCGATGAAGCCAAAGATCGGCTGACGGCGCTGGGGGCCAAGGTCAGCGGCAGCGTATCCAAGAAAACCGATCTGGTGATCGCCGGTGAGGCCGCCGGATCCAAGCTGGTCAAGGCACAGGAACTGGGGATCGAGGTGATCGACGAGGCGGAGATGATCCGCCTGCTGGGGGCCTGATGGAAAAAGAGAACCTGATTGAAATCGCCAACACCGTGATGCCTTTTGGCAAATACCAGGGCAGGGTGCTGATCGACCTGCCGGAAGAGTATCTGCTGTGGTTCGCCCGTAAGGGCGAATTCCCCAACGGCAGGCTGGGAATGCTGATGGAAATGACGTTGGCGATTAAAATTGAAGGCTTGGATCACCTGATCAAACCCCTGAAAAAAAGCTGAGTCGATGGGCGTAACGCCATGTTGCGCCCTTTATCGTCTAGATATAAACGTCCACAGCGTTGGCGTCGGTCGGGCGGTTGACGCCATCACCGCTCATGGCCTTGGCCATCTGCTCTTGCTGCTGTTTTTCCATTTCTTGTTTCTGTATGCGCGCGATCTCAGCCTGGAGCATTTCAATCTGGCTCATGATCAGCTGTTTTTGCTGTTCGATCTCTTGAGTGTCGCCACCCGAGTCTTTCAGTTCGATCAGCTTTTGCTGCAGGTTCTGGATCTGCTTATACAGCGCTGCAATACGTGACGCCGCGCTGCTATCTTTTGGGGTCACTGGCGCATCATTATCGGTTTTCTTGGCTTTCTCCCCTTCAGGGGCATTATTAACCGGTGCCGACATCAGTGCAGCCCCGCCTTTACCCGTGGCGGTGAACACCTCGCGGACTCCGGCAATCGGGTTCTTGATGGGCACAATCATGGTAATGTTGGTCGACATGCGATCCTCCCAGGTAGCTTGTCAGAGGTATCGGCAAATCGCGGCAAAACTTTACCTTGGCGTCAGCTTTAGCTGTGGCCAGAGTTTGAGCCACTGTTTCTCCACTACGCGCTGTTCGAAAGCGGCCAGGTTGTTGCTCTTGGGGTTGAAGGTGATGCTGTGGTTGAACAGCGCCTGTAGGCCAAAAGGGGCGACGAGCTGGATGCTGCCATCGGCCTGCAATCTGACACCCACGGCGGTTTCGATCTCCGTCCAATAACTGATGGCGTCTTCGCTGTCGCGATAGGGCGCGCGGTGACTACGCAGGTGCATACGCGCCTGATTCTTTACCGACCAGGGTTGTGCCGACCATTCCAACAGGCGCGATTCCAGCATCTGGTCGCGCTCGGCATCGCTATGGCGCGAGTCGAAATGGATCACATCGATATCGTTAAGTGGCGTGTTGGCTGTAAAACCATGCAGCCGGTCCCACACCAGATTACGCACGAAGCCCGCACCCAGGCACCAATCGTTCAGCCCGAGCCGCCGGGCGGTGGCTAATACCTGCATACGTTCGCTGTCTTGGCGTAACCAATCAATAATTTGTTGCTGTAGTACCATCAATAGTGCCATCAATGCTCGTTTGTTTCCGCTACTGTAACCCGAAACGGGCGGCAACGTGATGGCGATAATGGCAAAAAAAAGCGCGGCATAAGCCGCGCTGAGATTGCTGATAAACCCACCGGCTCCAATTTGTAGGGGCGCTGCATGCTGCGCCCGAGATCAAGCCGGTTGAGGTTAGGTCAAAGCAATGATCAGAACTGGGTGTTCAGGCTCATAAAGTAAGTCCGACCCGGTTCGTTAAAGGTTGCCGCTCCGGCACCGTACATATAGGAATTGGTGACGGCGTTACCCGTGGTCTGCGCGTTACCTGCGCGGAACTGACGTTTATCGAACAGGTTGTCAATCCCACCGGTTACGCTAACGTTCTTGGTCACCGCATAGGTGCTGCTCAGACCAAATACAGTATAAGGGCTTACCTCACGTTTCTCTGAGCCTGTCACCGGCTCACCCTTGTAGTTGTACTTTTTCGGCTTCTGACGGCCATACCAGGTCATGGTGCTTTGCAGCGACAGATCCTGCGTGGCTTGCCAACTCAGGGTAGAGTTGATGGTGAACTCAGGAATAATCGACAGGTAATCACCGGTAGTCTTATTCTTGTTTTCAATCATGTAGGTAGCGTTGTTGTTCCAGGCTACCGTTTCGCTAACCGGGATATTTAAGGTACCTTCCAGACCCTGAATTACCGCTTTCGGCACGTTTTCCCAGCGATAGAGATCGGTTTTTCCGTTGCTGGTGGTGCCCGTCGGAGCATAACCGGCTTCGATCTTGTTGCGGTAATCGTTGCGGAAGTAGGTGATGCCAGCCAACCAATCTTCATGGTGGAATTCCAGGCCGATCTCTTTGTTGATGCTGTTCTCCGCTTTGAGGTCGTCGTTACCGATCAGGTAGCAGGCCCCGCCGCTGGCGGCACAGCCTTGCCCACGGCTATAAAGCACATAGTTGCCGTTGCTCTGGAACAGGTTAGGTGCTTTGTAGGCACGGGCGATCCCCATTTTCAGGGTGAACATATCCCCCATTTCTTGTGACAGATTAAGCGACGGGCTCCAGTTATTACCGGCTTCGGAATGATGATCGAAACGCAGGCCCGGGGTCAGCATGGTGGTGTCTGTCAGCTCGGCGTTGTTTTCGGCAAACAGCGAGAAGATTCTGGCCGAAGAATACGGGCTGCGGTTGGTGGCATCGAGGCCTGGAATGAGGCCACCTTCGGTCAGCGATTGGGTATTTGAAGAAGGATCTTTCATCTTCTGCTGGTTCCACTCGGTACCCAGCGTGGCGGTTTGCGGCACCCACATATCGAACGGAATGCTGACTTCACTGTGGGCCAGGAAGTTGTCCAGCCGGATAGTGTTGTAGCTGTCGTTGGCAAAGATCCCTTCGGTGCCCCCGGCCAACCCTTCGGCTAAACGGGTATTGCGCGTGCGCTCAAATTGAGCGTAATTGTTGGTGCTAACACCGTTATCCCAGGCTCCGCGGTAGTTAAGTGCATAAGTTTCACGGTAGATTCGGTTGGTTTCTTTACCGTAGTTGCTCTGCACCAGTGCATTGGTGTTGGTGTTCTGGGTATCCCCGGCGTACAGGTTACCCTGGCGGCCATAGGCATATTGGAAATCCAAGGTCTGCAGGTGGGCGAATTCCCAGCTCAGCAAGGCATCGATATTTTTGTCGACCACCCCTTCACGACCGGCAGGCAGAGTATTGGCATAGGAGCCGGTACGTTCGGACTGATGCCCCTGGTTGATATCCCAGGCGTCGGCCTGCGTTTTGCTGTAGCCACCAAACAGACGGAAGCTCAACTGATCGCTTAACGGGCCGGAAAGGCTGAAATCGGTACGCTTGGTGGCGCCTTCATCCTTATGCTGCGGTACGTTGAAATAACCGTTCAGTGTACCGTGCAGGTCCTGGCCAGCTTTTTTGGTGATGATGTTGACCACGCCACCTGCCGCGCCGTTACCGTAGCGGGCAGCCGCTGGGCCACGCAGCACTTCGATACGCTCGATCATCTCTGGCGGCACCCAGGCGGTATCGCCACGGGTATCACGCTCACCGCGCCAGCCTTGGCGCACCGAGTTACGGCTGCTGGCCGGTTTGCCGTCGATCAGGATCAGGGTATTTTCTGGCCCCATACCACGAATATCGAGTTGGCGGTTGTTGCCCCGCTGGCCGCTGGTGGAGTTACCGGTCAGGTTGACCCCCGGCATGGTACGGATCAGCTCATTGATATCACGAGCGGGAGGGCGTCTTTTGATTTCTTCGGCAGTGATGGTGGAAACGCCGGGAGCTTGAAGGTTTTGTTTGGCGGCGGTGACGACGATGACATCTTCAGAGGCGGATTCTTTTTTGCTTTTCTCAGTCAGCGCGGCGCTGTCTGAGGGGGTGGCCGTTTGCTCGGCATTGACCGTAACGGAAAATGCAGACGTGCCCAATCCTAACCCGATGAGTGTGGCTAAAGAATAACGAGATAACTTCCGATTCATTTTGAGGTTCCTACCTAACAACCCTTCCTGATGCGGCGCTGTGTGACAACCGGTAACGGAACGGTTTGTTGTAGTTTTATTGTGTAGTCGAAAATAGTAACGAAACCCAGAGGCCAGGCTGACTGGCAGCAAGATCCCGCTCAATAATTCGGCATCCATCCCTGTTGAAGAATGCCCGCTCTATTTCGAGCCTCTATACACTATTGCAAATGCAAATAATTATCAATAGTATTCCTTATGCCGTTTGGCATTTGGGAACCGGTGAGTCGCACGGCGTGCCTTGCCAACAACACAATGAGTGGGCGTTTTGAAAACTGAACAACAACCAGCAAGCAGTACGTTATTGGCGAGCAAGTATGCAGGGAGCCACGGTTGGTGGCTGGATATCGCACGGCGTGGCACCCCCTTGGTGGAACCGCAGGATAATGGGCGATGGAAGGTGACGTTCTTGTGGCGCGACCCTCAGGGCGGTGAACTGACCTCGGCTTATCAACGAGTCTGGATCCATATCAATTGCCTCACCGATCATCATCAAGCTTCTCCTCCTCAGAGCCTGCAACGCCTCACTGGGTCGGACGTCTGGTATTGGCAAACCGAGCTGCAAGGCGACTGGCGCGGTAGCTACTGTTTTATCCCCTGTATGGAGGATCGTCCGTTCGAACCGCAGGGGGACAATTCCCACGCCAACATGCTTTCTATTCGCCACTGGTGGCACCAGGTGTTTGCCAACGCAACTCACGATCTGCTTAATCCTTACCGCGCCTGGCCTGGAGTCGGGGGGCACACGCTTTCCGGCCTGCATATGCCACAGGCTCCCCAACAACCGGCTTGGCGGGACTTTGACAACTATGCCGTAACCAGCGGCCGCTGTACGCCTGCACCTCCTGCCAAACTGCAACGGCATACCTGGCATAGCCAGCGATTGGGAACCTCCCGCCACGTCTGGATCTACTCCACCGGTGAAAGTAACCCGGCGGCGCGGCCATTGGCTATTTTGCTGGACGGCCAATTCTGGGCCAATCAGATGCCGGTCTGGGATCCGCTGATGCAACTGACGCGTACTGGCCAACTGCCAGAGGCGGTCTACCTGCTGATCGATGTGATCGACCAGCAACACCGCGCACGGGAACTGACCTGCAACGATGAGTTTTGGTTGGCCCTACAGGAAGAGTTATTACCGCAATTGGCCTACTGGGCACCGCACAGCCGTGAGGCTGCCAACACCGTAGTTGCAGGGCAGAGCTTTGGTGGCTTGGGGGCGCTCTATGCTGGCCTGCGCTGGCCGGAATATTTTGGTGCCACCATCAGCCAGTCGGGCTCTTTCTGGTGGCCACGCCGCGATATGTTGCAATTGCCCACCGTGCCCGAGGATGCCTGCTGGTTGATCCGCCAGGTAGAAGACGGGCAGTTGGGTGCGCGCGGCAAGCTGAAGGTGTTTTTAGAGGCCGGGGCACATGAAAAGCTGGTTCACCGGGTGAATGACCGTATGGCGGCCCTGTTAAGTGAAACCGGGCATCAGGTGCAATATCGGCTGGTAGAGGGCGGGCACGATGCGCTGTGTTGGCGTGGTGGCTTACTCGATGGTCTGCAGGCGCATTGGTCGGAGTTGGCCAACCGCCGTGCCGCATTGAAGCCGTCCGCCAACCCTCTTCACGCTTAAGGAGCAAGTAATGGAAACCTTAAACCCGTTCGATGACGAGCAGCAAATTTGCTACGTCCTGCGTAATGAAGAACTGCTTTACAGCCTGTGGCCGGATTTCAGCGTCATACCGGCCGGTTGGGTCAGCGTTTTTGGCCCGGCATCCCGGGAGCACTGCGTCAACTGGCTAGAACAGAATTGGCAGGATATGCGGCCCGCATCACTGCGTAAGGCGTGATGGAGACGCAGCAGCAAGAACCGACAACAGGAGCGAACGTCGTGTCAGAAACCTCTATTTTACCCACCGGGCAACAGGTGACCGTTGAGTTGCCATTGGTGGCCGCGCAGCCCGGTATTTGGGTTGCCGATCAAATTTCACCGTACGGCAATGCTTATGCGGTCGCCCACTATATCGAGCTGAATGGCCCGTTGGACAAAGACCATCTGCTACAGGCGATCTCACTGGGCCTGGCTGAAGTGGATACCTTACGGCTGCGTTTCGTCGAGCGTGATGGTGTGCCAATGCAGTATTACGACGCCACGATGCCGTTGGCTGCGCCGGAATGGATTGATTTAAGCGACTCTGCGGATGCAGAGGCGGCGGCCCATGCGTTGATGCAGATCGACCTTGGTGCCGAATTACGAGTGAGCAGCGGCAAACCGCTGTATCGCCATATCCTGATGCGTCTGGCCGACGATCGCTGGTTTTGGTATCAGCGATACCATCATCTGGTGGTCGATGGCTTCAGCTTTACCGCTATTGCTCGCCGTATCGCCAATATTTATACCCGCCTATGTCATCACGAGCAGCCTGAACCGACGCCGTTCACGCCTTTTAGCGATGTGGTGGCGGAATATCAGCAATACCAGCAATCCCCTGGTTATCAGCGCGATGCCGATTTTTGGTTGAACAAGGCACGGCAGTTGCCCACGCCAGCCACCCTATGCCCGCAACCGTTGGCCGGGCAGGCACCCTCGACGCGTATTCACCGCTTGGCACAGCTCTGTGCCGCGCAGGATCTTGCACCACTGGTCAGCGTAGGCCAGCAACAACAGCTCAGCGCTGCCGATATGGCGATGGCGCTGGTGGCCGTGTGGGTGGCTCGTCTGACAGGCCAAACCCGCTACAGCGCCGGGTTTATTTTTATGCGCCGCATGGGTTCGGCTGCGCTTTGTGCCACCGGGCCAGTGATTAACGTGCTGCCGGTGGAGATGCACGTCGCGCCGCAGGTTACGCTTGCCGATATCGCCGCGCAAATCAGCCGTGAACTGAAGTTTGCCCGCCGCCATCAGCGCTATGATGCTGAACAGGTACAGCGCGATCTGGGGCGTATTGGCGACAGCCAGCCGTTGTATGGCACCGTCTTCAACTTCAAGATGTTCGACTACCAGCTCGATTTTGCTGGTATCAAAGGGATCACTCACGATCTGGCTTCTGGCCCGGTGCGTGATTTGGAAATCGCCTTGTTTATCGACGAAGCTGGCACACTGAAGATTGAGCTATTGGCCAATGCCGAGCGTTATCAGTTGGCCGAATTGACGGAGCACTTACAGCGCTTGCCGCTGCTGCTGCGGCAGTTTGCGGCCCAACCGACATTGCCGGTGAGCGAAGCCGATTTGCTGAGTGAAAAAGATCACGCGCTGCTGGCCAAGGTGAACGACACCGCTTATCCGGTGGCAGCCCAGACCCTCAGTGGTCTGCTGGCCGAGCAGGCGAATAAAACCCCGAATGCCCCGGCGCTGGCAGATGAACACTACCGGTTTAACTACCGCGAAACTCGCGAACAGGTGATCGCTCTGGCCCAGCGTTTGGTGGATCAGGGTGTGCAACCGGGCGACATCGTGGCCGTGGCATTGCCGCGCTCTGTCTTCCTGTCGCTGGCGTTAATGGCGATTGTGGAAGCGGGAGCGGCCTATTTGCCACTGGATACCGGCTATCCAGATGAGCGCCTCAGCATGATGCTGGAAGACGCAGCCCCACGTCTGATTATCACCGATGCCTCCCAACAGGCGCGTTTTGTGGGGCAGGGGGAAGTGCTGTTATACGATGCGCCACTGGTAGCCACCGCCGCTGCACCGAGTGCGATCCAAGGCCCGACGCCGCATCATCCGGCCTATATCATCTTCACATCCGGCTCAACCGGGCGGCCAAAGGGCGTGCTGGTTGGGCATCAGGCCATCGTTAACCGTTTACTGTGGATGCAGCACCAGTACCCGCTGGCGGCAGATGATGTGGTGCTGCAAAAAACGCCGTGCAGCTTTGACGTCTCGGTGTGGGAATTCTTCTGGCCATTGATAGTGGGCGCGCAGTTAGTGATGGCACCGCCGGAGGCGCACCGCGATCCTCAACAACTGCAAACGCTGATCGATCGGCATAAAGTCACTACCATGCACTTTGTTCCTTCGATGCTGGCGGCATTCGTCGGTGCGCTGGACAGCACAACCGCCATCGCCCATTGCCAGCCACTGCGTCAGGTGTTCTGTAGCGGTGAAGCATTACCGGCAGAGTTGTGCCGCTTGTGGCAGAGCCGCACTCAGGTGCCGTTGCATAACCTTTACGGCCCGACCGAGGCGGCGGTGGATGTGACCTGGCATCCGGCCTTTGGTGACGCCCTCTCTGTTGTCACCGGCGCTAACGTCCCTATTGGTCTGCCAGTGTGGAATACCGGTTTACGCATTCTTGACGCGCGTTTACGCCCAGTGCCGCCGGGCGTAGCTGGCGATCTTTATCTGACCGGCGTGCAACTGGCTCATGGTTATCTGGCCAGGCCGGATCTTACCGCCAGCCGCTTCGTCGCCGATCCGCAGGGCAACGGTG
This sequence comes from Serratia sp. Res13-Sevr-LER1-36-b, assembly GCF_015673035.1. Classification (NCBI taxonomy): domain Bacteria; kingdom Pseudomonadati; phylum Pseudomonadota; class Gammaproteobacteria; order Enterobacterales; family Yersiniaceae; genus Serratia; species Serratia sp. Res13-Sevr-LER1-36-b. Next base: position 88,478 of record NZ_JADACK010000014.1, on the reverse strand, counting down.
GCCGGATGTATCGTACCGGTGATGTTGCCCGTTGGCTGCCAGACGGCGCGGTAGAATATCTGGGGCGCAGTGACGATCAGCTGAAAATTCGCGGTCAGCGGATAGAACTCAGTGAGATCGACCACGCCTTGCTGTCATTGCCGGGCGTACGTCAGGCGGTGGCTCATGCCTTGGTATTGGAGGGCACGGTTGTCGATACGATGGGCGGTGATGCCCGGCAACTGGTGGGTTACCTGGTCCCACAGCCCGGCGTACAACTGGATAGCGAAGCCCTACGTGCCGCGCTAGCCGATCGCTTACCGCCACATATGGTGCCGATCGCCCTGGTTGAAATGGCTGAGTTGCCGCTGAGTGCTAACGGCAAGCTCGATCGCAAAGCCTTGCCACAGCCGCAAACAGGGGGTGGAAAGGCCGGGCGTGAGCCGCAACCCGGGTTGGAAAGCGAGATTGCTGCCGTTTTCGCTCGTTTGCTTCAGCGCGAGCAGGTATTTGCCGATGACGATTTCTTTGCCCTGGGTGGGCATTCATTGCTGGCGATGCGCCTGGCCGCCGAGTTGCGGCGCGATCTGGGTAAAGCGGTGTCGGTTGGCCAGGTGATGGTCGCTTCGAAAGTGGAACAACTGGCTCAGCTACTGGCGGAAGAACGAACGCAGGAAGAGGCCGACCAGTGCGGTTTTGACAGCGTGCTGCCGCTGCGCGTTACGGAAGGCCCAACGCTGTTCTGCCTGCACCCGGCTTCAGGTTTCTCCTGGCAGTTCAGTGTGCTGCCGCGTTATATCGATCAGCATTGGTCGTTGGTGGGTATCCAGTCTCCACGCCCGGATGGCCCATTGGCGCTGGGTGAGGATATGGATCAGGTCTGCGATGCGCATCTGGCCACGGTATTACAGGTACAGCCACACGGCCCGTATCACTTTATCGGTTATTCCCTGGGGGGAACGTTGGCTCAAGGTATCGCAGCTCGTTTGCAGGCGCGTGGGGAGGAGGTGGCTTTCCTTGGCTTGCTGGATACCTATCCGCCGGAAACCCAGAACTGGGATGTGATGCTGGACGACAACGTGCTTAAAGAAGTGCAGCGCGAGCGTGAGCAGTTCCTAGCGGTATCAGAAGATACGCTCGATCCGGCGTTGGGCGAGGCGCGGGTCGCGATGTTTGACAATATCGAAGCCAACTACGCGGATTCGGTCAGGTTGTTGTCACACACCCATACGGCGCATTTCCAGGGGCAGGCGACGCTATTCGTGGCCAAGCGCACCTTGCAAGCAGGCATGGATGTGCAGCAGACCTGGGCGGAATATGTCGATGCGTTGCAGGTGTTTGAGCTGGATTGTGCGCATGTGGATATCGTTTCACCGGCTTCGTTCAAGGTATTGGGCCCCTTGTTAAACCGGGTGTTGCGGGCACTGTAACTGTAATGCCATGTGCAAACAGCAGGTTAAAAACGACAGTGAGCCGTTCTCGCTGAAAAACATTTCCTGGCGGAGTGTCTGCGATAAGTGGCAGGAGATCTAACGCGGCACTTGCCCTGTTGCTGTTGCCACCAAGTATGACCTGTCTTATCATCCCAACCGGGCAATAGCAATATTGCCCACCAATGGAGGCGATCCGCGTGCGCACGGGCAGCGGTGACGGACATTATCCAGTCAGGAAGGAATAAAATTTGAAACAGCTTCAGAAAACCCGTGGATACCGGCAGCCACTGCTTGCCTGTCTGATCATCAGCAATGTCCTGCTGATGGCTGGCTGTGCGAATGAACGCCCGGTCACCTCGTTTGTCACACCAACTGCGGAGCCTACGCCTGTTGTCGTTGAAACTCCGCCATCCCCGCCAGAACCGACGCCTATAAGCAGGTGTCAGAGCGATCTTGCCGCGTTGCAAACCGTTAGTCCTCGGACCTATGCAGTCAGGAAGGCCAATTTTGACAGCCTGCTGGCCAACGCCTCGTTTTACAGCGGGGTACGCGGTGATGTGAACGCATTGACCAAAAATACGGTAGACGCACTGTATAAATATAAAACCAATCAGCTGTGTGCACAGATCGGGCAGGACTTGCTTAACGGACTGATCCGCAAAATGGAGAGCGTGAAATGAAGTTGGGGTTAAAGTATGGTTTAGCCTTGAGCCTGACGTTGCCAGTGGGATGCGCATTGGGTGCTGAGCAACTCAAGGATGACAGGGCCAGCACCATCCAGGCCTTGGAAGCGATCACCAGCCAAGAGAGTGAGGCTCCGGCGTTGTTGTTGCTGAGCCCTTCACAACTGAATGAGATCAGCCCTCCCGCAGAAAGGAAAGTGAGTAAACCCTCCACCAATACCAAGACCCGCGAGTCAGCGCCCCTGCAAGCGCAAATCAAACAGTTAAATGCTGCCCTTGCTCAACGTGACCAAGAGCTGCAGCAACTGCGTCAGGCAGCACAGCAGGATGCAGATGCTCGCGCCGAGGTTAGCCAGTTGAAAAAGACCCTGCAGGAGAATCTGCAGGCGACGGAGCAGATGCAGCAGGATATGGTGGCTGCGGCGACGGCGAAAGGTGAGAACTCCAACGAAAACGGTAGGCTACAGCAGGCGCTGGACCAAAGCCGCCAACAGAGCTCGGCGTTGCAGAAGCAGTTGGCTGCCCTGGCCAAAGCACACACCGATAATAGCGAGGAAAACAAGGCGTTGCAGGCAGAGTTGAACGACAGCCGTCAACAGGCCGAGCAAGCGAAAAAGGCGTTGGCCGAGTTATCGACGAAAACTGAAGCTAAACCCATCTTGCAGCTTGCGCTGGATGAAAGCCTGCACAACCAACTGACGATGCTGAAAGTCGCCAACGAACAGCAACAGGCGGAAAACAGCCGGCTGCAGCAACAGTTGGCTACACAGCCACGAGAAATCATAGAGCCGAAGTCAGAGCTTGAGATCCGTGATTATGCCATCGGCAGTTCCCTGGCAGAAGACATGTTGGCCTTGCTCAAACAGCGCGCGGCTCAGGGGGTTGAAGTGGACAGCCGTCTGGCGCTGGCGGGGGTGCAAGATACCTTCGCGGGCAAACTCAAGCTGCAACCTGAGCAGATCGACAAGGCGTTGGATGCCAGTGAAAAGTTGGTACAACGTAATGCACAGCAGCAAAAGTTGGACACCGAAAAGGCAGGCGCACGTTACATCGAGCAGTTTGCCAAGCAAAAACAGGTGAAAAAAGAGGCTTTAGGCTACTTTTACCGGATCGATAAGACCGGAAAGGGGGCTATTGGCGCAAATAACATGATCAGCGTGGCGGTAAAAGAGAGCCTGATCAACGGTAAAGTCGTCAAGGATATGCAGGCGGCAGGCACTTCGGTCACCCAGTTACTGAGCAGCTATCCACCGATATTCAGAACGGCGATCTCGAAGCTGCAAAATCACGGCAGTATCACGATGGTTGTCCCGCCAAGCTTGGCTTACGGCGATAAAGGTCTTCCCCCTGATATCTTACCGGGATCGACCATGGTCTATAACGTAACGGTATTGGATGTCGCGCCTGCCAAGTAAATGGAGCACGGCTGTGGCTGTCTGCGTAAAGGCTTTTCAACCTTGGACGGCCAAAGTTAGTTAGAGGACTCTCGCGCTCACGGTGAGGATCTGTCAGTAGAGCCATCGGCTATCGGCCGATGGCCTGATTTTCATCGTGAGTTTGCTGGCCGCTATTTCCCCAATGGCACCACCAGCGGCGTATGCGAAACCGGATCGTCGATGATCACGCACTTCAACCCGTAAACCTCCTCGATCAATTCCGGCGTAACAATGTCTTTTGGCGCGCCCTCGGCCACTACTTTGCCGTCGCGCATGGCGATCAGATGGGTGGCATAGCGGCAGGCATGGTTGAGATCGTGCAGCACCACTACCAGCGTATAATGATTCACCCGGTTCAACTGGCGCAACAGCTCCAACAGATCGATTTGGTGAGTGATGTCCAGCCAGGTGGTCGGTTCATCCAGCAGCAGCAGCGGTGTTTGCTGGGCCAACACCATGGCGATCCACACCCGCTGGCGTTGGCCACCGGAAAGGGTATCGACGGGTTGATCGGCCAACTGCGCCACGCCGGTTGAGCGCATGGCCTGTTCCACTGCCTGCTGATCTTCTTCGCGCCAGCGGCTGAACAGGCTCTGATGAGGGTAGCGGCCACGGGCAACCAGATCGAACACCGTGATATCACCTGGGGCAATTGAGCTTTGCGGTAACAGGCCAAGTTGGCGTGCGACTTCCTTGGTGGGATATTCGCGGATTTGTCGGCCGTTCAGCCATACTGAACCCGCCTGCGGTTGCATCAGGCGGCTGAGGGTGCGCAGCAGCGTGGATTTACCACAGGCGTTTGGCCCGATAATGACAGTCAGTTCGCCGTGAGGAATAGACACTGAAAGATCGCGTGCGACGATTTTCTTGTCGTAGCTCAGCGTCAGGTTTTCGGCACGCAGCGGTGCGGTTAACGGGGTTTCAGCATTCATTTTTTTCGTGACTCACGGATAAGTAACCAAATCAGATAGATGCCACCTATGCTGACGGTCAAGACGCCGACCGGCAACTGATAAGGCATAAACAGGCGCTGCGCTGCCACATCGGCCGCCAGCAATAATAGGGCACCGGTCAGCGCGGTGAGCAGTAAGACATGCTGGTTGGCGCACAGGCGGCGGGCAATTTGCGGGGCGACCAGGGCAATAAAGGAAATCGGCCCGGCCACGGCGGTGGCGGCAGCGGTTAGTATCACGCCGACCAACAACAACAACAGCCGGGAACGTTCAACCCCAACGCCGAGTGCGCAGGCGGTGTCATCCCCCATTTCCAGCAACCGCATGCGCCTTGTCAACGTCAGCAATACCAGTAACGCCAGCAGCAGCACCGCCAGCACCGGCAGGCTTTTCGCCCAGGTGATGCCGTTGAGGGATCCGGCATACCATAGCCCAGCTGTCATGGACGCTTCCAATGAGGCGCTGATGATCATCCAGGTATTGGCGGCCAGCAGCAGGGCACGAACGGCAATCCCGACAATAATCAGGCGGAAGGTTTCTACCCCGTTGCTCCAGGCCAACAGATAAACCACCCCGGCGGTAAGCAGGCCACCCGCCAACGCCCCAGAGGTAATGCCGATAACGCTGCTGTTAAACAGCACGATGGCGACCAGTACGCCGCTATAGGCTCCCGTATTGAAACCAATCACGTCAGGGCTGCCGAGCGGGTTACGCAATAGTGACTGGAAAATCGCACCGCTGAGGCCGAGCGCTGCCCCCAACAGTAAAGCCATGGCCACACGAGGCAAACGCCACTGGGTGACGATCACCGCAAGATTGGCCGGGCCTTCGCCGCGTAACGCGTCGATCACCTGCGCAGCGCTGAGCTGCAAGGTACCAGAACCGAGGGCATAAACCGCCAGCGCAAGGCAGGCGAATAACAACAGCAGGGCAGTTGCTAAAGGGCGCGCCAGCCGAAACGGCTTTTTGGCGAGGATCTGGCGGGAAACCAACAGGCTCATCTTATCCTCCCCGCCGGAACATACGGCGCTGGCGCACCAACATAATCAACATCGGCGCGCCGATCAGGGAAAGTACGATGGAGACCCGCAGTTCCCCCGCGACCAGAAAGCGCCCCAGTAAATCAGCGCTCAGTAGCAGGATTGGCGTTAAAACCAGCGTCCAGGGCAGCATCCAGTTGAGTTCTGACCCCGCCAGCCGCCGGGCAATGTGGGGCATCATCAGCCCGACAAAGGCGATAGGGCCAACGGCGGCGGTAGCTCCGCCACACAGCAGCGTAATAGCCAACAGGCCAAGCAGTTGGGTGCGAATAATTCCGGTGCCGAGCGCCGCTGCAAGCTCACTCCCCATGCTCAAGCTGTTCAACGCCTTGCTAAGCCACAGGGTGATCAGCGTGCCCAGCAGGATTGGCAATGCTACGGCACGTACCACCGCCATATTCTGAATGTCCAGTGTGCCAGCCTGCCAAAAACGCAGCTGATCGAACACCAAAGGATTGAGTAGAGCGATGCCGGTGGTCATCCCTTCCAGCACAGCGGCCAGCGCCACCCCGGCCAGCGTCAGGCGCACAGGATTAACGCGGCTGCCGCCCATTGCGCCTACCAGCGCTACCAACAGCGAGGCAAACAGCGCACCGGCAAAGGCGAACCAAAGATATTGGCTGACATTGGTCGCACCAAAGAAGGTAATGCCCAACACCACGGCGAAACCGGCCCCGGAGTTAACCCCCAAGATACCAGGGTCTGCCAGCGGGTTGCGGGTGAGGGTTTGCATCAGTGCGCCAGCCAGCCCAAGCGCGATGCCAGCTAATACGCCGATCAGCGTGCGTGGCAGACGTGCTTCAGTAATGATGACGCAGTCTGCGCCATTGCATTGGCCACTCAGAGCGGCAACGACGTTACTGAAAGGAATGGATTTAGCCCCTAGCGATAGGCTGAGCATCATTACCAACAGCAGCACGGCAAAGGCGCACAGCAGGCCAAACAGGCGCTGCCAGAAGGAGTGGGATAACCCCAGAAACAGAATGCCCCTGCGGTCAGGAAGCGGAGGAGAGCAATTAGGTGTAAGCCGGAACATGACAGCCCATTGTTAACTGAATATCAATGATATCTATTATCATTATTGATTGTATTTATCTATGGTAGCATGGCAGCCTGACCAGCACTAGCGCTGAGCCTATCGAATATCGTGTCGTTGTTTGTGGAAGATCAAGGATATAAGTTGTGGTGATAACAAAATGAATAAACCCTCTATTTTGCTCGATTTTAGCCTGCTTAGGACCAACCCCGCTTTTCGTGCCGTATTCTGCGCCCGTTTTATTTCGATCCTGGCATTGGGCCTGATGGCGATTGCCATTCCGGTGCAGATCCAGGCGTTAACCGGCTCAACCTTGTTGGTCGGGTTGTCGGTGACCCTGGCGGGCAGCGGAATGTTTGCCGGTTTACTGATGGGGGGCGTGTTGGCCGATCGTTATGAACGCCGTCGCCTGATCCTGTTTGCGCGCTCAACCTGCGGTGTGGGTTTTCTGGGGCTGTGCCTCAATGCTGCGCTGCCTGCACCTTCATTGACGGCCATTTATCTTCTCGCGGTGTGGGACGGATTTTTTGGTGCGGTAGGCGTGACGGCGTTGCTGGCGGCGACACCGGCCATCGTTGGCCGTGAGAATATCGTACAGGCCGGGGCCATCAGCATGCTGACCGTGCGCTTTGGGTCGATCCTGTCTCCCGCTATCGGCGGGCTGGTGATCGCCGGGGCGGGTATCAGTTGGAACTATGCACTGGCGGCCTTGGGGACGTTGATCACTCTGATCCCGCTATTAAAACTGCCCCAGTTACCACCTCCGCCGCAGCCCTGTGAACACCCGCTGCGGGCATTGATCGGCGGCTTCACCTTCCTGTTCCAGAACAAGGTGATTGGCATGGTGGCGCTGATTGGTGCGTTGATGACCATGGCCAGTGCGGTGCGCGTATTATATCCAGCTATCTCGGGCATGTGGCAGGTTACCACCCAGAGTTTGGGGATCATGTATGCGGCGGTGCCATTAGGGGCGGCGATTGGCGCATTTACCAGTGGCCGGGTGGCTCAGATGGCACGGCCAGGCTGGATGATGTTGATAACGGCGATAGCGGCTTTCGTGGCCGTGGGGTTGTTTGGCCTGATGCCTTGGTACGGCATGGCGTTGTTGTGCCTGGTGGTGTTTGGCTACCTCAGCGCACTGAACTCGCTGCTGCAATATGGCCTGATACAGAACCTGACGCCGGACGCGTTTCTGGGCCGGATTAACGGCCTGTGGACCGCGCAGAACGTAGTAGGGGATGCGCTTGGCGCTTTGCTGCTCGGCGCGATGGGGGCATTTATGCTGCCAGCGATGAGTTCGACCAGCTTCGGTTTCGGTGCGGCGCTGCTGGCTGTGGTGCTGGCGTTTGCCATGCGTGGCCTGCGCAACGTGAGCATGGGCGGGCAGAGCGATAAACTCCAACCCGCCACTGCGACTACGGAGAAATAAACAGCTTTTCCAGACGCGTCAGCAAGTTGCTGGCGCTGTAATAATCCAGCCGGAAGGTGTCGTTCCCCAGGGCATAAACCCGCTTGTTCTCCACCGCGGGCAGATGGGCCAGGAAACTGTTGCTCATCAGCCGCTGTACGTCGCTTTCGTCATTGGCGAATAACAGCAGCGTTTGGCCATTCAAGCCTTCTGCCAGGTTTTCACCGCCGAGTTGGACGATGTCTTTCCGCGCCCCTTGGCTGGTGCTGGCGTTGAGTTTGGGCGGCAAGGTGGCCAGGGTAAAGCCTAGCTGTTGCAGCAGTTGCCCTTGTGATGAGTCGGCGGTCCACAGGTTGGCATTCTTGCCATCGCTGCGAAACACCAGTGCCGTTATGGGCTGGGGTGGCAATGTCATCTGCTGTTTCAGCGTTTTCTCACGGCGATCAAACTCGCTGACGATCTTCTCCGCTTGTGCTTCATGGCCGGTCGCTACGCCGAGGATGTTGGCCAGTTCCTGCCAGCTTTTATCGTCGTAGTTCACCACCAGTACCGGAGCGATGGCCGACAGTTGATCGTACAGGCGCACCGCAGAATCGGCTCCGGTAGCGGACATTACAATCAGGTCAGGTGCCTCACCGGCGATCGCCTCGGCGTTGGGTTCACCAATATATAGCCGCTTCACTCCACGTTTGGCCGCAATCTCTCCCCACTGGTGGAAAAAGCCCTGCCGATCCGACAGCCTATTGTTTGGGCTGGTGGCTCCGCTGGCGATCACCGGAGCGTCTATCGCCAGCAGTGTCCCGGTAACCGTCACGCTGGTGGAAACGATGCGCTGTGGGGGGTGGTTAAGGGTGATAACGCCGTGCGAGGTTTCGATACTGCGCGGCCAGGCTTGAGTCTCGGCCTGGGCTACGCTCAATGCCAGCAGGCCAAACAGCGCCAGGCTGAGCCGTAGGGGAATTGACATCGGTGACATCCTTTTAATTCGAATGATTATCATTCATTGGTCAGAAACCGCCAAGTTTAACTGTTAATGTGGGTTAGCAGAAGAGGTTACGTTTATTGACATGGTAAGTTCTGGCAGGTACTTTATCGCGGATGCAATACAAATGATAATCATTATTATATTGGTTATTGTTAATGAAACAAGAGGAAGTACCTATGGACGTAGCCGTTAAGGGCGCTGCGCAAAAGGACCTGCAACAGGGTGTAGATCTGGCACAGGTCGCCACAATATCCCCGACTTCAGGTTTCTTTTTTACCTCGCCTTTTCGCAGTCTGAGCACCCAGGGATGCTTTGCCCGCATCACCTTGCCAGCGGTTGATGGCGATGACCTGCAGGGTCAATTCCAGCAGGCGATACAGCAGGCTTTTGCGCAAGCCCGCAAGGCAGGCATCAAGGATCCGCTGCTGTGCGGCGCAATCCCTTTCGATACTCGTCAACCCTCGTCACTGTTTATCCCACAACAGACACAATGGTTCGATCGTGAAACCCTGCAGGCCAACTTGGCGCCTGCTGCCGGATCGCTCCCTGAGATTGTGCGCCAAACCGAATTGCCAGCGCAGCCGCAGTTTATGCAGATGGTTAGCGATGCCGTACAGGCAACCAGCGGTGATCGATTGGATAAGGTGGTACTCGCCCGCCTGTTGGACATTGAAACCAGCAAGCCGGTAGACCACGCAGCGTTGATGGCGCGCATCATTGCCCAGAATCCGCACGGCTTCCATTTTCACGTGCCGCTGGCAGAGGGGGCATTGGTGGGAGCCAGCCCGGAGCTGCTGCTGCGTAAATTTGGCGACCAGTTCCATTCCAATCCGCTGGCGGGCTCGGCGCGGCGGGAAAGCGATCCGCAGCGGGATCGGGCCGTCAGCGAACAGTTGTTGGTTTCAGGCAAAGACCGTTATGAGCACCAGATCGTGACCGAAGGCATGCGTCAGGTCTTGGCTGGGCGTTGCAGTCATTTGCATATTCCCGCAACCCCCGAACTGCTCAGTACCACCACGTTGTGGCATCTTTCGACGCCAATCGACGGTGAAGTGGCCGATCGGGCAGAGAATGCTCTGTCACTAGCCTGTCTGCTGCACCCGACGCCAGCATTATGCGGTACTCCAACGCTGGCAGCGCGCGATCTCATCGAACAGCTTGAGCCGTTTGACCGGCAGCTGTTTGGCGGCATCGTTGGCTGGTGTGACGCCGAGGGCAACGGAGAATGGGTCGTTACCATCCGTTGCGGCACCGTCAAGGGTAATCAGGTGCGCCTGTTTGCCGGTGCGGGCATCGTGCAGGACTCTTCCCCGCAGTCCGAATGGCACGAAACTGGCACCAAACTCAGCACCATTCTGCGTGCGTTCGGTCTTAATCAAGGATAGAGAGTCCCTCATGACTATTGCTTTTACCCCCTGGCCTGAAGAGTTCGCGCGCCGTTACCGCGAACGCGGCTATTGGATCGATCGGCCATTGACCGACATTTTGTCCCGTCAGGCCAACAATGACGCCGTTGCCATGATCGACCCACAACGCAGCTTAAGCTACCGCCAACTGGAACAGCTTTCCGACCGTCTAGGTGCCGCCTTGTTAAGACGCGGACTGCAATCGGGCGATACCGCGTTGGTTCAACTTGGCAACGTGGTTGAATTCTATGTGGTGTTCTTTGCTCTGTTAAAAATCGGCGTGGTGCCGGTGAATGCCCTGTTCAGCCATCAACGTAGCGAACTGAACGCCTATGCCAGCCAAATCAAGCCTGCGCTGCTGATTGCCGATCGCGATCACGCCCTGTTCGCTCAGGATCAGTTCCTGGATACGTTCAGAGAACAGCATCCTTCGCTACGGGTGGTTGGGCTGCGTAATCAGGCCGAAGGTGAACAGGCGTTGGCCGCTTGGCTGGAAGAGGAACTCGGTGCTTTTGAACCGACGCCAACGGCCGCCGATCGGGTGGCGTTTTTCCAGCTTTCCGGTGGCAGCACCGGTACGCCGAAGCTGATCCCGCGCACTCATAACGATTATTACTACAGCATCCGCCGCAGCGTGGAGATTTGCCGCTTTGACAGTGCTACCCGCTATCTATGTGCGTTGCCGGTGGCCCACAACTACCCAATGAGTTCTCCGGGCGTGTTGGGGGTGTTTTACGGTGCCGGGCTGGTGGTATTTGCCAGCGATCCCGCGGCTGCACAATGTTTCAAACTGATCGAACAGCATCAGATCACGGTCACCGCGTTGGTGCCTCCAGCCGTTACCCTGTGGCTACAGGCGATCGAAGAGTGGGGCAGCAATCAGCCGTTAGCCAGCCTGGCGCTGCTGCAGGTTGGCGGCGCCAAATTGGGGGAAACCCTGGCGGCCCGCATACGCAACGAGATCGGCTGCCAGTTGCAGCAGGTGTTTGGCATGGCCGAAGGGCTGGTGAACTACACATTGCTGGATGACGACGACCAACACATTCTCACCACCCAAGGCACGCCAATGTGCCCGGACGACGAGTTGTGGGTGGCAGATGAACAAGGTAATCCGCTACCGGTAGGGGAAACGGGCCGCCTGATGACGCGTGGGCCATACACCTTCCGCGGTTATTACCAAAGCCCTGAGCATAATGCCGAAGCCTTTGATGAGAACGGTTTCTACTGTTCCGGCGATCTGATCAGCCTGACGGCGGACGGTTATGTGCAGGTACAAGGGCGGCAGAAAGACCAAATCAACCGGGGGGGCGAAAAGATTGCCGCAGAAGAAATTGAAAACCTGTTATTGCGCCACACTGCGGTGATTAACGCCGCGCTGGTGTCGATGCCGGACGATCTGATGGGTGAAAAAAGCTGTGCCTTCGTCATCGCGCACGAGGCAGTCAAACCCGTGGTGCTGCGCCGCCATCTGCGTGAGCAGGGCGTGGCCGAATTTAAATTGCCCGACCGCTTTATTCAGGTGGAGTCACTACCGTTAACCCCGGTCGGCAAAGTCGATAAAAAACTGCTGCGTGAACGCCTGGAAACGCAACAACTGGCTCAGGCCAAAGGAGAATAAGTCATGGCGATCCCTAAACTTAACGATTATGCGTTGCCAACGCCGAGCGAGCTGCCGGTTAACAAGGTTAACTGGGCCTTCGAGCCACAGCGCGCGGCATTGCTGATCCACGACATGCAGCAATATTTCCTTAATTTCTGGGGCGAAGATAGCCCGTTGATCAAACAGGTGGTCGAGAACATCGCCGCTCTGCGTCGCTACTGCAAGCAGCAGGGTATCCCGGTGTTTTATACCGCGCAGCCTAATCAGCAAAGTGATGAAGACCGTGCCTTGCTGAATGATATGTGGGGGCCGGGGCTGAACAAGCACCCTGAGCAGCAGGCAGTGGTCAGCGAATTGGCACCGGATGCTGACGATACGGTGCTGGTTAAATGGCGTTACAGCGCGTTCCACCGTTCGCCATTGCAAGAGATCCTGCAAGAAAGCGGGCGCGACCAACTGATTATCTGCGGCGTCTACGCGCACATTGGCTGCATGACCACGGCTATCGACGCCTTTATGCGTAACATCAAACCGTTTATGGTGGCCGACGGCCTGGCGGACTTCTCCCGCGAGGAACACCTGATGGCCCTGCGTTACACCGCCGGGCGCTGTGGCCGCGTGGTGACCACAGCAGATCTGTTACCCGGTATTGCCAGCATCGATGCGCTGCGCCAGCAGATTATCCCGTTGCTTGATGAAGATAGCGAAGAGATCGGCAATGATGAAAACCTGATCGATTACGGTCTGGACTCGGTACGTATCATGGAGTTGGCAACCCGCTGGCGTAAAATTCGTGAAGATATCGATTTTATCGCGCTGGCCAAATCACCCACGATCGATAGCTGGTGGGCGTTGCTTTCCGAGAGGAGATCCTGATGGCTAGAGAACAGGAGTTTAGCGGTAAACGCGTTTGGGTGACCGGTGCCGGGGCGGGGATTGGTTATCAAACCGCATTGGCATTTGCACAGAGTGGGGCCGAGGTTATCGGCTTCGATCTGCATTTTGGCGATCTGGACTATCCGTTCCGCACCGAGGTGCTGGATATCACTGATGCCGCTATGGTAGATAGCGTTTGCCAGCGTTTATTGGCGGAACATGAACGGTTGGACGTGCTGGTCAATGGGGCTGGCGTTCTGCGCATGGGGCTGACCGATGAAACCAGTAATGCGGACTGGCTGGCCTGCATGGCGGTGAACGCGGGTGGTGCCTTTAACCTGTTCCGTCATACCTTGCCGGTGTTCCGCCGCCAGAAGCAGGGGGCCATCGTGAGCATTGCTTCTAACGCGGCCCATGTACCACGTGTTGGCATGGCGGCTTACTGCGCCTCCAAGGCCGCTATGCGCAGCCTGTGTCAAACCGTAGGGCTGGAAATGGCACCTTATGGCGTGCGCAGTAACCTGGTTTCCCCCGGTTCGACCAATACCCCGATGCTACGCGGGATGTGGCAGGACGAACACGGCGAAAGCAATATGATCAGGGGGTTCCCCGACCAGTTTAAGTTGGGTATCCCATTGGGCAAGATTGCCCAACCGCAGGAGATTGCCGATGCGATTCTGTTCCTGGCATCTGATCGGGCTAGCCATATCACGATGCAGGATATTGTGATCGATGGTGGGGCGACGTTGGCGGCTTGAGTTATTGCCAATGTGTTAAAACCGTAGAGAGCCGAGTTGGGCTCCCTTTTTGTTTTTGATGGTTAGTAACTAATTGCCTTTAAAATATTTATTTCTTTGCGGCGGCTAGGTTAATGGCGGAATAACCGGTGGCACAGACTGTTCCCTCTCCTTGGGGTTAGGGTTAGAGTGAGGGAGATATCACCGTTGGCTGAGGAGGCGGTTGCCGGGTAGGTCAAAAGAAGTAGGGGGCGAACATTAGGCACCTGTACGGTGGGTCGTGCAGGATGACCGGCCGCCGCCGTTGTCTCGCAAGCGAGACTCGAATCTGAACGCAGGTTCTCACCCACACGCCTCTTCTTTGCGTATGTGCTGAGGGAGACGGTACTCTTGTGGGGAGCGCATATGCGAAAAAGGCGCCTAAAGGCACCTTTTTCTAAATGATGGTGGGTCTGGCAGGATGACCGGCCGCCGCCGTTGTCTCGCAAGCGAGACTCGAACCTGAACGCAGGTCCTCACCCACACGACCCTTCTTTGCGTATGTGGTGAGGGTGACGGTACGATAGTGTGGCGCGCATATGCGAAAAAGGCGCCTAAAGGCGCCTTTTTCTAAATGATGGTGGGTCGTGCAGGATTCGAACCTGCGACCAATTGATTAAAAGTCAACTGCTCTACCAACTGAGCTAACGACCCACGAATGTGGTTTACTGCTTTCTGAAACTGAAATGGTGGGTGATGACGGGCTCGAACCGCCGACCCCCTCCGTGTAAAGGAGATGCTCTACCAACTGAGCTAATCACCCACTTCAGGACTTCCAGATACTACCAAATGAGAGAATGATGGTGGGTGATGACGGGCTCGAACCGCCGACCCCCTCCGTGTAAAGGAGATGCTCTACCAACTGAGCTAATCACCCTCATTGTTCTCATTTCTTACTGCGTTAACAAGATGGTGGGTGATGACGGGCTCGAACCGCCGACCCCCTCCGTGTAAAGGAGATGCTCTACCAACTGAGCTAATCACCCCGTCTTGTTGGAGTCGCATTATAGGGATAGTTGAAAGTGAGTCAACGGTTTTTAAAATGATTTCAATCGTTCGCCGCAAATTTAGACAGGATGCGATATTTATCGCCGACCAGGACGATTCTTTGCACAGTATCATGCGTAGTGGGCCGCAAAGCGTAGTGGCCGATAGCGTGTCGGCGTTGAGGAATTAGCATGGAGTGGTAGAATGTCGCCCACTATTTTACATTCCGAGCAATCGTCGGCACTCCGCTGACACGCGTTGCGTAATAAGGCAGTGAACCCAATGAAAATCAAAACCCGTTTCGCCCCAAGCCCGACCGGCTATCTGCACGTCGGCGGCGCCCGTACTGCGCTCTATTCCTGGTTGTTCAGCCGCCATTTCGGCGGTGAGTTTGTATTGCGTATCGAAGATACCGATCTCGAACGTTCAACCCAGGAGGCTATCGACGCAATTATGGATGGCATGAACTGGTTGAACCTGGATTGGGATGAGGGTCCGTACTTCCAGACCAAGCGTTTCGATCGCTACAACGCGGTGATTGATGAAATGCTGCAACAGGGAACGGCCTATAAGTGCTATTGCTCGAAAGAACGCCTGGAAGCGCTGCGCGAGAAGCAAATGGAAAACGGCGAGAAGCCACGCTATGACGGCCATTGCCGCGATAGCCAGTGCAGCCACACAGATGACGAGCCACACGTTGTGCGTTTCCGTAACCCGCAGGAAGGCTCGGTTATCTTCGACGATAAAATCCGTGGCCCGATCGAGTTCAGCAACCAGGAGCTGGACGATCTGATCATTCGCCGTACCGACGGTGCGCCAACCTATAACTTCTGCGTAGTGATCGATGACTGGGATATGGAAATCACCCACGTGATCCGTGGTGAAGACCATATCAACAACACCCCGCGCCAGATTAACATCCTGAAAGCGCTGGGCGCTCCGGTGCCTGAATATGCTCACGTGTCGATGATCCTGGGTGATGACGGTAAAAAACTGTCTAAACGCCACGGTGCCGTTGGCGTGATGCAATACCGTGATGACGGCTACCTGCCGCAGGCATTGTTGAACTATCTGGTGCGTCTGGGTTGGTCCCATGGCGATCAGGAAATTTTCTCTATCGACGAGATGAAAGAGTTCTTTACCCTGGATGCGATCAACAAATCCGCCAGCGCCTTCAACACCGAAAAGCTGCAGTGGTTAAACCATCACTACATTAACCATATGCCAGCGGAAGAAGTGGCGGTGTATCTGGCATGGCATGTTGAGCAGCAGGGGATTGAAACCCGCAACGGTCCGGAACTGAAAGATCTGGTCAAACTGCTGGGCGAGCGTTGTAAAACCCTCAAGGAGATGGCGGAGTCTTGCCATTACTTCTACCAGGACTTCAGCGAGTTTGACGCCGATGCGGCGAAGAAACACCTGCGTCCGGTCGCACGCCAGCCGCTGGAGGCCGTGCGCGCTAAACTGGCCGCTATTACCAACTGGACGCCAGAGAACGTGCACGACGCCATTCAGGGCACCGCAGACGAACTGGGCGTGGGTATGGGCAAAGTAGGGATGCCATTGCGTGTCGCGGTCACTGGCGCTGGCCAGTCACCGGGCATGGACGTTACCGTACATGCTATCGGCCAGGCTCGCTCCCTCAAGCGTATTGATCAGGCGTTGGCTTATATTGCCGAGCGTGAAGCGCAAGCCTGACCGTTAGTTGCTAGCTAAACCGACAAAGCCCTGCGAAGTGATTCGTGGGGCTTTTTTCTTGCCGGTTTATTTTGTGCCCAAAGCGGCGGTTTTTTAGTATTAAACGCGCTGATTTGGCGGCTTTTTCAG
Source organism: Serratia sp. Res13-Sevr-LER1-36-b (assembly GCF_015673035.1). Taxonomy (NCBI): domain Bacteria; kingdom Pseudomonadati; phylum Pseudomonadota; class Gammaproteobacteria; order Enterobacterales; family Yersiniaceae; genus Serratia; species Serratia sp. Res13-Sevr-LER1-36-b. Next base: position 72,053 of record NZ_JADACK010000014.1, on the reverse strand, counting down.
CGCTTGATCGAGGAATTCAATTTAGCCGTTGACAGGGTTTCTGGGGTTTCATATCATGCGCCCCGTTCACAGGATTTCGTGATTGTGGATTGGGGCTATAGCTCAGCTGGGAGAGCGCTTGCATGGCATGCAAGAGGTCGACGGTTCGATCCCGTCTAGCTCCACCAACCTTTTATCTCAGGAAGGTTGGGGAATACCGTAACGCACGGTTAATGCGTACCACTTTTGTGGGGCTATAGCTCAGCTGGGAGAGCGCTTGCATGGCATGCAAGAGGTCGACGGTTCGATCCCGTCTAGCTCCACCACCATTTGAAAAGCCGACCCTTGGGTCGGCTTTTTGCTTTTGTGCTGTAAGAACACCGCCGCATGTTGTGTCTATTCCTCGCCTTCAGTTCGAGCAGTATTGTCATTGGGCCATCAAATAAAAAACGCCCGATAAACTTCATCGGGCGTCTTAAGACTAGAACTTGTCGATTCTAAAGCTGTTAGCCCAGAACCAGGCCTGTGATGGCCGCTGACAGCAGGCTAACCAGAGTTGAGCCGTAAACCAGCTTCAGGCCGAAGCGTGAAACCACGTTGCCCTGATGTTCGTTCAACCCTTTAATCGCACCGGCTACGATACCGATAGAAGAGAAGTTGGCGAAGGACACCAAGAACACGGACAGAATACCCATGCTGCGTGGGGACAGCTCAGCACCGATTTTCTGCAGTTCCATCATGGCGACGAATTCGTTGGAAACCAGCTTGGTGGCCATGATGCTGCCAACCTGCAACGCTTCGTGCTTAGGCACGCCAAGGACCCAGGCAAATGGATAGAAGAAGTAGCCCAGGATTTCCTGGAAGCTCAGGCCGAAGATGGCGCTGAACAGGCCGTTAAGCGCGGCAATCAGGGCGATAAAGCCAATCAGCATCGCGGCAACGATAATCGCCACCTTGAAGCCTGCCAGAATGTATTCACCCAGCATTTCAAAGAAGCTTTGGCCTTCGTGCAGATTGCCGAGGTGCAGCTCTTCTTCTTTACTGGTGTCATAAGGGTTGACCAGTGAGAGGACGATAAAGGTGCTGAACATGTTCAGTACCAGCGCCGCCACTACATACTTGGCATCCAGCATGGTCATGTACGCACCAACGATGGACATGGAAACTGTCGACATCGCGGTAGCAGCCATGGTGTACATGCGTTTTTCTGACATCTTGCCCAGCACATCTTTATAGGCAATGAAGTTCTCAGATTGGCCCAGGATCAACGAACTTACGGCGTTGAAGGATTCCAGTTTGCCCATACCGTTCACTTTAGACAGCACGGTCCCGATGATGCGGATGATAAACGGCAGCACTTTGATGTATTGCAGAATACCGATCAGGGCAGAGATGAACACGATTGGGCACAGCACCTTCAGGAAGAAGAAGGCCAGACCTTTATCACCCATCCCGCCGAACACAAAATCAGTCCCTTGCCCCGCAAACCCGAGCAACTTGTCGAACATTGCTGCAAAGCCTTTTACAAAGCCTAAACCTGCTTCCGAGTTCAGGAAGAAATAGGCCAGTAACACTTCAATAACTAACAACTGAATAACATAGCGGATGCGGATGTTTTTACGATCGCGGCACACTAACAGGGCCAGGATCGCAACCACCACCAACGCTAACGCAAAGTGCGCAATATGGGACATGTTTGCTCCAAATTTGAGGCAGGCTGAATTTCGGTTGTCATTTTATGTAACGCCAAGTTTAAAAACGAGACATTCATAGCAAATATGGAAAATCATAGTGGAGATAGTCCTAATCTATGACGGCAAAGCACCAAAGATCAAGATGTTAATAAAGATGCGTGTTCGTGGCATTTTTGTGCTACTTTTATTATTAAGCGTGATCTGCTCTGAACCCTGTGATCTAGAGTAGATGGAAACGCCAGGATTTCATGCGATCTGTTCGATAAAACCTTCGTTTTTGGCTATCGCAGAGATAACCATTATCGCTGCAAATGCACTTGATAATCATTATCACTTGGGTAAAGATGAAGGTGAGCTAAATTAGTAAGGGTTTTCGCTATGCTGAACAGTCGCGCGGTTAACAATTCCTCCAGCCGCCCGTCCAGAAAGATCAAACTTTCTCTGATGGGGCCTGCCTTTATCGCCGCCATCGGCTATATCGACCCCGGTAATTTTGCCACTAATATTCAAGCTGGCGCTTCTTTTGGCTACACGCTGCTGTGGGTGGTGGTATGGGCCAACGTCATGGCGATGCTGATCCAACTGCTGTCTGCCAAACTCGGCATCGCTACCGGTAAAAACCTTGCCGAACATATCCGCGATCGCTTCCCGCGCCCGGCCGTCTGGGCCTATTGGGTGCAGGCGGAGATTATCGCGATGGCCACTGACTTGGCTGAGTTTATCGGTGCCGCGATCGGTTTCAAACTGCTGCTGGGGGTAACGCTGTTGCAGGGGGCTGTCCTCACCGGCATTGCCACCTTCCTGATCCTGATGCTGCAAAAACGCGGGCAAAAGCCACTGGAGCTGGTGATAGGCGGCCTGCTGCTGTTTGTGGCAATGGCCTATATCGTGGAACTGGTATTTTCTCAGCCGCAGCTGAGCGGGTTGCTTAGAGGGATGGCGATCCCTGATTTGCCGAATGGTGACGCGGTGTTTCTTGCTGCAGGGGTGTTAGGGGCAACCATCATGCCGCATGTGATTTATTTGCACTCTTCTCTGACGCAGACCGCCGGTAAAGACTCTAAAGCAGAACGTTATTCAGCCACCAAGCTGGACGTGGCGATCGCCATGACCATTGCCGGTTTTGTTAACCTGGCGATGATGGCCACCGCCGCTGCCGCATTCCATTTCAACGGCCACAGCGGCATTACCGATCTTGACCAAGCCTACCTGACGTTGCAGCCGCTGCTCGGCAATGCGGCGGCCACCATTTTTGGCCTGAGCCTGGTTGCCGCAGGTCTCTCTTCTACGGTGGTAGGGACCTTGGCGGGGCAGGTGGTGATGCAGGGCTTTGTCCGTTTCTATATTCCTATCTGGGTGCGGCGGGTGGTCACCATGATGCCATCGTTTATTGTCATCATGATGGGGATGGATGCGACGCGTATTCTGGTTTTGAGCCAGGTACTGCTGAGCTTTGGTATCGCCCTGGCGTTGGTGCCGCTGCTGGCGTTTACCGGCAACCGTGAACTGATGGGGGATATGGTCAATGGTCGTCTGATTCAGAATCTCGGTAAGCTGATTGTGTTGGTTGTGGTTGGGCTCAACGGTTATTTGCTGCTCAGCAACCTGATTTAGGATAGTTCCTCTCGCCCTAACCCTCACTCGTGGCGAGGGAATGAACGTGCTACAGACTGACTTCTGAACCTGATTACGATGCCGATCGGCTCCCTCTCCCAGAGAGGGGTTGGGGTGAGGGGTCAATCATCATGATCGTGATGATGCTTGTTCTTATAATGCTGTTTTTTATACTGTTTGTAATAGTATTTATCGGCCTTGCGGTAGCGGCCATCATGATAGTAATAATTTTTGTGCCAGTAATCGCGGTCACGCCAGCGATAGCCATCCCAATAGTAGCCCCGGCGGTTGCGTTCCCCTAAATCACGCCCCTGATGGCCATGCCACCAATCGCGATCGCGCCAGTCGTAACCGTCCCAGTAATTGCCCCGTTTGTCCTGGTCACCAATCTGCAGTGAGACCCCCGGCAGCAAATCAATATTGACGCTGCTAGCATGGGCGGTGGGCATGAAAAGCGTCACCAGAATGGCAGCGGTAAACAGAGGTTTGAACATTTAGGCTCCCTTGGCCGGATACCGATAATGAAGCACGTTCATCGGTATAGGTTTTGGCCATGCAAAACGGTTGTTATCCCTCGTTCTTTAACGCGATGCGTAAAATCCATGAGGTATTTATCCGAGGGATGCTATCGCCGTGGAGCGACCGCGCCTTTGGGGAAATTCTGAAAGCCATGGGGAACACCGGGGATTGGGAGTTATCTGAGAGGAAAGGTGAAAAAACCGCCGATAATCTACCGGCGGTTTGTAAGCGATTACATCAGGATCTGCTCAATCTTGGCGATCTCTTCTGCGCTGAACTTACGGTTGGCCAACATACCGACCGCATCTTCAATCTGGCTGACTTTGCTAGCACCGATCAAAACGGAAGTGACCCGATCGTTACGCAATACCCAGGCCAGCGCCATCTGCGAAAGCTTTTGGCCACGCTGTTCTGCCAGCGCGTTCAGTTGGCGAACCTTTTGCAGTTTCGCTTCGGTAATCTGCTCGGGAGTGAGTGAGCGGCTGCCGCTGGCTGCGCGGGAATCAGGCGGAATGCCTTGCAGATAGCGATCGGTCAGCATGCCTCCGGCCAGTGGTGAGAAGGCGATAGACCCCACGCCATGCTCTTCCAGCGTATCCAGCAACTCGGGTTCGACCCAGCGTTCAAACATCGAGTACTTCGGCTGGTGGATCACGCAAGGAGTACCAAGCTGTTGCAGTATGGCAAATGCCTGCCGCGCCCGTTCGGCCGGGTAATTCGATAACCCGACATACAGCGCTTTCCCCTGGCGGACTATCAAATCCAGCGCCGCCATGGTTTCTTCCAGCGGCGTATCTGGGTCAGGGCGGTGATGGTAGAAGATATCCACATAGTCGAGCCGCATGCGTTGCAGGCTCTGGTTCAGGCTGGCGACCAGGTATTTCTTTGATCCCCAGTCACCATAGGGGCCAGGCCACATGGTGTAGCCCGCCTTGGAAGAGATAATCAGCTCATCGCGATAAGGCTGGAGATCCTGATGCAAAATGCGGCCGAAATTCTCCTCGGCAGAACCCGGCGGTGGCCCGTAGTTATTGGCCAGATCGAAGTGGGTAATGCCAAGATCGAAGGCACGATGTACCAGACTGCGCGCATTGTCATACAGCGAGCTATCACCAAAGTTGTGCCACATACCGAGTGAAACGGCTGGCAGTTGCAGCCCGCTGCGGCCACAGCGGCGATATTCCATATTCTGGTAGCGGGCAGGCTCAGCTTGATAAACCATAAAATCCTCATCGACGGCGGGAAATGATATTCAGTGTATGCGCTTACATCTGGGTTGTCAGAGTGCCAGATCACGCTAATTGTCCGCCATTTATTCAAATTGCTTATGGATGATCTCAACTGCATGCCATTAGTGCGCAGATGTAAAGTGAGGTTTCCAGTGCCTCTTGCCGATAAAGTTCGAAAATTCGGCAGCATCTTTAATACTTAATACTAACCATTCTCCCGTTACCTAGGTGATGATCATGAGCAAGAGCTATACGGTGGCAGATTACCTTCTCGATCGGTTAGCCCAGATTGGCATTCGCCACTTTTTTGGCGTACCGGGAGATTACAACCTGCAGTTTCTCGATCACGTTATTGATCATCAGCAGATAACCTGGGTCGGCTGCGCCAACGAGCTAAACGCCGCCTATGCTGCCGATGGTTATGCCCGCTGCAAGCCAGCTGCGGCACTGCTGACCACCTTTGGCGTGGGTGAATTAAGTGCGATAAACGGCATTGCCGGTAGCTATGCCGAATACCTGCCGGTGATCCACATTGTTGGCGCCCCGGCTTTGCGAGCCCAGCGTGCTGGGGATTTGTTGCACCATTCGTTGGGGGATGGGGATTTCGGTCATTTTGCCCGCATGGCGAAAGAGGTCACCATCGCCCAGGCCAGCCTGACGGCCAGCAATGCGGAAGCGGAAATCGATCGCCTGTTGACCACCGCACTTTATGAGCGCCGCCCGGTGTACCTGCTGTTGCCAAGTGACGTTGCTGAAGCTCCGTTGGCTTCGCGCCCGGCACCTTTAGTGTTACGCCAGCCCAATCTGTCCGACGTTTCCTTACAGGCATTTATCGCCGCCGCACGGGAAAAACTGCAGGCAGCGCAAAAGGTTTCCCTGCTGGCCGATTTCCTGGCAGAACGCTTTGGTGCCGAACCGGTGCTGGAACAATGGATGAATGAGGTCAATATTCCCCATTCCACATTGCTGTTAGGCAAAAGCGTGTTGGATGAAACCCATGCCTGCTTCACCGGAACCTATGCCGCAGCCGCGAGCGATCCGCAAGTCAAGCAGCAGATTGAGGGGGCCGATGTGGTGATTAACGTCGGGGTGCGTTTCACCGACGCCATCACCGCCGGGTTTAGTCATAACCTGCCCGTGGATAAATGCATAGATATTCAGCCGTTCGAGGCAAGGGTTGGGCAGCAGGTATTCAGCCAGGTCCCGATGCGGGACGCTGTGAAGGCCTTACACCAACTGACGTTATCGTTAGCCAGCCAATGGACGTTGCCGTCGATTAAACGGCCAGCGCTGCCAGGTCCGAGTGCCAGCGGTCTGGATCAACATGGTTTCTGGCAGCAGATCCAAGACTTCTTGCTGCCGGGAGATATCCTGATTGCGGAGCAGGGCACCGCCTGTTTTGGCGCGGCGTCGTTGACGCTGCCGCAGGGTTGCCGGTTTATCGTACAGTCCTTATGGGGGTCGATCGGCTATACCTTACCGGCGGCGTTCGGCGCGCAGACTGCCGAGCCTCAGCGTCGGGTGGTGTTGCTGATTGGCGATGGGGCCGCTCAACTTACCGTGCAGGAGTTGGGGAGTATGTTGCGCGATGGGCAAAAGCCGGTGATCTTGCTGCTGAATAATGACGGTTACACTATCGAGCGAGCCATCCATGGGCCGGAACAGCGCTATAACGATATCGCGCAATGGAACTGGACGCGGTTACCGCAGGCTTTATCGCTCGATCATCAGATGAAGTGCCTGCGCGTCACCGAGCCTGAGCAGTTGCGTGCGGCGCTTGGAGAGGTCGGTGGTTGCGAGCAACTGGCGTTTATCGAGGTGGTGCTGCCGAAAATGGATTTTCCCGAACTGCTCGATAGCGTGTCACGGGCCATTCAATCGCGTAATGCGGCGGCTTGATCGTTGGCATTTTCCAGCAGGCGATCCAATAACCACAGCCCCGCTGGACCCGGCGGGGTAAGCTTGGACCATACGGCGTCGACCGAGATAGTTTGCGGCCAGCCACGCATTTTCAGCTCTGTCAGACGTTGCTGCCCGTACTGTTTGACCAGCCAGTGCGGCAATATCGCCCAACCTGCCCCTTGTTCCGCCATCTCCAACAGCATCAGATAGCTGGGCGCCGACCAGGTTCGCCCGCGCGGTTTAGTCGCGTTGTTGCTGGTATAGGTGTTCAGGTAAAGTTGGCGGCTGCTGGCAAGGTGGGCCTGCGTCAGGGCCGGGAGACGGGTCAGCGGATGGTCATGAGCGACAAATAGCCCCATTTCAGTCTGTTCTGGCAGTCTGGAGACGGCAATCTCGGGGGGATAGGTGGGTTGAACCGCCAGCATTCCCAGGTGAGCGCGGCCAGTCTGTAGCAGATCCAGCACATCCTCCCCTTCGGCGATCATACACTCCAGCTCAATATCCTGATAACGCCGCTCGAAATGTTTCAGCAGGTTATCGTGATGGTTGGGTTGATAGGTATCGGAAAAAACGATGGTCAGCCGTGGTTCGATATTGTCCCCCAAGCGTATGCTCAGCGCATCGAGCCGTTCGCTGGCCGCGAGAATTTCCTGCACGTGGCCCAGCACCTTGCGGCCGGCCTCCGTCAATACTGGTTGGCGGGCCTGGCGATCGAACAGCGTTAGCCCAAGATCTGCCTCCAGATTGGCAATGGCGGTGCTGATGGTGGATTGGCTTTTGCGCAGCCTACGTGCGGCTGCAGAAAACGAGCCTAACGCGGCGGCCTCAACAAAGGCCAGTAGGGCTTCTGGGGAATAGCGCATGATGTATCTACTTTATCGATGGAACCTATTTTTAATCTACGCAAAAAAACGATGATAATCACCTGACTTTTTCAATAATGTTCATAAAGCAGGTGAAGTATGCAGTTGCAAAACAAGTCGTTGGTTGAACGTATCGTTCACGCCGTGGGGTTCGAAGCTATCGCCGTGATGATCTGTGCCACTTTGGGGTCATGGATGCTTAACCGCTCGATGGCGCAGGTAGGGGCGCTGGCGATCATGTTATCTACCGTCGCCATGCTGTGGAACATCGTTTATAACTCGATCTTTGATCGGCTGTGGCCGGTGAGTCGAGTTGTCAAAACGCTGAAAGTGCGTATTGGCCACGCCTTTGGCTTTGAAGCCGGGTTTGTGCTGATTGGTCTGCCGATAGCCGCGTTTATGCTCAATATTTCGTTGTGGCAGGCCTTTGTGTTGGAGATTGGTTTCTTCCTGTTCTTCCTGCCCTATACCATGGCGTACAACTGGCTCTACGATACCCTGCGCCAGCGTTGGTTCGAGCCGCGTCAGGCTCGGGTTAGCAGTTCGCGCAGCAAATAATTGCTTCGTCAGTCGGGTCGTTCTCGGGTAATGTCTGGTTGATAGTGAGTCAAAACCAAGGAGAACCGAATGAAAGTGTTGGGATTATTGGGCGGGATGAGTTGGGAATCCACCATCCCCTATTACCGAATGATCAACGAGCAGGTGAAACAGCGGCTTGGTGGCCTGCATTCAGCCAAAATCGTGCTCTACAGCGTGGATTTTCATGAGGTGGAACGCCTGCAACACCAAGGTGATTGGGAAGGCGCTGGTCGTTTGCTCGCAGGGGCCGCCGCTTCGCTGCGTGCTGCCGGTGCCGAAGCCATCGTGATCTGTACCAACACTATGCATAAGGTGGCGGATGCGGTGGAACAGGCCAGCGGTCTGCCACTGATCCATATTGCCGATGCCACGGCATTGCAGGTACGGCAGCAAAATATTCGCCGTATCGGCTTACTCGGTACGCGTTTTACCATGGAGCAGGATTTTTACCGTGGGCGTTTGCAGGATAAATTTGCTATCGAAGTGGTCACGCCGGATGCTGCCGATCGCGATATCGTACACCGCATCATTTATGAAGAGCTGTGCCTGGGCAAGATCGTTGATACCTCACGCGATGAATATCGCCGGATTATTGCCAAGCTGGAACAGCAGGGCGTCGAGGGGATCATCTTTGGCTGCACCGAGATCGGCCTGTTGGTTGGCGCACAAGATGCCGCGGTGCCGGTGTTCGACACTACGGCCATTCATGCGCACGCCGCTGCTGAGTATGCTCTGGCCTAGTCTTTATGCGGAGGCTGGTTTTTTACTACCAGCATCAAAGGTTTGCCCGCCAGCACCAGCCACGCGGGCAACATCACAATACAGAGTATCGGTAACAGGTGCAGCTCTGGCACTACCGCCACGGCCATAAACAGGCTCAGCCAGCCGTCGCGAGTCACCACCAGCACCAACCCCATAATGGCACAGGAGACGGTGATTGCTGCCGGAACCGCCGGGACATGTTGATGCAACATCAACCCCAGTGCGACACCGATAAATACCGCCGGGAAAATACGCCCGCCGCGGAAGCCACTGGCGGCAGCTACCACCAGGGCGGCCAGCTTGGTCAGGGTGATCACCAACAATTGGCTGGTGGTGAAACTGCCGTCGACCACCAACAGTTTCATCTCATCCAACCCTTTGAACAGGGTGACATCTCCGCCAATCACCCCAAGGATCCCCAGCAACAGACCACCTAGCCCGAGCATCAATACCGGATTTTTCAGCGAATGGAACATGTGGTGCATGCGTGGGAAGCACCAGATCGCCACCATCCCCAGGGCAATAGCAATCAGCGCGACCACCGAGCCGCTGAAGATATCGCGTAGCCGGGTAACATCGTAAGCATCAAGCTGTAGGGCAAAGTTCGGGGTAAAGAACATCTGGGTAGTGACGGCCCCGGCAGCAGCGGCCATCAGCGGGGCAAACAGCCGATCCCAAAGAGGGACTTCGCTATTCCCCCCCAGCGTTTGCGAGAAAATCAGGGCGGCGGCAACCGGTGTACCAAACATCGCGCCAATCGTGCCCGCGGCGGCGAGGATGATCCAATCCATTCTTGGCACTTTGGGTAATAGTCTGGCCCCGAGTGCGACCACCAGGGCAATATTGATGGCGGTGATCGGGTTTTCCGGCCCCAAACTGACGCCGCCTGCCAGGCCGATCATCAAAGCTAACGCCAACCCCGGCACGGCGGATAGCGGCAAAGGCATGCCGATCAGTGATTCGGTAGCCGGATCTGGCCCGGCATGGCCCGGTACGAAACGTATGATCAACCCAATGGCTATACCGGTCAGCGTGAGAATACCGATGGTCCACCAGGGGGAATGGCTATCGATATTGAGCAGCTCCGGGAGGCGAGTCCACAGCAAATTCTGTAGCACGCTGGCACTTTCCATCAGCAAGATGAGGATCAGGCTGGAGACAGAACCGATAACGATCGCGGGCAGGGCGAAGGCCAACATAGCATTGGCACGCGGATGCAGCATGCGGGATCCCTTGTTGTTACGTCCCTGATTGGCAGGGAAAACAGAGAGTAAAGCCAGCAGAATCGCCAGGCCCCAGAGAAATGTTTTGCATAGTATATAGCTCCAACGGAGCAATTTCGCTAATGGTAGCCGCACGCCATCGCATTCATCTCACGTTTTTTGCGCCAATCTGTAACCGCCGGTATAAATCGGTGAAAACTGTGCTGGCTGAAACGATTTTTGTGATCGAGATCGCTATTGCGCAGCGGGTCGCAGAATGCCGATTGTTGTTTGGGCGGCGTGATTTTACAGTGTACCCAATTTCGTATTATTCATTTTAGGGAGAAACACCGATGACCTATGCCCTCGTAGGTGATGTTGGCGGCACCAATGCCCGCCTGGCGCTGTGCACTGTCGAGACGGGCGAGATCGCCCAGGCGAAAACCTATTCTGGTCTGGAGTTCGATAGCCTGGAAGCGGTGATCCGCCAATACCTGGCCGAGCTGCAACTGGAGGTTCAGGACGCCTGTATTGCCATCGCCTGCCCGGTAACGGAGGATTGGGTCGCCATGACCAATCACACCTGGGCCTTCTCCATCAAAGCGATGAAAGAGAGCCTGGGCTTAAAGCACCTGGAAGTAATTAACGATTTTACCGCGGTTTCGATGGCTATCCCGATGCTGTCCGAAGATGACGTGTTGCAGTTTGGCGGTGGCAAAGCGCAAAAAGATAAACCTATTGCCGTTTACGGTGCGGGTACTGGCCTGGGGGTAGCGCATCTGGTGCATGTTAACCGCCGCTGGGTGAGCCTGCCGGGTGAGGGCGGCCACGTGGATTTTGCACCGAACAGCGAAGAAGAGGACATCATCCTCGAGGTACTGCGTGGCGAAGTAGGGCACGTCTCTGCGGAGCGTGTGCTGTCTGGCCCTGGGCTGGTGAATCTGTACCGTGCCATCGTTAAGGCAGACAAGCGGCTGCCCGAGAAGCTGGAGCCAAAAGACATCACCGAGCGTGCGCTGGCGGACAGCTGTACCGATTGTCGCCGTGCCCTGTCACTGTTCTGCGTGATTATGGGGCGGTTTGGCGGCAACCTGGCGTTGAACCTGGGGACGTTTGGCGGGGTGTATATTGCCGGGGGCATCGTGCCGCGCTTTATGGAGTTCTTCAAGGCCTCCGGGTTCCGCGCCGCCTTTGAAGACAAGGGCCGCTTTAAAGACTATGTACGTGAAATTCCAGTCTTTATGATCACCCATTCCCAACCGGGGCTGCTGGGAGCCGGTGCCCATCTACGCCAGACACTGGGGATACACCTGTAATCAGCCAATAAAAAAGGGGCGCTACCCGTTTGGCAGCGCCCCTTTTTTTGCCGACCAAAGACGACGGGTTGATTAGCCGTTGGCCTTAGCCAATACCGGCTCTGCGTGAGACTCTTCTTCCTGCTCAACCGCTTTCGGCGCTTTGATAAACAGGGTGATCAGCAGTGAAATGACCGACAGCACACCCATTACCATAAAGGTCGCGTGGAAGCCGCCGAAGTGGTTGGCAACAAACGACCCTGCCAGCGCGCCCAGACCAAAGCCCTGATAAATGATGCCGTAGTTTTTGCTGTGGTTTTTCAGGCCGAAGAAGTCACCGACAATCGCCGGGAAGACGGTAATGTTGCCACCGAAGCAGAAAGCGACCGCACCGACGCAGATAAAGAACAACGTATGGCTCAGCGTCACGAAGCTCAGTGCGGCAATCGCCAGAATAGTGACCAGCATGGTGAAGCTGATGACGCGCATACGGCCTACTTTATCGGACAGGGTGCCCAGAATGATGCGGCCTGCGGTATTGAAGATTGCCACGGCGGAAACGGTGTTGGCGGCGGTGGCCAAATCCATTCCAGCCAGCTGTACGCCCATGTCTTTAACGATACCAATCAGATACAGGCCACTCATACAGGCTGCGAAGAAAATCACGAACAGCATGTAGGCCTCTTTGCTGGCCAGCATCTGGCGCACGGTGTAATCGTTGCCCAGCGTGCCATGGTTAGCCTGTTGGTTAACCTGCACCGGTTCTTTGAGCAGCATGGAGCCTAGCACAATCAGCGCCATCACGATCACGCCCCAGTAGAAGAAGGCGGCAGAGACACCGGCACCGCTAATCAGGGCGGCGTTAACGTATTTGAACAACAGGCTGCCACTACCGAACGCCCCGACGGAGATGCCGGAAATCAGCCCCTTGTTGTCTGGGAACCATTTGATCAGGTTGGATAGCGTAGAGATGTAAGCGATACCCACCGCAAAACCCACCACCACGCCCGCTAACAGATAAATCATATCCAGCGATTGCACGTGGGCGCTGGCAATCAACCCCAGGCCGACCAGCACACCGGAGACCAGCGTCAGATTACGGATACCGAAACGTTCTTGAAGTTTGCCGGCGAACAGCGTTGCGAAGGCCAGGAAGAAACTGGTGATCGAGAAGGTGGTAGCGACATCGCCGAGGCCCCAGTGGAACTTGTCTACCAGCGGCTGGTTGAACAGGCTCCAGGTATAGATAGTGCCGAGGCCCATCTGGCAGATGATGGTGCCGAGAACGATTAAGCTGCGATTTGCCGGTTTGCTGTTCATGGCCGGTCTCCTTCCTGTATTGGCGTTGCCTATTGGCAAAATTAGCAAGGCAACCAGAGCCCTGCGGTATGGGCTTATTATAAAGGGGGCGATCGTTGCCCATGGCGGATCGGGAATGAACTGCCGCTGCCGAGGAATGAAATGCCGTTATCGCTGCATGAGTTGCCGAATAAGGGCCAAAAAGCCGCTGGAATGCGGCCTGCCGGGCGTGATCTACATCAAAGATATGTCAGAAAGATGGCCAAACCGCCGTGGCAGACTGTGTGGTAATTGTGAAGGATATGTCTGAAAGGCGTAATTGGGCTTTCGTCCTATGGAGAACGTACCGGAGCGGAACTACTGTGATGGGGAAATGGACAGGTTCTGTTCTCTGGGAGTTACCCAATGAAAAAAGTGCTGTTGTTATTGGCTGCGTTGCTGCCGCTGTCACTGCCTGCGGTGAGCCATGCGGATATTTCTGTCGGCATCAACGTGCCTGGAATGTCGGTGCATATTGGCGATCGTGATGACCGTGGCCATTACTGGGATGGTTATCGCTGGCGTGAATCGCGCTGGTGGTACCAACATCGCCCACGCGAATATTATGGCCCACGTGAACACTATGGCCCGCCGCCACGGGTGATCTACTACGGGCCACCACCACGTCAATGGCGGGATGGGCCGCGTTATCATCGGATGCCACCTCCGCCACCGCCGGGTTATTATCAGCGAGAGCGCGGTCCCCGAGGCCCGCGTTGGTAATTACAGGCGCATCAGTTGGCGGAACGCCTTGACCTTGCTGCGGCTGACCGGGACTTCAAAATCCAGATCGCTCAGCCGCAGAATATAGGTGTTGTTGAACCACGGAACGATTTCCCGGATCTTGGATAGATTGACGCAATACGAACGGTGGCAGCGGAAGAAAAACTCTTCCGGTAGCCGTTGGTAAAACTCGGTGATATTCATCGGCATCACAAACTCTTCGCGCCGGGTATATACCCGAGTGACTTTCTCATCGGCGGCGGCGTAGTAGATGTCGTTGATGTCCGTGACGATGATGCGCTCGTCTTTGATCAGGTTAATACTGTGGTTGGTACGGTTCGCCGGTGCGCTAGGCTCCGGCGTCTGCGCCGGTCGGTTATGCAATGCCTCCAGCTTTTGCAGCATGGTGATGATACGCGCTTCATGATACGGCTTGAGGATGTAGTCGAACGCCTCGATCTCAAACGCCTCCACCGCATGCTCTTTATAGGCGGTGATAAACACGATCGACGGACGATGCGCAAACTTGCTGATGTTCTGCGCCAGCAAAACGCCGTCTAACGACGGAATATTGATATCGAGGAAAATGGCATCGACCTGATGAGTTTGCAGGTATTTCAGCACGTCCAAGCCGTCTTCAAAGGTGGCTTCGATGGTGATATTGCTGTGTTTATTAATCAGATAAGTCAGCTCTTGCTGGGCGAGAAACTCATCTTCAACAATGATGGCTTTCATAGTTGTTCCCCGGCAGGTTGTGGGCTGTTTTCGCTCTGCAGTTTATTACCGTTTTTGGTGACATAGAAGGCGATTTCCGTTCCCGGCTCTAGCCGCCGTATGCGCAATCCTTCGCCGTACAGCAGGGAAACACGGTGGTGTACGTTAAGCAGGCCGATATTGTGGCCTGGCATTTCATTGCGCGCCACGCGCTCGATCACCCGTGGATCGATGCCGTTGCCAGTATCTTTCACCGAAATCTGGACGCGATCGCCCCGATCTTTCACCGCGATCACCACCACGCCTTTCCCTTTACAGGGTTGAATACCGTGCACGATGGCATTTTCCACCAGTGGTTGGATCAGCAGGCTGGGGATGCGCACGGCAATATCATCATCGATGTCATAAATCACCGTCAGTTTACTACCGAAGCGCGCTTGCTCGATGGCGATATAGTCCTGGATCTGATGCAGTTCCTTACGGATATCGATCAGTTCGTCGTTCAGTTCCAGGTTGTAGCGCAGGTAACGTGACAGGTTGATGATTAACTGGCGGGCGGTATCCTGATTTAGCCGGATTGACGACGAGATAGCGTTCAGCGCATTAAACAGGAAATGCGGGTTTATTTTGCTTTGTAGCGCGCGCATTTCGGCCTTGTCCGCCATTTGGCGCAGATGCTCGATGCGCGAGACTTCCATCTGGGTGGAAATAATCTGCGACAGGCCAACCGCCATCACCTTCAGCGTATTGGTGATCTGATGGGCATGGCAGTAGTAAATTTTCAGCGCCCCGGTCACCTCACCCTTTTCCCACAGCGGGATCACCAGTTGGGAATGGATCTGCGGTGCGGTCTGGTTCTCGAGGTTGTTTTTGATGATGATTTTGCCCTGCTGGATGCTTTCCAGCGTGACTCTGCTCAGCCCTGCGCGCCCGAGTGGGTAGTGCTCTGCTCCCACGCCAACGTAGGCCAGCACATGTTGGGTATCGGTGATGGCGACCGCATCGGCATTGATATCGTGGCGGATAATTTCGCAAATGGTAGTCAGCGATTCGCTATTGATATTACGGAAATAGGGCAGCGTTTTACGGGCGATATCCAGCGCCAGCTTGGCCTGCCGCGCCGCAATCACTTCTTTTTCGTCTTCGACGCTTTGCACCAGCAGCACGATCAGGCCGATACACACCGTGCCGAGGATCATCGGCAGGGCAATTTTAGACACGATATCCAGCCCGAGTTCGGTGGGTTTGGCCCAGGCAACGATCAGCAGCATGGTGAGTGATTCGCACAGCATGCCTCCCAAGATCCCGGCACGCCAGCGCTGGCCTTTCTTCACTTTCAGGTTGATATAACCGGCGCCTATCCCGGCAATAATGCTGGTGATCAGGCAGGGAACCGAGGTGATACCGTCGATATCGATCAGATAGCGGTGCAATCCGGCGATAATGCCGGTAATGATGCCGACCCAGGGGCCAAACAGGATCCCCCCGGCCATAATGGCAATCACACGCACGTTAACCAGAGAGCCTTCGACGTTGATGCCAGAATAGGTACTGAACAGGGCGAACAGAGAGAAGATGGCCGTGACTGCGGCCAGTTCCAGCGGAGTATGATCTTCCTTTTGCAACAGCTGGCGAAACAGCCGGGTGCGGGTGAGGAAAAACAGGCAGATCAACATCAGGGCGGCACGATCGAAGACCGCTAACAACATTTCAAAAACAGGGTGCACAACGGCGGCTCACTGCGACGAACGGGAGACCACAGTATATCACAGCGAGGCAATGAGCGCGGTGGCCGGAGCACACCGCGCTCATCAGGGCTATTTGATACCCAATTGCTCCTTGCCTAGCGGCGTCAGCAGCTCAACGGTGGCGCGGCCAATGAAATCCACTTCGAAATCATCCGCAGCAAAATCCACCGGGCTTTTGCCGGACAGGAAGCTGGGCAACTGCCGTTGCAGATAGGCATCGTTCTTCTCGCAGCCCGGCGCGGCGGCGATGTACATCACGTTGCTGTCGAACTCGCCGTTATGCTCGTTTTCTACCGAATGGATCACGTCACAGTGCCAGAATACCGTATCTCCCGGCTCTAGATCGGGAATAGGGGATAACCCACTTAATAAAAGGGGATGCCATTGTTCCGAGATAGATAGCGCCCGGCCCGGGGCGGCACCGCACAGATCGTCATCCGCCACATCATCTTGCAGGGCACGCAGCAGGATATAGGCCATGGCGTTGGCGATCGGTACCACGTTCAGCGTTCCGGCGTGGGTGCGTTGCGGTGTCAGTGCTGTCCAGCCCTGGAAGGTGCGGAACATGGAACAAACCGCCGGTGAGGCGATCTCGCGCACTTCGGTGCGGCCATCGGCGGCAAAGGGATCGTATTGCTGCCAGTTGCCGGAAAACACGTGACGATAGACATAGCGGAAATTCTCATCCAGCCAGCGTTCGATGGTGCCGCTATCCACATGCGGGGAAAGGCCCAACGAAGAGGAGTTTGGCGGGCGGCGGCGGGTACGGTCGGCATAGGTAGCAACACGCGTTGGGTCAAAGTGCTGTTTACCGTTGCTTTCGGTTGCCCACAGGCTGTTGAGGAACACCTGCACCGCATGCATGCGCTGATCTTGACGAGCCTCGACCTGAGGCTTTGACCAGTAAATGCCATAGATCTGTGGCTTACTGGCAGCCAGTTTGCCAAAGTAGTTATCTTCGGCGGCATTTTTTAGCCGCTCGACGAAATTATTGCGTTCGAGATAATCGCCGATCTCCTGGTTCCAGGCCTCGGCTTTGCTGCGTGGGAATACGCCCCGAATAGCGCACACGCCGCGCTGTTTAATCAGGGCAATTTGTTGTTCGGTAACGCGTTGTTGCAGGATATCTTCGGCGTCCACCTGCGGCACCGGGTCTTGGCCGTTGGCCAGTTCCTGACGGATTTGCTCCACCTGCTGGCGAATATTGCCTTCCAGTTCCAGGAAGACTTCGCGATAGTTGGGTAAAGCCTGGCGTAACTGCTGCTTGACGCTTTTTATTGCGGCAGGAATATCATCGATGAGTAATGAAGCCATGGTGTTCTCCTTGGCCCGCCGGTGGGCGAGGATGGTGGTGGTAGGGTAGCGTTATAAAGTTGCTGTTTTGTTGTAACCTGGTTAATGATTATCTGGGTTTAATAGGGGAAAATAAAGGGATATCTTTCATTCGTAACTTCCTCTTTTTCGTTTTTCGGAGATTTACCTGATGAAATTGGAAACACCGCGCTTGCTGCTGACATCACTAACGGAAGATGACTGGCCGTTATTCCTACGTTTGTTCCAGGATCCCCAGGTGATCCGTTACATTGCCGATCCGCTGCCGGAACACGAGATCCGTGAACGTTTCGAAGCACGCTTGCCCGCATGGGATAAGCATTGCGATCGCTGGTTGTGTCTGGTGATGAGAGAAAAAAACAGCGGTCAAGCGGTGGGAATGACCGGGTTTCGCCCTGAGTGGTCCCCTTGCCAGCAGGCCGAAGTGGGTTTTGGCAGCCTGCCGGAAGGGCAAGGGAAAGGTTATGGCAAAGAGTCGCTGCCCGTGATCTTGGACTTTGCCTTCAATGCCTGCGGGTTTCACAAAGTGTATGCCACGGTGACAGAGGGGAATTTAGCCTCACGGGGTCTGTTGGAGAGCTGCGGTTTTCAACTGGAAGGGACGTTGCGTGACAATTTCCGCCTGGCGGACCGGTGGTGTAATGACTGGCGGTTGGGGTTGCTGGCGACGGAGTTTGCGGCTGCCAAACGGTAAAAAAATTGTTATGCGGGGGGCTCGACAGCCTGACAAGGCTGAGTTATGTTCGATGTTCGGCCATTCTGTGGCCAGCGTCGCTCGGATGGTCCGGGCGCTAACGTCTCTTCGAGGTAGCTATGTCTGATAACAACCCGCGCCGTTTCACGCGCATCGAACGCCTACCCCCTTATGTATTTAATATCACCTCTGAACTGAAGATGGCCGCGCGCCGTCGCGGGGAAGATATTATCGATTTCAGCATGGGTAACCCGGACGGCCCGACGCCGCCGCATATCGTAGAGAAACTCTGCACCGTAGCCCAGCGTGACGATACGCATGGCTACTCAACCTCACGCGGTATTCCGCGCCTACGCCGTGCTATTTCGCACTGGTACCAAGAACGCTATCAGGTAGATATCGATCCTGAGAGCGAAGCCATTGTGACCATCGGCTCGAAAGAGGGGCTGGCGCATCTGATGTTGGCAACGCTCGATCACGGGGATACGGTGCTGGTGCCGAATCCAAGTTACCCGATCCATATTTATGGCGCGGTGATCGCCGGTGCGCAGGTGCGTTCCGTGCCGCTGGTGGACGGCGTGGATTTCTTTGGTGAGCTGGAGCGCGCCATTCGTGAAACCATTCCGCGGCCAAAAATGATGATCCTGGGCTTCCCGTCCAACCCGACGGCGCAGTGTGTAGAACTGGATTTCTTTGAGCGGGTAGTGGCGCTGGCGAAGCAGTATGACGTGCTGGTGATCCACGATCTGGCCTACGCCGATATCGTCTATGACGGCTGGAAAGCGCCTTCGATCATGCAGGTACCAGGAGCCAAAGACATTGCGGTAGAATTCTTCACCCTGTCGAAAAGCTATAATATGGCCGGCTGGCGGATTGGCTTTATGGTGGGTAACTCTGAGCTGGTTAGCGCATTGGCACGCATTAAAAGCTACCACGACTACGGCACCTTTACGCCGTTGCAGGTGGCCGCTATTGCCGCACTGGAAGGCGATCAGCAGTGTGTGTTGGACATTGCCGAGCAGTATCGCCAGCGCCGTAACGTGCTGGTGAAAGGGCTGCACGAAGCCGGCTGGATGGTAGAGAACCCGAAAGCCTCGATGTATGTGTGGGCAAAAATTCCTGAGCCTTACGCGCATCTGGGGTCGCTGGAGTTCGCCAAGCGTCTGTTGGCGGAGGCTAAAGTGTGTGTATCTCCAGGGATCGGCTTTGGCGATTACGGTGATACCCATGTGCGTTTTGCCTTGATTGAAAACCAGGATCGTATCCGCCAGGCGGTGCGTGGTATCAAGGCGATGTTCCGTGCCGATGGGTTAATCAAGCCAGCTAAAACGGCAACCCCTGCTACCAAATAATCCCTCATCTTGAGGGAGCTGGTGTGTTGCCTGAGACTCGGCAATCGCTGTTGCCCCTCACCCCAACCCTCTCCCACAGGGAGAGGGAGCTGTTAGCCCCAGCTCGTTTGGAAGTAAAGCGATAATCTCAGCAAGCTCGATTGTCTCTCATCTAAGGTAAGTCACCACAATTTCGAACACGCCCGAACGGTTCCCTGTGGGAGCTGGCAGTCCCTGCTCGTTTGGAAGTAAAGCGATAATCTCAGCAAGCTCGATTGTCTCTCATCTAAGGTAAGTCACCACAATTTCGAACACGCCCGAACGGTTCCCTGTGGGAGCTGGCAGTCCCTGCTCGTTTGGAAGTAAAGCGATAATCTCAGCAAGCTCGATTGTCTCTCATCCAAGGTAAGTCACCACAATTTCAAATATGCTCGATCGGTTCCCTCTCCCGGTGGGAGAGGGTTAGGGTGAGGGGCGTGTTAAGTGCCCACAATCCTGATTTTTCTTCGGCTTAAGGTTCTCTTCAGTTGTTATCCGCTATGCTCTGCTAATACCGTATTTAGTGGGAGTCTCTATGAGCGTTCGCTTTGCAAAATCACAAATCCTCCTACACTGGCTGACGCTGGTGATGGTGATCCTGACTTACAGCGCCATCCTTCTGAAGGACTCAGTGCCGGATGAAAGCGCGGCATTGGTGAAGGATCTGCACTTTAATTTTGGCCTGTCGGTGTTTGTGCTGATGTTTATCCGCCTTGGGCTACGCCACCGGCATCCGACGCCGCCGATCACTCCGGCTTTGCCGGGTTTACAGGCGCTAGGGGCGAAAATTCTCCATTGGGTGCTGTATCTGCTGTTTTTATCGTTACCGATATTGGGCTTCTTGACGTTGGCCTACGGTGGCAAACAGTGGATGCTGCTGGGTTGGCAGGTGCCGCAGTGGGTCACGCCCGATGCGGGCATACGCCGCACGCTGAAAATGGTGCACGAAACCTTGGCAAACACGGGGTATTTCATCATCGGCATCCATGCCTTGGCCGCGATTTATCATCACTATGTGCGGGGTGACGACACCATGCGCCGGATGATGCCCGGCAAATAGCTCGCGGTGCAGAAACAACAAAGGGGCGCATAAGCGCCCCTTTATCTATATACCTGGTGCGATTGCGGTTAGGCAACCATCAGCATGAAGGTTCCTACCCATGCAACCAGCATGAATGAAACGCCCATCAAAAAGTATTTCACGTAACAACTCCTTGTGGAGTCCTCGCAAACCAACGATCCCGATTGTTGTCTGAGTATTTTGTGGCAAATCAGCAGCGGGTGGCGGGTTCTTCAATCAGAAGTAACAATGTCCTGAGCTACGATTTACCGGTCGTTGCGATTCAAGTTCCTTGAGGTTAACCAGGAATCACAACAGGATCGGCGCTAATGTACTCCCAAAATCCTACCCATTTCAATACTGTGTTTTTGATCACACTTTTTGCCGGTTTTTTACCCTGTCAAGGAGTTAACACGGGCACAGAATACAGCACCCCTATGCGGTGTGGTGGTTGATAAATGCCTGAAGTAACAGTTTGTTACAAGGCATCAGGCCACAGCACTGACGCTAGCGATCAGGATAGCCCAGAAGACCAGACAAGAAAGCAGGATAGCGGCCCAGACATGACGACGGTTGAGTTCCATTTTTAGCCTTCACTTTGCAATCGGTGGTTGTTTAATAACCCTATCGGCGCAAAACGGTAAAAATTTACTCTCTGGGCAAACTATTTATTCTGAGGGCTGGCGGATCGCCACTACCGTGGTATGCACTTCGTAGCCTAGAAGAAACAGGGCTTGCTCAAGGGCCTCAACCTTCGAGGCATAGGCCACATCCAGCAACCGATCGATTTGTGCGCCGTTAAACCCCATCTGGCGGGCCAGCAGCGCTTTTGAGGTGTTGCTGCTCAACATGTGGTTATGCAGTTCCAGCTTTAATTTCACCAGCACTGGCAAATGCAGGGCAATGTCACCGCTTTGCAATGCGGAGGCCGCAGGCACCGGGCGCCCTTCTTCCATTTCAATGGCGATAGCCGTCAGCAGGCTTTCCTGGGCCTCCAGCTCGACGTCCTCACGTTTGTAGCAGGCTGCCTGCTGCTCGGGGAAATCGCGTAGGGTAATTTGCCAGGCATCGCTTTCGCTATCGAAGGCGTATTGGGCGGGATAGTGGCAAGGCATCATATTTCCTGCTTGGGGGGAAGTGAGCCGCATTGTGACCGGTTGGCGACAACAATGCCAGAGATTGGCGTTCTTAAAGCGCGAGGAAAATCACTGCTTAGGCCGTCAAGCTGAGAGCACTGTTGCACCGTATCTTTTTTGAACGGTGACTGATGTTTTATTAGGAACTTATGCCAGAATTATCCTATAAGCCCAATGATGGTCCGGATTAACATGAAATACAGATTTAACGATCGTGTGCTGTTTGATGGTGATAGCGGAACGTTGGGTCCAAGCGACTTTTCCGACGAGCCCACTTCTATTTCCAATCCTGCTAAACGTCTTTTGCTATTACTGATCGCCAACTATGGCAAACCCGTGGAACGGGAGGTGATTTTCAAAAAGGTGTGGGACGACTACGGCATGATCTCCAGCAATAACAACCTTAATCAATGCGTGAGCAAGTTGCGCCGGGTGCTTAAGGTGATGGGGATCGATGATGAAGTGATTGTTACCGTGCCGAAGATAGGGTTTATGTTGCGCCGCGAGATCCAGGTTGAAATCAGCCAGGAAGACGATGGGCATTTTACCCCGTTAGTCCCTGCACAGACAGTGGGTGATGAGGCCTATTTGCCAGTAGAGAGCGGGCTGGAAGCCGAAGCTGAGACTGACGATGATGTTGCTCCAGCTTCCGGGGGGGAGGGTGAGCCCGATCTGCCGACAAGCGTAGAGATTGCCACTCCTGCCAACAAAAAACGTCTTGGTTGGGGCCTGATCGCTACGGTTGCTGGTTTGGTTTTTGTACTGGGGATCGCATCTACGATGTACGCCACCAATTCGCTTGCCAGACAGGAGGTATTTCTTGGCAAGGCTGGGAGTTGCAAGGTATTTATGTCGACATCCACGCAGTCTGGTGTCCCCAGTTCCAGCCTCAATAAGGACATGTTGTCCTATGTGGAGCAACGAAAAGCCGAATGCCGGGCAGATGAATATCTACTGGTGGTACGTAGCAACCAGGTTCGCTCTTTTATTTCTGGCGTGAACCGCCTGTTTTTTGTTCGCTGCACCATCGTACGTGAGCACAAAATAGAGTTTTGCTCAGGGCTAGAGAACGACAGTTTGCCGTTGTTACAGTAAGGCTAAGTAAAAGAATAGGCCTGATCATCGCAACAGTAGTCTTGTTTTTGGGTGGGGTGGGTGATTCCCCACCAAATTGTTTAAATTTTGTATGTTTTGAACATAAAACAAACAAGTTTTTTGTGCTTAACCAAGAGATCATGCAGAGTTTTGTGCATTAAATAGGCTGTAAAAAATATTAAATTTAGATTTTAAACCTAAATAATTCCAAGTTAATAGTTAATGATTCTTTTGTACCGACTGTGGGTTAAGATTTTTCTCGTCAACGGGTGGTTAGGATTTTTCTTAAGTAACTGACTGGTGACGCTCACCACGGAACCTGCGGAGTAATCGCAGAACGGTGGAAACAAACAAGTACGGCAGGATGGTAAATAACGGACCGATGACAGTAAAGATTCTCGGGCGCACCAATCGGCAATGTGCTTGGTTAACTACAGTTATCTTGTAACGGATTAGGATCATTATGAAATTTTACAACACCAAAACTACCCTGCTGTCTGCCGTTATCGGTATGACGCTTGCTGGCTCTGCCCTGGCAGCCGATGGCACCATTACCATCAACGGTACCATTACTGACACTACCTGCGATATTTCGGTTAACAACCAGTCTAAAGACGCCACGGTAACTTTGCCGACTATTTCCATCTCTGCGCTGCCAGCCGTTGGGGCAACAGCAGGGGCAACACCTTTCAGTATCGCACTGACCAACTGTGCGGGGGCTACACTTAATACTGCCAGCACCTTCTTTGAAGCAGGTGCTTATGTTGAACAGAGCACCGGTCGCCTGAACAACTCGGCATCGGGTACGGCGACCAACGTTCAGGTTCAGCTGTTGAACGCCAATCTGGGCAGCATCATGGCGGGTAATGCACATAGCCAAGGCGATTTGGCCGTTGATATCAGCTCCGGTGGCGGCGTAATGAATTATTACGCGCAATACTATGCGAACGGGACGGTCACGCCAGGTACGGTTAATACCCAGGTGGATTACACCATCATCTACCTGTAAGACATCCAGCCGTGGGATGGGGGCAACCTCATCCCTTTCAGAGGACAGCGCCATGTTAAGAACTCTATTTACCGTTTCCGCCCTTAGCTTGGCGCTGACATGGACAGTTGCCGCTGATGCTGGTGTGATCATCAACGCCACCCGCATTATTTATAACGAAAACAGCGGTGAAGCGATTACCCAACTGCGTAACCAAGGGACCAGCCCGGTGTTGATCCAGTCCTGGATCGATAACGGTGATGTCAAATCCAAACCTGACACCGTCAAGGTGCCTTTTACCCTGACGCCACCGGTCGCCCGTATCGATCCGGGCAAAGGGCAGGCGTTGCGCATTGCACGTACCGGCGGCGGATTGCCGGGTAACCGTGAATCTCTGTTCTGGCTCAATGTGTTGGAAATACCACCCAAGGCTTCCCAAAAAATAGCCGCGGGCGACAACCTGATGCAGTTCTCTTTCCGTACCCGCATCAAACTGTTCTACCGGCCGGATAACCTGCCAATGACCCCGGCTCAGGCTTACGAAAAACTGGATCTGAGCTTACGCAAAGGGGCTGCGGGTTACGAAATCGTCGCCAAGAACCCATCGCCTTATTACCTTACTTTCCGCCAGATTGAGATTCGCAGCGCCAAAGGCGCGCCAGTGCTGGGCGATCTGGGGAAAACGCAGGAAAGGATGGTGGCCCCCTTTGGCGAGTTGGTGATGAAAATTCAAGGAATGAAATCGGCACCGTCAGCAGGCTTAAAAGCGTTTTACAGCCTGATTGATGATTTCGGTGGGGATAACAAAAATGAGCGGACGTTGGCGGGCAGTGGTAAGTCTTGATTGGCGACCCTCTTTTCTCAACCAGATTTACATTGCGGGAGCCATTTTACTGGCTCCCTTGGCGTTGGCTTATGCGGATGAAACCGAGGCTATTGAGTTCAACGAGTCTTTTCTGCGTTCGTCCGTCGATGTCAGCCAGTTCTCCAGCGGTAACCCGGTTGCTCCCGGCATTCACCGCATCGATCTCTATCTTAACGACCAATGGAAAGGGCGGCAGGACGTCAACTTTTCCCTGGCTTCGCCGCAAAGCAGCATCGCTCAGCCTTGCTACGATCTTAAACTGTTAAGCCTGTTCGACATTGCCTTGGATAAACTGGACAAGGCGGTGTTGTCACGCTTGCAGCAAGGGGAACAGTGTATTGCGCTGGGTGAACTGGTGCCTGGCGTGGAGGGCAATTTTGATAGCGGTGGCCAACGGTTGGATGTGCGTGCACCGCAGTCTTTGCTGCAGCATGAAGCCCGTGGTTATGTCAGCCCTGAGCTGTGGGATAACGGCATCACGGCGGCTACCCTGCAATATGACTACAACGCCTACCGTGCCGATCATTCCGACTCATCTGCTCAAACCACTCAGTTTTTGGGGTTGCGTGGCGGATTGAACTGGGACGTGTGGCGTTTGCGTTACCGGGCGTCGGCCAATTGGAATGATGACGAGGGTTTTCGCTATCAAAGCAATGAAACCTATCTTGAGCGGCCTTTGGTTGGCTGGCGTAGCCGGATGGTGCTGGGACAATCGACTACCGACGGCCAAGTCTTTGACAGCATTGGGTTCATTGGCGCTCAGATCAGCTCGGACGATCGTATGTACAGCGATTCCCAACGTGGCTTTGCCCCGGTGGTGCGTGGTATCGCCAATACCAACGCGCTGGTGCGTGTAAGTCAGCGTGGCAGCCAGATTTATGAAACCACGGTACCGCCAGGGCCGTTTGTTATTGACGATCTGTATCCTACCGGCAGCGGTGGCGATCTGCTGGTCACGGTGACCGAAGCCGACGGCACCGAACGCAGCTTTACCGTCACCTATGCTTCGATAGCCGAACTGCTGCGGCCAGGTGTAACCCACTATTCACTGATGGCGGGGAAATATCGCAATAATTCGGTGAGCGAGGAACCTGCCATTGCGGTGGGCACCTTGAGGCATGGTTTCACTAACCTGCTGACGGGTTATACCGGCGTGATCGGTGCCGATGGCTATGCGGCCGCCTCGGGCGGTCTGGCATTCAATACCGATTTTGGTGCGCTCTCGGCGGATATTACCCAGGCACAAACGCAGTTTGATAACCGTCCTAACGAGCAGGGGCAGAGCGTACGGCTCACCTATGCGAAAATTTTGCCGGTGGTGGATACCAACATCACGCTGGCCAGCTACCGCTATTCCAGCTCAGGATTTTACAACGTGGATGACGCCATGTTGCTGCGCGATCGCGACAGTAACGATAGCGGCTTTGCTGACTATAACAGTTGGAAACGACGTAATCGTTTCCAGATTAACGCCAGCCAGTCGTTGCCGGAGGGTTTTGGGACGGTCGCGTTGAATGCCAACGTGCAGGATTATTGGGATCATGACCAGACTGACCGCGAATATCAGCTTAGCTACAACAATCACTATAACAAGCTGAATTATGGGGTTAACTTCGCACGGACACGCAACCTGGCAACCGGAAACTGGGATAACAAAGCCATGCTGACCCTGTCGATCCCATTGGGCTCCAGCTCGCGTGCGCCTAACCTGACCAGCAGCTATACCCAGCAAAAGGATCGCCAGGGGTTGCAGAACTCGCTTTCCGGTAGCCTGGGGGAGGACCGGCAGTATAACTACAGCGCCTTTACCAACTACGACTATGCTAAAAATGGTAGCAACAGCGTTAGCGGCGGCGTCAACGGCTCATGGGCCGCGCCTTATGCCTTCGTTGGGGGCAGCGTTTCCGCAGGCCAAGGTTATCAACAATATGGTGCCAATATGTCCGGTGGCCTGGTTGCTTATAGCGGTGGAGTGGTGTTTACACCGATGCTGGGGGAAACGTCGGCGATCGTCGAGGCAGAAAACGCCAAGGGGGCCAGGATCACCAACTACAGCGGTCTGCGCCTGGATAACAGCGGGAAGGCGGTGGTCCCTTACCTCAGCCCTTACCGCCAGAATACCGTGGAGTTGGATCCGAAAGGGCTTTCCAGGGATGTGGAGCTGAAATACACCAGTCAGAAGATCGCGCCTACCGCCGGTGCCGTCGGGCTGTTACGTTATGAGACAGAAAGCGGCTACTCGATCCTGGTGACGGCCCGAGACGTTGCTGGTGATCCGTTGCCCTTTGGCGCCAACGTGTCCGATGAACAGCAGCGTAGCGTGGGGTATATCGGCCAAGCTGGCGAAGGCTTACTGCGGGTCAACAACCCTAAAGGCCAGTTAGAGGTGAAATGGGGGGAAGGGACCGGAGAACGTTGCCGGTTTAACTATCAGTTGCCCGCCGTATCGCCTGGGGATGAATCGGACTATCGCCGCCTGGAGGTAATATGCCAATGAAGCAATCACAGATTTTGGCCCGCTTTTTCACGCTGTGGCCTAGTGTTGGGTTCCAACAACAGTGTAAGCACTTGCTTCTTGGCTTATTGCTGATATTTGGCTACGGCGGAGCAGTCTGCGCCGAGGGGCTGGCGGTCAGTTGCGCGCGTAACAGTGGCTATTATCAGTTTTTCGATACGGCCACCATTGAGATTGGCAAAGACAGCGCCGTGGGTGATGTGCTGGGGCCCTGGATCAACTCTTACAACTCCACCGCCTGGAACTGTACCCCCAATAGCGCCTACCAGCAGCCGGTGCAGTTTAGCGTTCAGGGTTACCCGCCTTACACCACGCGCAATACCATCGTGGTCGATGGGCAAACTTACATGCTGTACGACACCATGGTAAAAGCCGGCCTGGGGTATATCGTCCGTTGGCGTTATACCCTGAATGGTAAAACGACCAACTGGCAGCCGCTGACCGTCAGCACGGGCGGGCAACAGACCCATCCTGAGTCCATTACCGTCAACTACAGCGGTAATCGCTTCTATCTGGGCGTTGATGCCCAGGTGCGGTTTGTGAAAACAACCACCGGCCTGACCGCTGGCGCAATTCCTCTGTTCGATCCAATTTATCTGCGGCATTTGCAGACGTATAACGGCATTGCTGCGCCCGGCGATCTCACTTACATGATTGCTCAGTTCAAAAGCGGCGGCACTATCGCCAGTGGCGGCACCTGCACCACTCCGAATGTGAATGTCGATCTGCCGGAGGCCAGCGTCGGTCAGTTCAACGGCGTGGGTTCGGTGGCTGGGCGTAAGGCCTTTGAGCTGGCGTTCAACCAATGCCCGGCTGGCTTGGCCAGCATTGGTTACAGCTTTGCAGCCACGACCCAGGTGCTGGATGCCGCCAATGGCGTAGTGGCGCCGAATGCCACCTCAAGCGCTGGTGGTGTCGGGATCCAGTTACTGCGTGGCAACAACCTTCCGGTGACGTTTGGCACTATTTATCTACTGGATAACTATGATAGTTCGGCCAAGGCCAACTATCGGGTTCCTATGCAGGCCGGCTTGTTCCAGATAGGTAATACGGTAACCGCAGGTACGGCCAACACCGCAATCACTTTTACGCTCAATTACAAGTAGGGTGAAAATGGCAGCTATGTATGGTTTCACGCCACAATATCGCAGGCTTGGCCGTTGGCTATTGCTTACGGCGATGGCCTTATTTATCCCACTGAGCCACGCCGAGATATATCTGGGAGCCACGCGCCTGATTGTCAACGGCAAGGATAAGGAAGCGACGCTGCGCGTGACCAACGAGGGTCGCTCTGCGGTGTTGCTGCAAGTCTGGGTGGACAATGGTGATAGTGAGGCGGAACCGGAGAAAATCGCCACGCCGTTTACCGTAGCGCCGCCAATCTTGCGCCTGGACGGGAAGCGGGCACAGCGTCTGAGAGTGTTGTTTACCGGGGCAGAACACACGCTGCCGAGCGACCGTGAGTCGGTGTTTTGGCTTAACGTGTTGGAGATCCCGCCGAAAGTGGCCAGCAATACGGCCAGCCAGATGCAGATGGCGTTCAGAACCCGGATCAAATTATTCTACCGGCCACGGGCATTGCAGACGATGAACACGACTAACGTTCAGGAGCAACTGCGCTTTAGCCTGGCAAAACAGGGCGGCAACCCAGTGTTGGTGGTCAGCAACCCTACGCCTTTTCACCAGACATTACTAGAAATGACGGTGGGCCGCGATAAGCAGCAGGCAGTCGCTACCTTGGTGCCGGAAAACGGTATGGTAAGCCCAAAAGGGCAGGCTAATTTTGCCTTAACGGCGGCTAAAGGCCCGGTGAATGCTGGCATGAAGGTGTTTTACTCGGTGCTTGACGATTTTGGCTCTGTGGTGACGGCAGAACAAGTCTTGCAAGCTGCGCAGTCGCCCTTGCCGCGCTAGGTATTTTTGCGATCCTTGCTCGTTTTTTAATCACACAGCACGTATGGCGTATATTTTTTAGCTTTTGCGAGTATTCTTAGAGGTGCAGCACATTTAACGAGCGATTGTCATCCTGCTTGTGGCACGTCAACTTTACTGTAAAACGTTGAGGAGGAGAGCATGGAAACTTTGGAAAAGTGCTATGTCTATGCCAAGAACACCAGCAACATGGATTTTCTCGCTTCTACGGTGGCATTCTTGGAGTTTCAGGGACGTGAAGTCGATGCTAACGGCGTGGCGGGTAATATGTCGCGTGAACAGAGCGATAACTTCTTCGAACGGCTCAATCATTACCGTTCTATCTACAAAAAGCAGAGCCAGCCAGCTTGAATTTACCCCAAGGCCCCGTTTTCGGGGCTTTTTCATGTAAATACGATTTTGCGTGATTTACTTAGCAGGATGAAAAGGTAGGTCGTAATGCCCCTGCGGTTGAGCTCAAGGGGCGTTGTTGCTTGTGGGCTGGCGCAGTAAGCCTCTGGACAGTTTGTTTACCACATCAGATCGTCAGGCACGACAAAATCGGCATACGGATCTTCTTCATCTTTAGCCTCTTTGCTTAGTTCGGCATTTAATACAATACTGCTCGCATCACGCTGCGCAATTTTATCGGCCACGATCGCGGGTATAATCGCGTATTCGCCATCAGGGTTCTTATCGGTAATCAACCGAGCAATAGCAAGGCGGCCACTAATCAATTGAGATTGAGTTGTCTTATCCACATATATTTTTTTAATTAAATTGTTATCTGTGAAGTTATAACCAATATCGCCATGTGAAATAACGATCCGATTCATTTCAATGAGCTGCTTTACCTGCGCTTTATACTCTTTAGCTAAAGCGGCCTGTTTTTGCTGCTCATTCAACTGCTTATCACGTTCAATCTGTGCTTTTTTGTTTTCTTCCACGGCCTCTCTTGCCTCACGAGCCTGAACCCGCGATTTTTTCGCCGTTCTTTCCACTTTCGCCAGTTTTTTACTGTTGACCAATCCAGCTTTAAGCAGCTGCTCTTGTAATGTTAGCTTTGCCATGTTCGTTTCCGAAACCGATTAAATAATGCCTTGGATTATACCCTTAACGTATGAGGTTGTGCTAGGTAGCGGGCGCCGGTCACACATTATACCCTGTCCTCAGCGCCAGCATGGGTGCTGATTTGTAAGGGCCGAATATGTTCGGCCTGAGTTAACCCATTGTTTATCTAAAGGGTCGAGCATTGCCGCATCCCTACACTGAGCAAGATTAGGGGATCAACTGCTCGGGGGAGCAATCATACAGCGCCGCTAGTTTTTCACGGGTACGCTTCTGAGGACGGCCTGATGCCTCCCATTGTGAAACGGTGGATTGGGTTGTGCCGAGTTTTTCGGCCACATCATATTGAGACAGGTCCCGATAGACCCGCCAGGCCGCCAGAAGAGAAACTTCCTGGTCAATCATGATCTTGACGATCGCGTTAGGCACGGTCACATCATCGGATTTTGAGGCAGTGTAGGGCACATCTTCCCAATCATTTTTTGCGTTAATAAGTTTTTCATATTCGCTGTAGGGCACCACGGCATACTGTGGTTCGCCTTTATCGTTGCGGATAATTTGCACTGCCATTTTCGGTTACTCCTGTTTTTACTTTAGATAGCTACATGAGGAAAGGGCGGGTTTTCCCGCCTTAGTACGTTTTCGATGACCTACGCTTAACTGCTGCAATCTCATAGATGACCGGTTCACCGTCAGTGATTTCGAAGATTACCCTATAGTCTCCAACCCTAAGCCGGAACTGGTTATCAGTTGCGTGGAGCTTCCTGATGTCGAGCTTTACGGCGGGAAGATTTTCAAGTTGGTTAACCTTCTCACTGATGGCTTTGCGGTACCTGGTGTCGATTGACAGCAACTGCTTGAGTGCTTTCTTCGTCCATTGAACCGTAACCATCATTTCCTCATTTTGTTAAGGAGCGCTATCCTAACTGGTCGATTAGATAATAAGATTTAATTGCGGTTATCTCAACAAAAATGCGATTTAAATACGATACTTTGCGATGTGCTTCGCAAGAAGGGAACGTTGGTCGGGATGATGAGATGGTATTGCATGCTGGATAACGGATTGCCGAATCTATGAGCAGACAGTATGTTTGTCTTTTGGTTGTACTGTGACTGAGCTTTGTTCGTGTGGGGGAGATTTGTTGGCATCAACATGGTGTCCCCTGCAGGAATCGAACCTGCAACTAGCCCTTAGGAGGGGCTCGTTATATCCATTTAACTAAGGGGACACGGCGGGCGCAGTATACCTATTTTTGCGCTTGGGTTTAAGGGGCTATTGGTCTGATTGCCTGAAATATAATCGGTTTTCTCCCGTTATGCCCCATTTTCCCGATTATCCACCTTTTAATGTGCCGCGAACGGGTTGGAGAAGTTTTATTCGCGGTCTGATTTATCCGTGTGTTCCTTCCTGGGTTGATTCTCCCGTTGAGCCTTCAGTCGTTCGGCCTTGGCCTTGTCACTCATATCGTTGCGGATCTGCGCATGGCTGATCAGGGCGAAGATAAAGCTGCCGCCGATGATATTGCCCGCCAGCGTCGGGATGGCGAACGGGTAGAAGAATTCCTGCCAGGGGAGTGCGCCGCTAAACACCAGGTACAGAATTTCGACGGAACCAACCACGATATGGGTAAGGTCGCAAATCGCCACCAGGTAGGTCATCAGCACGATCACCCAGATCTTGGCGGCTCTGGCCGAAGGGAACATCCACACCATCGTGGCGATGATCCAACCTGCCAGGATGCCGTTGGCAAACATCTCTCCCGGGGTGTTATGCATGATTTCCTGTGACAAGCTGGTGAAGGCCGCACGGGTATTCTCATCAAAAATAGGCATATAGATAAACGCCAGCGCGGCCAGGCCGGTGCCGAGCAGATTCCCCAACAGCACTATCCCCCATAGGCGGAACAGAATGACGAAGTTTTTAGGCGTCGGTTTATGCATGATGGGCAATACCGCAGTGACGGTGTTTTCAGTAAACAACTGCTGGCGAGCCATGATGACGATGATAAAACCGAAGGTATAGCCGATGTTCTCGATAAAAAACCGGCTTGGGTCATCCGGTAGCCGTGCGTGAAAAATCCCTTTTGCTGCCAGGGAAGCCCCCATCGACAAGCCAGCCGCCAAGGCTGACAGCAATAGCGCCAGCCAGTCACGCTCCAGTTCTTTCTCCCCCTCCATGCGGATTTGTTCATGTACGGCAGCGGCGCGCGAGGGCAGTTTTTGCTCATCGACCTCAATGGTGGATTTGCCCCGATCGTGCTCTTCGCTTTCGACCTTGACGCTGCTTTTATCGCTGTTGGCTTGACGATCTGGTTTTACGCTCAATGGTCATTCTCCTATTGGCTGATAACTAAGCGTAGTTGCTGATGGGGCGAAGGAAAGTGCGCCGGAAAAATGATTAAAAAGTAACGAAATTTTAACGTTGCTGTTTTTTTCTACGCAATTTTGATCTGATGCGCAATATTACCTCTAATGGAGTACATCCAAGCCAGGCTGCGGGCTTCGAGCGCACTGTGGCTTATGCTATGATTCGCTATCCCAAAGAAAAATATGAGTCCTCCATGCTGGAAGCCAGAAATCTTAGTTGTGTACGAGATGAACGTACTCTGTTTGACAGGTTGAGTTTTTTGGTGAGTCCGGGGGACATTATTCAGGTGGAAGGCCCTAATGGGGCTGGCAAAACCAGCTTGCTGCGCATTTTGGCCGGGTTGGCGCAGCCAGACGCGGGTGAAGTGCTGTGGCAGGGCGAAAATACGCGTCATCGGCGTGAGCAATATCATCTGGATCTGCTGTTTCTGGGGCATCAGCCGGGGATTAAATCCATGCTGACCCCGTTTGAGAATTTGCAGTTTTACCAGGCCGTTAGCCAGGCATCCGATCGTCAGGCCATCTGGCAGGCGTTGGAGCAGGTAGGCTTGGTGGGGTACGAGGATTTACCGGTGGCGCAGCTTTCCGCCGGGCAGCAGCGGCGGGTGGCGCTGGCACGGCTCTGGCTCAGCAAATGCCCTCTGTGGATCCTGGATGAACCTTTGACGGCCATAGACAAGCAGGGCGTGTTGGAGCTGACCGCGCTGTTTGAGCAACATGCACAACAGGGCGGTATGGTGCTGCTAACGACGCATCAAGATTTAACCGGAACACGGCAGGCGGTAAGGAAAATTCGCCTGACACAGACCAGCGCGGAGATCGCCTGATGTTCTTTATCATACTGCGGCGGGAACTGAAAATTGCCTTTCGTAAAGGCTCCGAGATCGTCAACCCGCTGTGGTTCTTCCTGATCGTGATCACGCTGTTTCCGCTGGGCGTTGGGCCAGAACCGCAATTGCTGGCGCGTATTGCGCCGGGGATTATCTGGGTAGCGGCGCTGTTAGCCTCGTTGCTTTCACTGGAGCGATTGTTCCGTGATGACTACCTGGATGGCTCATTGGAACAGTTATTGTTATTGCCAACGCAGCTGCCAATGACGGTGTTAGGCAAAGTGTGTGCTCACTGGGTTGTGACTGGGTTGCCGTTGTTGATCCTGTCGCCGCTGGTGGCGCTGCTGCTGTCGCTGGATGTGAATACCTGGATGGCGATGGCGCTGACTCTGCTGCTGGGCACCCCAACGTTGAGCCTGATTGGTGCTATCGGTGTGGCGTTGACGGTGGGGCTACGCAAAGGCGGCGTGCTGCTGAGTTTGCTGGTGTTGCCGCTGTATATTCCGGTACTGATTTTCGCTACCGCGGCGATAGATGCCGCCTCGATGGGGATGCCGATTGACGGTTACCTGGCCATCCTGGGTGCGATGCTGGCGGGCAGCATCACGCTGGCGCCTTTTGCCACCGCAGCTGCGTTGCGTGTAAGCGTACACTAGCTGGAAATTTAATCGCGGATGAATGCCTCTAAGAGCTTTTCCGTGCGCAAGACTTTCGCCGTTCTGCCATCAGGGAGCGGCTACCGAATGATTTCTTACCGTGAGCAATGACGACAATGTGGAAATGGTTACATCAATTTGCCAAGCCGGAACGGCTGTACCATGTCTGTGGCCGCTTTGTCCCCTGGTTGGGGATAGCGGGCGCCATCTGTCTGCTGGTCGGCTGGGTGTGGGGCTTCGGTTTCGCACCTAAAGATTATCAACAGGGTGACAGCTTCCGTATCATGTACATTCATGTTCCGGCGGCCATCTGGTCGATGGGCATTTATGGCTCGATGGCGATAGCGGCGTTTATCGGCCTGGTCTGGCAGATGAAAATGTCCGATACCGTGGTCGCGGCCATGGCTCCGGTCGGCGCGGTGTTCACCTTTATTGCATTGGTCACCGGATCTGCCTGGGGTAAACCGATGTGGGGCACCTGGTGGGTGTGGGACGCACGCCTGACCTCAGAGCTGGTATTGCTGTTCCTTTATATGGGTATCATTGCGCTGTATAACGCTTTCGACGATCGCCGCCTGGCCGGGCGAGCCGCCGGTATTCTGGTGCTGGTGGGGGTGATCAACATTCCGATTATTCACTTCTCGGTCGAATGGTGGAATACCCTCCACCAGGGCTCAACCAATATGCAGCAGAGCATTGCGCCAAGCATGCGTTACCCGCTGCGTTGGGCGATCTTCGGTTACCTGTTGTTCTTTATTACGCTGACCTTGATGCGCTTGCGCAACCTGATCCTTTTCCAGGAACGTCAGCGCCCTTGGGTCGCCGAGTTGGTTAACAAGGAGCGTCAGTCATGAATGCTGCATTCAGTTCCTGGCAGGCGTTTTTCGCCATGGGCGGCTACGCGTTTTACGTTTGGTTGGCCGTGGCCGCAACCCTGCTTTCCCTGCTGGGGCTATTGGTCCACACCCTGTGGCAGCGCAAGCAGCTACTGGCCGAAGTCAGCCGCCAAGCGTCACGTGAACGGCGTATCCGCCAGTCACAACAGTCAAAGCAAGCAGCGGCAACACCGCAGTCTGTTAACTTGCGGGAGAAATCACAGTGAATCCACGTCGTAAAAGCCGCCTCTATCTGGTCATTGTCGTACTGATTGGCGTCGCGCTTACCGCCACGCTGATGCTGTATGCCTTGCGCTCCAATATCGACCTGTTCTACACCCCGAGCGAGATCCTGCAAGGCAAGGGCGAAAAGCATGAAAAGCCGGAGGTGGGCCAGCGCCTGCGTATCGGTGGCATGGTGATGCCTGGCTCGGTCAAACGCGATCAGCAAAGCCTGCAGGTGAGCTTCAAGGTATATGACGCCCGCGGGGCCATCGAAGTAACCTACAACGGGATTTTGCCGGATCTGTTCCGTGAGGGGCAGGGCGTAGTGGCACAAGGCGTGCTGGGGGAAGGTAACGTGGTCAATGCGCGCGAAGTATTGGCCAAACACGATGAAAAATATACGCCACCAGAAGTCGCGGATGCCATGAAAGAGAATCATAAAAGCCCGGCCGCTACCTATAGCAATTCGCCGGACGGGGGCAACAAGTCATGATGCCGGAACTTGGAAGTTTTCTGCTGTGCCTGGCGTTGGCGATTTCGTTGCTGCTGAGCATTTATCCGCAATGGGGAGCGGCGCGTCAGGATACGCGCATGATGGCGGTAGCCCGCCCGTTAACCTATGGCATGTTTATCGCTATCGCCCTGGCATTTGCCTGCCTGGTGTATGCGTTTATTACCAATGACTTTACCGTCTCCTATGTAGCAGCCAACTCCAACACCAAGCTACCGGTGTATTACCGCATTGCGGCAACGTGGGGAGCGCACGAAGGTTCCCTGCTGCTGTGGGTGTTGTTGCTGAGTTGCTGGTCACTGGCGGTTGCCATGTGCAGCCGTGCGATGCCGCAGGATGCCGTGGCGCGTGTGTTATCGGTGATGGGGATGATCACCGCCGGGTTCTTGCTGTTCATCATTATGACCTCCAACCCGTTTACCCGCACCTTGCCTAGTTTCCCGATCGACGGGGGTGACCTTAACCCGCTGTTGCAGGATATCGGGCTGATCTTCCACCCGCCGTTGCTGTATATGGGCTACGTGGGTTTCTCGGTGGCCTTTGCCTTCGCGATTGCCTCACTGATGGCCGGGCGGCTCGATACGGCCTGGGCTCGTTGGTCGCGTCCGTGGACTACGGCGGCCTGGGTCTTCCTGACCATGGGCATCGTGTTGGGGTCAGCGTGGGCTTACTATGAGCTGGGCTGGGGCGGCTGGTGGTTCTGGGACCCGGTAGAAAACGCTTCCTTTATGCCATGGCTGGCCGGTACGGCCTTGATGCACTCGCTGGCGGTCACCGAAAAGCGCGGGACCTTCAAAGCCTGGACGGTGCTGCTGGCGATCACGGCCTTCTCCCTGTGTCTGTTGGGCACCTTCCTGGTGCGTTCCGGCGTGCTGGTTTCCGTTCACTCCTTTGCCTCCGATCCGGCGCGTGGGATGTTTATCCTCGCTTATTTGGTGATCGTGATTGGCGGCTCGCTGTTGCTGTATGCCGTGAAGGGCGGGCAGGTGCGTAGCCGGGTGCAGCATGAAACCTTCTCGCGGGAAACCTTCCTGCTGGGCAATAACGTCTTGCTGATCGCCGCCATGCTGGTGGTGTTGTTGGGGACCTTGTTGCCGTTGGTGCATAAACAGTTGGGGTTGGGCAGTATTTCCATCGGCGAGCCCTTCTTCAACACCATGTTTACCTGGCTGATGGCACCGCTGGCGCTGTTGCTGGGCATCGGGCCGTTGGTGCGCTGGCGTCGTGACGAACCCACCAAGCTCTGGCGTCGCCTGGGTGTGGCGCTGGTGATTACGCTGGTGTTGTCAATTCTGCTGCCTTGGCTGCTGCAAGACAGTATCGTCGGCATGACGGTGGTCGGGCTGATCATGGCCATCTGGGTAATTTTGCTGACCCTGATGGAGCTGCATGAGCGAGCGACCCATCGCCACGGTTTCTGGCAGGGGCTCAGGCACCTTTCCCGTAGCCATTGGGGCATGGTGTTAGGCCATCTTGGCGTGGCGGTCACGGTGATCGGGATCGCTTTCAGCCAAAACTACAGCGTTGAGCGTGATGTCCGCATGAAGGCCGGTGATAGCGTGGAAATTCACGACTATCGCTTCATCTTCCGCGACGTTCACGATATCCGTGGTTCAAACTACACCGGCGGCGTCGGGATTATCGATGTCACCCGCAACGGTAAGGCCGAAGCCACCCTGCATGCGGAAAAACGCTACTACAGCGTGGCGCGCAGCATGATGACGGAGGCCGCCATCGACGGTGGCCTGACGCGCGATCTGTACGCCGCGTTAGGTGAAGAGTTAGACGATGGCTCCTGGGCCGTGCGGCTTTACTACAAACCTTTTGTCCGCTGGATCTGGTTCGGTGGGGTGTTTATGGCGCTTGGCGGCGTGTTGTGTATTCTCGATCCGCGCTATCGCATGAGCAAAAAACTCAAACGTGAAGCCAAACAAGGGGAGCAGGCATGAACCGCAAACTGTTATTTATTCCGTTAATCCTGTTCCTGCTGTTAGTGGTGGCCTTGTTGGTACAGCTGACGCGTAACGCCGGCGGTGAAGATCCCACCATGCTGGAGTCTGCTTTGATTGGTAAACCGGTGCCGACCTTCAAGCTTGAATCCTTGGATCATCCGGGTAAAACCTTCGATCAGGCGGTGCTGCGCACTGGCAAACCGATATTGCTGAACGTGTGGGCGACCTGGTGCCCTACTTGCCGGGCGGAGCACGAGTATCTGAATACTCTGGCGGCCAAAGGCATCCGCGTAGTGGGGCTAAACTATAAAGACGATCGCCAGAAGGCGGTGGTGTGGCTCAATCAGTTGGGTAACCCTTATGCGCTGAGCCTGTACGACGGCGACGGCATGCTGGGGCTGGATCTCGGCGTGTATGGCGCACCGGAGACCTTCCTGATCGACGGTGAAGGCATAATCCGCTACCGCCACGCCGGGGACATGAACGAGCGTGTCTGGCAGCAGGAAGTGTTACCGCTGTATCGTAAATATGGGGGCGACGCATGAGGCTGATAACCTTACTGGTGGCGGCATTGCTGAGCTGGAGTGCCGCTGCGGCCATTGACACCTACAAATTCAATTCGGTGGAGCAGGAGCAGCAATACCGCGAGTTGACAGAACAGCTGCGCTGCCCTAAATGCCAGAACAACAGCATTGCCGATTCCAACGCCATCATCGCGGCAGATATGCGCACCAAGGTGTATGAGCTGATGATGCAGGGGCAAGACAAGCAGCAGGTCATCGACTATATGGTGGCGCGCTACGGTAATTTTGTGACCTATGAACCCCCGGTGACGCCAGCAACCTTGATCTTGTGGGTCGGGCCGCTGCTGTTTGTGCTGATTGGTGGGGCGGTGGTGATACTGCGGACCCGTCAACGTCGGGTGGGCGTAGTCAACGAGGAATTCTCCGAGCAGGAGCAGCAGCGCCTTGCAGCGTTGTTGAAAGAGACTGACAGGAAGAAACCCTAATGGCTTTTTGGCTGATAATTATAGTGCTGTTGGTCGGTGCGAGCGCGTTGCTGGTCGTGCCTGCGATGCGCCAAGGCAAAGAAAGTACGGCGGCCAGCCGCGATACGCTCAACAAGGCGTTCTACCAGGATCGCCTTGACGAACTGGCGCAAGATGAAGATCAAGGGGTGGTTACGGAACGCCCTGAACTGGTCAAAGAGCTGCAACAGAACTTGCTGAACGATATTCCTGGGCAACCGGATGAACAGCCTGCACGGCCTATCAATCGTTGGGCTTTAGTGCCTGGCGTGATGGTGCTGGTGGTGGTATCGGTTGGCTTTTATCTGAAAACTGGCGGTTTGGCTCAGGTTACGGCCTGGCATCAGGTAGAATCCCAAATGCCGGAACTGCGTGCGCGGGTGGCCAATGAGCGTGCCCAACCGCTGAGCATGGAGGAGATCGCCCGTCTTGGCTTGGGTTTACGCACCTCATTGCAGGACGATGACAGGAATCTGAACGACTGGATGATGCTTGGCCGTGTCGGGATGGCGTTGAATAATGCCACCACCGCGACCCAGGCCTTTGCTCATGCTTACAGCCTGGATCCGAGCAATATGGACGTGCGCCTGGGCTATGCCGAAGTGCTGACGCGCTCTGGCGATCCGGAAGACAACAAGCAGGCCACCGCGATGCTGCGCACCATGGTGGCTGAAGATCACACCAACGTGCGCGTACTGAGCCTGCTGGCGTTCAACTCCTTTGAACAGGGCGATTACCAACAGGCGATCGGTGCCTGGCAGGTAATGTTGAAACTGTTACCAGCCGATGACCAGCGTGTTGCAGTGATAAAGCGCAGCATTGAGCAAGCAAAAGTTCAGGTGGGCGCAGAAACTGTTAAACTCTCCGTCACTGTCACGCTGTCGCCAGAGGCGGCAAAAGCATTACCACAACAAGGAACGCTGATCGTTTCGGTTACCGATGGAACCAACCCGGTGCCGGTAGCTGTCAAGCAATTGCCACTTAGTCGTTTCCCGCTATCATTCACATTGGATGACAGCAACGCCATGATGCCTGAGCGTCTGCTTTCGGCTCAGCAGAAGGTGAAGGTGCATGTCAGGCTGTCACAGGATGGTCTGGCAACGCCGCAGGCGGGCGACTGGTTTGGCGATAGTACGCTGCAAGCCTATAGCGGCAAGGAGCAGGTCAGCGTTCAGATTGATAAACAGGTTCCCTGATAAAAAGAATCCAAGGGTTTTCATGGAGATAAATATGAACTTTCGCCTGACTGGGCTGGCTTTCGCAACGGTGTTATTGGTAGGCTGTGCCAGCTCGCCTGGTGACGATCCGCAAGGGCGTTCCGACCCTCTTGAAGGGTTTAACCGGGCGATGTTTAACTTCAACTATAACGTGATGGATCCCTACGTGCTGCGCCCGGTCGCGGTGGTATGGCGCGATTACGTCCCGACGCCTGCGCGTAATGGCTTGAGCAACTTTACTTCCAACCTGGAAGAGCCAGCCAGCATGGTGAACGAATTTCTGCGTGGTAACCCTTATCAGGGCATGAAGCACTTTAACCGTTTCTTCCTCAACACCCTGTTGGGGATGGGCGGGTTGATCGACGTGGCCAGTATGGCTAACCCGAAACTGGCGCGTGAAGAACCACGCCGCTTCGGTGGCACCTTGGGGAACTACGGCGTAGGTTACGGCCCGTATGTCCACTTACCGGTCTATGGCAGCTTCACTATCCGTGAAGACGGTGGCGACTGGGCGGATAGCGTTTATCCGGTGCTGAGTTATCTCACCTTCTGGATGTCGGCGGGTAAATGGGTAGTGGAAGGGGTTGAAACCCGTGCTCAATTGCTGGATTCCGATGGGTTGCTGCGCAACTCTTCCGATCCTTATGTGATGGTGCGTGACGCCTATTTCCAACGGCATGACTTCCTGGCGAATGGCGGGGTGCTCAAGCCGCAGGAAAACCCGAATGCCAAGGCTATCCAGGGCGATCTGGACGAGATCGACTCTGCCAACTAAGGATTAGGTTTTTTTCAACTTATCCTGTGGTGAATAGCGTTTGAAAAAGGATCCCGGAAGCCTAGGGATCCTTTTTTATTTATGTAAATGATAATCATTTTTATTGATGATTTTCTGGGATGGCGGGGCAGTAAATGCTAAAATCTGCGCCAGGCGACTGCCGCTGGTTACATGGAAGGCAGAGCCCGTGGCTTGGGAACCGGCTTGTGTGGAACAAGGAGCGTTTATAGCGGATTGCAGCATCACCTTTTACCGCGTTTTGTACCCTCTTTCCTGCCTGTTTTCTGTTGCCGCGATATTTTCGCTTTGATGCGCACGGAGAACGCCAATATGGACCTACTTTCTTCAGGTAATGCCCCTTTCTTGATCGCCCTGCTCCTGCTGCTGTTTATCGGCGTGCTGGAAACGCTGGCGGTGTTTCTCGGTGCTTCCCTTTCCAGCCATTTCGACGCGGCTATAGACTCCCATCCGGATATTACCCTGGGTGAGAACGTTTTCGCCCAGGGTCTGAGCTGGCTGCATATCGGGCGCTTGCCGCTGCTGGTCATCATTGTGCTGTTTCTCGGCGGTTTTTCACTGAGTGGCCTGATACTGCAATGGTTGGCAGGCGGTGAACTACCGGTGTGGCTGGCGGTGATCGTTGCCTTTATCGTCGCTGTGTTCAGCGTACGCTGGTGTGGCCGCGGCATTGCTCGCTACTTGCCACGTGACGAAAGCAGCGCCGTTTCCACGGACAGCTTTATCGGCCGCATGGCAATTATGACCGGCGCAACGGCCACGGCTGGCTCCCCGGCAGAAGCCAGGTTGACGGATGAGCACGGGCGTACCCATTACATTTTGATCGAGCCGGATGAGGCGGACGTCGCCTTTGTGCGTGGAGCTAAGGTGTTGGTGACGGCGCGCATCTCCGGATCCCGCTTCAGCGGCAGCGCCAACCCTTGGCCGGATCTGCTGTGAACGCGGTTTTAACGGAATTATTTTGATAATACTGATGGAGAGGTAGCCCTAGTGATAATTAGTGACGGTCTTACGTTTTGGGGTTCGATTGCGGGTGGCATCTTTGTTGTCCTGCTGATTATTGGACTGATTTTTTCACGCCTGTATCGCCGTGCCTCGGCGGAACAGTCGTTGGTACGTACCGGTCTGGGCGGTCTCAAGGTCGTGCTGAGCGGTGGTGCCATCTCCCTGCCGGTGTTTCATGAGATTGTTGAAATCAACATGAAGACCCTGAAGCTGGAGGTCAGCCGTGCCATGCACGACAGCCTGATCACCAAGGACAGAATGCGTGTGGACGTGGTAGTGGCATTTTTTGTCCGCGTGCAACCGACCATTGAAGGGATCTCCACTGCAGCACAGACTTTGGGCCAGCGTACGCTGTCACCGGAAGATCTGCGCCAACTGGTGGAAGACAAGTTTGTCGACGCCTTACGCTCCACCGCAGCGCAGATGACCATGCAAGATCTGCAAGATACGCGCGAAAACTTCGTGCAGGGCGTGCAGAGCACGGTATCTGAAGATCTGGCGAAAAACGGCCTGGAGTTGGAAAGCGTGTCGCTGACCAACTTTAACCAGACCTCGAAAGAGTATTTCGACCCTAACAACGCCTTCGATGCCGAAGGTCTGACCAAGCTGACGCAGGAAACCGAACGCCGTCGCCGCGAGCGTAACGAAGTTGAGCAAGACGTGGAGGTCGCAGTACGCGAGAAAAACCGCGATGCCATGTCACGCAAGCTGGAGATCGAGCAGCAGGAAGCCTTCATGTCGCTTGAGCAGGAGCAGCAGGTCAAGACCCGCAGCGCCGAGCAAAGCTCCCGGATCGCCACCTTTGAAGCGGAACGCCGCCGCGAGGCCGAACAGAGCCGTATCTCCGCCGAGCGCCAGATTCAGGAGGCGGAAATCGAGCGTGAGCAGGCGGTACGGACCCGTAAGGTAGAGGCCGACCGTGAAATCCGTGTTAAAGAGATCGAGCAGAATAAAGTCACCGAAATGGCCGCCATCGAGCAGAAAAAAGTGACGGAAATCGCCGAACAGGATAAGGCCATCGCCATTGCTGCCAAGTCTGAGCAGCAGTCCCAGGCTCAGGCGCGCGCCAATGACGCGTTGACCGAAGCGGTGAAAGCGGAGCAAAACGTGGAAACCACGCGCCAAACCGCTGAAGCCGATCGTGCCAAACAGGTCGCTCTGATCGAAGCCCGCCAAGGGGCGGAAACCGAAGCGATGCAACTGACGCTGAAAGCCCGTGCGGAGAAAGAGGCTGCTGAACTGCAGGCCGCTGCCATCATCGAACTGGCTGAAGCCGCGCGTAAGAAAGGCTTGGCAGAGGCGGAAACCCAGCGCGCGTTGAACGAAGCGGTCAACATGCTTTCCAGCGATCAGACCAGCCTGAAGTTCAAACTGGCGCTGCTGCAGGCACTGCCAGCGATCATCGAGAAGTCCGTTGAGCCGATGAAGGCCATCGACGGCATCAAGATCCTCCAGGTTGATGGGTTGAACCGTTCTGGCGGTGCCGCAGGTGCGACGGCGGCTTCGGTCGGTGGCGGCAACTTGGCCGAGCAGGCGATGTCTGCCGCTCTTGCCTATCGCACGCACGCCCCGGTTATCGATTCCCTGCTACAGGAAATCGGTATCAGCGGCGGTTCATTGCAGGCGCTGACCGCTGCTTTACCACAGGCACAGCCAGTTGCTCCGTTGGTGGAGCCTGACGCTGTAGTCGTGCAGGAAGAGATTGCGGAACAAAAACCGGAGTCGT
The DNA here is from genome assembly GCF_015673035.1 of Serratia sp. Res13-Sevr-LER1-36-b. Taxonomy (NCBI): domain Bacteria; kingdom Pseudomonadati; phylum Pseudomonadota; class Gammaproteobacteria; order Enterobacterales; family Yersiniaceae; genus Serratia; species Serratia sp. Res13-Sevr-LER1-36-b. The sequence continues at coordinate 28,674 of NZ_JADACK010000014.1, read as the reverse complement.
ATGCACCGTCAACGGAGCACAGCATCACGGCGGTAAACCTTTCCTGAGTTAAGGCTGGATGGGGTTAACACAATAGAAAACGGCGGGGTAATCCCGCCGTTTTTACGTTTCTGTTTAGGAAAACAGATTAGAAACGGTAGTTGAAGCCAGCACCGTACAACCAGGCTGAACCCTTCGATTCGAAGGTGTATGGGCCTTCTTTGATGGTGACTTTCTGGCCGTGCATGTAGGACACACCCACGTCGACAGAAGCGTCTTTATTGAACGCGTAAGTGGTACCGGCGCTGATCCAGGCGCGATCCTGATCCGGGATCGAGATAGAGCGGTTTTGTGCTGGGACCGGGCTATCATCGAAGGCGATACCGCCACGGAAGGTCCAGTTATCGTCGTAGAAGTAGGTAGTACCCAGCGCGATACGGTAAGCGTCACGGAAGCCTTCATGCTTCTGGAACAGGGTGTTGCCGTTGCTGTCGGTCGCTTTCAGCTCCTGGAACTGGCTCCAGCTGGTGTAGGCCATGCTGTAGTGGATCGCCCACTGCGGTGCCACTTTGTTATACCCGGAAACTTCCCACATTTCTGGCAGATTCAGGGTCAGAGAACCTGGGACGTTGTTGCCGTCTGTTCCCATTGGCAGGCCGAGTTTTCCGAGCAGAGGATTAAAGGCTGAAGGCAGGCTGCTTCTGTAGTCACCGTCAAAGTCGATTTTCACTTCAGAACGGTAGGTAAAGCCGTAGCGGTTGTTTTCATCCACTTCATACAGCACGCCTGCGTTCCAGCCATAGCCCCATTTATTGCCTTCCAGATGAGAAATCTGGGTATCAGCAGGGATTTGAGCTACCTGGCCAGCCAGCGCCGGAGGCAGTTGTCCTGAACCTGCGATCAGCAGCGGTAAATCACCGGCGTAGCGATCGATTTTGGCTTTGGCATACACCGCATCAAAGCCCAGACCGAAGCTGAAGTGTTGGTTCAGGCGGTAAGCGGCGCTCAGGTTGATATTGGCGGTGGTCAGGTCTGTAGTCCCGCCGACGGAGCCAGCGGTGTAGCCTTCGTTGTATTCGGTAGCCAGGCCATAGTTACTGGTCACGGAAGCGCCGACGGCCCATTGGTCATTCAGCGGTTGAATGTAGTGCAGGTTGGGTACCCAGGCGGTCGGGGCAATGTTCTTCGCATCCAGGCTGCGGCCTGAAGGTGAGGTGCCGGTAATGTTAACGTCTGGGTCAATAAAAACGGCGCCCGCAGTGAGAGAAGGGCGGTCAAACATCATCATGGTTGCCGGGTTACGACTTGCCGAGGCAGCGGTATCCGCCATTGCGCCTTCGCCAGAATAGGCTCGCCCTAAACCAGCCGCCGAAAATTCGTTCAGCTGGAATCCTGCGGCATACACGTTCGAAGAAATAATTGCCACTGCAGCTGCGAGAGCTGATTTAGTGAATAGGTTTTTCTGGCTCATGACCAAAACCTCATTTTATGTGTTTATTATTTAAACAATGTTACACAAAGTAACATGGAGCGCGCGATTGTAGGGTCCGTTATCAATCTGACAAATCAGACCAGTGGCTGAATTATAGGTCCGACCTGTTAAGATGTTGCAAGTTTGTTTTTGAAATATTTCCAAATTGATATCAGAAAAGAGATCCACATAACAAAAAATGACCTGCACATAACAAAACTCTTATGTTTTTTTACCGCAGGGCGATTTAGTTATGTGATTTCCGTCACTTAAAATGCTTACAAAAAGTAAGGCTAGTGATTGGCAAGCCCGAGGAGTAAAATAAACACAGAATTTTGTTTATTTGCGCCAGATCATAAATGGCTATTTGGGCGAGCGTAACTGCGGCCCGTGAGGAGATTTCAACTATGTCAGATGCAATCAATAAATGTAACGCTCAGGAAACTGCGGCCTGCTGCTGTGTCGATGTCGGAACCGTGATGGATAACACCGATTGCACCGCTTCCTACAGCCGAGTGTTTGCCAATCAGCAAGATGCAGAGCAAACGCTGGCAGCACTGACTGAAAAGGCGCGCGGCGTGGAGTCCGATCCTTGTGACATCAGCAGTAGCATTAAACCGGTTGACGGCGGCGTGCAATTGGATGTGGATTTCACCTTCTCCTGCCAGGCAGAAACCATGATCTTCCAGCTCGGCCTGCGTTAATCCCGACCCGATCCCGTAGGGGCGTAATATCCGCCCCTGCTGGTATCCGCACCGCTTTACCCCCTACCAGAAAGTTGCTCCCGCTCTCAGTTTTCACTTCTGCCGGTTTGCCAAATGTAAACATTTGGTTAACAATGACCTCATCAGGTCAGACCTCTTTTTGTCCGTTGTGTTGACGGCCTCTCTTCAGGAGCGTTTATGAGTAAGGCATTGCCGCTGGTTACCCGTCTCGGCGACCGTATCGCCATTGTTCAAGGGCTGCGTACCCCTTTCGCCAAGCAGGCTACCGCTTATCACGGTATACCTGCGGTCGATCTTGGCAAGACTGCGGTGAGCGAGCTGCTGGCGCGTAGCGGCATCGATCCCGCCCTGATTGAGCAACTGGTATTTGGCCAGGTGGTGCAAATGCCTGAAGCGCCTAACATTGCGCGGGAAATTGTGCTTGGCACCGGCATGAGCGTGCACACCGATGCCTATAGCGTTTCACGTGCCTGTGCCACCAGCTTCCAGGCGATTGCCAACGTGGCGGAAAGTATCATGGCTGGCAGCATCAGTGTTGGCATTGCCGGTGGGGCGGATTCTTCCTCCGTGCTGCCGATTGGCGTTAGCAAGGCGCTGGCCCGCACGTTGGTGGACGTTAACAAGGCCCGCACGCTGTCACAGCGCCTGAAGCTGTTCAGTAAGCTTAAGTTCCGCGATCTGATGCCGGTGCCACCCGCCGTGGCGGAATACTCTACCGGCCTGCGCATGGGGGATACCGCCGAGCAAATGGCGAAAACCCACGGCATTACTCGTGAGCAGCAGGATGCCTTGGCACACCGCTCGCATCAACTGGCCGCCAAAGCCTGGGAGCAGGGGCTGTTGCGCGATGAAGTGATGACCGCCTATGTGCCGCCGTATAAAACCCCGCTGGCCGAAGATAACAACGTCCGCAAAGATTCCAGCCTGGAGTCTTATGCCCGTTTGAAACCGGCATTCGATCGCCGCCACGGTACCGTCACGGCCGCCAACAGTACGCCACTGACCGATGGTGCGGCAGCGGTGCTGATGATGAGCGAGTCCCGTGCGAAAGAACTTGGCCTGGAGCCTCTAGGCTACCTTCGCAGCTTCGCCTTTGCCGCCATTGATGTCTGGGAGGATATGTTGCTCGGTCCTTCCTATGCCACCCCGTTGGCGCTGGATCGTGCCGGTATTACCCTGGCTGAGCTGACCCTGATCGATATGCACGAAGCTTTTGCGGCGCAAACGCTGGCCAACCTGAAAATGTTCGCCAGCACCGAGTTTGCCCAACAGAAGCTGGGGCGTGAGCAGGCGATCGGTGAGGTGGATATGGAAAAATTCAACGTGTTGGGCGGCTCCATCGCTTACGGCCACCCGTTTGCCGCTACTGGCGCACGCATGATCACCCAGACGCTGCACGAGCTTAAACGGCGCGGTGGCGGTCTGGGGCTGGCCACCGCTTGTGCGGCTGGGGGATTAGGTGCGGCGATGATCGTGGAGGTGGACAAATGAGTTTCGAAAACGCATTGCACGAACAGCGTGCCAAGCCTTCGGCATTTCATCTGACCTTGCGCCCGGACAATATTGGCGTGATCACCATCGATGTGCCGGGGGAGAAGGTCAATACGCTGAAGGCGGAGTTTGTTGAGCAGATCAACGACGTGCTGCTCAAGGCACAGCAGCTTGCCACCTTGGAAGGCTTGGTGATCCTGTCCGGCAAGCCAGATTCCTTTATTGCCGGTGCAGATATCACCATGATCGCCGCGTGCCATACGGCCCAAGAGGCACAAGCGCTGGCGAAGAAGGGGCAGAGCACGCTGGCACAGATTGCCGCGTTCCCGGTGCCGGTGGTTGCCGCCATTCATGGTGCTTGCCTTGGGGGCGGGCTGGAGTTGGCTTTGGCCTGCCATAGTCGCGTCTGCTCGCTGGATGACAAAACGGCGCTCGGCCTGCCGGAAGTCCAGTTGGGTTTGCTGCCTGGCTCTGGTGGCACCCAGCGCTTACCCCGCCTGATTGGTGCCAGCAAAGCGTTGGATATGATGCTGACGGGCAGACACGTTCGCGCGCGTCAGGCGCTGCGTATGGGCCTGGTGGATGAGGCCGTACCGCAATCCATTCTGCTGCAAACCGCTATCGAGCGTGTAAAACAGGGGTGGAAATCGCGCCGTGCGTTACCGTGGCAGGAACGCCTGCTCAACGGTCCGTTGGGCAGAAGCCTGCTGTTCAGCATCGTGCGCAAGAAGACCCTGGAGAAAACCCACGGTAACTACCCGGCAGCGGAGCGTATTATTAAGGTGGTGCGCACTGGTCTGGATCAGGGCAGTGCCAGCGGCTATGAAGCGGAAGCACGTGCCTTTGGTGAGCTGGCGATGTCGCCACAGTCTGCCGCATTACGCAGCCTGTTTTTTGCCTCTACGGCGTTGAAAAAAGAGCGCGGCGGGGATGCTCAGCCCCATGAATTACAGCGCGTCGGTGTACTTGGCGGTGGTTTGATGGGCGGCGGTATCGCCTGCGTCACGGCGACTCGTGGTGGGCTACCGGTGCGCATTAAAGACGTGAATGAGCAGGGGATCAACCATGCGTTGAAATACACTTGGGATCTGTTGGGCAAGCGGGTACGCAGCAAACGCATGCGTCCGGCAGAGCGTCAGAAACAGATGATGCTGATTTCAGGCAGCACCGATTACAGCGGTTTTGAGCGGGTCGACATCGTGGTAGAGGCGGTATTTGAAGATATCGTGCTCAAGCAGCAGATGGTGGCCGATATTGAACAGTATGCCGCGCCGCATACCGTATTTGCCTCCAACACCTCATCATTGCCGATAGGCCAAATCGCGGCGCAGGCGGCCAGGCCGCAGCAGGTTATTGGTCTGCATTACTTTAGCCCGGTGGATAAAATGCCGTTGGTCGAAGTGATCCCACATGCCACTACCAGCGAACAAACCATTGCCACTACCGTTGCCCTGGCCCACAAGCAGGGGAAAACGGCGATCGTGGTCGCCGATCGCGCTGGTTTTTACGTGAACCGTATTCTCGCCCCTTATATTAATGAGGCGGCGCGTTGCCTGCTGGAAGGCGAACCGATCGAATCGGTGGATAAGGCTTTGGTCGATTTTGGTTTCCCGGTGGGCCCCATCATGCTGTTGGATGAAGTGGGTATCGATGTCGGCACCAAGATTATCCCGATCCTGACGGCGGAACTGGGGCCACGCTTTGCGGCTCCAGCGGCGTTCGACGCGGTGCTGAAGGATGGCCGCAAAGGGCGCAAAAATGGCCGTGGTTTTTATCTGTACCCGGCTGAGGGTAGTAGGTCACGCCAGAAGCACAAGAGCGCAGACAGCAGCATCTATCCACTGCTGGGTATCACCGCCAAGGCGCATATTCAACATGCGGTGATCGCCCAACGCTGTGTGATGATGATGCTCAACGAGGCGGCGCGTTGCCTGGATGAGGGCGTGGTCCGCAGCGCACGCGACGGTGATATCGGCGCGGTGTTTGGCATTGGTTTCCCGCCGTTCCTTGGCGGCCCGTTCCGCTATATGGATGAGCTAGGCGCGGAGAAAGTGGTAAAAACCCTGCGTTATCTGCAACAGCAGTACGGTGAATATTTTGCTCCTTGTGAACGCCTGCAGCGCATGGCTGAGCAGGGGGAACGCTTCTATCCGCAAGGCAGTTAACCAGCATGGCGGCCCGGTTTGCGCTACAGTTTGATCAGGGCCGCACTGTGATCGCCATCACTCCTTGCAATTAGGGCAATCCCGGAAGCTGTACAGGGAGATTGGGGAGGGGTAACGTAGCGTTTTGGTGGGTAGCTCACTCAGCGCTACCAAAATTTCATAGCAACAAGGTTAAAATTTAACCCGTTGAATTGGTTGTTATGTCAGCGATGAATTTGTGTAAGGGCGCAAATGTTGTAAAAAACAGCGTTTTCTTTACGCGAACTTTCAGGCAAAATGCCCGGCCGCCATAGAGAGACGGCGCGTTATCGTTTGAAGCAGGCCTGTGTTCTTGAGTGCAACTCGGCGATACAGCACGCTCGGCGTTTCTGTATAGCGTTATTTTGTCAACAACAGCGGTGCAATATGCAAGTTTTGATTATGCGTCACGGAGAGGCGGCACTCGATGCAGCCAGCGATTCGGTAAGGCCTCTTACCGTTTGTGGCCGTGATGAGTCACGTCAGATGGCGGCCTGGTTGAATACCAAGTCTGTGGATATTGAACGAGTGCTGGTCAGCCCCTATTTGCGGGCCGAGCAGACGCTGGAAACGGTACGCGAAGCGTTAACGCTGCCGGAAGGTGAAGAAGTGCTGCCGGAGCTGACTCCTGGGGGCGACGCTGGGCTGGTGAGCTGTTATTTACAGGCGCTGGCAAAAGAGGGCATCGGTGCGGTGTTAGTGGTTTCCCATCTACCGCTGGTGGGTTATCTGGTGGCCGAGCTGTGCCCTGGAGAATGCCCGCCAATGTTTGCGACCTCCGCCATTGCTAATGTCGAGCTGTCCGAGGATGGCAGCGTCGGCAAGTTTGAATGGCAGGTCAGCCCGTCACAGGTGATGGCCAAGGTCTGAGCTTGTTCTCACCATCAAAGGGCGATGATAAACATCGCCCTTTGTCATTAACGTCTTCAAAATTGCCACTGTAACGTAAAGCCGAGGTTGACCGGGCTGGTGGTGAAATTATCAGGCTTGGAGAGCGGCACCCCTACGAAGGCGTCATAACCGACCGCTTTTACCTTCCCTCGAACACCGGCAACGCTACCAAGCAGGTGGCCATCGGCAAAGTCGTGACTACCGTCTCCTTTCACCCGGCCATAATCCATACCCAGGTATAATTGCTGCCCCAGTTTTGGCAGATTCAGGTTTAGGTCATTGCGCAGGGAGTAGCCCTTGTTGGCCATCATATTCATTTCACCGTCAAAACCACGTACGGTCCAGCGGTTACCGATACTGAATTGATCCTGAGTGGTCAGGCGATCCGGACTGTATTGCTGGCGAAAGCGGGATTGATAACTCATTGAGAGATCTTGCACGGTAAATGGCGTATAGGTGCTGATATCCAGGTTGACGATACGGCTTGACGGAGCGCTGTCCACCGGTCTTTCGGCACCAAACCAGGTGGTATCACGCTGATAGCTCAACATGGCATCGACAATGGACTGGCCGACATAGTGGCGGTGATTGAACTCAATGCTCCAGTTGGCCATATTACGCTGTTGTAACTGCAGCTCCGTATCGTTCAGATAAAAATGCGAGTTACGCTTGAGGACTTGAAAGCTGAGCGTGTTTTTTTGGCTCGCGTTACGATACAACAGGCGATTAACTTTTAAGCTAAGGTTGCGATACTTGCCGCGGTAGGAAAAATCGGTATAGATGCCATGGATATTTTGTACATATTCGCTGCGGCCAGCATATAAGTCCAATGACCAGAAGCCATAGGGCACCGAGTAGTACAACGAGCCATTATTAGAATGACGGCTCGATTGGAACTGCAAATCACGACCGGCAGAAACGTAGAACAGATCGTTCATCGAGGTCGGGTTATCAATATATAAAGCCAGGCCGCTTTGATAGCGGCCGGTTTGTTTACTGCCTGAGTCATCCAGCCAACCGCCCAAACGCCAGAATGAGGGTTGTTCACGCGTTATTTCCAGGTCGGATTCACCCGCCTTATTGCCTGGGTGGAGTGAAATGTTGGCAACAACATCAGGAATGCGCTGCATGTTTTCCAACCCCTGCTCAATCGCACGCAGATCCAGCAGATCCCCTTGGCTGCCAGGAAATGTGGTGTGCAAGTTGACGTACTTATCGCTGTCATCGGTTAGCCTGACGTTGCCAATGGTGCCGGGCAGGATATCCAGAGTGAGAAGCCCTTGCGTCAAATTTTGCTGTGGGATCATTACCCTGGTAGTGATATAGCCATGTCCAATCAGGTCATTTTGTAGGGCAGTCGCGAGTGTTTTCACCCCCAGGATCCCCAAGCAGCGGCCTTGTGCCTGTTCTGTCAGTTTGCGCAAGGGTATCCAATGAGGGATCTTGTCGTCCTTATTCAGTTCAACCCGTTGAATGGTGAAGCAGGGTTGTTCTTCGGGAAAGTCAATGTGGGTGCTTAGTCCAGCGTTACCAGCGGAGCGAACGTCTTTTCCTACGGTTTCCAATTGGTTATAGCGTGCTTTTTCCTGTTCCTGCTGGTGGCTCATTTGCTGCTCAATAAATTGGCCATTTTCCGCTGCCTGAACCAGTGGAGTGAGAATAAGCAATAGCCAAGCATTGGGAGAGCGAAAACGCATGTTAACTTCCTTATTAATATGATTTTTCTTTAATCGGGTGCAGTGTGAAGATAGGCAGGAGTGAAAAACAGCTGATAGCCATTGATAACATGGCTATCAGCTTGTTATTACCTATCTCGCGAGGCTAATAGACGTGATAGGGGTATTTATCGCCTCAGTATTGGCTCTGGATTAGTACTTGGTATGGATTTCTACAGTGTTGTCCGAAATCATTTTGCCGTAATTGCCGAATTTCCCGTCCGTATCGATCTTTATCTTGTTTTTGCCAGCCAAGGTCCCTTGATTATAGAAGCTGCCATCGACCTGCTGACCACCGGAAAGTGGGCCGCGCTTCATGTTGATCTCTAAAGTATCACCGGCCTCAATGTTTCCAGCGGTGCTGGCCGATGAGCCGTTATCTAAACGTGAGGCATTAACCACCAGATTTTCGCCAGCAATCATATTGCCATTGTGATTGCCAATGCTGGCCGCAGTCAGCGTGATGTTTTTATCGCTCCCAATATGCCCATGCTTATTGGCTATGAGATAGTTAGGGGTAATGGTGATATCACCCTGAGAAGCGATGACACCATACTCATTATTGAGTGATGAGCTCAAGTTTAGGCTCATGTCACCACCGCTGAATATGCCGTATTCTTGGGTTGGATTGTGATAAGCACTATTAACCAGCCGGGCGGCTTCGATATTCAAGCCTTCCTGAGCCATGATTTTACCTGAGTTATTTTTAATCTCTGACGCTTTTATAGCGATGTTGCCTTCTGCCAGAATTTCACCCTGGGTGTTATTCAGCTCGGAGGATACGTTGATAACAACGTCATCCTTGGTTTGGATGAGGCCATATTGACTGCTTATCTTGTAGGCATTCAGAGTTACGCAGCAGTTGGCCTCAATAATCCCTCTGTCGTTGAAGAGAGTGTTAGCGGTATTAACAGTCACGCCACCAACATCTGATACAATTCTACCCACGTAGTTATTCACACCATACTTGGCGTCCAGGGTGACATCGTCCACGGCACTGATGATACCGCTGCTGTTCTTGATTGAGGCTCCTTTGGTGTTAATCGTGATACCCTTTCCAGCGCTGAGTTCACCATTATCATTATCGACCCCTACATTTGAAGATAAGGCTGCGGAACTGTCGATGTTGATATTGCCATCGGCCACCATGGTCCCCTTGATGTTTCTCACGTAAGAGCTTTTGATGTCAATATCATTGCCAGCTTCAAGATAACCACCTGGGCTGTTTATTACGTATGTATTGTTGTTACTAGGGGTTAATACCACCCTGATATCCTTTTGGGCTGAAATAGTCCCCTTATTGGTGAGTGAACCATTCATGTTCATGGCCACATCGCCAACGGAAGCGGCGAGGGTGCCAGCGTTGTTCACGCCCACGCCATTCCCGGTACCGATCAGCGTAATTTTGTTGGCGTACATGCCGCCCAGGTTGGAAACGTCAAGGCCTATGCCAGACTGACGAGCAGCAGAGAGCAGGGTGGCTTTGGTGTTGTCGACATTAACGCGGTTTTGGCCATAAGTGACCCGTAGATCCTGGGCCTGCACGTCGGCGTTAATGGCAACGGTGTGGGCGATTAGATCGGTATAGTTGGCGCTGGAGCTCTGCAAGCCATCGCCAGTAAGGGTAATTTTACCTTTGTTGACAACGTAATCGAGGACGCGGCCATTAGCCACCGAGGCCTTGCCCGTGGTCAAGGTCGCACGATTGGCGTTGATAAAACCGCAGCCGTTGCAGGTAATCCCCGATGGGTTGGCAATAATAACCTGTGCATTCTGGCCTGCGACCTCAATCAGACCGTTGAGTTGGCTGGCTTTAGCGGAGTTGACTTCATTGAGGATAACGTTGGCGGCACCGTTGGCTAAATTCTTGTTGCCGTTAATGGCACCCGCCACCTGGGTCGTTGAATTTTGTGCGCTGTTATTTAGCACCACTCCACCATGGTCTACGTCAAACTGGTTATAGATATTGTGAGATACGCCCCCTCTGCCGGGCTTATTAATGTCGATAACCGTACCGCCCTTGATGGAGCTGGCACCGAGCGATGGGCCACCTGGGGCGGAAACGATAGCGGCTTGGGCAACGGTTACTCCTTGTAAGGCCAGCAGGCTAAAGAAACAAATTGGCGAAAGTTTGGCAAAAAACGGTTTCTGTTTGTTTTTTAGGGTCATAATATTATTTCCTATAATATTTGAAATGCAAAGGCTATCAATATGGGTAGCCGAACTGGTGGAAAAAGGTTTTGCAACCGACTTCATTTCTGTCAACCATGAAGGAACATCCCCCAGTTGTGCAGGAGGTATATGCTATTATTTTATTAGCTCAAGTTGCTATATTTGCCATGTGGCTATTCGTAGTAGCTATTAACTGCGGATGACAATGTATACGCTTTATCTGCGTTTAACAAAATGCGCATTCTACTGACAATATTTTCCCTGTCTACTTTTTGGCGTTAATACAGGATCTTTCTCGTGAATTTTAAATCACATCAATGATTTTTGTTTTAAGTATATTTAAAACAAATGTTTTATTTGAAATTAAAGATTAAAAGCGTTTGGTGTATTTAAGGGGGTATGGTATTGGGGAGAGAGCTTAAGTTTTTGCCAGGATGGGTAGGGGCTATTTCGTCAAGATCGTTCTCAACTCATGGCCCCCTGCTTGGAACCGTCACTGCGGATTATTTGGCACCGCTAAGTGCCATTTTATATCGCTATTCTGCTAGTTCGATCAACAGCAGTATTGCTGCGTTACCCCCCCATTCTTTGGGGGCCTGGTGGAACGCCAGCACGTCCGGATGTTGCGCCAACCAAAGCGGCGTTTGCTGCTTGAGGATGTGTTTGCCGTGGCCGTGCATCACGCAGGCACAATGCACGTGCTCACGCTTGCAGGCGGCGATCATCGCCCCGAGTTCCTGCTTGGCCTGCATCTGTGTCAGGCCATGCAAATCCAGGAACAGATCCGGCACGTAATCCCCGCGGCGCAGTTTCTTCAACTCATAGTGGCTATAGCCGGGACGTACATAGCGCGTTGGGCCTTCATCTTCCAACTGCGGCTGAAACTCATCGGAAAAGTAAAAGCTGGCATCCACCTGCTCTTGCAACAGGCGCTGCGGCGCGATCTGCTTGGTTTTCATTTTAGGTTTTGGGTGGACGATGGTGTCCTGCGGCAGCTTCTTTGCTCCAGCTACCGACTCTCTAAAGAGCAATAATTCATCTTTGCTCAGAGGGGGCTTATTCTTCATTATTCGCTCGTCGCCTATCATTTATCGCGCTAGTTTACCTGCTCGAAGGTTTCTGTCGACGCAAAACTGGCACTGAATGCCAACCAGAATGCTGCTACGCTGCTATTGCTGCTGATTTGTCGCAGGCTTCATGGCAAACTACGGGGCTAAATCATGAATCATCGTGCCTGCCGGAGGGCAAATTGGACAAAATTTTCGTCGAAGAAGCAGTGAATGAACTGCACACCATTCAGGATATGCTGCGCTGGGCCGTAAGCCGTTTCAACGCCGCCAATATCTACTATGGCCACGGAACCGATAACCCGTGGGACGAAGCCGTGCAATTGGTCTTGCCCAGCCTGTTCCTGCCGTTGGATATTCCTGAAGATATGCGCACTGCGCGTTTGACCTCCAGCGAGCGTCACCGCATCGTTGAGCGAGTGATCCGTCGTGTCAACGAGCGCATCCCGGTTGCTTACCTGACCAATAAAGCCTGGTTCTGCGACCTGGAGTTCTATGTCGATGAGCGCGTGCTGGTACCGCGTTCACCGATTGGTGAGCTGATCAACGATCGTTTCAGCGCGCTGATCCCCCATCCGCCACGCCATATCCTGGATATGTGCACCGGCAGTGGCTGTATCGCTATCGCCTGTGGCTATGCCTTCCCGGAAGCGGAAGTGGATGCGGTAGATATCTCTACCGACGTGCTGGCCGTGACCGAGCGTAATATTCAGGCGCACGGCGTGGAACATCAGGTGATCCCGATCCGCTCCGATCTGTTCCGTGACGTCCCTGCGATCCAATACGATCTGATCGTCACCAACCCGCCGTATGTCGATGCGGAAGATATGTCCGATCTGCCGCAAGAGTTCCGCTTTGAGCCGGAACTGGGCCTGGCTGCTGGCAGCGACGGCCTGAAACTGGTGCGCCGCATTCTGGCCTGTGCGCCAGACTTCCTGAGCGATGACGGCGTGCTGATTTGTGAAGTGGGCAACAGCATGGTACATCTGATGGAACAATATCCGGATATTCCGTTCACCTGGCTGGAGTTTGATAACGGCGGGGACGGCGTCTTCATGCTGACGAAACAGCAGCTGATTGACTGCAAAGATCATTTCAGCCTCTACCGCAGCTAACCAACAACCTGGGCTCGCCATAGTGCGGGCCTGTATGCCCCGTTTGCACGCGAACGGGATGACAACCAACGGTAAGGAGCCGTGATGGCAGGGAACAGTATTGGGCAGTTTTTCCGCGTCACCACATTTGGTGAATCTCACGGTGTGGCGCTGGGATGTATCGTAGACGGTGTGCCGCCAGGTATTCCGCTGACAGAAGCTGATTTGCAGCACGATCTCGATCGTCGCCGCCCTGGCACTTCGCGCTATACCACCCAGCGCCGCGAGCCGGATCAGGTGCGTATCCTCTCCGGGGTTTTTGAAGGCGTCACCACTGGCACCAGCATCGGCCTGATGATCGAAAACACCGATCAGCGCTCGCAAGACTACGGCGCGATCAAAGATGTGTTCCGCCCTGGCCATGCCGATTACACCTACGAACAGAAGTACGGCGTGCGTGATTATCGCGGCGGTGGCCGTTCTTCGGCGCGTGAAACCGCGATGCGCGTTGCCGCCGGTGCCATCGCCAAAAAATATCTGGCGCAGAAGTTTGGTGTACAGGTGCGCGGCTATCTGGCGCAGATTGGCGATGTGAGCTGCGAGCTGAAAGATTGGGATCAGGTTGAGCAGAACCCGTTCTTCTGCCCGGATCCGGACAAGCTTGAAGCCCTGGACGAACTGATGCGCGCGCTGAAAAAAGAGGGTGACTCCATCGGTGCCAAAGTGACCGTGGTGGCGGAAAACGTCCCGGTAGGGCTGGGCGAGCCGGTGTTCGATCGTCTGGATGCCGACTTGGCGCATGCGCTGATGAGCATCAATGCGGTCAAAGGCGTGGAAATTGGCGACGGTTTTGCCGTGGTCACCAAGCGTGGCAGCGAAAACCGCGATGAAATCACCCCTGAAGGTTTCCAGAGCAACCACGCTGGCGGCATTCTTGGTGGTATCAGCAGCGGTCAGCCGGTGATTGCCCATCTGGCGCTGAAGCCGACCTCCAGCATCATGGTGCCGGGCCGTACGATCAACCGTCAGGGTGAAGCGGTGGAAATGGTCACCCGTGGCCGCCACGATCCGTGCGTCGGGATCCGTGCGGTGCCGATCGCCGAAGCGATGATGGCGATCGTGCTGATGGATCATCTGCTGCGCCAGCGTGCGCAAAACGGTGATGTGATTTCCGACGTACCACGCTGGTAAGGGACTACGATGAAAAAATGGCTGCTGGGCTTCGCTGCGTTGATCGCTTCCAGCTCTGCCTTGGCGTTAACGCCATGGCAAAAGATTGACCACCCGGTCAGTGGTACTGCACAGGCCGTTGGCGGTTTCGCCAATGGTTGTATCATCGGGGCGCATCCGTTGCCGCTTAACTCACCGGATTATCAGGTGATGCGTACCGACCAGCGGCGCTACTTCGGCCATCCTGACCTGCTGGCGTTTATTCAGCGCCTGAGCAGCCAGGCCAACCAGAAAGCACTGGGCACGGTGTTGATCGGCGATATGGCAATGCCGGCCGGTGGGCGCTTCAGCAGCGGCCATGCCAGCCACCAATCCGGTTTGGACGTGGATATCTGGTTGCAGTTGCCGCGCCAACGTTGGAGCGCTCAGCAACTGTTGAAACCGCAGCCGATCGATCTGGTCTCTGGCGACGGTAAGCAAGTAGTGGATCGCCAGTGGCAGCCGCAAATCGAATCCTTGATCAAGATGGCGGCGCAGGACAGCGAAGTGACGCGGATCTTCGTTAACCCGGCGATTAAACAGCGTCTTTGCCAGGATGCCGGTGCCGATCGCGGTTGGTTGCATAAGGTTCGGCCTTGGTTTGGGCATCGTGCGCATATGCACGTACGCTTGCGTTGCCCGGCGGGTAGCCTGGAGTGTCTGGATCAGGATGCGCCGCCGGTGGGCGATGGCTGTGGTGCCGAGTTGGCCAGCTGGTTCAAACCGCATCAGCCGAATGCCAATCCGGTCAAGAAGGAGCCACCACCGCTGCCGCCAACCTGTCAGGCGTTGCTGGATAGCCACTTCGCCAACCGCTGATAGCCTGGAAAAAAACGCCTCGAATGGGGCGTTTATTTTTTGGGTTTTAAGGCGTAGTGTGTGCGGCAAACAAAGTGGCTCCACTTTTGCAGGCAGACGACTTATGGATGGGCTGGTATTAGGTCCCGAATTGCTCGGGATTCTGTTTTTGGTAGCAATGTTCGCCGGGTTTATCGATTCGATCGCCGGTGGTGGTGGGCTGTTGACCGTACCGGCTCTGCTGGCCGTTGGCGTACCGCCAACGCAGGCACTGGCGACCAATAAATTGCAGTCGGTTGGGGGATCGTTTTCCGCCAGCCTGTACTTTGTCCGCCGTCGGGCTGTCGATCTTAATACCCAGAAGCTGACCATCTTCCTGACGTTGGTGGGCTCAGTGATCGGCGCGATCCTGGTGCAGCACATGCGTGCCGATATACTGCGCCAGATGCTGCCGCTGTTGGTGATCGGTATCGGCGTCTATTTCTTGCTGACGCCACGGCTGGGGGAAAACGATCGCCAGCGTCGGCTGGGGGCGTTACCCTTTGGCCTGGTAGCTGGGGGCTGCGTAGGGTTCTACGACGGTTTCTTCGGGCCAGGAGCCGGTTCGTTCTATGCTTTGGCCTATGTGACGCTGTGCGGTTTTAACCTGGCCAAGGCGACCGCCCATGCCAAGGTGCTGAACTTCACCTCCAATCTGGGCAGCCTGGTGCTGTTTATTATCGGCGGGCAAGTGATCTGGAGCATTGGTCTGGTGATGCTGGTAGGGCAGGTGTTCGGAGCCCGTCTTGGGGCGCACATGGTGCTGACCAAGGGCCAGAAGCTGATCCGGCCGATGATCGTGATAGTGTCTCTGATCATGAGCTGCAAACTGCTGTACGACAATCACGGTGCGGAAATCCAGCAGTGGTTGGCGTTGCATTTTTAACATTTCAAAGGGGCGGCAAGCTGAGAGATATCGGCTATAATGGCCTCCTTAATTTTGTGGTTATTTGAGTTTTTTATGCCAAACACACACCAGTATCCGCAACTGATTGAAATCTTTAATCAGTGTTTTAGCGATGAGTTCAATACCCGCCTGGTCAAAGGCGACGATGAGCCTATCTATCTGCCTGCCGATGATGAGCTGCCTTATAATCGCATCGTCTTTGCACACGGCTACTATGCCAGCGGCATGCATGAAATTTCCCATTGGTGCATCGCCGGAGCAGAACGCCGCAAGCTGGTGGACTTCGGTTACTGGTATTGCCCGGATGGGCGCGATGCCCAGACGCAGAGTGAATTCGAGGCGGTCGAGATTAATCCGCAGGCGCTGGAGTGGATGTTCTGCGTGGCGGCCGGTTTCCCGTTCAACGTCAGCTGCGACAATCTCAGTGGAGATTGCGAGCCGGATCGCATCGGTTTTCAGCGTAAAGTCCGTACCCGAGTGCTGGAATTGCTGGAACGGGGAATACCCACACGACCTGCGCGCTTTATTCAGGCGCTGCAATCGTTTTACAATACGCCTCCGCTGGCGGCCGAGCATTTTCCCTACCCGGAAGATCTCTGAGGCCAGAGTCTGTTTGTTAACGAGGAAATTTGATGATCGCAGAATTTGAAGCGCGCATTCTGGCGCTGATTGATGACATGGTAGAGCACGCCAGCGATGATGAACTGTTTGCCGGTGGCTACCTGCGCGGTCATCTGACTTTGGCGGTGGCGGAATCGGAAGAACATGCCGAACACAGCGCCGAGCAGCTCAAGGTGCGGGTGCAGAGCAGCCTGGACAAGGCCATCAAGGCCGGGGAGCTTTCCCCGCCGGATCAGATACTGGTGCTGGGCATGTGGGAAAACCTGTATCAGACAGCGTTGCCGACTGAGTAATTGCTTTAAAGGGGACAGCATTACGCTGGCCCCTCAAATGAACTATACCTCGCGTCCCTTCAGTAGCTTCCTGACCCACATGCGGTTTGGGTTTAACGCTGCCAACATCTCGCTATCCCCCGGTAAGGGTTCGCCAAACAGCTGAGCCGCTAAAATCTCCGCGGCCAACGGCGCCGAGCACAGGCCGCGTGAGCCCAAGGCTCCGATCATAAACAACCCCGGATACATTGGCGCATCGGCAATTGCTTCACCGCGCTGGCGTTGCAGCTGTAAATCGCCATACAGCGCCAGAGTGGTTTGATAGTCTGGCACGGCACCGACCATCGGCATATGGTCTCGCGTAGCGCTGCGTACGCCACAGCGTGCTTGCTGGCCACTGATATCCACCTCTTGCGTCCAGTTCTGTTCTGGCAGACAGCGCAGCAGGCGATCGCGGTTCTCTTCTTGCTCTGCCTGGCTATATTCAGTGTTTGATTCACCGCGCTGGTAGCTGGCACCAATGCAGTGCTGCTGATTGTCAGGATTCACCGGCGTCAGATAACCGTCGTAACACAGTACCTGCTTTAACTCACTTAAGATTGGCGTAGTGGGAATATGTGAGACCTGGCCGCGCACCGCATATGCCGGTAGTGCGGCGCTAGGTGCCAGAGTGGTGAGTTGGTGCCCGTTAGCCAGGATCACCGTCGCATGTTGGTGAGTTTCACCCTCAGCAAAATGCAGCTGCCAACCCTCATCATTGCGGTTCAGATCGGAAAGCGTATGCAGATAGTGGCAAACCAATCCCTGCCGTTCGGCCAGGGCAATCGCGGCACGCGTCAGGTCAGCAGGGCACAGCCAGCCCCCGAGCGAATAGTGAATGCCACCAAACCCCGTATCGATCCCACACAGGGCGCTAAGCGTAGCGCGATCGGCCTGTTGTGCCAGAGTATGCGGCCAGGCAACGGCCAGGATCTTGGCGATCTTCCCCGCGCTTTTCTCGTCATAGGCCAATTGGCTGACGCCACACCATTGGTGATCGAACTCAACCTGCTGTTGCAGCAGGGCGTCATACTGGCGGCGGGCAAAGGGGAAGGCGGCGGAGAAGAAGTTTTCCAACGCATCGCCCCGGCCATTCAGCAATGGGTACAGCGCCCCCTGGCGATTGCCGGATGCTCCCTCTGCGGGCTGTGTATCGGCGCAATACAAGGTAACCCTGGCCCCACGGCGCAATAAGGCCAATGCGGAGAGCGCACTGGCTACGCCGCCGCCAATAATGGCGACATCGTCGGTATTCTCCGCTGCCGGGCGCAGGAACCACGGGCTTGGATTGACGCTTGCCGGGGTGTCGGCGGGGAGCTGGCCGGTGAGCATCTCGCGTTTCTGGCCAAAGCCTTTGCATTTGCTGACCTCAAACCCGGCCTGCTGCAATCCACGGCGGACAAACCCTGCGGCAGTGAAGGTGGCAAAGCTGCCGCCTGGGCGGGCAAAACGCGCCATGGTGGCAAACAGCGGTTCGCTCCACATATCGGGGTTTTTGGACGGCGCAAAGCCATCCAGGAACCAGGCGTCAATTTGATCGTTCATGCTGGCGTCAAAGTGTGGCAACAGGGTATTGACGTCACCGAACCATAAATCGAGCGTGATCTGCCCTTCGGCAAGCAGCAGGCGGTGGCACCCTGGCAGCGGCAAAGGCCACTGGGCGCGAAGTTCATCGGCAAAGGGGGCCAGTTCTGGCCATTGGGCATGGGCTGCCGCCAGATCCTCCAACTGCAGCGGGTATTTCTCAAAGCTGATAAAATGCAGGCGCTGCAAACTCGCCGCCGGTGTCTCCTGCCGAAAACGGGCAAAGGCCTGCCACAGAGTCAGAAAATTCAGCCCGGTACCGAAGCCGGTTTCTGCCACAATAAACAATGAGCGTGGGTGATCGCTGAAGCGTTGTGGCAACCGGTTGCCCCCCAGAAAGACGTAGCGGGTTTCCTCCAGCCCATCCTGGTTGGAAAAATAGACGTCATCAAACTGTTTCGAAACAGGTGTACCTTGTTCATTCCAGCTTAACGCTGCGGTTTGGATGGGGGCATTGCTCACGGTAGGTTGCTCGTAATTCAAGGGATAAAGCGATTTTAACGGGGGTAGCCCCGAGGTGCAAACTGGGTAAAGATAATGCAAAATTATTCTGATCGGACTTGTTCGGCGTACATCTGTACGCTAAAGTGCGATGCAAAATCCCGAATGTAAATTGTGGAAGAGGTACTTGAATGAAACGTGCAGTGATTACTGGCCTGGGAATCGTCTCCAGCATTGGTAACAACCAGCAGGAGGTCCTGGCAAGTCTGCAGGAAGGCCGCTCTGGGATCACCTTCTCTCAGGAGCTGAAAGATTCCGGCATGCGTAGTCACGTATGGGGTGATGTTAAACTCGACACTACCGGTCTGATTGACCGTAAAGTGATGCGCTTTATGAGCGACGCGTCGGTTTACGCCTATCTCTCCATGGAACAAGCGATTCAAGATTCCGGCCTGGCAGCCGATCAGGTTTCCAACGATCGCACCGGTCTGGTGGTCGGTTCCGGTGGTGGTTCTCCACGTAACCAGGTGGCGGGTTCTGACGGTATGCGCGCCAAAGGCCTGCGTGGCGTTGGCCCATACATGGTGACCAAGGCGATGGCATCAGGCGTTTCTGCCTGCCTGGCTACCCCATTCAAAATTCGCGGCGTGAACTACTCCATCAGCTCTGCCTGCGCAACTTCAGCACACTGTATCGGCCACGCCGTTGAGCTGATCCAACTGGGTAAACAAGACGTCGTCTTTGCTGGCGGTGGTGAAGAGCTGTGCTGGGAAATGGCCTGCGAATTCGACGCCATGGGCGCGCTGTCTACCAGCTATAACGACACGCCAGAAAAAGCTTCCCGTACCTATGATGCAGCGCGTGACGGTTTCGTTATCGCAGGCGGCGGCGGCATGGTCGTGGTTGAGGAGTTGGAGCATGCTCTGGCTCGCGGCGCACATATCTATGCGGAAATCATCGGTTACGGTGCCACTTCAGACGGTGCCGACATGGTGGCTCCATCGGGTGAAGGCGCGGTGCGTTGCATGAAGATGGCAATGCAGGGCGTAGACACCCCAATCGACTACATGAACGTACACGGCACCTCTACGCCGGTCGGCGACGTGAAAGAACTGGGCGCGATCCGTGAAGTCTTTGGCGATAACACCCCGGCTATTTCTTCAACCAAAGCCATGACCGGCCACTCACTGGGTGCGGCGGGCGTGCAGGAAGCGATTTATAGCCTGCTGATGGTCGAGCACGGCTTCATTGCGCCAAGCATTAACATCGATAACCTCGATGAGAAGGCGGCTGGCATGAACATCGTGACAGAGCCAACCAAGCGTGAGCTGACCACGGTCATGTCCAACAGCTTCGGTTTCGGCGGCACCAACGCCACGCTGGTAATGCGTAAACTGCAGAAGTAAGCGCAGAGCATCATATTATCAATCGGGCACCGTAATAGGTGCCCGATTTTTTTTGCGTTTTAAAAGCTATACCCTACATCAGTACGAATTAAGATTTCGCAGATCAAAAAAATGACAGCAGATAACTTAAACAGCGGGTGGTTTTTCGTTTAATTTAGCCGTGGCCTGAAAGGATAATAAATTAATCCGGTTATTTTTTGGCCCGAATAATAAATAACACCTCAACAAAATACCCCTTTTCCCGATACGAATAACCAAACCAGTCATAATGCCCACGCTTTATCTAGCTTTACGATCTCGTTATGGCGAGGCTCCTATACGAACACAAGTTACCGCTCTAATGGCATCGAGAGAGGCCACCAAGGGTAAAACAAGCATTAGCCGAATCAAGGCATTGCTAAGGTAACTTCCCCCTGGGGATACGTTGTATAGTGCTAAACCCAAGACGTGGGGATCGGCTTTCGCTGTCCTGTCTTGTCGCCTCTATGAGACTCCATCTTTCAATCGGGAGTATCTAGAATGTCACATGTTGTATTGCAAGACCTTTACCAAAACGCCAACTTTGAAGACGACGCCATCGCGCGTTATATGAACAAAAAAGTCTTTGTTCTGCATCAAGATCTTTACGTTGGCGAAGCCAGGAAAATATTCGTTAATCAACTGTCCAACGACGATATTCCCGCACAAATCTTTATTGAAGACGGCACCAAACTGGTGGGTGTACTTTCTGTTAAACGCTTATTGCAGGAAGAACATAATGGCGAGCGTATCAAGGATATGATGGAGACCACCTTCTTCCATGTAAAACCCACGGACGAACGTGAACATATCGCTAAACTGGTGGACAATAATAATTTAGATATTGTGGCGGTGGTCGATAATGGCCGTTTAGTTGGCTGCTTAACCGAGCGCGAAATAGCCCAGATTATCGAGGATGAAAACACCGAGGATGCCCATATGCAAGGGGCAAGCCTGCCGCTGGATAAGCCTTACCTTGAAATGACCTCCTTCGAACTGTGGAAAAAACGTAGTGTGTGGCTGCTGCTGCTGTTCGTCGCCGAGGCTTATACCAGCACGGTTATTCAGCATTTTGAAGAGTCATTGGAAGCGGCGATTGCCCTGGCCTTCTTTATCCCACTATTGGTGGGTACAGGTGGTAACAGCGGCACGCAAATCACCTCCACCATTGTGCGGGCCATGGCCTTGGGAGAGGTCCGCATGCGCGATGTGGGGCGCGTGCTACGCAAGGAAATGACGACCTCGATCATGATCGCGTTAACGTTGGCCTGTGCTGGCGCGTTCCGTGGTTGGATGATGGGGATCGGCTATGAGATTACGCTCATCGTGAGCTTGACCCTGGTTTGTATTACGCTGTGGGCCGCGATTGTCTCTTCCGTGATCCCAATGGCACTGAAACGCTTCGGTGTGGATCCTGCCGTAGTCTCCGCCCCGTTTATCACCACGCTGATAGACGGCACCGGCTTGATCATCTACTTCAAAATAGCCCAGTGGACCTTGGGGCTAAATTAATATGCAAACCGGCGAAAGCCGGTTTTTTGCTATGATTAGCGGGATTTTTAAGATGTGTAGTTGACTGAAATCAAAGCATTTCCAGTTTGCAGGATTGTTCCGAGTCGGCTTTGTCAGCGGGTGTAAATTCCGTTCCTGCGGCAGTTTTCTGCCGATATACTCAGCGCAGTTTCTTCATCTGGAATTTTTGCATGTCGGCTTTGGCGTCCATCTCAATATCTATGCATCGGTTGCGCTTCGCCAAGAAGCGGGCCGCAGCATGGCTATTGGCCGTCTGCTGGCTCCTGCTCAACAGCCAACTGGCGATCGCCAGCCATCACTGTGACCTGCAACTCACCACCGTTGCGCCAGCCGCGCAGCATACGATGCATATGCAGGCCGCCGATCCGCTAGCAAATGAGATGATGCAGGCCGAAGGGCCGGTGTGTGAAAAGCACTGCGTTCCAGATTCGGCCCAGCAAGACCACGGTAATCTTGCCCTGGCGGCAGTAATACCTGCCAGCAGTGAGCTGTTGGTTGCCGCTCCTCAGCCTCAGGCACAGTTCTTACGCCTCGATTGGCAAACCCCTCCGATAGCAGGCCCACCGGCAGAGATCGTCTTCTGCCGCTTCCGTGAATAGCCAAACCAACCGCTTTGCCGTCCAGCACGGCGACCTGAGTTGTTTTTGTCTATGTTATGGAGCTATCGTTATGCGTAATCTGATCACTGCCGTTTTCATCTCTCTGATGTTCTCTTCATTTGTCTCCGCCGCGGAGATGCAACATCACCAACATGCCAGCCAAGACGCCGCCGTCTATCACTCTAAAGGGACCGTTAAGGCCTGGGGTGAGCAGAAAGTGTCGCTCGCCCATCCTGCCATCCCTGCCTTGAACTGGCCGCCGATGACCATGAATTTCCTTCAGCCCCAGCCGCCGTTGCCTGCCTTGGTTGCCGGGACTGCGGTGGAGTTCAGCTTCCGTCAGGTTGACGGCGGCTATCAGCTGACCGCCATCAGCGCCAGCCAAGACTAACGGGGGCACCATGTCCAGACTACTTTCTCACCCATTGCGGGTGGGCTGGCTGCTGCTCGCCTGTTGGACGGCGAGTGCGCAGGCAACCGGCCTGACGTTGGAGCAATCGTTGGCGGCGGCGGAGCGCTATTCCGCCGAGCTTTCGGCCAATCAGCATCAGGTGAATGCGTTGCAAAACATGGCGGATTCGGCGATGGAACTGCCCGATCCCAAGCTGAAATTCGGCATTGAAAACGTGCCGGTACAAGGCAGTAGCGCCCGGCGCTTGACCCGTGACGGGATGACCATGGAGCGGGTTGGCATCATGCAGGATTATGTCAGCAGCACCAAACGCCAACGTAAGGCGGACACCCTTCGGGCCGAGGCCAATAAAACCGAAGCCAGCAGTGCGACGATCCGCGCCCGCTTGCAGCAGCAGACGGCACAAGCCTGGTTGGAGTTGGCGTTGAGCCAGCAGACGCTGAAGGATGCTACGGCCTTGCTCAAGGAGAGTGAGCGTCAGATCGCCGCGCAACATGCCGGAGTAGCCAGTGGCAGTTCGCCAGCCGCTAACGTTATCGATGCTCGTTTGACGCTGTTGGCGATGCAGGATCGGCTTAGTGAGGCGCAGCGTGACGTCACCATCGCCCAGGCGCGCTTGACCCAGTTGACCGGGCAGCAGGTTGAGGGGATCGGTGGCCCGTTGCCACGCTTCGAGCGCCTGCCCGCCGAGAGCAACCTGTTACGACAAGCGATCAAACAGCATCCAGAGGTAGTGCAGGCGAGCCGTGAGGCCGATGTGGCCAAGGCGCGATCGGCACAGTCCGAGGTGGCCGCCATTCCGGACGTTGGGATAGAGGTGTCGTATGGCAAACGGGCCGATGGCTATGAGGATATGGCGGGTGTGATGTTTACCGTCGATCTGCCCCTGTTCCGCTCACAGCGT
This sequence comes from Serratia sp. Res13-Sevr-LER1-36-b, assembly GCF_015673035.1. Taxonomy (NCBI): domain Bacteria; kingdom Pseudomonadati; phylum Pseudomonadota; class Gammaproteobacteria; order Enterobacterales; family Yersiniaceae; genus Serratia; species Serratia sp. Res13-Sevr-LER1-36-b. The sequence goes on along the minus strand of NZ_JADACK010000014.1, from coordinate 5,104 downwards.
CAGGATAAGGACTATGCCGCTGACGTTTCCCGCTCGATGGAAGCCAACGACCAACTGACATTATTGATCCGCGATCATCAGGCCCAGCTGGATACCCTGCTGGCGCAGTATCAGGCCGCGCAGGCGCAATGGCAGCGTCAGCAACAGCAGGCGATCCCGCTGCAGCAACAGCGTGTGGCACTGCAACTGGCGCAATACCGCAGTGGCAAAAGCGATCTCTCCTCGGTGTTGGAGGCGCGCCGGGCCTTGCTCGACAGCCGCCTTAGCGCCGGTAAGGCCGCGCGTGAATTGGCTCAGCTGTGGGCCGCCATCCGTTATCTCACCGTGCAGGAGGCAAAGTCATGAAAATGCGTTTTAGCCTGACGCTGTTAGTCGCCCTATTGGGCGGTGCTATGGGCGGCTATTGGCTTGCCGGGGAAAAAACCGCGGCGCAACCCGCCAGCGGCGGTGCCGAACGGCAGGTGCTGTATTGGTACGATCCGATGGTGCCAGGCCAGCGTTTTGATAAGCCGGGCAAATCGCCGTTTATGGATATGGAACTGGTGCCACGCTATGCCGATGAGCAGCAGGATGATGGTGGTGTCACTATCAGCGCCCGCCAGCAGCAGAATCTGGGCGTCCGTACAACGGCAGCACAACTGCGTGAATTGAATTTGCAGCTTGATGCCTATGGCAGCGTTGCCACCGATGAGCGCGGCGTTCAGGTCATTGCCGCCCGGGCCAACGGGCTGATAGACAAACTCTATGTGCGTGCCAGCCAGCAGCAGGTAAAAAAAGGGCAAGCGTTAGCACAGCTATGGATCCCGGATTGGAGTGCTGCACAGCAGGAATACCTGGCGATCCGCAAACTGGGCGATAGCGCACTGACCTCTGCCGCCCGCCAGCGTCTGGCATTGCAGTTTATGCCTGAAGCCATCATTCGCCAGGTTGAACGCAGTGGCCAACCTCAGACCCGCATTACCATTACCGCCCCGGAGAGCGGGTTTATCAACAAGCTGGACGCACGGGAAGGGATGCAGGTCACCGCGACGCAGGGACTGTTTGAGCTGGCCAGTCTCGATCCGGTGTGGATGGTGATTGATTACCCGCAGGCGCAGGCCGGGCTGTTACAGGTTGGCGATGCAGTGGCAGCCAGTTCCGCCAGTTGGCCGGGTGAACGCTTTACCGGGGAGGTTAGCGAGCTGCTGCCTAACGTCGATCCGCTTACCCGTACCTTTAAAGCGCGTATCGTGCTGAAAAATCCCCAACAGCGCCTGAAACCGGGCATGTATTTGCAGGTGCAACTGGCCCAAAACGCCGGGGCCAAGCCAGTGCTGGCTATCCCGCAGGAGGCCTTGATCGGCAGTGGCGATCGCAACCGGGTGCTGGTGGCGGAAGGGAACGGCCACTTTGCTCCGGTTGACGTGGTCGCCGGCCTGGCACAGGACGGCTGGGTAGAAATTAAACAGGGTCTGCAAGCCGGGCAACAGGTGGTCACCTCGGGCCAGTTCCTGATTGATTCCGAAGCCAGCATGCGCAGCGCCTTGCCACAGATGGCCGCGCAGGAGGGGGTAAAACAGTATCAGACGCTAGGTGTGGTAGAGGCGGTGGATAATGATACCGTCACGCTGTCGCACGATCCGGTCGCAGAGTTGCAATGGCCCGCGATGACCATGGATTTCACCCTGCCTGCGGGTGGCTTACCCACCGGGATTGGTATCGGCAGCAAGGTGATGTTCCACTTTAGCGTGGATGAAAACGGCTCGCACATTAGCCAGATCATGCCGCAAGGAGGCCACCAATGATCGCCTCCGTGATCCGCTGGTCGATACGCAATCGCCTGTTGGTATTACTGGCTTCGATATTACTGGCCGGGTGGGGCGTATGGGCGTTGCAGAAGGCACCGCTGGATGCGCTGCCCGATCTCTCTGACGTGCAGGTGATCGTCCGGGCGACCTATCCGGGCAAAGCGCCGCAGGTGATTGAAGATCAGGTGACCTACCCGCTGACCACCACCATGCTGACGGTGCCAGGAGCCAGCACGGTGCGGGGCTTCTCGATGTTCGGCGACGCCTACGTCTACATTCTGTTTGAAGACGGTACCGATCCTTACTGGGCGCGTTCGCGGGTGTTGGAGTCACTCAGCCAGGTGCAGTCCTCGCTGCCGCCGCAGGTCAAAGTGGCGCTGGGGCCGGATGCTACCGGCGTTGGCTGGGTTTATGAGTATGCGCTGGTCGATCGTACCGGTAAACACAGCCTGGCAGATCTGCGTGCCTTGCAGGACTGGACGCTCAAGTTCGAACTGAAAACCGTGCCTAACGTCGCGGAAGTGGCCAGCGTTGGCGGCATGGTGCGGCAATATCAGGTGATATTAAATCCGCAAAGTATGCGGGCGCTGAATATTACCCATCAGCAGGTGGTGAGCGCCATTCAGGATGCCAACCAGGAAGGCGGCGGTGCGCTGCTGGAGATGGGGGAGGCTGAGTATATGGTACGCACCTCCGGCTACCTGAAAAAACTGGCCGACTTTAATAACGTGGTGATCACTGCCCGCGACGGTGTGCCGATCCTGTTGTCACAGGTCGCAGAATTACGTGAGGGGCCGGAAATCCGCCGTGGCGTGGCAGAACTCAACGGTGAAGGTGAAGTGGCGGGCGGTATTGTGGTGATGCGCTATGGTAAGAATGCGCTGGAAACCATTAATGCGCTGAAGGCCAAGCTGCAACAGCTTCAGCACACCCTGCCGCCGGGCGTGGAGATCGTGCCGGTTTATGATCGATCGCAACTGATCGAAAACGCGATCGATACGCTGTCATTCAAGCTGTTGGAAGAGTTCCTGGTGGTCGCGGTGGTGTGCGCTTTATTCCTGTCCCACTTCCGTTCGGCACTGGTGGCGATGGTGACTCTGCCGCTGGGGATCCTGGGTGCCTTTGTGGTGATGCATTACCAGGGCGTTAATGCCAACATCATGTCGCTGGGGGGGATCGCCATTGCCATCGGCGCGATGGTGGATGCGGCGATTGTGATGATCGAAAACATGCACAAAGTGCTGGAGCAGTGGCGGCAACGTCATCCCGGCCAGCAGCCCACCTCAAAAGATTACTGGCACATCTCAGAGCAGGCGGCGGTGGAGGTTGGCCCGGCGCTGTTCTGTAGTCTGTTGATCATCACCCTGTCGTTTATTCCGGTGTTTTCGCTACAGGCGCAGGAAGGGCGGATGTTTGCGCCATTGGCGTTCACCAAAACCTATGCAATGGCGGTATCCGCCGGATTGGGCATCACGCTGGTACCGGTGCTGATGGGCTATTTTATCCGGGGCCGCATTCCGGACGAACATGCCAATCCGATCAATCGCGCCTTGATCCGCATGTATCAGCCGTTGCTGGCGGCGGTACTGGCGCGGCCTAAAACCACCCTGGGGATTTCCGCTCTGCTGTTGGTGCTGACCTTATTCCCACTCAGCCGCCTGGGCAGCGAGTTTATGCCACCATTGGACGAAGGGGATCTGCTGTATATGCCTTCGACCCTGCCGGGGATATCGGCCCGTGAGGCGGCACGGCTGCTGCAATTGACCGACAGGTTGATCAAAACCGTGCCGGAAGTGGACACGGTCTTTGGCAAGGCCGGGCGGGCGGAGACGGCAACCGATCCGGCTCCGCTAACCATGTTGGAAACCACCATTCGCTTTAAGCCCCGCGACCAGTGGCGGCACGGCATGACGATGGACAAGCTGGTGGCCGAACTGGACAGCGTGGTCAAGGTGCCCGGCATTGCCAACGTCTGGGTGCCGCCGATCCGTAACCGTCTGGATATGCTGGCGACCGGCATCAAAAGCCCGGTAGGTATCAAGGTCAACGGCAGCAATATTGCCGATATTGAGCAGGCGGCCAGCCAGATTGAGCAGGTGGTGAAGCAGGTTCCAGGTGTGACTTCCGCGCTGGCGGAGCGCCTGGCTGGAGGGCGCTATGTGGATATCGATATCGATCGCCAGCGTGCGGCACGTTACGGCGTTTCGGTGAAAGAGCTGCAATCGGTGGTCTCTACGTTGGTGGGTGGGGAAAACATCGCTGAAACCATTGAAGGACGCGCGCGTTATCCGATCAACGTCCGTTATCCAAGGGAGATCCGTGATTCGCTGCAAAAGCTGCGTGAATTGCCGGTGGTGACGGCGACGGGTGGGCAAGTACCTTTGGCAGAACTGGCGGATATTCGCATCACCGAAGGGCCACCGATGCTGAAAAGCGAGAACGCCCGGCTTTCGGATTGGATCTATGTCGATCTGCGCGGGCGCGATTTGAAATCGGCGGTGGAAGAGATGCAACAGGTGGTGGCGCAGCAGGTGAAGCTGCCTGCCGGGGTTTCCCTCAGTTGGTCCGGGCAGTTTGAGTATCTGGAACGCGCCAGCGCCCAGTTGAAGATTGTGCTGCCGGTAACGCTGGCGATCATCTTCGTGCTGCTGTTTGTCACCTTCAACAGCGTGAGCGATGCGCTGCTGATCATGGCGACGCTGCCGTTTGCGCTGATAGGTGGGGTCTGGCTGCTGTATCTGCTCGATTACAACCTGTCGGTAGCGGGGGCGGTAGGTTTTATTGCCCTGGCCGGGGTGGCGGCGGAGTTTGGTGTGATTATGGTGCTGTACCTTAATCAGGCGTTGGCGAAACATCGTCAGCCCGGTCAGCCGTTGAGTCATCAGCAACTGATGGCGGCGATTAGCGAAGGGGCGGTGTTGCGCGTCAGGCCGAAGGTGATGACGGTGGCGACCATTATGGCCGGTTTACTGCCGATTATGTGGGGCGGCGGTGCTGGCTCAGAGGTGATGCAGCGGATTGCCGCACCGATGATTGGCGGTATGGTGAGTGCGCCATTGTTATCGATGTTGGTGATCCCGGCGGTGTATTCGCTGCTGCACCGCAAGGATGAAAAACCCGGTGCTGAGGCAGAGTAGTCGGCCCCTCACCCCAACCCTCTCCCACAGGGAGAGGGAGCTGACCGGAGTGGTTGGTTGGTTTCGTGCAACTTCGGGAAGCGGAATGTAAGAAGAGAGGGAATGGGATATCAACTTTTACTGGACTCACACATATTACACAGAAAAATCAGCGAACTCGATCGGTCCCCTCTCCCTGTG
>NZ_JADACK010000013.1:0-175592 GCF_015673035.1 Serratia sp. Res13-Sevr-LER1-36-b | reverse complement strand
GATGTTTCTCGGTAACGCGGGAGGTGCATATTACGCTTTCCCGCTGAAGAGTCAACCTTTTTCTCTTACGAGACGCGGTGTTTTCACCGGGTTGCTTCTTCCTGGCTGGGCGACTGCTTCGTCGTTGTTCCCGGTCAGTGGAGGCGCATTATAGGGAGTTCTCAGAACGCCGCAACCCCTAAATTCACTTTTTTTTCTGACCGTCGAATGTTTAAGCAAAACTCCATTAAAGCGGCAGTTTTTTCAACGATTTAAAGCCATAACCCTGCAAAACGGGCAATAAAGCATCGGTGTCTTCATTCAGTGCCATGCAATACGCCAGATTCTCTTCCTGAGTTGAGACCAGATTTTCCTGATTAGAGATAAGCCATGCGGCTCTGCGGGCAATTGCCGCACCGGAATCCACCAGCCGCGTTCCTTCAGGCAGGACTTGCATCAACTCTTCAGATAATAGAGGGAAGTGAGTACAGCCCAACACTACCGTGTCCGGAGGCTCGCGCATGTTCAGCCACGGCTGCAATATTTTCTTCAGCGTTGCCAGCGGTACAGGTTCACCATGCAGTTTGGCCTCTGCCAGTTCCACCAGCTCAGAAGAGCCTAACAGCTCGATTTTGCAATCTGTCGCGAAACGCTCGATGAGTTCATGAGTATAAGTACGCTGAACCGTACCACGCGTAGCCAGCAAACCGACGATACCGTTGGCGGTCAGTTTGGCAGCAGGCTTGATCGCAGGCACCACCCCCACTACCGGGAAAGCAAAACGTTCACGCAGTGCGGGTAAGGAAACGGTACTGGCGGTATTACAGGCAATGATGACGATTGCCAGAGGATGGCGCTGCTGAACCGCACTGACAATTTCCAGCACGCGCTCCACGATAAACTCTTCGGATTTCTCGCCGTAGGGGAATGCCACGTTATCGAAGGCGTAGATATAGTGGAGATCCGGCAGCAGTTGCCGAACCTCCTGAAACACTGACAACCCGCCGACGCCGGAATCAAAAACCAGCGCCGTCGGGCGAGGAGCCGCAGTGGCGTTAGAAGGTATAGCTGCCAGTGAGGTAGTACTCTCTTCCTGGGGTAGCGTAGCCATAAGCCGTCTCATAATCTTTATCAAACAGGTTGGCAATTCTACCACGAACTGTCAGTTGAGAGGTTATTGGATATGAGGCGCTCACGTCGACCGTGCTGTAACTCGGCAATACGCGCTGCTCAGGGTTATAAGTAGAAGAGATATTGTCGTAGCGCTTGCCGTAGTACTGATACGAGATATCCATGTCCAGGTTGAACATCGTCCAATCCAGCTGATATTTGGCCTGACGTTTCGAACGGCGCGCCAACACCTCATCGGTCTGGTCATTACGCGGATCGATATATTGCAGCGTCAACCTGTGGGTGAACATCCAGGTATCAAAGCTACCCGTCCATTCAACGCCTTTAATCGTTGCCCTATCCACATTGTAATACTGGCCCTGATAGGTCACCGGGTCAGAATCATAGTTGATCAGGTTCTGGATTTTGTAATGGTAAGCAGACAGACGCCAATCCAACGGCCCGGTCAAACCTTCCAGACCCATTTCCCACTGTTTGGACTCTTCCGGCTTGAGATTACTATTGGAATCAATGCCAAAGCGTTTTGAGCCATATTGCTGGCCCAGCGATGGCGTCAGGAAACCAGTACCGTAAGACAAGGTGGCTCGATAGCCATCAACAAACTCCCAACCCGCCGCGGTCTGCCAAGTGCCGTGCCAACCAAAGTCACCTGCCTTGTCTTCACGCCCAGAGGCTTCCAGCGTCACGCTGCCAAACTGCTGTTGACCGCTCAGGTACAGCCCCGTGTTGTCTCTTTTATAGGTATCGGCAAAGGAATTGTCGGAAGAGGTCAGGCGCTGTTGCTGGAAATCGGCACCGGCAGTGACGCTGCCGTGCTCGAAAGCATAGGTGTTGCCCCATTGCAGGTTACGCTGATCCATATCATCAAGTGTGGTACTGATGCCATAACGGCCGTTCTGGCTGCTGTAGTTGTAATCCTTCTGTTTCTGATAGCTGCCCGTCAGTTGAGAAGAGAAAGCCCCAGACAGGAAACGCAGCCCCATATCATAGGTGTGGCTATACAGGCGGTCTTCATCATTACTGTACTTCGGGCTGTAAGGTACACTGCCGACATCGTAGTCCGAGTTATTGGTATAACCATAACCCCGCACGAAGCCTGAGAAATTCTGATTGAACTGCTGCTCCAACCCACCCCAGAAGCTTTTATTACGGAAACCGTCACGATCGCTGTCGACCGAATAAGGCGAGCCTGGCTGCACATTGAAGCCATTGGTCATCTGGTAACTGCCCGCAACGGTAGCAACCGTATTATCAAAACGCTGGCGCAAGGCACCATCGTACTGCTGGTATCCTTTAGAACCGATACCCGCCTGGACTTTACCGCCCTCTTTATCCGTCTGGGTAATGATGTTGATGACCCCACCGATAGCACCAGAACCGTAAATGGCGGAACGCGGCCCACGGATAAACTCCACACGCTGAACCAGCGCCAACGGAACCTGGTTAAAATCGACGCCGTTGCTGATCCCCAAACGGGCCATTGGCACGCCGTCGATCAGTACCAATACATGACGAGCTTCAGTGCCGCGTACCGAGAGAGATGACCCCTGCCCCATACCGCCATACTGTGAAATATCGACACCGGGCAAACGACGCATCACATCATTGAGGCTTTTGGCCTGCCAACGGTCGATATCTTCGCGGGTCACCACATCGGCAGGCGCCAATACGGAAGAGACCGGTTGAGGGAAGCGATTGGCGGTAACCACCAGATCATCGCTACTTTTAGCCGTGGTGTTATCTTGCGCCCATCCAGAAAATGCCGTCACGGAGGAGACCACCGCCAGCAGTGTATTTTTTATCATTGTCATTATAAAAAGCATCCAAACTTCATTGGGGATGCCGCAGGGCCACGGCCGGTAGTTCGCGACGGCTATGGATATTGCGACGTACACCGGTAGGTTTTCGGGCTTGGGATTTGCCGGTTGCCTGTGGCAACCCGCACCGGGCGATGACTTCCCATCCTGCAGTGGACAGTGTCTGCGTTATTTAACGCTATCGCCGTGACTTCCCCATACCGCTGCGCGTCAGCTCCAGATTTGCACTGGATTCCCTTTTCACTCGCTGCTTGAGACCGGACGGCAATGCTACAATCAATGAAAATGGATGTCTAGATTGCCAACAGTGTTGCAAAATAGCACCACAACAAAACTGGACTTCACGGGCTGATTCCCTACAATCCCCCGCTGATCCAATTTGCCTGACGAGAGAAACCATGACGCCCGAGAATTTGCCCATTGAACGCTATGACGACCAACTGGCGGAGAAAACAGCCCGCCTGAAGACCATGATGTCACCGTTCACGGCGCCCGAGCCGGAAGTGTTTCGCTCGCCAGTCAGCCACTACCGGATGCGTGCGGAATTCCGCATCTGGCATGATGAGGACGATATGTACCACATCATGTTCGATCAGCAGACCAAGCAGCGTATCCGTGTCGATAGCTTCCCGGCGGCCAGTGAGCTGATTAACCGCCTGATGAGCGCCCTGATGGCGGCCCTCAAGCCCAATCCGGTGCTGCGCCACAAGCTGTTCCAGATCGATTATCTTTCTACGCAAAGCGGTAAAATCATTGCCTCACTGCTGTATCACCGCAAGCTGGACGAACAATGGCAGCAAGATGCCACTGCGCTGCGTGACGCGTTACGCGCAGACGGCTTCGATGTGCAGCTGATTGGCCGCGCCTCGAAGATGAAAATCATGCTGGATCAGGATTACGTCGACGAAGTGCTGCCGGTCGCTGGCCGCGAAATGATTTATCGCCAGGTTGAAAACAGCTTCACCCAGCCCAACGCAGCCATGAACGTGCAAATGCTGGAATGGGCGCTGGATGTGACCCAAGGTTCAAAAGGGGATCTGCTAGAACTGTATTGCGGTAACGGCAACTTCTCGCTGGCCTTGGCCCGCAACTTCGAGCGGGTGTTAGCCACTGAAATTGCCAAGCCTTCGGTGGCGGCGGCGCAGTACAACATCGCGGCCAATCATATCGACAACGTGCAGATTATCCGCATGGCGGCGGAGGATTTCACTCAGGCAATGAACGGCGCTCGCGAGTTCAACCGGTTAAAAGGGATCGATCTGAGCAGCTATAACTGTGAAACGATTTTCGTCGATCCGCCGCGCAGCGGGCTGGATGAGGAAACGGTGAAGATGGTGCAGACCTATCCACGCATCCTTTACATCTCCTGCAACCCGGAGACCCTGTGCGCCAATCTGGATACGCTACAGGCCACGCACAACATCACTCGCCTGGCTCTATTCGATCAGTTCCCATACACCCATCATATGGAATGTGGCGTATTACTCGAACGCCGTTGATCTAGACGGGCGCTGCGCCCTACATCGCGAGCTGGCTGCGGAGTATCCGCACCACTGTAAAAACAAAAAAGGCACTCCGCGGAGTGCCTTTTCTCGATGAAACCATTTTTAATGCTGAACAGTGACGGTATTGCGTTTCTTTAATTGGAAACCAATCCAGAGCACCAGCACCACGCAAACAATCGAGGGCAGGAAGTTCGAGCCGATCTGCGGATATTCCGCACGCACGATCGCGCTATATCCCAGGACGCCCAACAGGAAACAGCCGGCCGCCAGTTTTGGCATGCCATCCGGCATTGGCTGGTTCAGATAACGCTGATGCAGGCAATATACCGCCAACACCAAAGCAATCAACGGGAAGGCTGAAAACGACACCACCGAGCTGAACAGCGCGGCAAAGGAACCGTTTACGGACAGGCCGGCAATCAACGCCAGCAGTAAAGTACCATTCTCACGGCTTAGTTTTTCCATGACTTTCACCTTGTTATACGTGGGATACAGATGCTTTTTCTTGTTCGCGGCGATACCAGTAATAGGCTCCTTTGGAGATCATCCGCAGTTGCAACACTAACCTTTCTTCGAGCTGCCGCCGTTGTTCAATATCAATATCCAGCGCTTCCGCACCGGCACTGAAGACAATCGTCACCATAGCTTCCGCCTGCGCCTCGGTAAAGCTGCGAGGCATATGGTTTTCCAGCTCAAGGTAATCTGCCAGTTCGGCGATAAAATGTTGGATTTCCCGTGCTACCGCCGCACGAAATGCGGCCGAGGTGCCGGAACGTTCTCGCAGCAACAGCCGAAAGGCGTTGGGATTATTGCCGATAAACTCCATAAAGGTCGATACCGACGTGCGGATCACGCTGCCGCCTTTGGCAATACGCTGGCGTGCCTGGCGCATCAATTGGCGCAGCATCAGGCCACTTTCGTCAACCATGGTGAGTCCAAGCTCATCCACATCGCGAAAATGGCGATAGAAAGACGTGGGCGCGATGCCCGCCTCTCGTGAGACTTCACGCAGGCTCAGGCTGGCAAAACTGCGCTCGGCACTCAGTTGGCTGAAAGCCGCCTCAATGAGGGAACGACGAGTGCGTTCTTTTTGTTGTGCTCTGACGCCCATTTGCATATCCGGATGACTTCCCTTCTTCAGTCTAACGCCGCAGAACTGGCAATATAGCAAATTTATTGCAACAGCATTTATACAAACGCGCTTTGTCACAGTTCTAGGCCACACCGATTGTGCTTTGCCACAAAAAGGCTAATGGTAATTGGGCACGCAGCGCTATGATGTTAAGATACCGTTGTAAATTTGTATAAGAACAGGTCTCTCCTACATGCAACAACACTATCAATTTGATGCCATTATCATCGGCTCCGGCCCTGGTGGTGAAGGCGCAGCCATGGGTCTGGTGAAACAAGGTGCCCGCGTGGCCGTGATCGAACGGTACAATAACGTGGGCGGCGGCTGTACTCACTGGGGAACCATCCCCTCAAAAGCCCTCCGCCACGCTGTCAGCCGCATTATCGAATTCAACCAGAACCCGCTTTACAACAACTCCCGCACCCTTAGCGCCACCTTCCCTGACATTTTACGCCACGCCGACAGCGTGATTAACCAGCAAACGCGCATGCGCCAAGGGTTCTACGAGCGTAACCAGTGCAAGCTGTTCGCCGGTAACGCCAAGTTTATCGACGCCAACACCGTCAGCGTAAGCTATATGGATGGCACGCAGGATACCATCCGCGCCGACCATATCGTGATCGCCTGCGGTTCACGCCCTTATCATCCGAACGGCGTTGATTTTAACCACTCGCGCATTTATGACAGCGACTCCATCCTGGAGCTGAACCACGAGCCACGCCACGTGATTATCTACGGCGCCGGGGTGATTGGCTGCGAATATGCTTCTATCTTCCGTGGCTTGAACGTGAAGGTGGACTTGATCAACACCCGCGATCGGTTGCTGGCGTTCCTCGATCAGGAGATGTCAGATTCTCTGTCTTATCACTTCTGGAATAACGGCGTGGTGATCCGCCACAATGAAGAGTTCGAGAAGATCGAAGGCACCGACGATGGCGTGATTGTGCATCTGAAATCCGGCAAGAAAGTGAAGGCCGATTGCCTGCTGTACGCCAATGGCCGTACCGGTAACACCGATGCGCTTGGCCTGGAGAACGTGGGTCTGGAATCAGACAGCCGTGGCCTGCTGAAGGTCAACAGCATGTATCAGACCGCCGTATCCCACATTTATGCCGTAGGTGACGTGATCGGCTATCCGAGTCTGGCGTCTGCCGCTTATGACCAGGGACGCATCGCCGCTCAGGCCATCTCTTCTGGGGAAGCCAGCGGGCATCTGATCGAAGACATTCCAACGGGCATTTATACCATTCCAGAAATCAGCTCCGTCGGTAAAACCGAGCAGGAACTGACGGCAATGAAAGTGCCCTACGAAGTGGGCCGCGCCCAGTTCAAACACCTGGCCCGGGCGCAGATTGCCGGCATGAACGTGGGTAGCCTGAAGATCCTGTTCCACCGCGATACCTTGCAGATCCTGGGGATCCACTGCTTTGGTGAGCGTGCGGCAGAGATCATTCACATCGGTCAGGCGATCATGGAACAGAAAGGTGAAGGTAATACCATCGAGTATTTCGTCAATACCACCTTCAACTATCCGACCATGGCCGAAGCCTACCGCGTGGCAGCGCTAAACGGCTTAAACCGCCTGTTTTAAGTTCGCTTTCAGGTAGTTCTGCATGTGTTCGCGAATAGCCTCGGCCAACTGCTCATAGCGGCTACGCAGCGGGGAGCCGGGGCGATACACCAGAGCAATGGTGCGCTTCGGTTCCGGTTTGTAGCACTCCAGATAGCAGACGCCGTCACGCTCGCGTTCACGCGGTACTGCCAAGGCGGGCAACAGCGTTATCCCACTGCCTGCGGCAACCATATTACGCAGCGTTTCCAAACTGGTCGCGCGGAAGTGGGTATCCTCATCAGCACCGGCCTGGAAGCAAAAGCCCAGCGCCTGATCGCGTAAGCAGTGGCCATCTTCCAGCATCAGCAGTTTTTCACCCGCCAAATCGGCCATCGCCACGCGTTCGCGCTGCGCCCACGGATGGTCGGAATAGACAGCCAATTGCATCGGCTCATCGAACAAAGGCACTTCGATAAAGGCTTCGGTTTCTTTCACCAGGGCAAGAATAGCGCAGTCCAACTTGCCGCTGTCCAGCTGTGCCAACAGTTGATGGGTTTGTGCTTCGTGCAGGTACATTTCCAGCTTGGGAAAGGATTTATGCAGCGTCGGGATAATCTGCGGCAGCAGATAAGGCCCCACGGTAGGGATCAGGCCGATATGCAACGGCCCGGACATCGCCTCCCCCTGCTGGCTGGCCATTTCCTTCAAGACTTTGACTTCGCGTAGCACGGTGCGCGCCTGCTCCACCAGCAGTAAGCCTGCCTGCGTGAAAAGCACCTTACGGCTGGTCCGCTCGAGCAGCATCACGCCCAACTCGTCTTCCAGCTTGCGGATCTGTCCACTCAATGTTGGTTGACTGACATGGCATGAGTCGGCAGCACGCCGGAAGTGGCGGTGCTCGGCCAAGGCGACCAGATACTCTAAATCACGAATATTCATTGTTGTTTCCCTCCTGGCCATGATAGCTCATGGCGATAGATAAGATAGCAACGAGTGATTAGAACTATCAAGCCCCGCAGTGAATAATGTCCCCCAACGAAGCGCAACGGCGCCAACATAAAAAATTCATTTTTCTAATTAAGGGGTTAATTCATGTTTACCAGTCAAGAAGGCAAAAAAGTCCCTCAGGTTACCTTCCATACTCGCCAGGGCGACCAATGGATCGATGTCACCACGGATGACCTGTTTAAAGACAAAACCGTGATCCTGTTCTCCTTGCCGGGCGCGTTCACCCCAACCTGCTCATCAAGCCATTTGCCGCGCTATAACGAACTGTCTAGCGTGTTCAAGCAACACGGCGTTGACAGCATCCTGTGCGTCTCAGTGAACGACACCTTTGTGATGAACGCCTGGAAAGCCGATCAACACGCCGAAAATATTACCTTCGTGCCGGACGGCAACGGTGAATTCACCAAGGGCATGAACATGCTGGTTGAGAAAGCCGATCTGGGCTTTGGTCCACGTTCATGGCGCTACTCCATGCTGGTGCGTAACGGTGTGGTAGAAAAAATGTTCGTCGAACCAAACAAGCCGGGCGACCCGTTTGAAGTTTCTGACGCCGACACCATGCTGAAATACCTGGCACCGGAATTCCAAGTGCAGGAATCGGTTTCCCTGTTCACCAAACCGGGTTGCCCGTTCTGTGCCAAAGCCAAACAAATGCTGCAAGAGCGCGGGATCCAATATGAAGAAATCGTGTTGGGCCAAGACGCGACCACGGTCAGCCTGCGCGCTGTCAGCGGCCGCGCTACCGTGCCACAGGTGTTTATCGGTGGTCGCCACATCGGTGGTAGCGACGATCTGGAAAACTTCCTGTCAGCCTGAATGATAAAAATAAACCCGATGGGCCTCAGGCACGGTTCAACAATCTGTCGCCTGAAAAAACCAACGGCATAGCAGTAATGTGACTTTTGGCGGGTGCTAACCCGCCCTTTTTTTATTCCCTTCAGGAGCGGATATGAAACTGTTGAATGTCGACGTCGCCGTCATTGGCGGCGGCACAGCCGGACTAGGCGCTTACCGCGCAGCAAAACTTTCTACCCCGAGCGTGGTGATGATTGAGGGCGGACCTTTTGGCACGACCTGTGCCCGCGTTGGCTGTATGCCTTCCAAATTGCTGATTGCTGCGGCAGAAGCGGTGCATCAGATCGAACGGGCTCCAGGGTTTGGCATCCATCCTGCGGGAAAAACCACCATCAATGGCCGTGAAGTGATGGATCGCGTCAAACGCGAGCGCGATCGCTTCGTCGGTTTTGTACTGGAAGGGGTCGATAGCATCCCGGCCGCAGACAAAATTCAGGGCTATGCCCGCTTCATTGACGACAACACCTTGCAGGTTGACGAACATACGCGCATCGTCGCGCAGCGTATCGTAATTGCCACCGGCTCCCGCCCTAGCTGGCCTGCGCCGTGGAACGATCTGGGCGATCGCCTGATCGTCAATGACGATGTATTTAACTGGGATGATTTGCCGCAGTCCGTCGCGGTATTTGGCCCAGGAGTGATCGGTTTGGAACTGGGCCAGGCGCTGCATCGCCTTGGCGTTGCCACTAAAGTGTTCGGCGTTGGCGGCGCGGTTGGCCCGCTGACCGATAGCGTAGTGCGGGAATATGCTGCTAAAACGCTGGGTGAAGAGTTCTATCTCGACCCGGATGTCAAAGTAGACATCATGCAGCGCGAAGGCGACAAAGTGTTTATCCGCTACCAGGATCTGCACGGCCAAACGCAGGAAATGATGGTGGATTACGTGCTGGCCGCCACCGGCCGCCGCCCGAACGTCGACAAGCTGGGATTGGAAAATACCACCCTGGTGCTGGATGCCAAAGGCGTGCCACAGGCCGATCGCTTAACCATGCAAACCAGCGTGCCGCATATTTTCATCGCCGGGGATGCCAGTAACCAGTTGCCACTGCTGCACGAAGCCAGCGATCAGGCTCGTATTGCCGGGCACAATGCCGGCAGCTTCCCAGAAGTAACGCCAGGCCTGCGCCGTAGCGCGATTTCCGTGGTGTTCTCAGACCCGCAAATCGCCATGGTCGGCTCGACCTTCCGTGAACTGAACCAGAAATTCAGTGCCTGTGGCTGCTTTGAAGTGGGTGCCGTATCGTTCGAAAACCAGGGCCGTTCCCGGGTAATGCTACGCAATAAAGGCATCTTGCACGTCTATGGTGAGCAAGGGACTGGCCGCTTCCTGGGTGCTGAAATGATGGGGCCGGACGTGGAGCATATCGCCCATCTGCTGGCCTGGGCACATCAGCAGCAGATGACCATCGACCAAATGCTGGATATGCCGTTCTACCATCCGGTGATCGAAGAAGGGTTGCGTACCGCGCTACGCGATCTGCAAGCCAAGCTGAAGCTGGGTGAGTCTGAGGCAGAACGCTGCCAGCGTTGCCCTGGCGAATAAACCTTTCGCTATTGTGTCAGTCAGCACAACCGGGCCTCCGCGCCCGGTTTTTTGCGTATGGCATTCCAGCCTTGAATCCCCCTGCTTGCCGAGTTTTGGTTTTAGCGTCATTTTTATGCTCCTTTATCTTGAAATGATATCAATATTGATACTAATATGGGGCACTAAATGAAAGGACTCAGAGAAACCATTGACGATCTGCAACAGCGGCAAGCCAATATCAAATTCAACACATTGGTAAAGATCTGCACTTACTGTGTTTGGCCCACCTCGCTTGAACGGTGGTAGCCACAAGGTTTACAAGATGCCTTGGCCGGGGGATCCACGTGTGAACATTCAACGTGCAGATAGCGGGATGGCAAAGGGATATCAAGTCAAGCAGGTGATCAGCGCGCTGGCTAAACTGGAGGAAGAAAATGGAAAAACATGAGCATTACACTTACCGCATAACCTGGTCAGCGGAGGATAGCGAGTATGTCGGCCTCTGTACGGAGTTTCCCTCTCTGTCATGGCTGGCACCTACCCGTACCGCTGCGTTGGACGGTATTGAAAAGCTGGTGAGCGATGTGATTGCCGATATGCTCGCCCAGGGCGAAACGCCGCCAGAGGCAGTGGCAGAGAAAAACTTCAGTGGGAAACTGGTGCTGCGGATGACCCCGGAACAGCATCGCCGTCTGGCGATGAATGCTATGGATGAAGGCGTTAGCCTGAACCGTTATTTGTGCGCCCGATTGGCAGGATAAGGGCAGCATTGCGCTGCCCTCAAGCGTAGCTTAGAACAGGCGTTTTTTCGCCTCGGCGATCGCATAGGCAACCTGCTGTGGAGAAACGCCGCCCTTGGCCGCGCGCTTATCCAGGCAAGATTGCAGCGACAGGATCGGATAAACGTCGTCCCCAATCACGCTGTTGAACTTCTGCAAATCGCTCAGCGGCAGGTCTTCCAACGGCTTGCCCTGGCGGATCGCTTCCACTACTGCTTCACCCACAATGTGATGCGCTTCGCGGAACGGCACGCCTTTGGCAACCAGATAGTCGGCCAGTTCGGTGGCGTTGGCATAGCCTTGCTGTGCTGCTTCCTGGCAACGCGGGCGCTTCACCTGAATGCCGTCCAGCACCAATGCCGCCATCTGCAGGCAATCCATCCAGGTGTCGAGCGCGTCGAACAGCCCTTCTTTGTCTTCCTGCATGTCTTTGTTGTAAGCCAACGGCAGGCCTTTCAACGTCATCATCATGCCGGTCAAGGCCCCTTGCACACGGCCAGACTTGCCACGGATCAGCTCTAACGCGTCCGGGTTTTTCTTCTGTGGCATCAGGGATGAGCCTGAGGTCACGCGATCCGAAAGCTCGACAAACGCCGCTTCGCCGCTGTTGAAGAAGATCAGATCTTCGGCAAAGCGCGACAGGTGCACCATGCTGATGGCAGCATTGGACAGCAGCTCCAGCACGTGATCACGATCGGAGACGCTGTCCAGGCTGTTGCGCGTGGCAGAGGCAAAACCCAACCAGCCAGCCAGTTGTTCACGGTCGATCGGATAAGCAGTTCCGGCCAAGGCACCGCTACCCAGCGGGCTGACGTCCAGACGTTTCAACGTATCCTGCAGGCGGCTTTCATCACGCGCCAGCATCTCAACGTAAGCGAGGCACCAGTGGGCAAAAGTTACCGGCTGGGCACGCTGGAGGTGGGTGTAACCCGGCATCACCGCATCCTGATTGGCTTCGGCGGTTTCTACCAGCGCCTGTTGCAGCTGTACCAATGCCTGATGCAGTTCACTAACCTGATGTTTGCACCACAGTTTCAGATCGGTGGCTACCTGATCGTTACGGCTACGGCCGGTATGCAGCTTTTTACCCAGATCGCCGACTTTATCGATCAGCTTCTGCTCGACCCAGCTGTGAATATCTTCTGCGTCGCTGTTAACGATTGCCAGAGGATCGGCCTGCACTTCTTCCAGCAGCACGTTCAGTGCCTGCTCAAGCTGCTGTTGCTCTGCTGACGTCAGTACGTTGACGGTCACCAGCGCTTTTGACCAGGCGACGGAGCCCACAATATCCTGTTCCGCCAGGCGATAGTCGAAGCGCAGGGAATCATTTAACTGTTTGAACCGCTGATCCGCTGCCTGACTAAACCGTCCGCCCCAAAGTGCCATAATCTTGCTCCTGAATAAGTATGCGAAAGGGCGCAGCATGCTGCGCCCCTCAAATTGACGCTAAACCAACGACGTTACTTTTTCTTCTCGTTCAACGCGCGGATACGGGAAGAGAGCGAGAACAGACGGATAAAGCCACCCGCATGGCTGTGATCGTAAACTTCGTCTTCGCCAAAGGTCGCAAATTCTTCTGAGTACAGGCTGTTGGCCGATTTCTTCTGGATCGCCGTCACCTGGCCTTTATACAGTTGCAATACCACTTCGCCGTTAACTTCTTCCGCCAGCGCTTGTGCGGAAGCCTGAATGGAACGACGCAGCGGAGCAAACCAGCGGCCATCGTAGACCACGTAGGACATTTCCAGGCCCAACTGCTCACGCCATTTAAAGCTATCACGATCCAGTACCAACTGCTCGACCCCACGCAGCGCAGCGACCATAATGGTGCCTCCTGGGGTTTCATAGCAACCACGGGATTTGATGCCTACCAAGCGGTTTTCCACGATATCGATACGGCCCACGCCATGTTTGGCACCCAGCACGTTCAGGGTTTCCAGACATTTGTACGGGCTCATGGCTTCACCGTTAACGGCAACCACGCAGCCTTTCTCTACGGTGACGGTCACTTTTTCTGGCTTGTCCGGTGCTTCCAACGGATCGACAGTCCAGACCCAGCAATCTTTGTTTGGCGCATTCCACGGGCTTTCCAGCACGCCGCCTTCGGTAGAGATGTGCCAGGCGTTTTCGTCACGGCTGTAGATCTTCTCCAGCGAAGCGGTGGTTGGGATATTACGCACTTTCAGGTAATCCAGCAGGGCCTCACGGGAACGCAGGTTCCACTCACGCCAAGGCGCGACCACCTTCAGGTGCGGAGCCAATGCGGTATAGGTGGTTTCGAAACGCACCTGATCGTTGCCTTTACCGGTGGCCCCGTGGCACAGCGCATCGGCACCCACTTTCAGCGCCAGCTCAACCTGAGCCTTGGCAATGATCGGACGTGCCATTGAGGTACCCAGCAGGTAGCTGCCTTCGTACAGTGCGCCGGTCTGCAGCACCGGATAAACATAGTCACGGATAAACTCTTCACGCAGATCGACAACATGACACTCAGAGGCACCGGATTGCAGAGCTTTCTGCTCAACGCCTTCCAGATCGCCGCGCTCCTGGCCGATGTCTGCCACGAAGGCTACCACTTCACAGCCACCGTAGTTCTCTTTCAGCCACGGAATGATGGCCGAAGTATCCAGACCGCCGGAGTACGCCAGAACGATTTTCTTGATGCCTTTGTTTTGCATTGTGTTATTCCTTTTTAATTCTAAATTTAAGCGAGGATCCGGGTGCCAATCGACACACCATTAAACAGAGCAGGGAGCTTTTCGGCATTACGCCAGCTGGCGATATCTACCGGGCGGCCAAGGGTACGTGCAGCATCCAGCGCCGCATTGACCTTCACCACCATACCATCGGTAATGATGCCTTGAGCAATCAGTTGCTCGGCTTTTTGTGCGGTCATTTCCGCGATGCGCTGCCCTTTGCCGTCGAGAATACCGCTGACATCCGACAGCAAGATTAAATCCGCCCCCAGCGTGGCGGCCAGGGCCGTCGCAGCCTGATCGGCGTTCACGTTCATCAGTTGGCCTTCGGCAGTGATGCCGATGGAGCTGACCACCGGCAGGTAGCCAGCGCCCAACAAGGTATTGAGCAGCGCAGGCGTTCCTGGTACTGCGTGGCCCACGTGGCCCAACGCTGGGTCCAACTGAGTTACCGCAACACTGCCACCGTCCGCCAGGCTCAGGCCAACCGCATTAATTTTGTGCTTCACCGCCCAGGCCAGCAGGGTTTTATTGGCCGTTCCTGCCAGTGCGCCGGTGATGATGTCGATTTGATCGGCTGGAGTAACGCGCAGGCCGTTCTTCTTCACTACCGGCAGGGAGAGCTGTTTCATCAATTCATCCACCACGCAGCCGCCGCCGTGAACGATCACCAGCGGGCGCTGATGTTCCTGGCGATAGACATCCAGCGCGGTAAACAAACGCTCCAGCGCTTCTTCACTGTCCAGTAGCACGCCACCTAGTTTGATAATCAATGGATTCATTGCTGTTTACTCACGCTGATTTAAAGTAAGGATTGGGTTTCAGGGAAGCCGAAACGGATATTCAGACACTGCACCGCCTGAGCGGCTGCACCTTTCAACAGGTTGTCTTCTGCGGCTACGGCGATCAGATGCTCGCCCTGCACGGCAAAGCCGATATCGCAGAACGGCAGGCCCACCACGGATTTCAGTGCTGGCACCCCTTGGTCATACAACCGCACCAACGGTTTGTCGTCATACGCCGCATGGTAAGCCGCTGCCACGTCCTGCGCGGTGACGCCCTTGTTCAGGCGGCAGGTGATGGTTTCCAGAATACCCCGAGGGAAGTTACCCAAATGTGGCGTAAAGATAACTGGCACCCCAAGATGGGCAGAAATTTCTGGCTGATGACGATGATTGAACAGGCCATAAGGTTGCAGGCTGACTTCACAGAAACTGGTCGTGACGCTGGCTTTACGCCCTGCACCACTCACGCCGCTAACGGCGTTGATGACCGGCCATTGATCCAGGTTCAGTAATTGCTTGTCGAGCAGCGGTTTGAGCGCCAGCTGCGCAGCCGTTGGGTAGCAGCCCGGCACGGCAATCAACTGCGCCTGCTTGAGTTTTTCACTCTGCCACTCCGCCAGGCCGTAAACTGCCTGCGCCAGCCAGTCGGCATGCTGGTGTGTAAAACCATAATACTGTTGATAAAAATCAGCATCCTGCACGCGGAATGCGCCGGAGAGATCGAACACCACGCAACCCGCGGCCAGGAATGCTGGCGCGATGTCGTGGCTCACCTCATGGGCGGTCGCGAGGAAAACAACGTCGATGCCTTTGGCCGCTGCGGCAACGTCAACCAGCGGCTGTAATGGCAGATCGACGATGCCTTTTAATTGAGGGTGCAGCTCGGAAAGCAATTTTCCTGCATCTGCACTTTGCGCTGAAACCGCTAAAGCGGTTATGTTCATGTGTGGGTGGCGATTCAGGTAAGCCGTGAGCTCTGCTCCGGCATAACCGCTGGCACCAACAATCAGCGTATTCAACATGTGGCCTTTCACCTTCTTGGCTAGCAATCTAAGAGTCACGGCGACCCCGGTAGCAGGGCTTGGTCGCGTTGTTGCGCGGTTCACCCACGTGGTTGAGCGTGATGTTTTTATCAACATCCGGGTTACAGGTTCCCTTACGCTCTAGCTTACTGTATTTTTATTCAAAATAAATGCATGAATATTGATACTATCCTAACCAAAGGCTGTCAACAGTGAAGATGAAATTACCTCCATTTATTGAGCTGTACCGGGCGTTGATCGCCACTCCGTCGATCAGCGCCACCGATGGCGCCCTCGATCAGAGTAATGAAGCATTAATCAACTTGCTGGCTAGCTGGTTCAACGATTTGGGCTTTCGCGTCGACGTGCAGCCCGTGCCGGACACCCGCAACAAATTCAACCTGCTGGCCAGCCTCGGTGAAGGCAGCGGCGGCCTGCTGCTGGCGGGCCATACCGACACGGTGCCTTACGATCAGGGGCGCTGGACACGAGATCCCTTTACCCTGACCGAGCACGACAACAAGCTGTACGGGCTGGGGACCGCCGACATGAAGGGCTTCTTCGCCTTTATTCTGGATGCGGTACGCGATATCGATGCCAGTAAGCTGACCAAGCCGTTGTACATTCTGGCTACCGCCGATGAAGAAACGACGATGGCTGGCGCACGTTACTTTGCTGCCTCCAGCAAAATCCGCCCGGACTTTGCCATCATCGGCGAGCCAACCTCGCTGCAACCGGTGCGCGCGCATAAAGGCCATATCTCCAGTGCGATCCGCATCGTTGGTCAGTCGGGCCATTCGAGCGATCCGGCGCGCGGTGTCAATGCTATCGATCTGATGCATGAGTCGATTGGGCATCTGATGGAATTGCGCAAAACCCTACAGGAGCGCTACAACAACCCGGCGTTTGCGGTGCCTTACCCAACCATGAACTTTGGCCATATCAGCGGTGGCGATGCGGCCAACCGTATCTGTGCCTGCTGTGAACTGCATATGGATATCCGCCCGCTGCCGGGGATGACGCTGGATAACATCAACGAACTCCTGCACGAAGCGTTGGCACCGGTAAGCCAACGTTGGCCGGGCCGCTTGACGATCGATGAGCTACATCCGCCGATCCCTGGTTACGAATGCCCAACCGACCATCACATGGTGGCAGTGATTGAAAAACTGCTGGGTTCACGCACCGAAGTGGTCAACTACTGCACCGAAGCGCCGTTCGTCCAGGAAGTGTGCCCAACGCTGGTGCTCGGCCCAGGTTCGATCAACCAGGCGCATCAGCCGGATGAGTATCTGGATACCGCATTTATTGAGCCAACGCGTAAGCTGCTGGGTCAGTTGGTCGACCATTTCTGCCGGCAATAAACCTTAATAACAACAGGGGAATGGGTTACCATCCCCTACCTCTTAAGACGTAGTAATTTAAGCCGATAAGCCAGACTGATAACCGGCCGCGCGTAATTAAATTTCAGAAAATACGCCGAATTTGATGTTTTTTTGCTAAAAATAGTGTCAATTGATGATTGGACAGGCACGTGACCAGATAAAACCGGCAGGCTGCGACGGCACGTGAAATTTACTTACAAGATGAAAAATCACGTACTCATCGTGTTCAGGTCGTGGCGAAAAACACCGCGATCGGAGGATGATAAGTATGCAAAGAACTGGGTCAGGGATTATATGAACGAACAATATTCGGCAATGCGAAGTAATGTCAGTATGCTCGGCAAACTGCTAGGCGATACCATTAAAGAAGCGCTGGGCGAGCATATTCTCGATCGCGTTGAAACTATCCGTAAGCTTTCCAAATCTTCACGTGCCGGTAACGAGGCGCATCGTCAGGAGCTGCTCTCCACGCTGCAGAACCTGTCCAACGATGAGCTGCTGCCCGTTGCCCGCGCCTTCAGCCAATTCCTTAATCTGACCAACGTTGCCGAGCAATACCACAGCATCTCGCCACACGGCGAAGCGGCCAGCAACCCGGAAGCCTTGGCGCAGTTGTTTACCAAGCTGAAAGACAACAAGCTGGATAACAAACAGCTGCAAAAGGCGGTGGACGATCTTTCCATCGAGCTGGTCCTGACCGCTCACCCAACGGAAATCACCCGCCGCACCCTGATCCACAAGCTGGTTGAGGTGAACACCTGCCTGAGCCAGCTGGACCATAACGACCTGGCCGACTACGAGCGCAATAAAATCATGCGCCGTCTGCGCCAGCTGGTCGCGCAATCCTGGCATACCGACGAGATCCGCAAGAATCGCCCATCCCCGGTTGATGAAGCCAAATGGGGCTTTGCCGTGGTGGAAAACAGCCTGTGGGAAGGTGTACCGGCCTTCCTGCGCGAGTTCAACGAACAGTTGGAAAACTCCATCGATTACCGCCTACCGGTAGAAGCCGTGCCTATCCGCTTTACCTCCTGGATGGGCGGCGACCGCGACGGCAACCCGAACGTAACTGCTGAAATCACCCGTCACGTGCTGTTGCTGAGCCGCTGGAAGGCCTGCGATCTGTTTACCCGTGATATTCAGGTGCTGGTCTCCGAACTGTCGATGACCGAATGTACTCCTGAGCTGCGCGAACTTGCCGGCGGTGACGAAGTACAAGAACCTTATCGCGAACTGATGAAGCAATTGCGCAGCCAGTTGATGAGCTCCCAGGCCTATCTTGAAGGCCGCCTGAAGGGTGAACGCGTGCTGCGTCCGCACGACCTGCTGGAAAATAACGAGCAGTTGTGGGAACCGCTGTACGCCTGCTACCAATCTTTGGTGGCCTGTGGCATGAGCATTATCGCCAACGGCCAACTGCTGGACACGCTGCGCCGCGTACGCTGCTTTGGCGTGCCGCTGGTGCGTATCGACGTGCGCCAGGAAAGCACCCGCCATACCGAAGCCATTGCCGAACTGACCCGCTATCTGGGCCTGGGGGATTATGAGAGCTGGTCAGAAGCCGACAAACAGGCATTCCTGATCCGTGAGCTGAACTCCAAGCGTCCGCTGGTGCCACTGAAGTGGGAGCCGAGTGCAGACACTCAGGAAGTGCTGGAAACCTGCAAGGTGGTCGCCGAAGCGCCACAAGGTTCGATCGCCGCCTACGTCATTTCCATGGCTCGTACCCCGTCCGACGTCTTGGCCGTGCACCTGTTGTTGAAGGAGACTGGTTGCCCATTCGCGCTACCTGTGGCCCCACTGTTCGAAACCCTCGACGATCTGAACAACGCCGAAGACGTGATGACCCAGTTGCTGAACATCGACTGGTACCGCGGCTTTATTCAGGGCAAACAGATGGTCATGATCGGCTATTCCGACTCGGCAAAAGATGCTGGCGTGATGGCGGCCTCCTGGGCGCAATACCGTGCACAGGACGCCCTGATCAAAACCTGTGAGAAGGCCGGAGTAGCGCTGACGCTGTTCCATGGCCGTGGTGGCTCAATTGGCCGTGGTGGCGCACCTGCGCACGCCGCTCTGCTGTCCCAACCACCAGGCAGCCTGAAAGGTGGCCTGCGCGTGACCGAACAGGGCGAGATGATCCGCTTTAAATTCGGCCTGCCAGAAGTCACCATCAGCAGCCTGGCGCTGTACGCCGGTGCGGTGTTGGAAGCCAACCTGCTGCCACCACCGGAGCCTAAGCCAGAATGGCGCACGCTGATGGATGAACTGTCCGAAACCTCGTGCAACATGTATCGCGGTTACGTGCGTGAAAACCCTGAATTTGTACCTTACTTCCGCGCCGCTACGCCAGAGCAGGAACTGGGGAAACTGCCATTGGGTTCACGCCCGGCCAAACGCCGCCCGAACGGCGGTGTTGAAAGCCTGCGTGCCATTCCGTGGATCTTCGCTTGGACGCAGAACCGCCTGATGCTGCCAGCCTGGCTGGGTGCCGGAGCTGGCCTGCAGGAAGCGGTGAAAGCTGGCAAGCAGGACCAGTTGGAAGCCATGTGCCACAACTGGCCGTTCTTCTCTACCCGTATCGCGATGCTGGAGATGGTATACGCTAAAGCCGACCTGTGGCTGGCGGAATACTACGATCAGCGTCTGGTAGACAAGTCCCTGTGGCCGCTCGGCCAACAGCTGCGTGATCAATTGGCCAGCGATATCAAGGCGGTGCTGACCATTGCCAACGACGACCATCTGATGGAAGACCTGCCGTGGATCGCCGAATCTATCGCGTTGCGCAACGTCTACACCGACCCGCTAAACGTGTTGCAGGCTGAACTGCTGCACCGTTCACGTCAGCAGGAACACCCGGATGCCCGCGTTGAGCAGGCGCTGATGGTCACTATTGCTGGCGTGGCGGCCGGGATGCGCAACACCGGTTAATATTGCTTCATCATTTGCTGCAAGCACCGATGCGATCGGCATCGGTGCTTATTTCCCCCCGGTTATCCCCCGTTCCTAATCTGCGAATTTTGTCCCTGCGGTCACCCATTGCGGGTTATCAATACTATTATTGCTGACTCTCATTCTGAGTCCATGCTCCGTTTGGCCACACCTTTTGTGTTGATTACGCAAAGAATTCCGTCAGGATTACCGGTACTATTCGTTACTGGTGATAGACAAAGACCTTACCTTCTTGAAAATATCTTCACAGAAAGATATTTATCATGAAGATTGATGATGGCAGGGAAAGTAAATGGATGTAGCACTATTAATCAGCTTGGCAGTACTCGTCGTGGCCGGTTACGCCATTGCCAAGAACTACGACACCAAGCTGGTGTTGTTTAGCTCAGGGATCGTACTCATGTTGGCGGCAGCCACCTTGGGCTTGCCGATTTTGAGCGCCGGAACGGGGACGGGAACCGTCTGGTTGGATCCGTTAAAACAAATCGAGCTGGATTTCATCAAGCAGTTTAGCCGGGCGGGCATCATCATCATGGTGCTGTTCGGCTTTTCCGCTTATATGTCGCACATTGGCGCAAACGATGTCGCGGTTAAAATCATGTCAAAACCCATCGCGAAGATCCGCTCCCCCTATATTCTGGTGCCGATCGTATTCTGGATAGGGTCACTGTTGTCGTTGATTATTCCCAGCGCCGCCTCCCTCGCCGTGATTTTAATGGCCACGCTTTACCCCATTCTGCGCGTGGCAAACATGTCCTCACTCAGCGCCGCCGGGGTCATTGCCACCACCGCCACTATCGTGCCTACACCGCTGGGTGGCGATAATGTGGTGGCAGCCAAAATCCTGGGTTTCGAGCACGTGGTGGACTACGTCACCCTGCACCATGCCGTTATCTCACTGCCGGTGCTGGCCATTATCGGCATCGCGCACTATTTCTGGCAAAAGTACATGGATAAACGCCAGGGTGCAGCCGCGTTCACCGACGTCGATGAGAGTAAATTGGCCACCAACAGCCAGCTTCCTCCGGCTTACTACGCCCTGTTCCCACTAATCCCGTTACTCCTGATCGTGGTATTTGGCCTGTTCTTCCGCCAGATCAAAATCGGCCTGGTGGAAATTACCCTGTTCTCGTTTGCCCTGGCCTTTATTGTGGAACTGATCCGCAAGGGCGACCTGCGCGAGCAAATGAAAAACTCGTCGCTGTTCTTTACCGGCATGGGGCAAGGCTTCTCACAGGTAGTGGTGTTGATCGTGGCTGCCAGCACCCTGGTAGCCGGGTTGACCGCCATCGGGGCCATCGGCACCGTGGCCTCGCTGGTTAAAGAGGTCAATAACGCCGGGATCGGCCTGATGTTTATCTTCTCCGGCCTGACCGCGCTGATCACACTGATCAGCGGTAGCGGTAATGCGGTGTTCTACTCCTTTATCGAGCTTATTCCTTCGATAGCCACGCAGGCTCACGTCGATCCGGTGATGATTGCCCTGCCGATGCAACTGACCTCAAACCTTATCCGTGCGATGTCGCCAGTCTCTGCGGTGGTGATCATCGTGGCATCAGTAGTCAAAGTCAGCCCGATTGAGGTGGTCAAAAGAACCTCGGTGCCGTTGCTGGCCGGGTTTATCGCCACCCTGATTTTCACGCTGATCCGCTATTCGTTCTGAGGAGATGCCAATGAGCACTATCGCCAGCTATTTTGACCTTCAGCGCTAACGCCTGATCCATCCTGTATGGGAGATATTATGTCCTCTAGCTCTGCACCTATTGCCATGATCCTGGATACCGATCCCGGTATTGATGACGCCGTCGCGCTGGTTGCCGCGCTGTTTCATCCAAAAAT
Organism: Serratia sp. Res13-Sevr-LER1-36-b; assembly: GCF_015673035.1. Taxonomy (NCBI): domain Bacteria; kingdom Pseudomonadati; phylum Pseudomonadota; class Gammaproteobacteria; order Enterobacterales; family Yersiniaceae; genus Serratia; species Serratia sp. Res13-Sevr-LER1-36-b. The sequence goes on along the minus strand of NZ_JADACK010000013.1, from coordinate 153,630 downwards.
CGACCTGCGCCTGGTGAGTACGGTGGCTGGCAACGTCAGCGTGGATAAAACCACCAACAATGCGCTACGCCTGCTGCATTTCCTGGGTGCATCCACGCCCGTAGCTCGCGGGGCAGCGGCTCCGCTGGTGCGTAAACTGGAGGATGCCAGCCATATTCACGGCAACTCCGGCCTGGATGGGTACGAGTTTGAAGAATCGACACGGCAGATCGTTGGCGGTCATGCCGTTGAAGTGATGCGCGACCTGCTTCTGGCCAGCAAGGAGCCGATAGTCTTGGTGCCGATTGGCCCGTTAACCAACATTGCCCTGTTGCTCACGCTCTACCCGGAATGTAAGCCATCTATCGCGCGGATCGTCATGATGGGAGGCTCCGCCAGCCGTGGCAACCATACGCCAAACGCGGAGTTTAATATCTACGTGGATCCCGAGGCCGCCAGCATGGTGTTTGCCAGCGGTATCCCGATTGTCATGTGCGGGCTGGACGTCACCAACCGGGCTACGCTCACCGCCGAGATGATCGCCAGCTTACCCATGCTGAACCGCACCGGGGCCATGCTGCATAGCCTGTTCCAACACTATCGGGGTGGGAGTATGAGCCGTGGGCTGAAAATGCATGACCTATGCGCTCTGGCCTATCTGGCAAACCCCGAGCTGTTTACCACTCAAGCCTGCCATGTAGCGGTAGAGACGCAAGGTGAGCTGACCAGAGGAACGACCTGCGTCGATCTGGCCAACCGTCTGAAACTGCCAGCCAATGCCGAGGTCTGTCTGGAAATCGATGTTGAAGGATTCCGGCGGTGGTTCCTGGAGATGCTCACGCACCCGGCCGTTCCCTGATGATGGCGCGGTTGCCGCAACGGCAACCGCTATCTATCAGCCAACCACTGCACCAGGACGCACGCCCAGGGTATGGCAGATGGCATAGCTCATTTCCGCACGGTTGAGCGTATAGAAGTGGAAATCTTTGACCCCTTCGCGGCTCAGGATCTTCACCATATCCATAGCGATATTGGCGCCGACCATCTTGCGGGTTTCCGCATCGTCATCCAGCCCGGCAAACATGCTGGTCATCCAGCTTGGCACCCGCACGTTGGTCATGGTGGCAAAGCGCTGGAGCTGTTTGAAGTTGGACACGGGCAGAATGCCCGGCACGATTTCTACGTCGATGCCAGCGGTCACACAGCGGTCACGAAAACGCAGATAGCTTTCTACGTCGAAGAAGAACTGGGTGATGGCACGGTTGGCACCGGCATCGATTTTACGTTTCAGGTTGATCAGGTCTGACTGGGCGCTTTTCGCTTCCGGATGCACTTCCGGGTAGGCCGCGACAGAAATATCAAAGTCGCCGACGTCTTTGAGCAGCGTGACCAGATCGGCCGCATACATTTCCGGCTTGCCACCGCCTGGCGGTAAATCACCGCGCAGCGCGACAATATGGCGGATACCGCTGTTCCAGTAATCGGTAGCGATCTCACGCAGCTGCGCCGGGCTGGCATCAATACAGGTCAGGTGAGGGGCCGCTTCCAGACCAGTACGCTCTTTGATCCCCTTGATGATGCTGTGGGTACGGTCGCGCTCACCCGAGTTGGCACCGTAGGTCACAGAAACAAACTTGGGTTTGAGGCTGCTCAGGCGATCGATCGACTGCCACAAGGTATCTTCCATCTCGCTGGTGCGCGGCGGGAAGAACTCGAACGACACGTTAATCTGGCCGTTTAACTCTGCCAGACTCTGATTCAGCGCTTCCCGCTGGTTTGCGTGATAAAAACTCATACCCTGTCCGCCTCTTATCGATCACTGTTTTGCTTCGTTATAATAAGCGTCTATACGTTTAGACGTCTAGATAGAAAATGCCGGATGTTGCCTGAAGAGTCAACAGGAAAGTGAGGGAGATACGATGATTAATCCTCACGCAAGATGAGAGAATTTCATGTTGAAGGATTGAACGGGGGGCAGCGCAGCGCCACCCCCGAGGTTAAAGCGAGGATTTAAAGCAGTTGTGCCAAGCGATTAAGGTCGGACTGGATGGCTCCAGCAGTCACGTCGCGACCGGCCCCTGGCCCACGGATGACCAGCGGGTTGTCGCGATACCAGCGGCTCTCGATGGCAAACACGTTGTCACAAGGCAGCAGCGAAGCCAGCGGATGTTCTGGCCTCACGGCCTCAACGCCAACGCGCGCTTTGCCATTGGCATCGAAACGCGCCACGTGGCGCAACACCAGGCCCATTTCGTTGGCCGCTTCGAAACGCTGTAGCATTTGCTGATTCAGCGCATCGCCGTTCTCGAAGAACTGATCGATGGAGCCTTGCTCCGCGCCTGCAGGCACCAGCGACTCCACCCGCACCTGGTTAGGTTCAATGTCATAACCCGCCTCACGCGCCAGGATCACCAGCTTACGCATCACGTCTTGTCCAGACAGGTCAACACGCGGATCCGGCTCCGTCAGCCCCTGCTGCCAGGCTTGATCCACCAGCTCGGTGAACGGCACCGTGCCGTCAAACTGCAGAAACAGCCAGGAAAGCGTGCCGGAGAAGATGCCGCTGATCGCCAGGATGCTGTCCCCGCTGTCGCGCAGATCGCGCACGGTATGGTTCACCGGTAGCCCGGCCCCCACGGTGGCGTTATACAGCCAGTGGCGGCCCGTTTTGGCAAACGCATCGCGGATCTGGCGGTAATTGGCGCTGCACGAGGCCCCCGCCAGCTTGTTGGCGCTGATCACATGGAAGCCATAGCTGGCAAAGTCCAGATATTGCTCCGCCAACTCCCCGCTGGCGGTGACGTCGAGCACCACCAGATCGTCGAACGGGTGCGCCCGCATCCACAGGAACAGCGACTCTTCGTCCAGTTCCTGGGCTTCATCCTCAAAGAACGCCAACGCGCGGCTGGCATCCAACCCTTCATAATTGAGCAGGCTGCGACGGCTATCCACCACCCCTGCCAGGCTAAACTCAAAGCCGCTGCGCGCAGAGATATTCTTCTGTTCGCGAGCAAACAGTTCCAGCCAGCGAGAACCAATATTGCCTTTGCCAAACAGCACCAGGCCAATACGCTTTTCCGCGCGGAACAACGTTTGGTGCAGGCCCTGGATCAGCAGACCGGTCGGCCCCTGACGCAGCACTGCCACCAGGCTGATGCCATCCTCGGCCTGCCAGATGAACTCCACCGGCTGGTCCTTTAACTGCTGATAGAAACGATGGCTATGCAGTGGATTCTTGCACACGCCCGCGCCCACCAACGCTACCAGCGCCAACCCTTCACGCAGTTGCAGTTCACCCGGTAATCCGGCCTCCTGCAAAATGCGCAACACGCTGCCCACCACTTCCGAGGTGTAGCACAGTTGGAGCAGGTTACGGTCAGGATGAACCCCTACGGCCAAGGGTTTGATCTGCGCGCGCTTGAGCACCAGATCCAACTCTTTCTGCGCCAGCTTGAAGTCATGCTGCGGCGCAACGCTGAGTTCGATCAGGCAGACATCATCGTGGCTGGTGACAATTTTGGCACCGGTGCCGGAAGCCAGCACGCGCTCGATACGGGTCGACCCCTGCTCAGGCTGATAGCTGCAACGCAGTTGCAGATCGATATCGCTGCCAGACACCGGCTGCAAGGTACGAGTATGCAGCACCGGAGCCGCCAGACGGGCCAGTTCGCTGGCCTCATCCAGACGCAACAGCGGCAATAGACAGGCATCTTTCACTTTGCGCGGATCGGCGCTGTAAACCCCGGCCACGTCGCTCCAGATGGTGACTCGCTCCACACCGGCCAATGCGCCAACCTGCGTGGCGGAATAGTCACTGCCGTTGCGCCCCAACAGCACGGTTTCACCGCTGTCATTACGCGAAATAAAGCCGGTCACTACCAGACGTTTGCCCGGATGTTGTGCCAGCAGTTGCTGCAATAACGGATAGGAACGGCCTTCGTCAACCTGCGGTTGCGCCGCGCGTTCGGCACGCAGGAAATCACGCGCGTCCAGCCATGCCGCCTGCATGTCCTGCTTGTTCAGCACCGCAGCCATCAGGCGGGCTGACCAGATCTCACCGTGCCCCACCACTTCGGCATACACCGCATCATCAACCTTGCCGTCCAGCAGGATCGCCAGGCGTTCAAGATCGTGGATAAATTCGGCAATCAGCGGTTCCGCCGTTTCTACAGGCAACAACCCGCCGATCAGCTCACTGTGATAACGGCGCAGCGTTTGCTGCACCTGATGCGCGGAAAGACGATCGCTCTGGCTGAGCTTCAGCCAGCCGATCAGTTGGTTGGTGGTGCTACCCGCCGCCGACACCACCATCATGTCACCCGGCTGGCTGTATTCGGCCATGATCCCGGCCACCCGCAGATAACACTTCACATCTGCCAGGCTGCTGCCGCCAAATTTGTGCAGTTGACGCCCGCTAACCGGCCCTGCTACCGCAATTGCATTCATGACTTACCTCGTAGCCGCCGCCTGGAAGGCTTGTTCCAGATCGGCAATCAAATCTTCGCTGTCTTCAATCCCCACGGAAACACGCAGCAGGCTTTCGGAAATCCCCGCTGCGGCACGCGCTTCTGGCGCCATACCGGCGTGAGTCATGGTTGCCGCATGTGAGATCAGGCTTTCTACACCACCCAGGGATTCCGCCAGCGTAAACAGCTCCAGAGCAGACAGGAAGCGGCGCAGCAGCGCTTCATCCCCATCCAGTTCAAAGCTGAGCATGGCACCGAACCCACGTTGCTGACGGCACGCAATCTCATGGCCAGGGTTTTCTGGCAAGGAAGGATGATACAGCTTTTTGACCAAGGGTTGCTGCTGTAAATAGCCGACAATCGCCTCGGCATTATGTTGTGCAGCCTTGATACGCGGCGACAGGGTACGCATCCCCCGCAATAACAAATAGCTATCGAATGCCGCGCCGGTGACGCCAATATTGTTGGCCCACCAGGCCAGCTCGACCGCCAGATCTTTATCTTTAGCGATCACCGCGCCCGCGACCACGTCGGAGTGGCCGTTGAGGTATTTGGTACAAGAGTGGACGACCAGATCGGCACCCAGTTCGATCGGCTGTTGCAGCGCCGGGCTGAGGAAGGTGTTGTCCACCACGGTCAGCGCACCAGCTTCGTGGGCCGCTTTACAGATGGCGGCAATATCCACCACGCGTAATAACGGGTTGCTTGGGCTTTCGATCAGCACCAACTTCGGCTTTTGAGCCAACGCATCGCGCAATGCGGCTTCATTCCCCTGATCGACAAACAGCACCCGATACGCCCCGCGTTTGCTCAGGCTATCGAACAGGCGGTAGCTGCCACCGTAGCAATCATGAGGGGCCACCAGCAGATCGCCCGGTTTGAGAAATACCGTGGTCACCAGATGGATCGCCGACATCCCGCTCCCGGTCATCACCGCACCCGCACCTCCTTCCAACTCTGCCAGCGCACGCTGCACGACATCACGCGTAGGGTTACCACGACGTGAGTAATCATGAGCTCGGGGCTGGTTGAAATCGGTGAAGTTATAGGTGCTGGAAAGATGGATCGGCGGGACGACACAGCCGTACTGTTCGTCATCATTCAGACCGCTACGTACGGCAATCGTGGCTGGTTTACGCGTCATAGGGTGGCTCGGCTCTCGGAAAGTGGGGGAATAAGGTCTAAAGATTAACCGCAGTGGATATAGACGTCAATACATCTGGACATCTAAACTTCTTTGCGTATAGATTGAGCAAAGGGACAATACCCGCTAAAATTATGGCGGTTTGTCATGACGATAAGATGTTAGCCCAATAATGCATAGGCATAGCCTATTAAATCATCAGATTCAGTGACCCTTATCGCGTAAAGTAGACATTTATTTAGTGAGCACAGTGAAGATCGGGCATAATTGGCCGGTTTTTAGAATTTTGTATTTTTCAGACAAATTTAAGGTGTCCCATGGCTGAGTGGAACGGCGAGTATGTCAGCCCTTACGCTGAACACGGTAAAAAGAGCGAGCAAGTCAAAAAAATCACGGTATCTATTCCGCTGAAGGTGCTGAAAATCCTGACGGATGAACGGACTCGTCGCCAGGTCAACAACCTGCGCCACGCCACCAACAGCGAACTGCTGTGTGAAGCATTCCTGCACGCCTTTACCGGCCAGCCGCTGCCGAACGATGAAGACCTGCGCAAAGAACGCAGCGATGAAATCCCGGAAGCCGCGAAAGTACTGATGCGAGAATTGGGTGTCGACCCTGATACCTGGGAATATTGATCCTGCCTGTACCGAAGGCAAAAACGAAAAAAGGCGCCCGAAGGCGCCTTTTTCATCTGACGATAAGAAAACTTATTTCTTAACGCCTGGTACGCTGAAACGCTTGTTGAAGCGGTCAACGCGGCCACCGGTAGCAACATCACGCTGCTTGCCAGTGTAGAACGGGTGGCATTCGCCACAAACGTCCAGGTTCAGATCGTGACCCACGGTAGAGCGGATTTTGATCACGTTACCGCAAGAGCAGTTTGCAGTAACTTCTTCGTATTTAGGGTGAATACCTTTTTTCATGGGAGAACCTCAGTTAAGGCCGTGTCGCTATCCAGCCCTGTTCCGCCAGACACCACACGTGGTTGATAATAGGTTTTGATATGGGATTATACCAAAGGCGGCAAATTATACAGAATAAAATGTAGCGCGCAATCGGATCCGTACATTTGCCAGCCTACCGTGTAAACTAGCCAACACTTTTTTCTACCTGGACAGCCACATGCCTGTTGTACACGTTGCTCTACCGGTTCCCCTTGCCCGCACCTTCGATTATCTGCTGCCCGCCGGCCTGCAGCCGGTCATCGGCGCGCGCGTCAGTGTGCCTTGGGGAAAGCAACGGGCGATAGGCATCATCACTGGCAGTAGCGAGAGCAGTGAACTGCCGCTGGAAAAGCTCAAGCCCATCGATAGCCTGCTGGATAACGACTCGCTGTTCACCACCAGCCTGTGGCGCATCCTGCTGTGGGCCAGCGATTACTACCATTACCCGATCGGTGAAGTGTTGTTCCATGCGCTCCCCATTCTGCTGCGTCAGGGTAAACCCGCAGAGGCAGCCCCGCTATGGCAATGGTTTGCTACCGAACAGGGGCGCGCAACCCCGCCGGAAAGCCTGAAGCGTGCGCCAAAGCAGCAACAGGCACTGGCGGCACTGCTGCAACGCCCGGTGTATCGCCATCAGGTCAGCGAACTGGAGCTGACGGAAAGCGCACTCCAGGCGCTGCGAGCCAAAGGCTTGATCGACCTGCGTTCGCAAACGGTGGCAACTCAGGACTGGCGGCCAGGCTTTGCCGTACTCGGTGAACGGCTGCGGCTCAACACCGAACAGGCCACCGCCGTGGGCGCGATCCGCAGTGAAGACGACCAGTTTGCCGCCTGGCTGCTGGCCGGGGTTACCGGATCCGGCAAGACCGAAGTTTATCTCAGCGTACTGGAAAATATCCTGGCGAAAGGTAAGCAGGCACTGGTGTTGGTACCAGAGATCGGCCTCACCCCGCAGACCATCGCTCGCTTTCGCGAACGCTTCAACGCGCCGGTAGAAGTCCTGCACTCCGGCCTGAACGACAGCGAACGGCTGGCCGTTTGGCTACGCGCACGCAGCGGTGAAGCCGCCATTGTGATTGGTACCCGTTCGGCGTTGTTCACCCCCTTCTCGCGCCTTGGGGTGATCATCATCGACGAAGAACACGACAGCTCCTATAAACAGCAGGAAGGCTGGCGCTATCACGCTCGCGATCTGGCGGTGTTCCGCGCTCACGCCGAAAACATCCCGCTGGTGATGGGCTCGGCGACACCGGCGCTGGAAACGCTGCACAACGTGCAGTTAGGCAAATACCGTCAGCTCAAACTGACCCAGCGGGCAGGCAATGCCAAACCGGCCAATCAGCATCTGATCGATTTGAAAGGCCTGCCGCTGAAGGTCGGGCTTTCTCAGCCCCTGCTGAAAAGCATGCAGCACCACTTGAAGAACGGCAACCAAGTGATCCTGTTCCTTAACCGTCGTGGCTATGCCCCCGCGCTGCTGTGCCATGAGTGTGGTTGGATCGCCGAATGCCAACGCTGCGACCATTACTATACGTTCCACCAGCATCAACGCCAGCTACGCTGCCACCACTGCGACAGCCAGCGCCCAGTGCCACATCAGTGCCCACAGTGCGGTACCACCAACCTGGTTTCCGTCGGCGTCGGTACCGAACAGTTGGAGAATGAACTGGCTCCCCTGTTCCCGGAAACCGCCATTACCCGTATCGATCGCGATACCACCAGCCGCAAGGGGTCACTGGAACAACATCTGGCCGATATTCACCGTGGCGGCCCGCGTATCCTGATCGGCACGCAAATGCTGGCCAAAGGCCACCACTTCCCGGATGTCACCCTGGTGGCGTTGCTCGACGTGGACGGCGCGCTATTCTCCGCCGATTTCCGTTCTGCCGAGCGTTTTGCCCAGCTCTATACTCAGGTTTCAGGCCGTGCCGGGCGGGCGGGCAAGCAGGGCGAGGTGCTGCTGCAAACCCATCACCCAGAGCACCCGCTACTGCAAATTCTGCTGCAACAGGGCTACGACGCCTTTGCCAAGCAAACCCTGGCCGAGCGTAACAGCGTCTTCCTGCCGCCCTACACCAGCCACATCATCGTGCGTTCGGAAGATCACGATAATCAGCAGGCACCGCTGTTCTTACAGCAGCTACGCAATCTGTTGGAAGCCAGCCCGCTGAAAGATGACTCTCTGTGGGTAATGGGCCCGGTTCCTGCCCTGCAACCCAAACGCGGCGGTCGCTTCCGCTGGCAACTGTTGTTGCAGCACCCATCCAGAAAACTGTTACAGCACCTGATAAAGAGCACGTTGCCATTGATTGGCACCCTGCCGCAGGCGCGTAAAGTCAAATGGACGTTAGACGTTGATCCCATTGATAGTTGATTAAGAAAAATCTTAACTCCACGGTTAAAAGCAAACGTTTACACCACAATTTGCGAGCGAACACGAAAAAACCTTCCTGCGTCACACTTTTCATGCAAATTAGGTAACAAAAGCGGCCCGTAATCTGTTTAGAATGTCGGTGAAGGCATTTTTTCAGCCAGGCAATGGAATGCTTGAATGTGGATGACGCTAAAAATAACACCACCACCACTGCATGCCAGAATTTGTGAGCAAACTGAAGTAACCGCGTTAGCCGGGTGCTGACGCAAGGAGAAAGGCGTTGGAACACAAGCAAGAATTACCCATGGCGACCATGAAAGACGTTGCCGAAATGGCCGGCGTTTCCACGGCAACCGTGTCGCGTGCGCTGATGAATCCGGAAAAGGTGTCAACGCCAACGCGCCAGAAAGTGGAACAGGCCGTGCTGGCCGTGGGTTACTCCCCTCATGCCCTGACACGCAATATCAAACGCAATGAATCCCGCACTATCCTGGTGATCGTCCCGGACATCTGCGATCCGTTTTTTGCCGACGTGATCCAGGGGATCGAGCAAACGGCAGCGCAGCAGGGTTACCTGGTGCTGATCGGCGACTGTGCGCAGCAGAACCAGCAGGAACGCACCTTCGTTAACCTGATCATCACCAAACAAATCGATGGCATGCTGCTGCTTGGCTCCAACCTGCCTTTCGACGCCAGCAAGGAAGAGCAACGCAACCTGCCGCCGATGGTGATGGCCAACGAGTTTGCACCGGAGTTGGAACTGCCAACGGTGCATATCGACAACCTGACCGCCGCGTTTGAAGCCGTACATTATCTACATCAGCTTGGCCATAAACAGATCGCCTGTATCGCCGGGCCAGAACAGATGCCGCTGAGCCATTATCGGTTGCAAGGCTACATTCAGGCGCTACGCCGTAATGGCATTACCGTCGAAAGCAGCTATATTACCCGGGGTGATTTCACCTACGAAGCTGGTGCACAGGCGTTAGCCTCGCTGATGGCACTGCCGAAACCGCCAACGGCGGTCTTTTGTCACAGCGACGTCATGGCGATCGGCGTATTGTCCCAGGCGAAAAAGCTGGGCTTGCGGGTACCGCAGGATCTGTCGATTGTCGGCTTTGACGATATCAAGCTGGCGCAGTATTGCGATCCGCCGCTGACCACCGTGGCGCAGCCCCGCTTCCAGATTGGCCAGCAGGCAATGTTGCTGCTGCTGGAACAGTTACATGGGCAAACCGTGAACAGCGGTTCCCGGTTACTGGACAGTGAATTGATCATCAGAGGCAGCACCGCGGCCCCTAAACGCTAGTCAAATATTTTTGGGTTAAGTAACATGGCTGACCCAGCGCCGGCCAAACCGGCGTAATGATCATTGTTGTGGTCATTTTGCCAGAACCGCTCCCCGGAGCCTGCCTACACCTACAGGGCAGTAAGCTGATGCAAAATGGCCGATAAAATAGCCAGAGGATAGGTTTTAACCTCATCACGACACAGCGGAATTATAGTGGCACAGAGAGACTATGTAGGCCGCGGGCGCTCAGGAGCAGCGCGGCGCAAGACCCCCAGCCGTAAAAAACGCAGTTCTCCAAAGGTATCCAAAACCGTGGTGGCGCTTGCCGTCGCCATTCTGGTTGTCTTTATCGGTGGTCTTTATTTCATTACCCACAATAAACCGGATGAAACGCCGATGTTGCCTACGCATGGCACACGCCCGGGCAATGGTCTGCCACCGAAGCCGGAAGAGCGTTGGCGTTACATCAAAGAGCTGGAGAACCGCCAGATCGGCGTCAAGACACCTACCGAGCCAACGGCCGGGGGAGAGGTCAATTCCAAAACTCAGTTGACCGACGAACAACGCCAATTGCTGGAGCAGATGCAGGCCGATATGCAGCAGCGCCCAACGCAGCTGTCTGAAGTGCCTTACAACGATCCTTCACAGTTGCGTAACGGTGGGCGGCAACAGCAGGTACAACCGCCGGTACAGCAGCAGATAGCACCACCAGCACAGCAACAGCAGGTCACTCAGCCTCGCAACCCGTTCAACAACGGCGCAGCACCCGTGCAGCAACAACCGGTACAGCAGCACCAACAACAAGTGCAGCAGCCGAAGCCACAGGTACAGCAACCCAAACCCCAGGCCGTGACTCCGCCAGTGCAGACTCGTCAGCCAGAAGTGAAACAAGAAGTAAAAACGGAAGCGGCCAAGCCGGAAACCAAGCCTGAGTCGAAGCAGAAATGGATGGTGCAATGTGGTTCGTTCCGCGCAGCCGATCAGGCCGAGTCGGTTCGGGCACAGTTGGCGTTTGAAGGGGTTGAAAGCCGAGTCACCGCAGGTGGTGGCTGGAATCGCGTGATGCTTGGCCCATACAGCAGCCGCGCCGCCGCAGACAAAACCCTGTCCCGCCTGAAGGGCATGGGCATGTCAAGTTGCATTCCCCTCTCCGTCGGGGGTTGAAAAGCGTCAATCTCCCCCCATCTATAGTCTCAATATGCCTCGTAGTCTCTGCCAACGCAGAGGCTGCGGGGACTTCTTTCCGTCCGCAACGAGGGTCTGCTCGTGACAACAATTGTAAGCGTACGCCGCAACGGCCAGGTAGTGATCGGTGGCGATGGCCAGGCCACACTGGGCAACACGGTAATGAAGGGCAACGTCAAAAAAGTCCGTCGCCTGTATAACGATAAAGTGATTGCCGGTTTCGCCGGGGGTACGGCTGACGCTTTTACCCTGTTCGAACTGTTCGAGCGCAAGCTGGAGATGCACCAGGGCCATCTGGTGAAAGCGGCCGTTGAGCTGGCAAAAGACTGGCGTACCGACCGCATGCTACGCAAGCTGGAAGCCCTGCTGGCGGTAGCCGATGAGACTTCCTCGCTGATCATCACCGGTAACGGTGACGTAATTCAGCCAGAAAATGATTTGATTGCGATCGGCTCCGGTGGCCCTTATGCCCAGTCGGCCGCACGTGCGCTGTTGGAAAATACCGAAATGAGCGCCCGCGAAATCGTGGAGAAATCCCTGACCATCGCCGGCGACATCTGTATTTACACCAACCATTGTCACACCATCGAAGAATTGCCTTCCAAAGCGTAAGGATCGAATACCATGTCTGAAATGACCCCGCGCGAGATCGTCAGCGAACTGGACAGCTACATCATCGGCCAAAACAAAGCCAAACGTGCTGTCGCCATTGCCCTGCGTAACCGCTGGCGCCGGATGCAGCTCAATGAGATGCTGCGTCACGAAGTGACCCCAAAAAATATTCTGATGATCGGCCCAACGGGCGTCGGTAAAACCGAGATCGCCCGTCGTCTGGCTAAACTGGCCAACGCTCCCTTCATCAAGGTAGAAGCCACCAAGTTCACCGAAGTGGGCTATGTGGGTAAGGAAGTAGACTCTATCATCCGCGATCTGACCGATGCCGCCGTGAAAATGGTGCGTCTGCAATCGATCGAGAAAAACCGCACCCGTGCGGAAGAGATGGCAGAAGAACGCATTCTTGACGTGCTGATCCCACCGGCCAAGAACAACTGGGGCCAGGCAGAAGAGCAGAATGAACCTTCTGCCGCTCGCCAGGCATTCCGTAAGAAACTGCGTGAAGGCCAGTTGGACGATAAAGAAATCGAAATCGATCTGGCTTCGGCCCCGATGGGCGTGGAGATCATGGCGCCTCCGGGCATGGAAGAGATGACCAACCAGTTGCAATCGATGTTCCAAAACCTCGGTGGGCAGAAACAGAAACCGCGTAAAGTGAAGATCAAGGAAGCCTTCAAGCTGCTGATCGAAGAAGAAGCGGCCAAGCTGGTCAACCCGGAAGAGCTGAAAGAGCAGGCGGTGGAAGCCGTTGAGCAGCACGGTATCGTGTTTATCGATGAGATCGACAAAATCTGTAAGCGCAGCGGCCAGAGCTCCGGCCCGGACGTGTCCCGCGAGGGCGTCCAACGCGACCTGCTGCCGCTGGTGGAAGGCTGTACAGTATCAACCAAGCACGGCATGGTGAAAACCGATCACATTCTGTTTATCGCCTCCGGCGCGTTCCAGACTGCCAGCCCTTCCGACCTGATCCCGGAACTGCAAGGCCGTCTGCCAATCCGCGTTGAGCTGCAAGCGCTGACCACGGAAGATTTTGAACGTATCCTGACCGAGCCAAGCGCGTCGCTTACCGAGCAGTACAAAGCGTTGATGGCCACCGAAGGCGTCACCATCGATTTCACCGCTGACGGTATCCGCCGCATCGCTGAAGCCGCCTGGCAGGTTAACGAAAGCACCGAAAACATCGGCGCACGTCGTCTGCACACCGTGCTGGAGCGTCTGATGGAAGATATTTCGTACGATGCGAGTGAAATTGGCGGCCAATCCATTACAATTGACGCGGAATACGTGCGCAATCACTTGGATGAACTGGTAGCGGATGAAGATCTGAGTCGTTTTATCCTATAATCGCTCTATCACTGTCCTGTCAGTTATCTTTGTGGGAGGCATTGCCTCCCACATTTATTTTTAACGGACACCGTCTTTTGACTTACTGAAGCGAAATATGAGCTCATCAACCACCACCACCCCGGCCAGAGCCTGGCTGGAAAGTTTACGACCACGAACACTGCCATTGGCCTTTGCCTCCATCGTTGTCGGTTCCGCGATCGCCGCCTGGCAGGGCAGCCTGAAGCCCGGCGTGGCGCTGTTGGCTCTGCTGACCGCAGGTCTGCTGCAGATCCTCTCCAACCTGGCCAACGATTACGGTGATGCGGTAAAAGGCAGCGATAAAGAAGACCGTATCGGTCCGTTGCGCGGCATGCAAAAGGGCATGATCACCCAAAGCCAGATGAAACGGGCCTTGATGCTGACGGTGGTGCTGATCGCCATTTCCGGTTGCTGGCTAATCGCCGTCGCCTGTGAAAAACCCAGCGATGTGGTGGGCTTCCTGGTGCTGGGCGGGCTAGCGATTGTCGCGGCCATTACCTACACCGTGGGCACCAAACCTTACGGTTATCTGGGGCTGGGGGATATTTCGGTATTGGTGTTTTTCGGCTGGCTCAGCGTGGCAGGCACTTACTATCTACAGACTCACACTTTCGATAGCATCGTGATGTTGCCAGCCACCGCCTGTGGCCTGCTCGCGGCGGCGGTGTTGAACATCAATAATCTGCGCGATATCGAAAGTGACCGCGCTAACGGCAAAAATACCCTGGCCGTCCGCCTTGGGCCACAGAATGCGCGCTATTACCACGCAACGCTGCTGATCGCCGCCGTGGTCTGCTTTGCCCTGTTTACCCTGCTTAACCTGCACAGCCTATGGGGCTGGCTGTTTGTGCTGGCCATCCCGTTTCTGTATCGCCACGGTATGCGTGTCTTACGTGACCCTACGGCCGTCGGTATGCGTCCGATGCTGGAACATATGGTCAAGGCCGCCTTGCTCGCCAACGTGCTGTTTGCGATTGGCGTGGTGCTCAGTTAGTTGAGACTTGCGTGGCAGAACGCATCCTGGCACTGATGATTTTGCCAACGGGGCGAATAAAGGGATATACTGGTTATTCCAGCGGCAAACAGACGTAAAATCCTATGAAATACGATACTTCCGAACTTTGCGATATCTATCAGGAAGAGGTCAACGTAGTTGAGCCTCTGTTCTCCAACTTTGGCGGGCGTACTTCATTTGGCGGGCAAATCACTACGGTGAAATGCTTCGAGGATAACGGCCTGCTGTTTGAACTGCTCGAAGAAAACGGCCGTGGCCGCGTGTTAGTGATCGACGGCGGCGGCTCGGTACGCCGTGCCCTGATCGACGCGGAGCTGGCCCGTCTGGCGACTCAGAACGAATGGGAAGGCATCGTGGTTTACGGTGCGGTGCGCCAGGTGGACGATCTGGAAGAACTGGACATCGGCATTCAGGCGATGGCAGCAATCCCGGTAGGAGCCACCAGCGAAGCGATAGGCGAAAGCGATATCCGCGTGAATTTTGGCGGTGTTACCTTCTTCTCTGGCGATCATCTCTATGCCGACAACACCGGCATCATCCTTTCTGAAGACCCGCTCGATATCGAGTAACCGCAGAAAATGACAAAGGGCGCCTGAGGCGCCCTTTTCGTTGGTGCTAATGGATCAGACTTCTTCCATTTTACCCAGCAAAGCGCGCAGGCGATCTTGCCACACGTGCTGCTCTTCTTTCAGCTGCTGGTTTTCACGGACCAGTGACTCGTGGTTACCCGCAGCGCTCTGAACTTCCTGAGACAGGGAATTGTTTTTCTCTTTCAGCTCTTCAATTTCCATCTGCAACAGCGTGATGGTATCGATCGCCTGCTGAACTTTTGCTTCCAGTTTTTCAAATACTTCAAATGACATTCTTCAGTCCCCTCATGATAGCAAGGCGTACATCCATAAGTAGCGCCGCAACCTTAGCTGCAGCGACTGCGAATATGCTCGCGTAACCAACAGGCCCAGCGCCTGTCTCGATAAAACCTTTCCCGCAATAAAAACGATTGTAAGTAGCCAGCCCCCCAGTGTCTAGCAACATACCGACCCAACGCGCACTCTGTTGCAATTTTCCTACCCTGGCTATCGGTCAAAGCTGAAAGTCGCCGCTGCCCAACGGCAGGGTTGTTAACAAATAGAGACAAAATAACTGGTCAGATCACCGTTTTATGGCGCAGAAAGAACACCGAACAACGCGAATTCGCTCAATTTTATGACGAAGTACACACATTTTGATTTCGCTATTTCTCGTTTATGCTCGTTAACGATAAATTTACATCACATCCTCAACCGATAAGAGGACGTGAAGAAAAACTCTGTAGCTCAAGGCCAAAACGCCAACGCGCCAAGCCTAGATAACCTATAACCGTCGTCTGCAGGACAATAATATTATGAGCCAAACCATCAGTCCGACCTTAAAAGGCCAGTGCATCGCTGAATTCCTCGGCACCGGTCTGTTGATTTTCTTTGGCGTAGGCTGTGTTGCAGCGCTGAAACTGGCAGGTGCCAGCTTCGGCCAATGGGAAATCAGCATCATTTGGGGCCTGGGGGTGGCGATGGCCATCTATCTGACCGCCGCCATTTCCGGTGCTCACCTGAACCCGGCCGTCACGCTCGCGCTGTGGCTGTTCGCCTGCTTTGATGGACGCAAAGTACTCCCTTACATCGTTGCGCAGATTGCGGGTGCCTTTTGCGCGGCAGCACTGGTCTACGGGCTGTATTACAGTCTGTTCTTCGATTTTGAAGCCGCCCACCAGATGGTGCGTGGCAGCAACGAAAGCCTCGAATTGGCCGGCATTTTCTCGACCTATCCCAACGCGCATATCTCCGTTGGCCAGGCCTTCCTGGTAGAAACTGTGATCACCGCCATCCTGATGTGCCTGATCCTGGCGCTGACCGACGACGGCAACGGCATTCCACGCGGCCCGCTGGCACCGCTGTTGATCGGTATTCTGATTGCCGTCATCGGTGCCTCTATGGGACCATTAACCGGCTTTGCACTGAACCCGGCGCGTGACTTTGGCCCGAAAGTGTTCGCCTATCTGGCAGGCTGGGGCAACGTGGCCTTCACCGGCGCTCGCGACATCCCTTACTTCCTGGTGCCTATCTTCGGCCCTATCGTCGGTGCAGGTTTGGGCGCCTTTGGTTATCGTGCGCTGATCGGTCGCCATCTGCCTTGTGACGTTTGCTTCGAGGAAGAGCAACCCGCCCCTAAACCAGAACAACGTAAAGCGTGATTGGCACGGCTTTAAACGGTTAACTACAGTAGGACTCAAAATTATGACAACCGAAAAAAAATACATTGTCGCCCTCGACCAGGGAACCACCAGTTCGCGTGCCGTAGTGCTCGATCACGATGCCAATATTGTTGCGGTTTCACAGCGTGAATTTACGCAGATCTATCCGAAGGCCGGCTGGGTAGAACACGACCCGATGGAAATCTGGTCCTCACAAAGTTCCACCTTGGTCGAAGTGCTGGCCAAGGCCGATATCAGTTCTGATCAAATCGCCGGGATCGGCATTACCAACCAGCGTGAAACCACCATCGTCTGGGAAAAAGAGACCGGTAAGCCTATTTATAACGCGATCGTCTGGCAGTGCCGTCGCACCGCCGACATCTGTGAAAAGCTCAAGCGTGATGGCCTGGAAGAGTATATCCGCCACAATACCGGCCTGGTGGTTGACCCTTACTTCTCCGGTACCAAGGTCAAATGGATCCTCGACCACGTCGAAGGCGCGCGCGAACGTGCCAAGCGCGGTGAACTGCTGTTTGGTACCGTCGACACCTGGCTGGTGTGGAAGATGACCCAAGGGCGGGTTCACGTGACCGACTACACCAACGCCTCGCGTACCATGATGTTCAACATCCACGAGCTGGACTGGGACGATCGTATGCTGGAAGCGCTGGATATCCCACGCGCCATGCTGCCAAAAGTCCGTCCTTCTTCCGAAGTGTATGGCCAGACCAACATCGGGGGTAAAGGCGGGACACGTATTCCTATCGCCGGGATCGCCGGTGACCAGCAGGCGGCGCTGTATGGCCAACTCTGCGTCCAGCCGGGTATGGCGAAAAACACCTACGGCACCGGCTGCTTCCTGTTGATGAATACCGGCAAAGAAGCAGTGCGTTCCAACCACGGCCTGCTGACCACCATCGCCTGCGGCCCACGTGGGGAAGTTAACTATGCGCTGGAAGGTGCGGTGTTTATCGGCGGTGCCTCTATCCAGTGGCTGCGCGACGAGCTGAAACTGATCAGCGATGCCGCCGACTCCGAATACTTCGCCACCAAGGTCAAAGACAGCAATGGCGTCTACGTGGTACCCGCCTTTACCGGCCTGGGTGCCCCCTACTGGGACCCGTATGCCCGTGGCGCCATCTTCGGCCTGACCCGCGGCGTCAACAGCAACCACATCATCCGCGCCACGCTGGAGTCTATCGCCTACCAGACACGCGACGTGCTGGATGCCATGCAGGCCGATGCCAATACCCGCCTGCAATCGCTGCGTGTGGACGGTGGTGCGGTAGCCAACAACTTCCTGATGCAGTTCCAGTCCGATATCCTCGGTACCCGTGTCGAGCGTCCTGAGGTGCGTGAAGTGACAGCATTGGGCGCGGCCTATCTGGCCGGGCTGGCGATTGGCTACTGGAGCGATCTGGATGAGTTGAAGAGCAAAGCTGCCATCGAACGTGAATTCCGTCCGGGTATCGAAACTACCGAGCGTAACTTCCGCTACAGCGGCTGGAAAAAGGCCGTGGCTCGTGCGCAGGCCTGGGAAGATCACGACTGATACGTATTACCCTGCAACAGCGCTGCCTACGGGCAGCGTTTTTTTTTGCCTCGCCCTGCCGCCTCCCCACTGTGGTAAACTTTGCCGATATTTTCTTCCCTTTTCCCACTGACAGGTTTGCCATGAAACGTGAATTAGCCATCGAATTTTCCCGCGTTACCGAAGCCGCCGCACTTGCGGGTTATAAATGGTTGGGACGCGGCGACAAAAACGCCGCTGACGGTGCCGCCGTCAATGCCATGCGCATTATGCTCAACAGGGTGGATATCGATGGCCGGATCGTGATCGGTGAAGGTGAGATTGATGAAGCCCCGATGCTGTATATCGGCGAAAACGTCGGCACCGGGCTGGGCGATGCGGTGGATATCGCCGTCGATCCCATCGAAGGCACGCGCATGACCGCAATGGGACAATCCAATGCGCTGGCGGTCCTGGCGGTAGGCGATCGCGGCACCTTCCTGCACGCTCCTGATATGTACATGGAAAAACTGGTCGTCGGCCCGCAGGCGCGTGGGGTGATCGATCTCAACTTGCCGCTAGCCACCAACCTGAACAACATCGCGGCCCGGCTAGGTAAGCCACTGACTGAGCTAACGGTGATCACGTTGGCTAAACCGCGCCACGATGCAGTGATCGCAGAAATGCAGCAGCTCGGAGTGAAGGTTTTCGCTATTCCCGACGGTGATGTCGCCGCGTCGATCCTGACCTGTATGCCGGAAAGCGAAGTGGATGTGATGTACGGCATCGGTGGCGCACCGGAAGGCGTGATCTCCGCTGCGGTGATCCGTGCGCTGGATGGCGATATGCAAGCCCGCCTGCTGGCTCGTCATCAGGTCAAAGGGGATAACGAAGATAATCGCCGTATCGGCGAGCAGGAGCTGGCCCGCTGTAAAGAAATGGGCATCGAAGCCGGTAAGGTGTTGGTGCTGGATGAAATGGCGCGCAACGATAACGTGATCTTTGCCGCGACGGGCATCACCAAGGGCGATCTGCTGGAGGGCATCAGCCGCAAAGGTAATATTGCCACCACCGAAACCCTGTTAATCCGGGGTAAATCGCGCACTATCCGCCGCATCCGTTCGACCCACTATCTGGATCGCAAAGACGCAGCGCTGCACGAATTCCTGCTTTAACGCCTAGGGGGCGCAGAGCGCGCCCCGTCTCTATCAGGCGGTATGTCCCTGATGCTGCATACGGCTCGATAGCGGCCACCAGCACAGCAAAATCAGCAACGCCATGGCAAACATCAGCAAGCCAAGGCTGAACTGCCCAGTTTGCGGCAGCATGGCTGACAGCCAGGTCGCCAGGCCAGACCCCATATTCTGCATACCACCCACCAGGGCACCCGCCGCCCCGGCCAGGTAAGGGAATGGCTCCATCGCACCGGTGGTCGCCAGGGGGAAGAGCATCCCGGCACCAAAGAAGAACAACGCCGCAGGCACGATCAGCGTCCAGATATTCATTACCCCGAACCAGCCAGGGATCCACATCATCAGCCCAGCCAACAGGCAACTGATCACCGAATGCCACATCAGGCTGTGGAAGGTTTTTCCGTCACGCCCGGCATACCAGGCACCAAAGAACGCTGCCGGGATCGGCAGGATAAACAGGATACTGACGGTCAACCCGCTCAGGCCCAACACTCCCCCCATCAACACGCCACAGCTGGCTTCAAAGACGGCAATGCCAGCCAGAGCACCGATCAACATCACCAGATAACAGCTGAAAGTGCCATCCGCCAGCAGTTGGCGGAAGCTGGAGAACATGCGGCGTTTTTCCGTCTGCTGCGGCCGGGTTTCCGGCAACCAACGGAACATGGCAAACGCTACACCGGCGCACAACACCAGCAGGAAGCCATAACAAGCCCGCCAGCCAAACATCATCGCCAATCCCCCGCCAATCACCGGAGCCAACAGCGGGCTGACCAGTATGCCCATATTCAACAGGCTATTGGCATAACGTAATGAAGTACCTGCATACAGATCGCGCGGCATGGTTCTAGCCATCACGCCCGCCACGCCGGTGCCCATCCCTTGAACCGCGCTGGCAGCCACCAACATCGATAGGCTGTTTGCCAGCAAAGCGCCCAAGGCACCGAGCAGGAAAATCATCATGCCAGCCAGGATCACCGGGCGGCGGCCAATGCGATCGGAAAGCGGCCCGTAGATCAATTGCGAGAAGCCATAGGTCAACAGATAAGCCGCCATAACGCGCTGCACGGCGCCGGAGGGCACCGAGAGATCGCGGGCAATATCGGCGATAATCGGCACATAAATGGTTTGTGCCATCTGACCGACGGCAACCAGCAGGATCAGCATCACCAGCAGGTGGAAGTTCTCAACTTTTCTCATTATCTTCATTAACTTATTCAGTCTTACGACACTCAACCCCGCCCAATACACCAGGGGGGAACCACAGAGCAGCTTCTCAGCGTCGCATAAGCTAACAAATCTGATTTTTTTAGCGAGTTTCGGGCAAATATAGATCGCCGTCACACTGGCACCTATCGCTACCAGTCTCGTAAATCAAACTGTACGTATCTGTTGTCATAACGGGAAAGAGTTAAAAATGATAAACTTGCATCAGATTAGCTTTAACACTTAATCGATAATTATTTCCATCAACTTGAAATAAGATACCGCCACAGGGATTTGGGTTTTATGAAAACACCAGAGCTGATTTTATTGCAGTTAAAAACCTTGGGTCCTCATTCTGCCAAAATGCTGGCAGAGCGGCTGGAAATCACGCCGATGGGGATCCGCCAGCATCTGCAATCCCTTGAACAACGTGAGCTGGTTTGCTACGAGGAAACGCGCGCCAAAGTAGGCCGCCCGACGCGTTACTGGTCTTTGACCCAACAGGGCCATGCCCAGTTTGCCGACGGACACGATCGGCTTTCGGCGATCCTGCTGGAGTCAGCACATGAGCTGTTCGGTGCCGAAGGCATAGAAAAGCTGATCCGTGCTCGCGAGGATAAACTCTATCACCGGTACGCCGATGAGCTGGCAGAGGAAGAAGACCATCTCAGCAAGCTCAACCGCCTGGTTAACCTACGCCAGCGTGACGGCTACATGGCGGAACTGTTGGAAAGCCCGCAGGGAATGTTGCTGGTGGAAAACCACTGTCCGATCGGCGTGGCGGCCCATACTTGCAGCAACCTGTGCAACTCCGAACTGCAGCTGTTCCATCGCCTGTTTGGTAAAGGCTACCGGATAGAACGTACCGCGCATGCCATCTCCGGCTCACGACATTGTGCTTATTTGATCCGACCACGGGAGCGTTAAAAGTATGGCTGAATGGGTTAATGGCAAAGTGACAGGGGTACAACATTGGACCGATGGCTTGTTCAGCATCACGGTCAATGCCCCGATCGACAGTTTCACCGCCGGGCAGTTTGCCAAGCTGTCACTAGAAATAGGCGGAGAGCGCGTTCAGCGCGCCTATTCTTATGTTAATGCCCCCAGCGATCCTAACCTGGAGTTTTATCTGGTCACAGTGCCAGAAGGAAAACTCAGCCCAAGCCTCCATCAGTTGCAGCCCGGAGCGGAGGTGATGGTCACCAAAGAAGCCGCCGGATTCTTTGTGCTCGAAGAAGTGCCAGACTGCGACACCTTATGGATGCTGGCGACCGGCACCGCCATCGGCCCTTATCTGTCGATCCTGCAAGAAGGCAAAGATCTGGATCGCTTCAACAACCTTGTACTGGTGCACGCCGCACGATTTGCCCGCGATCTCAGCTACCTGCCGCTGATGCAGCAGCTGCAACAGCGTTTTAACGGCAAACTACGCATTCAAACCGTGGTCAGCCGCGAAGAGGTGGCTGGCTCATTGACCGGGCGCGTTCCGGCTCTGCTGGAGGACGGGCGGCTGGAAGCGGCGGTTGGTTTGACCTTGGATGCCGAAACCAGCCATGTGATGCTGTGCGGCAACCCGCAGATGGTGCGAGATACCCAGCAAACGCTGAAAGAGAAATATCAGATGCGCAAACATCTGCGCCGCAAGCCGGGCCATATCACCAGCGAGCATTACTGGTAGTTCAGCGGAATTTTACCGGTTCGGCCTCTGGCCCGAATCGGTTATCCCCTGGGGTGCCAAGAAAAGCCCCCAGATCGATCGCCATCATCACCACAATCAGCGTCGGAATAAAACGCCCCACGCCCCACTGCCAGACCGGCGCCAACATCTGCCAGTTACCAGCCGCCAATATCCACGCCAGGATCAACAGCAACGCCCACCAGCCCTTTTTATTACGATCGTGCAGGCGCTTGACCAGCACCGCCGCCGTTGGCCACAGCAGCGCCACGATACAAAAGGCGATGGTTTGGATCGCCACCACATCGTAGTTGGCCAGCGTGAAAGCCACCGCCATCAGCACCACCCAGACTGCCATCCAGATCCAGAAGTCGCGCCGCCCGATGCGGCCCTTAAAGGAAAAACACCATTGCTGTAAGCTCATCGATTCATGCACTCTTGGCCTGCCCATATTCTGCGCCGCAGTGTAACATAGGCCATACCGGGTTGAGCTAGCCCCGGCAAAACGCAGACCATCGCACCGCCTTGCGTCAGCAAACGACAATCACGAGGAATTTTTGACAATTCACCCAGGTTATCGTTTTAATCGGAGTCATCTTTGTTACCGATGCCGTATACCATGCTGAAAAAAATCATCGTTATAGCCTGCCTGTATTTCCCTATCGGCAGTGCTTGGGCCGATCCACCGGATACGCCTACCGAAGCTCCGGCGAACGCGCCCTATTTACTGGCTGGCGCGCCCACCTTCGATCTGACGGTGGTGCAATTTCGCGAAAAATACAACCGCGACAACCCAACGCTGCCAATTGGTGAGTTTCGCGTCGTCCCCTCCAGAGAGGATGACTCTCCTTTGCTGACCCGCGCGGCCAGCAAGATTAACGAAAACCTGTACGCCTCTACCGCGCTGGAAAAAGGCACCGGTAAGATTAAAACCATGCAAATTACCCATTTGCTGTTGCAGGATGGCGAAGAAAAAGCGGCCAAAGCCATTGCGGTGAACTACATGGCGGCCCTGAGCCGTCAGTTTGAACCGGCACTCACCGTGGAAGAAAGCATCATCAAGGTGAACAACCTGCTGGAAAAAGGCAAAGGTTCCTACTTCTACCAGCAACAGGTCGGGGCAATACGCTATGTGGTGGCAGATAACGGCGATAAGGGGATAACCTTCGCCGTTGAACCGATTAAGCTAACGCTATCTGAACCCTGATACCCCAGCAATTAATGACAAAAAGCAAAGCCTTTGCACTGATTCATCTCTATACTGTTGGGCAGGTAAACTGCCTGTCCGGCAGTTGTCATTTAGACTCTCGCGTCCCCTTTTTGGAGGAAAACACATGCGTCATCCATTAGTAATGGGTAACTGGAAGCTTAACGGCAGCGTTCACATGGTTAACGAACTGATCGCCGCCTTGCGTAAAGAACTGAGCAGCGTTGACGGTTGTGGCGTTGCCATCGCACCTCCAGTCATGTATCTGGATCTGGCCAAGCACGAACTGGGTGGCAGCCGCATCGCTCTGGGCGCACAGAACGTCGACATCAACCTGTCTGGCGCCTTCACCGGTGAAGTTTCTGCCACCATGCTCAAAGACGTCGGTGCTGAATACATCATCATCGGCCACTCAGAGCGCCGTACCTATCACAAAGAAACCGACGCAGCGATCGCAGAGAAATTTGCCGTGCTGAAAGCCGCTGGCCTGATCCCAGTGCTGTGCATCGGTGAAACCGAAGCAGAAAACGAAGCGGGTAAAACCGAAGAAGTTTGTGCGCGCCAGATCGACGCCGTGCTGAAAACCCAGGGCGCTGAAGCGTTCAAAGGCACCGTCATCGCTTATGAGCCAGTGTGGGCTATCGGTACCGGTAAATCTGCCACCCCAGCGCAAGCTCAGGCAGTGCACAAATTTATCCGTGACCACATCGCCAAGCAAGACGCTGCGGTAGCAGCCGAAGTGATCATCCAGTACGGCGGCTCCGTGAACGATAAAAACGCCGCAGAGCTGTTTGCTCAGCCAGACATCGACGGCGCGCTGGTTGGCGGCGCATCACTGAAAGCAGACGCTTTCGCCGTGATCGTCAAAGCCGCTGCCCAAGCGAAAAAAGCCTGATTTCATCCGGCCTGAAATAACAAAACCCCGGTTTTCCGGGGTTTTTTATAGCCAAAAATTGGCGATCAGCGCTTGCTGATTTCGTCAAAGATCCCGCCGGTAGCAAAGTGCACCTTCTGCGCTTCAGTCCAACCGCCAAAAGTATCATCCACGGTGAACAGCTTCAGTTTTGGGAACTGCTCGGCGAATTTGGCTGCAACGGCTGCATCACGCGGACGGTAGTAGTTGTTGGCCGCAATGGTCTGACCTTCCGGGGAATACAGATACTTCAGATAAGCCGTGGCCACATCACGGGTGCCGCGTTTATCAACGACCTTGTCCACCACCGATACCGTCGGTTCGGCCAGAATGGATTCGCTCGGAGTAATGATTTCAAATTTGTCTTTACCCAGCTCTTTCTCTGCCAGCAAGGCTTCGTTTTCCCAAGCGATCAGCACATCACCGATACCGCGCTCAACGAAGGTATTGGTTGCGCCACGTGCGCCGGAATCCAGCACTTCCACATTGCGGTACAGCTCTTTAACGAACTCCTGAGCCTTGGCTTTATCACCACCGTTTTGGTGCAGAGCATAACCCCAGGCAGCCAGATAGTTCCAACGGGCACCGCCAGAGGTTTTCGGGTTCGGTGTAATAACCGACACGCCGGGCTTCACCAGATCAGCCCAATCATGGATCTGTTTTGGGTTACCTTTACGCACCAGGAAAACGATGGTTGAGGTATAAGGTGCTGAGTTGTCTGGCAGGCGCTTGATCCACGCTTTATCAATACGACCACGTTCGGCAATCGCGTCCACGTCGTATGCCAGCGCCAGCGTGACCACATCCGCCTCGATGCCGTTAATCACCGAGGTCGCCTGCTTGCCGGAACCGCCGTGTGACTGACGCACGGTAACCTTATCGCCGGTCTGCTGCTGCCAATACTGACCAAACGCCGTGTTATATTCCTGGTAGAACTCACGCGTTGGATCGTATGAGACGTTCAGCAATTGAATATCTTTCGCCATGGCACCCGATGCCAACAGCAGTAAAGTCAGACCCACACCCCATTTTTGCATTGCCGTTCCCCCAGAAAATGACGCAACCTCAAACGGTTGATTTAGCATCAAAGCCTGCCAGAAACTTCCCTCACAATTAAAGAATAAAAAATGTGGTACTAGACCATTCTGGAATATAGCGGCTACAGGCAAAAAAAAGCCTCCAAAATGGAGGCTCCAGATTGATAACCAAGTGGAATGGCATCAGGGGCAGATTAGTACAGCTTTTTCGCCGTTTCCAACCAGTCACCTTTGAACGGACGCTTCATGTTTTCGATCGCGTCAACGATGTCATGGTGCACCATCTTCTCGTTCTGGATCCCTACGCAGCGGCCACCGTAACCTTGCAGCAGCAGGTCGATGGAGTACGCGCCCATGCGGGAAGCCAGAATACGGTCGTAGGCAACCGGTGAACCACCACGCTGGATGTGGCCCAATACGGTAGCACGGGTTTCACGCTTGGTTTCCTGCTCGATATGGCGCGCCAGTTCGTCGATATCACAGATATGCTCGGTGATCGCCACGATGGCGTGCTTTTTACCTTTGGCGATACCGGCTTTGATTTCATTAACCAGATCGTCACGGCTGAATTCGATTTCCGGCAGGACGATAAATTCACAACCGCCGGCAATGGCCGCCGCCAGGGTCAGGTCGCCACAGTAACGCCCCATCACTTCCACGATAGAGATGCGTTGGTGTGATGAAGAGGTATCGCGCAGGCGGTCAATTGCTTCAACCACGGTTTCCAACGCGGTGAAGTAACCGATGGTGTAGTCGGTGCCTGCAACGTCGTTATCGATGGTGCCAGGCAAACCGATGCATGGGAAACCCTCTTCAGTCAGGCGCTTCGCCCCCATATAGGAGCCGTCACCGCCGATGACCACCAGCGCATCAATGCCGCGGTTTTTCAGGTTTTCAATCGCCTTGGCGCGCACGCTGTCATCCCTGAACTCTGGAAAACGCGCAGAACCCAGGAAGGTACCGCCACGATTGATCATATCAGATACGCTATAGCGGTCTAATTGCTCCATGCGATCTTCGTACAAACCAAGGTAGCCATCGTAAATACCAAATACTTCCAGACCTTCTGTGAGCGCAGCACGCACAACGCCACGAATGGCAGCGTTCATACCTGGGGCGTCACCGCCACTCGTCAGTACACCGATTTTCTTGATCATGACTACCTCTGAACTGTAGATGCAATTTCTTAAGAATTCTGTATTCGCCGACTCACCGGGTATCTCTCCAACGGCGCAAAACCAGCTTTACGGCTTTTATTGCTGGATATTATAACAAAAACACCCAGCTGAATTGATTCAGGTCACGCAACATCAAGGAAAAAACTTCACATGGCACGGCGTGCTAACACCGTGATTTCTCAATCCACCCAACATTGACCTATGTCTGTTGATTATAGTTCCCAATGCCCCTGTCGGCCCTGAGGAACAACAGAACAGGGATCCTGGTGAATTATCACGTCGGCCCCAGGGAAACGATGCAACAATGCCTGCTCCACCTGTTCTGCCAGAATATGCGCCTGCATCAACGGCAGGGTGTCTTCCATTTCCAAATGCAACTGGATAAACCGCGTTGGCCCAGACTGCCGCGTACGCAGATCGTGCGCACCTTTCACACCCGGCCACGACGATACCACATCGATAATTGCCTGACGCTCTTCATCCGGCAAGGCGCGATCCAGCAGGGACTGCACCGCCTCGTATCCCATACGCAGCGCGCTGTAGAGAATATAAACCCCAATGCCCAGGGCAAACAGCGCGTCCGCACGGTGAAATCCGTACCAGCTTAGCCCAAGTGCTATCAAAATAGCACCATTCATCATCACATCTGACTGATAATGCAGCATATCGGCCCGTACCGCCTGGCTGCGTGTTTTTCTGACCACCCAGCGCTGATAGGTCACCAGGATGAGAGTGCTAATCAACGCAATGATGGTCACTGCTATCCCTATACCCGGCGAATTCAGGGGCTGCGGGGAATACAGATGCTGGAAGCCGGTCAAGAACAGGAACAGGGCAGAACCGGAGATAAACATGCTTTGCGCCAGCGCCGCCAGCGACTCGGCCTTGCCATGGCCAAAGGTGTGCTCTTCATCAGCCGGCTGCAACGAGTAGCGCACCACCAGCAGGTTGGTTAACGATGCGGCAATATCCACCAACGAATCCACTAAAGCTGCCAACAGGCTGACCGATCCAGTGAGATACCAGGCAACGATCTTGATCAACAGGAGAACGGAGGCCATTCCGGTGGCGGCTAAAGCAGCGGACTGCACCAGCCGCGCATATTGCTGTTCCATAAAAAACCCCAACCAAAGTTTATGGGCTTTAGTATAACGGAATGCGGGGTAAAAAAAGTCCCGCCATCATGGCGGGATGCTTGTCAGCTAAGCAAAAAAATCTGGCAAAACGTGCAGTAATGTCGCTCTCCCTAGATAAGTATTCATAAGGTATCCAGGTTAGAAGGCGCGTCCACAGAGTGTCCACACTCAACGGTTTTTGAAAATCCGCAGCCTTCTAGAATAGATTTAATTCATTGTTTTTTAAGTGAATTTATTTTATGGAAATAAAAAAAACCCCCTCATCATGAGGGGGAAGACAGGGATGGTGTCTATGGCAAGGAAAAACAGGGGATTACTCAGTCATACTCAACTTCTGGGCAGAAGTTTGCTGCAAACCAGAAATCTGTTGCTTCATCAGCTGCACACGCTGCTGATGCTTCTGGTCTAAAACACTTTTTTGCTCTGGCGTCAGCAGGTTATACATTTGGTTGCGTACCCGGGCCATTTCGACCTGGCGCTTAACCTGTTCCTGAGCCATTTTTTCCGCCTGGGCCTGCACGGCGGCTTCATCAAATTTATCTGCGGTGACCAGCTTATGCATGGTTTCCACTTCGTCTACATTAACACCAGGCAGATCGTAACGGGCCTGGCGCATCAAATCGCGCATTTGCTGGCGTTGCTGTTCGGTCAAGCGAACGCCGTCGAACATGTGATTCTGGCCAAGCGCTCTCAACAGTGCATCATTAGCAGGAGGTTGGACAGTTTCCGGTGTAGTATCAGCAGCAAAGGCAACGGTAGAACCTAATGCCAAAATTGATGCCATAACTACTGCGGTCACCTTAACCATTTTTACTCCTCGAGCTTTCTCACTTTGCGAATCAACGAGGAGCAGTGTATCGCTGCACCTGCAAACATGCGTCAGGGCATGTAAAACTACGTAAAGTCATGGAATAGCAACAGTTGATGACGTATTTTGCGTCAGGAGGTAAATCACATATGCACAAAATTCTGTTAGTTGACGACGACCGCGAGCTCACCTCGCTACTGAAAGAACTGCTTGAAATGGAAGGCTTTAACATCGTCGTGGCTCACGACGGTGAACAGGCGTTGTCGTTACTGGACAGCTCCATCGATCTGCTGTTGCTCGATATCATGATGCCGAAGAAAAACGGTATCGATACGCTGAAAGAATTGCGCCAGCACCACCAGACGCCGGTGATCATGCTAACCGCTCGCGGCAGCGAATTGGACCGGGTCCTTGGCCTGGAACTGGGTGCGGACGACTATCTGGCAAAACCCTTTAACGATCGCGAACTGGTTGCCCGCATCCGGGCCATTCTGCGCCGTTCCAACTGGAGCGAACAGCAGCAGAATGTGGATACCAGCGCACCTACGCTGGACGTTGACGGCCTGCAACTGAACCCCGGCCGCCAGGAAGCCAGCTTCGATGGGCAAGTGCTGGATCTGACAGGCACCGAATTTACCCTGCTATATTTGCTGGCACAGCATCTCGGCCAGGTAGTGTCTCGTGAACTCCTCAGCCAGGAAGTGCTGGGCAAACGCCTGACGCCGTTCGATCGCGCCATTGATATGCATATCTCCAACCTGCGGCGCAAACTGCCGGACCGCAAAGATGGGCATCCTTGGTTCAAAACCCTGCGCGGACGGGGCTATCTGATGGTATCTGCAGCATGATCAACAGCTTGACGGCACGCATCTTCGCCATTTTCTGGTTCACATTGGCCCTGGTGCTGATGTTGGTGTTGATGGTGCCCAAACTCGACTCCCGCCAAATGACCACGCTGCTGGAAAGCGAACAGCGGCAGGGGTTGATGCTGGAACAGCATGTCGAAGCCGAACTGCAAAACGATCCGGCCAACGACCTGATGTGGTGGCGCCGCCTGTTCCGCGCCATCGAAAAATGGGCACCGCCGGGCCAGCGCCTGTTGTTGGTGACCAGCGAAGGGCGAGTGATCGGCGCGCAGCGCAACGAAATGCAGATCGTGCGTAACTTTATCGGCCAGTCGGACAACTCCGACCAACCGCAAAAGAAAAAATATGGCCGCGTCGAGCTGGTTGGCCCGTTCTCGGTGCGCGATGGTGAAGACAACTACCAGCTGTACCTGATCCGCCCGGCCAATAGCTCGCAGTCTGATTTTATCAACCTGATGTTCGACCGGCCGCTGTTGCTGCTGATCGTCACCATGTTGATCAGTGCCCCGCTGTTGCTGTGGCTTGCCTGGAGTCTGGCCAAACCGGCACGTAAGTTGAAAAACGCCGCCGATGATGTAGCACGTGGCAACCTTAAGCAACACCCTGAACTGGAAGCCGGGCCGCAGGAATTCCTTGCCACCGGGGCCAGTTTCAACCAGATGATCAGCGCGCTCGAAAGGATGATGACGGCCCAGCAACGGCTGATCTCCGATATCTCCCACGAATTGCGCACCCCGTTAACGCGTCTACAGCTGGCAACCGCCCTGATGCGCCGCCGCCACGGTGAAGGCCATGAACTGGCGCGTATCGAAACCGAAGCCCAACGGCTGGATTCGATGATTAACGATCTGCTGTTGCTATCCCGTGGCCAACAGAAAAGCGAGCTGGTGCGCGAACTGCTGAAGGCCAACGAACTGTGGGCCGACGTGCTGGACAACGCCAGTTTCGAAGCCGAACAGATGGGCAAACAGCTGGAGGTCACCTCCCCTCCTGGCCCATGGACGATTTACGGCAACGCAGGTGCCCTGGACAGTGCGCTGGAGAATATTGTGCGTAATGCCCTGCGTTATTCCAATACGCGCATCGCGGTGGCATTCAGCGCCGATAATCAGGGGATCACCATCGTGGTGGACGATGATGGCCCAGGCGTCAGCCCAGAAGATCGTGAACAGATTTTCCGGCCGTTCTACCGCACCGATGAAGCACGCGATCGTCAATCCGGCGGCACCGGGCTGGGCTTGGCCATCGTCGAATCCGCCGTCAATCAGCATCGCGGCTGGGTAAAAGCGGAAGACAGCCCGCTGGGTGGCCTGCGTCTGGTGTTGTGGTTGCCGCTGCATCAGCGTTAATCGCCAGCACCCAAAGATTTTGCTATTCTGCGCCCCTCGTCATGAGGGGCTTTTTACATGCTGAATATCGTTTTATTTGAACCTGAAATTCCGCCGAACACCGGCAACATCATTCGCCTGTGTGCCAACACCGGTTTCCAACTGCATCTGATCGAACCTATGGGCTTCCCGTGGGACGACAAACGCCTGCGCCGTGCCGGGTTGGATTATCATGAATTTGCCTGCATCAAGCGCCATGCCGACTATGCCGCCTTCCTCGCCAGCGAAAATCCACAGCGGCTGTTTGCCCTGACCACCAAAGGCACACCGGCGCATAGCGCTGTCAGCTATCAGGCTGGGGACTATCTGCTGTTTGGCCCGGAAACCCGTGGCCTGCCCGCCAGCATTCTGGATGCGTTGCCCGCACAGCAGAAGATCCGTATTCCCATGCAGGCCCAAAGCCGCAGCATGAATCTGTCCAATGCCGTCTCAGTGGTGGTTTACGAAGCCTGGCGCCAACTGGATTATGCGGGCGCACTGCTTAAAGAGTGACCCCTATTGGGCGATCGCCTGCCAGCCAGACATCGCCCGATCGCCGCCCTGCCAAATTTGTGATCGTCAACACCTGCACCCGCTGAATTTTGCCATGCTCTCCCGGCAACCGGCAGCCAACCGAAGGTTCCTTCCCTAGTGTCTCTTTAGACTCCCTGTTCATCCGTGGTCTCTGCGCTCTACGTCACCACGCCAACAACAACAAGGATAACAAGATGAACAACGCCATTCTGCTAGGGATACTCTGGCACCTGGTCGGGGCGGCCAGTGCGGCCTGCTTCTACGCGCCATTCAAACAGGTCAAAAACTGGTCTTGGGAAACCATGTGGTCGATCGGCGGTTTCGTTTCCTGGCTGATCCTGCCTTGGGCCATCAGCTATATGCTGCTGCCCGATTTTTGGCAGTATTACAGCTCATTCAGCGCCGCCACCCTGCTACCGGTGTTCCTGTTTGGTGCCATGTGGGGGATCGGTAATATCAACTATGGCCTGACCATGCGCTATCTCGGGATGTCGATGGGGATTGGTATCGCCATCGGCATCACGTTGATCATTGGCACATTGATGACACCGCTGTTGCAGGGCCGCTTTGAACTACTGTTCGGCACTGCAGGTGGCCGCCTGTCGCTGGTTGGGGTATTTGTAGCGTTGGTCGGCGTGGTGATCGTCAGCTATGCCGGTTTGCTGAAAGAGCGGGCCATGGGCATCCGCGCCGAGGAGTTCAGCCTCAAGAAGGGACTGGCGCTGGCGGTGATGTGCGGCATTTTCTCCGCCGGGATGTCCTTCGCCATGGACGCGGCCAAACCGATGCATGAAGCCGCCGGAGCACTGGGCATCGACCCGTTGTATGTTGCCCTGCCAAGCTATGTGGTGATTATGGGCGGCGGCGCGTTGATCAACCTGGGCTACTGCCTGATCCGCCTGGCCACCTTGAAAAATATC
The DNA here is from genome assembly GCF_015673035.1 of Serratia sp. Res13-Sevr-LER1-36-b. NCBI lineage: Bacteria > Pseudomonadati > Pseudomonadota > Gammaproteobacteria > Enterobacterales > Yersiniaceae > Serratia > Serratia sp. Res13-Sevr-LER1-36-b. The sequence continues at coordinate 121,472 of NZ_JADACK010000013.1, read as the reverse complement.
TCGGTGAAAGCCGATTTCTCACTGCCGAAAAAGCTGCTGGTCGCCAACGTGCTGTTCTCGATGCTGGCCGGGCTGATGTGGTATCTGCAATTCTTCTTCTACGCCTGGGGCCACGCCAAGATCCCGGCACAATACGACTACATGAGCTGGATGCTGCACATGAGTTTCTACGTACTGTGCGGCGGCATCGTCGGGCTACTGCTGAAAGAGTGGAAATGCGGGACCAGAAAGCCGGTGGCAGTGCTGTGCCTAGGTTGCCTGGTGATTATACTGGCTGCCAACATCGTTGGCTTGGGCATGGCATCTTGAGGAGCGAAAGATGAATAGTCCGTTGAATATTTTGCTGTTTGGTATCGGGCTTGACACTTACTGGCCGCAGTTTAACGGCCTTAAGCCCCGCCTTGAAGGTTACCTCGAACAGATCGCCGAACGCCTTTCCAGCGGCCATCGGGTTCAGCGTGGCGGGCTGGTGGATTCGGTCACTGCCGCCGATGCGTTGCTGGCAGAGGCTCGCCACCAGCCGGTAGACGTGGTGGTGCTTTACATCAGCACCTACGCGCTGAGTGCCACCGTATTACCGCTGGTGCAAGCCTTGGGTAAACCGGTGTTGGTATTAGCCTTGCAGCCAGAGGTCGGTTTGCCCTACCAGAAAATACGCGCCATGGCAGATCGCGGCGATCGCACCGGCGAATGGCTTGCCCATTGCCAGGCGTGTAGCGCTCCCGAATTGGCCAACGTGTTTAATCGCGCCGGGATCGAGTACCAACTGCTGGTGGGGGCATTACAGGGCGATCCGCAGGTCTGGCAGGAGTTGGACAACTGGCTGACCGCTTTCGCGTTGCGTAATGCGTTACGCACCACGCAGATCGGCCTGCTCGGCCACTATTACGACGGGATGATCGACGTCTACAGCAATCTGACCAACCTTTCCGCACGGCTTGGTGTGCGTTTCAAACCGCTGGAAATGTGCGAGCTGAACGCTCTGCGCCAACAAAGTACCACAGCGCAAATCCAGCTTAAGCGGGATGAAATGCACAACGCCTTTGTGGTGGACGAGCTCTGTTCAGAGGCCGAATTGCAACGCGCTGCGCATACCGCCTGCGCGCTGGATCGGCTGGTAGAACGGCATGGGCTAGGCGCAATGGCCTATTACTACGAAGGGCAAAACGGCAATGATTACGAGAATATCGTTACGTCGGTGATTGCAGGTAACACCCTGCTGACCCAAAAAGGCATCCCGGTCGCCGGTGAGTACGAAGTCAAAAACGCGATCGCCATGAAAATCCTCGCCCTGCTGGGAGCTGGTGGATCCTTCTCCGAACCTTACGGCATCGAATTCGAGGATGACGCTGTGCTATGGGGCCACGATGGGCCTGCGCATCCGCTGATGGCAGAGGGTGATGTACGCCTGGTGCCGCTGCCGGTGTATCACGGCAAGCCTGGATGTGGCGTTTCGATTCAGATGTCGGTGAAAAACGGCCCGGTCACCTTCTTGTCTGTGGTTGAGGAACGTAACGGCGACGTCGTGTTGCAGTATGCCGAAGGGCTTTCGGTGGCGGGGGAAACGCTGGATATCGGCAATACCAACAGCCGCTACCGTTTCAGCCTGGATGCCAGAACCTTTACCCGTGAGTGGTCATTGGCTGGCCCTGCCCACCACTGCGCTATCGGCATTGGCCACCAGGGCGATCAGTTGGAAAAGCTCGCTCAAGTGCTGCATATCCGCACGAACCGGATCGCCTAGCCTCTAGGCGATAAACCGTTGGCGATACTCGCGCGGGGTCATTCCGGCCTCGCGCGTGAACACTACGGAAAAATAGTTGCTGTCTTCAAACCCGCATCGGGCGGCAATATCGCTGATGCGGTATTCGCTGCGGCGTAGCAGACGCTTGGCCTGGCATAAACGGATCTGGCGCAGATAGTGGTTGATTGTCATGCCGGTTTGCTGGCGGAACAGCAGCTTCAGCGCCCGCTCGGTCAACTGATGCTGCTGACAAAAAGCCGGCAGATCAAAGTCGCCGTCGATGCCGCTCTGCAGCGCCGCCATCAACAAATCCAACTGTTCCCCGTCCGGCAACATATGCACGCAGTCCACCGCATAGCGATAGCGTTTGAGCACGATCGCCAATTGCAGCAACAAAGCCTCCGTCAACTGGATTGATAACGAATCGGTTTTACGGCTCTCCTGCGAAAGCTGGGCGATAATCGGCCGGGCCTGCGCCATGCCTTGGGTAGAGAGCCGCCAGTAGCGCTCGCTGGAGGTATCAAACGGCGGCAGCAGGCTTTCCCACTGGGCATTCAATCGCAGACGCTCTGGGCAATAGATGACGTTATCCAGCACCAGATCGTGTACCGACTCGTAGCTGTGGCAATCGCTGGCACGGATATAAAAAATATCCCCGCAGGTGATCCGGTAAGGGCGATCGTTCAGCACGTGTAGGCCATTGCCACGCCAAACGATCACAATCTCGCAAAACTGGTGAGTATGCGTGGCAAATCCCATCTGAGGATAGCGCTCCGCCACGGCCACCGGCATCTGTACCGAGGGCAGATAATCGCGGCTCTCTAACAGTAACGTCTCCCTCATCTCACACCTTTCCTGGTTGGTACGACTGGGCATTATTGCCGAACACGCGGCGAGGAAAATTGATGCAGTCGTGATTTTCACGCCGCTAGCGCATACCACGTAGCGCACGGGGTGGGCAGGTAAACTCACGCTTGAACAGGGTCGAAAAATGGTTGCTGTCGCCGAAACCGCAGCGAAAAGCGATATCGGTGATGCTGCTATCGCTGTGGCACAGCATATGGCGAGCCTGTAGCAAACGCAGGTGGGTCAGGTAGCGCTGTGGCGTCATGTTGGTGTGCTGTTTCAGCTGCCGGTGCAGCGTACGCAGCGGGATGGCAAAGCGATCGGCCAGTTCGGACCATTCGATCGATTCAGCATAGTGGCCCTGGAGCCAGTCCAACAGCTGATGCAAACGCCCCTCCTGATCGTCCCCCTGCCGGGCCAGACAGCCCTGCCACAGCTGCACCAACAGCTGCATAAAGACGCTTTCATGCAGCGCTATCTCTTCTGGCCGCTCACCTGCAGGTGCCGCCACGAGCTGCGCAATCAACCCCTTGACCTGTTGCAACACCTGCTGGCTGATGCGCCAATGGGCCGGGTAGACACCATCGGCCTCGCGCGGCAGGAACTGCTCCACGCCGGAGACAAAGCGGAAGGCGTCCGGCGCCCGGAACAGAATATTGGTCAGGATCAGGCCGTCGGTCTGTTCAAACAGGTGGCGATCGTGATCGCGCACAAAACAGACGCAACCGCTGTTAAGGGTATAGGGGTTGCCATTAAACACATGCACCCCTGCCCCCTGTTCGACAATCACAATTTCGTAAAAATCATGATGATGTTCTGGAAAAGCCTGCTGCGGTTCGCGGGGTTCGATCACCACGGGCGCGCTGCAGGAAGGGAAAAAATCACTACTGTGCAATAGGTTCATCTTGCCCCCAGAGCTTTGGCGCGGCGGGATTACCGCGCAACGTCGGTAATCGATAGTAAGAGAAGCGCCCGGCAACAAACCTTAAGGTTTTGACCGAAAAGCGCGCTAAAGCTGCGCGTTTTTTAAGAAAGCCGTAGCAATGTTGAGAAATGCGTACAAGGTCACAACCGGGCGAAAACCGGCTCGAGTCGCAAACTGTGAGCTACTTCACCTTTACCTTTGCCATTTTGCCAATCCCCCTCAGGCGTTGGCAGTGGCGAGAAGGCCCAGGCAGCGGCAACTTCCTACACTGCTCGCATCAAGCAATCACGGGCTTTCTCTCATGACTATTCGCAATACTGTCGCCATCGATCTTGGAGCCTCCAGTGGACGAGTGATGCTGGCGAGCTATCAACCGCAACAGCAACAACTCCAGTTGCGTGAAGTCAGCCGCTTCACCAACCGTTTGCAGCACCGGGCCGGGCAAGACTGTTGGGATCTGGATGCGCTGGAAGGCAATATCCGCCAGGCACTCTTACAGCTTGATGCCGAAGGCATTCACCTTGATAGCATCGGCATAGATACCTGGGGTGTCGATTTTGTACTGTTGGATGCGCAAGGTGAGCGGGTCGGCCAGGCCGTATCCTACCGTGATGCCCGCACTCAGGGGCTGATGGCAACAGCCCAGCAGGATCTGGGCCGCAGTAATATTTACCAACGCACCGGCATTCAATTCCTGCCTTTCAATACGCTGTACCAGCTGCGTGCCCTGCGCGAACAGCAGCCAGAACTGTTAGATCGCGTGGCTCACCTGCTGCTGATCCCAGATTACCTGCACTTTCGCCTGACGGGGGAACTGAACTGGGAATACACCAATGCCAGCACCACCCAGCTCCTGAATATTGAAAGCGATCAATGGGATGAGGAACTGTTGGCCTGGGCCGGGGTACCTGCCAGCTGGTTTGGCAAACCAACGCCACCAGGCAACCGCGTGGGCTATTGGACCAGCCCCAGCGGCCAGCAGATCCCGGTGATTGCCGTGGCAACGCACGACACCGCCAGCGCGGTACTTGCAACGCCATTGCAAGATGCCAATGCCGCCTATCTCAGCTCCGGCACCTGGTCGCTGATGGGCATCGAAAGCCCAATCCCGGTGGTTCACCCGGCATCATTGGCGGCCAATATCACCAATGAGGGCGGCGCAACGGGCTATCGCGTGCTGAAAAACATCATGGGCCTTTGGCTGCTGCAACGCGCAACGCAGGAATTGAACATCAGCGATCTGCCAGCCCTGATCGCTCAGGCGGCCCAACAGCCAGCCTGTCGTTCATTAGTTAACCCCAATGACGATCGTTTTATCAACCCAGCCAACATGTGCCAAACCATTCAGGACAGCTGCCGCGAGCGCGGGATGCCGGTGCCGGAAACCGCAGCCCAACTGGTGCGCTGCATCTTCGACAGCCTCGCCATGCTCTACCGCCAGGTCGCACAGGAGTTGGCGACGATGCACGGCCGCCCACTCAGCCATCTGCATATCGTCGGCGGCGGCAGCCAGAACCATTTTCTTAATCAGCTGTGTGCCGATGCCTGCGGGCTGGCCATCAGCGCCGGGCCAATCGAAGCCTCCACCCTGGGCAACGTCGGCTGCCAGTTGATGGCCTTGGACGCCGTCAGCGACATTGGACAATTCCGCCGCATCGTGGCACAGAACTTCCCACTACAACACTTTACCCCTCGCGACAATCCAGACTTTGCCGCCCACTGGTCGCAATTTCAGTCGTTGAGTCAATTACCTAAGGAACTTTGCATATGAAAAGCTCGATCGATCAAGCTTGGGAACTGGCAAAACAGCGCTTTGCTGCCGTTGGCGTGGACGTTGAAGCCGCTATCAACGCTATGGAGAGCCTGCCAGTGTCAATGCACTGCTGGCAAGGAGATGACGTGGCCGGGTTCGAAAATCCGGAAGGCTCCCTGACCGGCGGCATTCAGGCCACCGGCAACTACCCGGGCAAAGCGCGCAACGCCAAAGAGCTGCGGGCCGATCTGGAACAGGCACTGGCGCTGATCCCTGGCCCAAAACGCTTGAACCTGCACGCGATCTATCTGGAGTCTGATACCCCGGTAGCCCGTAACAAAATTGAACCACGCCATTTTAAAAACTGGGTGGAGTGGGCCAAACAGCACCAGTTGGGGCTGGATTTCAACCCGTCATGCTTCTCGCACCCGCTGAGCGCCGACGGTTTTACGCTGTCACATGCCAACCCGGAAATCCGTCAGTTCTGGATTGAGCATTGCCAGGCTAGCCGCCGCGTCTCGGCCTATTTTGGCGAACAGCTCGGTACGCCTTCGGTGATGAACATCTGGATCCCGGACGGTATGAAAGATACGCCGATCGATCGCCTGGCACCGCGCCAACGTCTGATGAGCGCGCTGGACGAAGTGATTAGCGAAAAACTCGACCCGGCACACCATATCGACGCGGTGGAAAGCAAGCTGTTCGGCATTGGCGCAGAGAGCTACACCGTGGGTTCCAACGAGTTTTATCTCGGCTATGCCACCAGCCGCCAGACCGCACTCTGTCTGGATGCGGGCCACTTCCACCCAACCGAAGTGATCTCCGACAAGATCTCCAGCGCCATGCTGTATGTACCACGCCTGCTGCTGCACGTGAGTCGCCCGGTACGCTGGGACAGTGACCACGTAGTGCTGCTGGACGACGAAACGCAGGCGATTGCCGGTGAGATCGTGCGCAACAACCTGTTCAACCGCGTCCACATCGGCCTGGACTTCTTCGACGCCTCCATCAACCGCATCGCCGCCTGGGTGATCGGTACCCGCAACATGAAGAAAGCCCTGCTGCGTGCGCTGCTGGAGCCGACCGAGATGCTGCGCAAGATCGAAGAGAGCGGCGATTACACCGCCCGCCTGGCCTTGCTGGAAGAACAGAAATGCCTGCCATGGCAAGCCGTGTGGGAAACCTACTGCCAGCGTAACGATGTCCCGGCCGATGCCAGCTGGCTCAACAACGTACGCAACTACGAACAACAGATCCTCAGCCAACGTTAAGGGTAGCGCAATGCAACAGATAGTTTCCTCCTGGTTCGTCCAGGGCATGATCAAAGCCACCAGCGACATGTGGCTAAAAGGCTGGGATGAACGCAACGGCGGCAACGTCAGCCTGCGGCTTTTGGCGGAAGATGTTGAGCCTTTCCGTAGCGATTTTGTGGCCGATCCGCGTTGCGTAGAGCTAACGCAACCGGCAACCGAACTGGCCAACTGCTGGTTCCTGGTCACCGGTTCAGGCAAGTTCTTCCGCAACGTGCAGTTGGCGCCGCAAGAGAATCTGGTGCTGTTGCAACTGAACCACAACGGCACCGCATACCACATCCACTGGGGGCTTTCTCAGGGAGGTTTTCCTACCTCGGAACTGGCGGCGCATTTCCAGTCGCACATCGTGCGCATGAACGTCACCTCTGGCCGTGATCGCGTCATCATGCACTGCCATGCCACCAACCTGATCGCCCTAAGCTTTGTGCAGGAATTGGACAACGCCAGCTTCACCCGCCTGTTGTGGGAAGGCAGCACCGAGTGCCTGGTGGTGTTCCCAGACGGCATAGGCATCGTTCCCTGGATGGTGCCAGGAACCGACGGCATCGGCACCCAGACCGCCGAACAGATGCAGGAACACAGCCTGGTACTGTGGCCGTTCCATGGCATTTTCGGCTCTGGCCCAACGCTGGACGACGCTTTCGGCCTGATCGACACCGCAGAAAAATCGGCCGAGATCATGGTGAAAGTGCTGTCGATGGGTGGCAAGAAGCAAACCATTTCCGGCAGCCAACTGACGGCGCTGGCCAAGCGTTTCGGCGTAACGCCACTGGCCGCCGCGCTCAAGGATTGAGACATCGGTGCCCTGCGTCCGCTACGGCGGGCGCATCACAACGGTTTCTCATTTCAGGAGCAATATCATGAGTTTCATGCTGGCATTACCGAAAATCAGTTTGCACGGCTGCGGCGCCATTGAAGATATGGTCAAGCTGCTGGCACAGAAGCAATGGGGTAAGGCGCTGATCGTCACCGACGGTCAGTTGGTTGAACTCGGCCTGCTGGAAGGGCTATTCAACGCCATGCAGCAGCATGCTCTGCCTTATGCCATGTTCAATGAGGTATTTCCCAACCCTACCGAAGGACTGGTGCAGCAAGGCTGGCAAGCGTTCAAACAGCAGCAGTGCGACTATCTGATTGCCTTCGGCGGCGGCAGCCCAATCGATACCGCCAAGGCGATCAAAATCCTCACCGGCAACCCTGGCCCCTCTACCGCCTATTCCGGCGTTGGCAAAGTCAAACATCCGGGCGTAGCTTTGGTGGCGATCAATACCACTGCAGGCACCGCAGCCGAGATGACCAGCAACGCGGTGATCATCGACAGCCTGCGCCACGTCAAAGAAGTGATCATCGACACCAACATCATTCCTGACATCGCCGTGGACGACCCGCAGGTGATGTTGGATATTCCCGCCAGCGTGACTGCCGCCACCGGTATGGATGCGCTGACCCACGCGGTGGAAGCCTATGTTTCCGTGGACGCTCACCCGCTGACCGATCACTCGGCGCTGGAAGCCATCCGCCTGATTAGCACCTGGCTACCTGCCGCGGTAGATGACGGCAAAAACCTGCAAGCGCGGGAAATGATGGCCTATGGGCAATACCTGGCGGGGATGGCCTTCAACAGCGCCGGGCTTGGCCTGGTGCACGCATTGGCTCACCAGCCAGGCGCGACCCACAATCTGCCACACGGCGTTTGCAATGCCATCCTGCTGCCGGTAATCGAAGAGTTTAACCGCCCGAATGCCGTGGCTCGCTTTGCCCGTATTGCGCAGGCAATGGGGGCAGACACGCAAGGCATGAACGAAGAACAGGCCAGCCATCTGGCGATAGCCGCCATTCGCGCGCTTTCGCTGCGCGTGGGCATCCCGACAGGCTTCTCGACCCTGGGTATCAAGGAAGCCGATATCGAAGGCTGGTTGGATAAAGCGCTGGCTGACCCATGTGCCCCTTGCAACCCACGCACGGCAGATCGCGAACAGGTTCGTGCACTGTATTTAGCCGCGCTGTGATCCTTAAGGAAAATCTATGATCCGTAAAGCTTTTGTGATGCAGGTAAACCCGGACAAGCACGCCGAATACCAGCGACGTCACAGTCCGATCTGGCCAGAGCTGGAACAGGTGCTGAAGGAGCACGGCGCACACCACTATTCCATCTTCCTGGACGAAGCACGCCACCTGCTGTTTGGCTATGTGGAGATTGAGTCAGAAGAACGTTGGGATGCAGTGGCCAACACCGCCGTCTGCCAGCGCTGGTGGCAGCATATGGGCGACGTGATGCCAAGCAATCCTGATCATAGCCCGGTCAGCTCACCGCTACGTGAAGTGTTTTATCTAGAATAATCAACAGGCGACGGTTAAACCCCGTCGCCTTATTATTAACGCCGTACTATTTTTTACTATAAATAATAAACGAGGTTCTTTGGCCGATTTTATCGTACAGCGAACGGGCAGAGGAGTTGAACTCCTGGGTCATCCAGTAAACGCGGCTTGACTCTCTCACTTCCGCCTGTTGATAAGCTTCAGTAAATAAGCTCTCCGCCACGTTTTGTCCCCGCGCGCTTTTATCAACGAACAGATCCTCAATATAGCAATAGTTTTTATCGCTCCACGTCGAGGCGTGATAAACCAAATGCATAAAGCCGAGGATCTGCCCCTGATCGTTAACGGCGACCAGGCCGACCAAATCCTGTTTTTGGCACAGGCGGATAAAGGTTTTTTCGGTAATTTCGGCGCTGACATCGGCACGATAAAAGTGCAGATATTGCTGCCACAGATGTTCCCAACCCGCTCTATCTGAAGCGATTATGTCCCTAATGGTAACGCCATTTTTAGTCATCAACATAGTCCTGCCCCTGCATGTTCAAAGTGGCGCAAGTATAGGCGATGCCATAGGGCGGGGTTAATGGACCAATCCGCTATAGACACCGGACCATTTCAGCGGCTAAGTATCCATCTCGTTTAAACAGCGCGTTAGCAACTGGGAAAAATGCTCGACGTTATAGGCTATCTCAATAGGATCCAGAGCCGCGAAACCCAGCAGCCAACCAGATAAGGGAATATCTGCAGTACAAAACTCGGAAAGGCTTTTCAGGGTTAAATTATACTGGGCAGCGCGATGGGCAACCTCTTGCTCAAGTTGTTTACTTTCCGCCAGGCAGAGTATTTGCAAGCCGCAGTTAGGTACAATAACCTTCACCTTTAAGCCGCAGTGCTTGTTGATCTCATTAATAAACAGCGCCGCACGGGATGAATATATTTTCTTCATCGTCAGGACATGTTCTCGGTAATGTCCCTGCATAATAAATTTTGCCAACGTTCGCTGAGCGATCCCCGAAACCTGGCTGTCCGTATTCGCCCGCGCGGTAGTCATGGGTTTTACCAGCGCTTCTGGCAGTACCATATAAGCCACATGCAGATCCGGGAACAGGGTTTTACTGAAAGTGCCCATATAAATGGTGCGCTGATGGGGGTCTAACCCCTGCAAACAGGCCGTCGCAATGCCTTGGTAGTGGAACTCGCTGTCGTAGTCATCTTCAATGATCCACATATCCCGAACTTTTGCCGCCTCAATCAATGCCAACCGCCTGGCCAGCGAAAGTGCTCGACCGGTCGGATATTGGTTGGAAGGGGTGACATAGACAAATCTGGCATTAGCCTGCGAGCGAATGATTTCATCGGTGCAAATCCCCTGTTCATCAACGGCAATCGGGATCGGCTTGAGCTGCGCCGCCTGGAAGGCTTTAATCGCACCGGTATACCCCGGATTTTCGATAAAGACGCTATCGCCAGCATCTGCCAGGACCTGCGCACATAAAGACAGCGACTGCTGCGTACTGCTCACAATCAGAATTCGATCGGCCTGCGCCTTCACGCCCCGCTCGGCCAGCAGGAAATCGCAAATGGCCTCCCGCAGGTGAATATTGCCCTGCAAGTTACTGCCTGCCGAGATAGACAACCCCTCTTCTTTGACGGTTTGCTGATATAACCTGAGCCAGGTATGGATCGGAAAATTGCGGGTTTCAGGCATGCCGGGGCCAAATGCCCGCTGCTGGGGCAGGTTGCCTGATTCAGGCCTGGTATGCTGTGACGATCTCCGGCTCAATGTGACCTGGCTGCCGGAAGGTGCAGCTGAGTGCTCACTAGTCAGACCCAGCAAAGGTTGCTGCCTTTGCGCAACAAAGCTTCCCCGACCCACCTCTCTGCAGACGTATCCCTCGGTTTCCAGCGCCGTATAACAGTTCTCAATGGTCCCTCGGGATAACTGCAGTGAGGCTGCCAACGCACGGCTGGCCGGTAAACGTTGCCCCGTGATGAACTCACCCTGCTGGATCATCGTCTTGAACGCAGCGGCCAGCGCCGTAGTTAATGAAACTTCGGGGACTGTTTGCTTGGCGAGGTTTTTTTGCAGCAAGAGAGTCTGGAGCTGCTTTTCGGTCAGGCGGTTCAAGGCGCAGCTCCACTGAGAGAAAAACATAAGGTGTAAGCGACAAACCGCCGTGTGATATTGCCATCACACGGCGTTTTACATGGGATTTGGGGATATTACGACTGAGGAATTACTCAGATACCGTCGCCATACTCAAACCCGTGATTGGCACCGTTGAAGTACTGATCCATATCCATCGATGGCGTATCGCTTTCCGGGCGGCCAACAATACGTGCGGGCACGCCTGCGGCGGTGGTATGTGGTGGCACGGGCTGTAGCACCACGGAACCGGCACCAATCTTGGCCCCTTTCCCCACTTCGATATTGCCGAGGATTTTAGCCCCCGCGCCAATCATCACACCTTCGCGGATTTTAGGGTGGCGATCGCCGCTGGTTTTACCCGTCCCGCCCAGGGTTACCGACTGCAGGATAGAGACGTTATTCTCCACCACGGCGGTTTCACCGATCACAATGCCGGTGGCGTGGTCGAGCATGATGCCGCAGCCGATGGTGGCCGCCGGGTGGATATCCACCCCAAAGGCGACCGAGATTTGATTTTGCAGATAGATCGCCAATGCCTGGCGGCCCTGCATCCACAACCAATGGCCGATGCGGTACGCCTGCAAGGCATGGAAACCTTTCAGGTATAGCAGCGGCGTTGAATATTTATCTACTGCGGGGTCACGCAACCGCACCGCCAGAATATCGCGGGCCGCTGAGACGATCATTTGTGCGTCGGAACGATAGGCATCTTCCACCACCTCACGCACGGCAATCGCCGGCATGATCGGATTGGCCAGTTTGTTCGCCAGAATGTAGCTGAGCGCGCTGCCCAGATTTTCATGCTTGAGCAAGGTCGCGTGGAAAAAGCTAGCCAGCATCGGTTCACAATCTGCCAGTGCTCTCGCCTCTGATTTAATGCTGCTCCAGACCTGTTCTAACTCTTCTGACGACATCGCTTCCTCTCTGCCAAAACAGACTACCCCGCCTGATCCCGGCAGGGTAACCTAATCAAATTGTCGCGGCGCGATACATTGCTGTACCGCAGCCAAGGTCAAGCACTGTGCTTTTCGTCTTTCTTGGTGCGCCCAAGCAGAGTCAACGCTGCCTCACGGGCATTTTTATCACAGTACAGCACCTGATAGATCTGTTCGGTGATCGGCATTTCTACGCCAAAGCGCTGCGCCAGTGCCAATACCTCTTTGGTATTGCGATAGCCTTCAACCACCTGGCCGATGCTATCCTGCGCTTCCTGTACGCCCTTGCCTTGCCCCAGCATAATACCGAAACGACGGTTGCGCGATTGATTATCCGTGCAGGTCAACACCAGATCGCCCAACCCAGCCATGCCCATAAAGGTGGAAGGATCGGCTCCCAATGCCGAGCCGAGACGGCTCATTTCCGCCAGGCCACGAGTGATCAATGCGGTACGCGCGTTGGCACCAAAACCGATACCGTCAGACATACCGGCACCGATGGCAATCACGTTTTTCACCGCGCCGCCCAGCTGTACCCCAATGAAATCCGGGTTGCTGTAGACGCGGAAGCTTTTGCCACAGTGCAGCAGCTGCTGTAAATCTTCGGCAAACTGCTCGTCGGTGGCTGCCAAAGCGATCGCCGTTGGCAATCCGGCCGCCAGCTCTTTGGCAAACGTTGGCCCAGAAACGACCGCCAGTGGGATGGTATCCCCCAGCGCTTCGCGAGCCACGTCTTGCAATAGCCGCCCCGTTTCTGCTTCCAGACCTTTGGTCGCCCATACGATGCGGGCATCTGGGCGCAGATGAGGTTTCAACTGACGCAATACGTCACCAAACACGTGGCTAGGCACCACCACCAGCACATCACGGCTGGCCGCTAATGCACGAGCAAGATCGGTTTCAAGCAACAGGGTATCGGGGAAAGGGACGCCGGGAAGGAACGCCTGATTGCAACGATCGCGCTGCATAATCTGGATCTGCTCGGGGTTATGCCCCCACAGCACTACCGGGTGGCCGTTACGCGCCAGCGTAATGGCTAAAGCGGTGCCGTACGAGCCGGCACCGATTACAGTCATTGAAGCATTGACGGTATTCATCAGGCATCCTGATGAGGTTCAGCGCTTTCGCCTTCCGCCTGCTGCTGCAAATAGCTCATGAACAGCGCGTCAAAGTTTACCGGTGCCAGGTTCAACTGCGGGAAGGTACCGCGAGAAACCAGGCTGGTGATGCACTCACGCGCGTACGGGAACAGGATGTTCGGGCAGTATGCACCCAGGCAATGTGCCAGTTGCGTGCCTTCGATACCGGAGATGGAGAAGATACCTGCCTGCTGAACTTCACACAGGAATGCGGTTTCTTCACCCAGAGAGGCGGTAACGGTGACGCGCAGTACCACTTCGTAGACGTCGTCTGCCAGGTGGCTGGAAGCCGTATCCAGATCGAGCTTAACTTCTGGCTGCCATTCTTGCTGGAATACCTGCGGAGCGTTTGGCGCTTCGAATGAGATATCCTTGGTGTAAATGCGTTGGATCTGGAAAGCCATCTCTGTGCTGTTTTGTTCTGACATGTGTGTAATACCCTTGGTTAACTATCCTTAGAGACACTCAGTGGTTGCAATACCCACATCTTGGCAGTGGGACCGCCGCTGGTTTACAGCAGCGGATCCAGCCCACCGCGAGCATCAAGTGCATGTAAATCATCACAGCCGCCAATATGTTGGCCATCGATGAAAATCTGAGGCACGGTGGTTCGCCCACTGCGCGCAATCATTGCTTCGCGCTTGACGTTATCACCATCGATGGCAATCTCGCTAAACGCAGCTCCCTTGCTGTTCAGCAGCGCCTTGGCGCGATGACAGAACGGGCAGGTTGCCTTGGTGTAGATCTCAATGTTAGCCATGGAAACCCCTTCAATCACACTAAAATTTACTTGCCACGTGCCAACGGCAGGTTTTCCCCACTCCAGCCGGCAATGCCGTCTTTCAGGGTATAGACCTGTTCAAACCCGGCTTTGCTCAGGTTTTCTGCGGGTTCGCGTGAGGTGGTGCCATTGGCACAGACCACGATGACCGGCTGGGCCTTGTGTTTATCCAGTTCGCCGAAGCTGCCGGTTTTGATCTCGCTCGCCGTCAGGTTGATCGCGTTGGCGATATGGCCTCTGCGGAAATCATCACGGGTACGGGTATCTACTACTACCGCATCTTCTTTATTGATCAAGCGAGTAGCTTCACCGCGGGCGATCTCTTTAACCTTGGAAAAACGGCTCTTGAAGGTCATGACGATCACGGCAGCCAGCAGACCGACCCAGGCCAGACTAAGTATGGGGTGCCGGCTAACAAATTGCATAATTTCTTGCAGCATGGGGTGTAACAACTCCCGTCAGTTAAGGGAAAAATAAGTCAAGGTTTCAGAGTATACCTGCCGAATGCGTCAAATACAGCCAATAAGCAAACGGGAATGCAGAAACTGCGGAGTACACTGGAAAATTACCGTCATGACGTTGAGAAAGTCGAGGCTGTTCACCGCATCTTTGATCTCTTTGGGCTCTTTTTAGTCGGCCACATTGTAGTATCATCAGGTTCCAGAGGGTGAATAGCCATCATTCCAGTGCCAATGGGCTGATGGCTATTCACAACTTAAAACGATCATAAAGAGGTTACTGCAATGTCGAGCAAGAAAAAGCCCATGGTACTGGTGATCCTGGACGGCTACGGCCATCGGGAAGAGCAACAGGACAACGCGATCCTGAACGCCAAAACGCCGGTCATGGACCGTCTGTGGCAACAACAGCCACATACCCTGATTGCCGCTTCCGGTCTGGATGTCGGCCTGCCTGATGGCCAGATGGGTAACTCGGAAGTCGGTCACGTGAACCTCGGCGCAGGCCGCATCGTGTATCAGGACCTGACCCGCCTGGATAAAGAGATCAAAGACGGTGACTTCTTCACCAACGCAACGCTGACCAGCGCCGTCGACAAGGCCGTGAAGGCAGGCAAAGCGGTACATATCATGGGCCTGATGTCTCCTGGTGGCGTCCACAGCCATGAAGAACATATCCTGGCGATGATCAAACTGGCCGCACAACGCGGAGCCAAAGCCGTTTACCTGCATGCCTTCCTGGATGGACGCGACACTCCACCGCGCAGTGCTGAAAATTCACTGAAACGTTTCAGTGACGAATTTGCCACGCTGGGTGCCGGACGTATCGCCACGGTGATCGGCCGTTACTATGCGATGGATCGTGATAATCGTTGGGACCGCGTACAGTTGGCCTACGATCTGATGACCCAGGCCAAAGGCGAATTCACCGCCGACAACGCCGTAGCCGCGCTGCAGGCTGCCTATGCCCGTGGCGAAAACGACGAGTTCGTTAAACCGACCGTGATCCAGGCAGCGGGCGAAGCCAGCGCCGAAATGAACGACGGCGACGCGTTAATCTTCATGAACTTCCGTGCCGACCGTGCGCGCCAGATCACCCGCGCCTTCGTCAATGCCGATTTCGACGGCTTCCCACGTAGCAAAGTGGTCAAGTTTGGTGATTTTGTCATGCTGACCGAATACGCCGCCGACATCAAAACCGCCTGTGCCTATCCGCCAGCCTCACTGGCCAACACCTTCGGTGAGTGGCTGATGAAGCATGACAAAACCCAACTGCGCATTTCGGAAACCGAAAAATACGCTCACGTTACCTTCTTCTATAACGGCGGCGTCGAAGAACCGTTCAAAGGTGAAGACCGTATTCTGATCAACTCGCCAAAAGTGGCCACCTACGATTTACAGCCAGAGATGAGCTCCGCCGAGCTGACCGAAAAGCTGCTGGCAGCCATCCACAGCGGTAAATATGACGCCATCATCTGTAACTACCCGAACGGCGACATGGTTGGCCACACCGGTGTCTATGATGCAGCCGTCAAAGCGGTAGAAACCCTGGATAACTGTATTGAGCAGGTAGTAGAAGCGGTGAAAGCCGTTGACGGCCAACTGCTGGTCACCGCCGATCACGGTAACGCCGAGCAAATGCGCGATCCGGCTACCGGCCAGGCGCACACCGCCCATACCAGCTTGCCAGTGCCGTTGATCTACATCGGTAAACCCGCCAAAGCGGTAGAAGGTGGCAAACTGTCCGACATCGCTCCAACCATGCTGTCACTGATGGGAATGGAAATCCCGCAAGAGATGACTGGTAAGCCGCTGTTCATCGTGGAATAATCCTTTCCCATGAGGGAGAAGGCGAATTTTGCACTATCAAGGGTAACCCGAAGCGCAAACTCAGGCAGCCAACCGCTGCCTGAACGCTCCGCGCCACGGAAGTTAACCACTATCTGCGCCAGCGTGTTTTTCGCTGGCGCATTGCTGTTGCCATTCACCGGCAACGCCGCGGAAGATAACAAATCCCAGCTCAAAGACATTCAGCAGAGCATCGCTGAAAAAGAAAAAGCGGTTAAACAACAGCAACAACAGCGCAGTTCGCTGCAAAATCAGCTCAAACTCCAGGAAAAGACCATCGCGCAAGCCAGCCGTTCGCTGCGTGATACCCAAGGTACGCTCGACATACTGAGCAAAGACATTTCCGGGCTGAACACCTCCATCGCCAAGCTTCAAAAACAGCAGTCCACCCAGCAGGAAATCCTCGCCAAACAGCTCGATGCCGCCTTCCGTCAGGGGCAACACAGCGCCTTGCAGCTGGTGCTCAGCGGTGAAGAAACCCAGCGCAGTGAACGCATGCTGGCCTATTTTGGCTATCTGAACGAAGCGCGCCAGCAGTCCATTGAACAGCTCAAGCAGACCCGCAAGCAATTGGCAGAGCAAAAGAGCTCGCTGGTAGCTAAACAGGGTCAGCAGAAATCCTTGCTTGGCGAGCAGCAAACCCAGCAGCAAAAACTGGAACAGGCGCGCATCGCCCGTAAAAAAACCCTGACCGCGTTAGAAGCCTCGTTGGAAAAAGATCAGCAGCGGCTGGTGGAACTGCGCCAGAACGAAACCCGTCTACGCGATCAGATCGCCCGTGCCGAACGTGAAGCCCGCGCCCGAGCCGAACGCGAAGCGCGTGAAGCGGCCAAGGTGCGTGAGCAGGTCAAAGTCAAAGAACAGCAGGCGAAGAAAACCGGCACCAGCTATAAACCAAGCGAAGGTGAGCGTTCACTGATGGCGCGAACCGGCGGTTTAGGCCAGCCTGCGGGGCAAGCCGTATGGCCGGTGCGTGGTCGCATAGAACATCGCTTTGGCGAGCAACTGCAAGGTGAGTTACGCTGGAAAGGCATGGTGATTTCTGCGGCCGAAGGCAGCGAAGTGAAAGCCATTGCCGATGGCCGCGTGCTGCTGGCCGACTGGCTGCAAGGCTATGGCCTGGTGGTCGTGGTCGAACACGGTAAGGGCGATATGAGCCTGTATGGTTACAACCAGAGCGCTTTGGTTAGCGTCGGAGCGCAGGTGCGTGCCGGTCAGCCTATTGCCCTGGTCGGCACCAGCGGTGGTCAGGGAACGCCATCGCTCTATTTCGAAATCCGTCGCCAGGGTCAGGCCGTTAACCCACAGCCGTGGTTGGGAAGATAGATTTGTACTATAGCAAAACGCGTACTGCCCTGTTGTTGAGTACGCTGCTGTGCGTTAGCGCAGCACAGGCAGGCAAGCTCTCTATCGTGATCGATGACGTGGGTTATCGCCCACATGAAGAAAATGCCGTACTGCAAATGCCGACGGCGATCTCCGTTGCCGTGCTGCCCAATGCGCCTCACGCCCATCTGATGGCCACCAAAGCCCATAGCCAGGGGCGCGAAGTGCTGATCCACATGCCTATGGCTCCGCTCAGCAAACAGCCGCTGGAGCGCGATACCTTACAACCCTCCATGAGCAGTGAAGAAGTGCAGCGTATCATCCGTAATGCGGTGAATAACGTGCCTTTTGCGGTGGGTATGAATAACCATATGGGCAGCGCCATGACCTCCAGCCTACCGGGCATGCAAAAGGTCATGCAGGCGCTGGAAAGCTACCATCTCTATTTTCTCGACAGCATGACCATCGGCAACAGCCAGGCCACGCATGCGGCAGCGGGCACCGGCGTGAAGGTGATCAAACGCAAGGTGTTCCTCGACGATACGGCCAACCCGGACGATATCCGCCGCCAGTTTAATCGTGCCGTCGAATTGGCGCGCCGCAACGGATCGGCCATCGCCATCGGCCATCCGCGCCCGGCAACGGTAAAAGTGCTGCAACAGATGCTGGCTACGCTGCCCTCCGACATCGTACTGGTGAAACCCAGCTCGCTGCTCAATGAACCGCAGCAGAGCGCAAGCGGCTATGTGCCGCCATCCAAGCCACACAAACCGCAGCCGAAAAATCCGTTCACCGGTGGCATCAAGCAGTGCAAAGTTAAATTGCCGAAGGAAGGCATGAATGCCAGCCATGCGCTGGGCATCATTGCAGAAAGCGTGGCGCAGTCACCGGTCGTGGTGGTGATCAAACGCCATTGGCAGCACTGGATGGGGTCAGAGCCAACCAAGCCATAAGATAAAAGGCGGGGCTTACGCTCCGCCTTTCATTAATGATGTAGCCAAGGGGGCACCGTATGCCGTGCCCGCTTAGCCAATCACATCAATCCCAGCTCAACACCACTTTCCCCGACTGCCCGGAACGCATGGCGTCAAAGCCCTGCTGGAACTCGTCAATCGAGAAACGGTGGGTGATGATCGGCGTCAGATCCAGACCGGATTGGATTAGGGCCGCCATCTTGTACCAGGTTTCGAACATTTCGCGGCCGTAGATCCCTTTGATAAACAGCCCCTTGAAGATCACCTGGGTCCAGTCAATCGACATATCCGATGGTGGGATCCCCAGCATCGCAATACGGCCGCCGTGGTTCATGGCATTGAGCAACGAACGGAACGCCGGTGGCGCGCCGGACATTTCCAGGCCCACGTCAAACCCTTCGGTCATGCCCAACTCGGCCATTACGTCCGTCAGGTTTTCTTTGCTGACGTTTACCGCACGGGTCACACCCATCTTGCGCGCCAGCTCCAGGCGATATTCGTTCACGTCGGTGATCACCACGTGGCGTGCACCAACGTGTTTACATACCGCAGCGGCCATAATGCCGATCGGGCCTGCACCAGACACCAGCACGTCTTCCCCAACCAGATCGAAGGAAAGCGCGGTATGCACGGCGTTGCCAAACGGGTCAAAGATCGAGGCCAGTTCGTCCGAGATATTGTCCGGGATTTTGAAAGCGTTAAACGCCGGGATCACCAGATATTCGGCAAATGATCCTGGGCGGTTTACGCCCACGCCGGTGGTGTTGCGGCACAGATGCGTACGGCCACCGCGGCAGTTACGGCAGTGGCCACAGGTGATGTGCCCTTCGCCAGAAACGCGATCGCCGATGCTGAAACCTTTGACTTCCTGGCCGATGGCGACCACTTCGCCCACATATTCGTGGCCCACGACCATCGGTACCGGAATGGTTTTCTGCGACCATTCGTCCCAGTTATAGATATGCACATCAGTACCGCAGATAGCGGTTTTGCGGATCTTAATCATGACATCGTTGTGGCCCAGCTCAGGCTGAGGCACATCGGTCATCCAAATACCTTCTTCCGCTTTCAGTTTTGCTAATGCTTTCATCGAATTACCTTATGCAATAACGCCAAGCGTCTTACCGATGCGGATAAACGCCTCAACGGCACGTTCAATCTGCTCCGGTGAGTGATCGGCTGACATCTGGGTGCGGATACGTGCCTGACCTTTTGGCACCACCGGGTAGAAGAAACCAGTAACGTAGATGCCTTCCTTAAGCAGTGCGTTGGCGAAATCCTGCGCCAGTTTTGCTTCACCCAACATCACCGGGATGATGGCGTGATCGGCCCCGGCAAGCGTAAAGCCCGCTGCGGTCATTTTTTCGCGGAACAGGCTGGCATTGGCCCACAGGCGATCGCGCAGGGCGTCCCCGTCTTCGAGCAGTTCCAACACTTTGATCGAGGCTGCCACAATGGCCGGAGCCAGCGAGTTGGAGAACAGATAAGGGCGTGAACGCTGACGCAACCACTCCACCACCTCTTTTTTGCCAGCGGTATAGCCGCCGGAAGCGCCGCCCAACGCCTTACCCAAAGTGCCGGTGATGATATCGACGCGGTCCATCACTTCGCAGTATTCGTGCGTCCCGCGCCCGTTAGCGCCGACAAACCCCACCGCGTGGGAATCATCGACCATCACCAGCGCATCGTATTGGTCCGCCAGATCGCACACGCCCTTCAGGTTGGCGATCACGCCGTCCATGGAGAACACCCCGTCGGTGGCGATCATGATGTGGCGGGCACCGTCTGCCTTGGCCTGCTGCAGTTGCTCGGCCAGTTGGCCCATATCGTTGTTGGCATAGCGGTAGCGCTTGGCCTTGCACAGGCGCACGCCGTCGATGATTGAGGCATGGTTCAGCGCGTCTGAAATAATGGCGTCTTCCGGGCCCAACAGGGTTTCAAACAGGCCACCGTTGGCGTCAAAACAAGAGGAGTAGAGGATCGCATCTTCCATTCCCAGGAAATCGGCCAACTTTTGTTCCAGTTGCTTATGGTTATCCTGTGTACCACAGATAAAACGCACCGACGCCATGCCGAAGCCGTGGCTGTCCATCCCGGCCTTTGCCGCCGCGATCAGCTCCGGGTGGTTAGCCAGCCCGAGATAGTTATTGGCGCAGAAGTTGATCACCTGGCGACCATCGGCCACCGAGATATCGGCCTGCTGGGCAGAAGTGATAATGCGCTCTTGTTTAAACAGCCCTTCGGCACGAGTGGTAGCAAGCTGCTGTTCCAGCTGCTGGTAAAAAGACGCAGACATTCGGTCATCTCCAGGATAGGGGCATTTTCGGCATATTTTACTGCTTTGCCAGCAAACTGACGACATTCCACCGCAGAGAATCTGAAAATTGCAGCAGATATCACGGCAAACCGGCGCATCATGTAACGGCACGGGATATTAAGAGCCGTACCGATGTTCCCAATGGCATGAAATGCTATTATAGGCAGCATATAGGGTGGGGCATTGTGCACCACCGGGAAGAACACAGGGGTAAACCCAATGATTATCGTCACTGGCGGCGCTGGCATGATTGGCAGCAACATCATCAAGGCACTGAATGAAAACGGATATCGCGATATCCTGGTGGTGGATAACCTGAAAGATGGCACCAAATTCGTTAACCTGGTCGACCTTGATATCGCTGACTATGTCGATAAAGAAGACTTTATCGCCAGCATCATGGCCGGTGACGATCTGGGTGACATCGACGCCATTTTCCACGAGGGTGCCTGCTCCTCCACCACCGAGTGGGATGGCAAATACATGATGGATAACAACTATCAGTATTCCAAAGACATCCTGCATTACTGCCTGGATCGTCAGATCCCGTTCCTGTATGCCTCTTCTGCCGCCACCTACGGCGGCCGCACCGATAACTTTATCGAAGAGCGTCAGTTTGAGCAGCCGCTGAACGTTTACGGTTACTCCAAATTCCTGTTCGACCAATACGTGCGCGAGATCCTGCCAGAAGCAGATTCGCAGGTGTGTGGCTTCCGTTATTTCAACGTTTACGGCCCGCGTGAAGGCCATAAAGGCAGCATGGCCAGCGTTGCATTCCACCTGAACAACCAAATCAACCGCGGCGAAAATCCAAAACTGTTCGCTGGCAGCGAGAACTTCAAGCGCGATTTCATCTACGTCGGCGACGTGGCGGCGGTCAACCTGTGGTTCTGGAAGAACGGCGTATCCGGCATCTTCAACTGCGGTACCGGCCGTGCGGAAACCTTCCAAGCCGTGGCCGATGCGGTAGTGGAATACCATCAGTCCGGTGCCGTGGAATACATTGAGTTCCCAGAAAAGCTGAAAGGCCGCTACCAGGCTTACACTCAGGCCGATCAAACCAAGCTGCGCGCGGCCGGTTATGACGCACCGTTCAAAACCGTGGCCGAAGGCGTGAAAGAATACATGGCCTGGTTGAATCGTCCCGCTTAAGCGCTGAAGGAAGTTACTCACGGTATGAAAATACTGGTCATTGGCCCTTCGTGGGTTGGCGATATGATGATGTCGCAAAGTCTCTACCGCACCCTGAAGGCCGAGTACCCGTCGGCAGAAATCGATGTGATGGCACCTGCCTGGTGCCGTCCCCTGCTGGCGCGGATGCCCGAAGTCAACCAGGCGTTGGCAATGCCGCTGGGCCATGGTGCCCTGGCATTGGGCGAACGCCGCCGTCTTGGCCATGCGCTACGCGCTAATGGCTATGACCGTGCCTATGTGCTGCCCAACTCATTCAAGTCTGCCCTGGTGCCCTTCTTTGCCAACGTGCCACAGCGTACCGGCTGGCGCGGCGAGATGCGCTACGGCCTGCTCAACGATCTCCGCGTACTGGATAAAGCGGCATTCCCGTTGATGGTGCAGCGCTACGTCGCGCTGGCCTACGATAAGCAGCGGATGCAGCGCGCTGAAGATCTGCCGCAGCCGATACTCTGGCCGCAGTTGCAGGTCAGTGACGAAGAGATTGCCGAAACCACTTCGGCGTTTAATCTCACCGACCACCGGCCCATTATCGGTTTTTGCCCAGGCGCCGAATTTGGCCCGGCCAAACGCTGGCCGCATTACCATTACGCCACGCTGGCACAGATGCTGATCGATGCAGGCTATCAAATCGCCCTGTTTGGTTCGGCCAAAGACCACGAGGCCGGTGAGCAGATCCGTGCCGCATTGGCAGAAAAATCTCGCGATTTCTGCTTCAACCTGGCCGGAGAAACCCAGCTCGAACAGGCAGTGATCCTGTTGGCCTCCTGCCGGGCCGTAGTCAGTAACGATTCCGGCTTGATGCACGTTGCAGCGGCGTTGAACAAACCGCTGATAGCCTTGTACGGCCCGAGCAGCCCGGATTTCACCCCACCGCTGTCTCATCAGGCCAAGGTGATCCGCCTGATCAGTGGCTATCACAAGGTACGCAAAGGCGATGCCGACCAGGGTTATCACCAGAGCCTGATCGACATCCAGCCACAGCAGGTGTTAGACGCGCTGACGCCGTTACTAGCCGCCAGCGAGGAATAATCATGCAGGTGCTGATCGTAAAGACCTCTTCGATGGGGGATGTGCTCCATACGCTGCCGGCCTTGACCGACGCGATGCAGGCCATCCCCGGTATCCGCTTCGATTGGGTGGTGGAAGAGGGGTTTAGCCAGATCCCTACCTGGCATCCGGCGGTGGATCGCGTGATCCCGGTGGCCATTCGCCGCTGGCGTAAAAACTGGTTCGGCAGTGAAGCGCGCCAGCAGCGCTGTGATTTCAAGCGCCAGGTCCAGGAGCGCAACTATGACCTTGTGATCGACGCCCAGGGCCTGATCAAGAGCGCGGCGTTGGTGACTCGTATCGCGCACGGCAGCAAACACGGCCTGGACTGCAAAAGCGTCCGTGAGCCTTTTGCCAGCTGGTTCTATAATCATCGCCATGAGGTCGACAAGCAGCAACATGCGGTGGAACGCATTCGCGAGCTGTTCGCCAAGAGCCTGGGGTATGCAAAGCCGCAGAGCACGGGTGATTACGCCATTGCCGCTCGGTTTCTCAGCTCCCCTCCTGCCGATGCCGGGCAATATCTGGTTTTCCTGCACGCCACTACGCGGGATGAAAAACACTGGCCGGAGGCAAACTGGCGAGAACTGATCGCGCTGATCGCTCCGAGCGGAATAAACATCAAGCTACCTTGGGGTGCTGAGCACGAACGCCAACGCGCTTTACGGCTGGCAGAAGGGTTTGAACACGTTGAAGTGTTGCCCAAGCTCAGTCTGCAACAGGTTGCCGAAGTGCTGGCTGGGGCCAAAGCCGTGGTGTCGGTAGATACCGGGCTCAGCCACCTGACCGCCGCGCTGGATCGCCCGAATATCACCCTGTTCGGCCCGACCGATCCGGGGCTGATTGGGGGTTACGGGCAGAATCAGCATGCCTGTCGTCCTAAGACAGTGGATCGTATGGCAGACATTAGCGCCGAACAGGTAATGGGGTTGTTAGCACCGATTCTGGCCAACGAGGATGCTTGGTAACATGACCACGCAAAATATTTTGCTCAGCATTATTATTGCCGCGCACAACAGCGGCAGCTATCTGCGTGAAACATTGCAGAGCCTGCTCGACGCTCTGGGGGAAAGCATCGCAAAGTGTGAAATCATTCTGGTCAATGATGCTTCCAGCGATAACACCGAAGCATTGCTTTGCGAATTCGCCCAAGCAGTACCTCAAGCGCGTTATTTTAGCGTCGAATTCAAAAACATCGGCAAGGTGCGTAATTTCGCCATTGTAAACAGCCAGGGTGAATACGTCACCATGCTCGACAGCGACGACCTGCTTAAAAGCGGTTCTCTTAACGAAATCACTATTTTCCTCGAGGAGAATAAACCCGATCTACTGTTGACCAAACTACATGAAGTTCGTGAAATTAGCAGTATTGATAAAAATTGGAAAGGGTTACAGACAGAGGTCTTGACCCAGGACGAAGCGATAACGCGTTTCCTTATCCATAAGGATTTCCAAGCGCATTTGATTGGCCAGTTCATCAAACGTATTCTGCTTCAGAATAACCCTATTCCAAACTTTACCTGCTACGAAGATTTTTATATTTTTCCGCAGGTCCTTACACAATCCAAGAATATTGTTTTCTCCCGTGAGGGGCATTATCTTTATATAAAACGGAACACCAGTTTATCGAACTCACCTTCGGCAGAAAAGATACATAACCTTTTTGTGTGTACAGAGAGAATGGATACGCTTTTTGGCAAAAAATTCCATGAATTGGTACTATGCCACTGGCTAGATATTGAGTTGAAACAAAAAAATTGGATTACCCTGAGTATACAATTAGACTTACTGAAGGCAAAAGTGCGTGAAACTCGTAGCCTCAGTTTTTTTATCAACCCAGCAGTCAGGTTTAGCTATAAAAGAAAAGCGGTGAAATTATTATGGAAAAAATAGGAAAAAGATTGTACTTCTCAAGTTTTATACTGACTATTTTATCTATTGTTTTTACATTGATTATTACTGCTAGGCAGCGGGAGCTCTTCTATTTTTCTTTCTATGTGGCCATGTTTGGCCTTTTCTTCGAAAGGAAAAACATCCGCTGGCCAAAGATGGATATTTCCTATTCTATTATCCTGATAGGTTTGGTGAAAATCATCTGGACGCTGGTACTTTATCGCCATATGCAAGACTATGGTCTGGGGAATACACAACTGGATGCTGGCAAAAAACTGCTAGTTGGAGGGGTGTTGATTTTCTATATATCGCATTTCTCACACTATCTAGCCACAATCAATTATCGCCAATATTTGCTGGCTGGATTTTCCCTGGCGTTTATTTTAGCCACAGGTTTCGGCATCTATCAAGTTTATCACGGTATCGATCGCATTGATCTGAGTACCAACCGCGCAACCATCGCCGCTTATATCTACTCGGCACTGTCAATTTTACTTATCTATCTTTTGATCAAACTAAAACACAGTACGGGCTATCATATTGCAACAGTGGCGATCATTATTATGTCCTTCCTGATCGTGGTTATGACAGGAACCCGTGCCGCAATACTCTCGCATCTATTACTCATTCTGCTGACGATGCTGTTCCATTTCCGTAAAATCCACCTTAAACCGCTGTTGGTCGTCGTAGCCTTGGTTGGCGTCGTGGGCATGGCATCCTATAGCAAATATATCAAACCCAAGATAGAGCAAACCAGCACTGAGATTATGTTGTACCAGAAAGGAGACGATTTCTCATCGCTAGGTTCACGCTTCTCATTATGGAGTGTTGGGTTAAAGATATTTGTACAGCATCCTTACGGCAATACCGTTGAGGCACGCCATACGCAAGCAGCGGAAATCATCGTCAACGACCCGAAGAACCAAACGGCTATGGTTTATATCGACTCACATCTGCATGATGAGTTACTGGAAGCCGCCTCGCTGCAGGGTATTGTTGGTTTGCTGGCCGTGCTATTTTTCTATGGGTACATTATCACGCTGTCGTTGATGCAAAAAAATACCCCGCTCTTGATGATCGGGTGTTGCATGATTATTTATGGTTTATCAGACGTTTTGTTAATCAGTTCAGAATCACTACTGTTCTATATGGCATGTATCGCGCTGTTTGCAAAAAATAATCCATCGGTAGCAAGCCGATAAAAAATGTCACCCGGCTAGGAACGCTAACCGGGTGACATTTTACTTGGCATGGTAATTCAACAGAATACTGTCCAGAGCCTGTTTGAAATTCAGGTAATAACTTTCGTCGTAGAATTTGGTAATAGAGTGCTTAATCTGCGGTTGATCGATCATAATCTCACCGTCAACCAATGCCTGCATGATCTCCGTCAACCCAGCCAACCGATTGACGGCATATAGCTGGCCGTTAATACCATCAATAACATCAGCCGGGCCGGTTGGACAATCCGAACTAACGCAATACACTCCGTGAGCCATAGCCTCCAGCAAGGTCATTGGTAACCCTTCAAATGCCGAAGTCAGGAGCAATGCCTTCAGATCGCCGATATTCGCCTTAATATAACACCAGGGCTGAGCTTGCCAACCATGCCATAAAATCCGAGATGCAATACCCAGCCCTTCTGCATAGCTCTGGCATCGGGCCAAATCCTCACCGCCCCCTACCACGTGCAATCGCCAATCTCCCCGAAGCCCTACCAACGATTCCAATAGGTCTTTCAACCGTTTTTGCCCTTCAAAAATAACACGGCCAATATAGATGAAATTGGCCGATGCATGACTTAATGGGATCGTATCTTCTGTCTTCTCTACCGGATTAAATACAGTATAAATATCCCTCTCTTTTACCCCAAGTTCCCGCACCTGTTGATTAATACCCTGGCTGATCACCAAGTGAGCATCGGCCTTCAGGATAT
Source organism: Serratia sp. Res13-Sevr-LER1-36-b (assembly GCF_015673035.1). NCBI lineage: Bacteria > Pseudomonadati > Pseudomonadota > Gammaproteobacteria > Enterobacterales > Yersiniaceae > Serratia > Serratia sp. Res13-Sevr-LER1-36-b. The sequence goes on along the minus strand of NZ_JADACK010000013.1, from coordinate 94,575 downwards.
ATGCATATTTGTATAGATCGTACAATGAGAAATGCAGCCAGGAAACGATGGGATATCGGCCCAGACACAGCTTTCTGGCAACATTGGCGATATAACAGGAAAGGGTATCCAGGGCAATGACCACATCTGGCTTATGCCTGCGCAAAAACCCTGAAAGAGCAAAGGCAAAATGCAACCGCCTTAGCTTGGTATTATGCACGGTAGAGGAAACCATCTGGGCACTTAATCCTGCATACCAAGTTTCATCTACCTCCCCTTTCTCATTGAAGAAGATAAAATCAACCTTGCTACCGGGATTATTTTCCGTAATAAGCTTAACCAACCTTTTACAGACCGTTTCCATACCACCGTAACCACCCAAGGCATATCCTGCGATGACAATATTCATTTCAACCTTTCGCTGTACATAGAGCTATTCTGCTTGACGGAATAATGTGCATTTTTTCTATTATGGCATACACATGCGCCACAGGAATAATCGATAGCGGCTGTTCAGGGTACATCTCCAACGCATTATCACAGCTACACGAAAGATCGATTACCTGATGTAATTCTTTATTCTGATAAGGGCCAGTAAATTTTGGATTAGCAGTGACAAACAAGCTGACGGTGGGCACTTTCAGCGCCACGGCCAAGTGCAAAGGGCCAGTATCGCCGGTCACCAACACGTCCAGAGAATCGATCACTCCGAGCAACTGCGTCAGCGAGGTTTTACCGACATAGTCAATCACCCGTGATCGTTGACTGTTGTCCAGACTTAATAGTAACGTATTCACCAAGTCGTGATCGGCCTGAGAGCCGATGATCACTACATCAATATTATCCCCATCATGATCAATCAGCCGCTTGGCCAGTTCGGTAAAATAGCCAGCAGGCCAGCAACGTTCACGGGTTGAAGCCCCCATATTGAACCCTACCCGTATCCGTCCAGTAGGCTTGGTTAACCTTTCGAAGGAACAAGGGATTTCCATCTCAATAGAAGAAGTGTCTCCTCCCAGGTATTGCATTAAATTCAACTTTCTCTGGATCAGGTGGCCACTAAAGTTCAGTGAGCAACTCGTTACCCAAGAATTTAGCCCCTTGGGTAAAGTAAGATAATTGTCTCTGAGGATATATTGGCAGCCAGCCAAAACTGCACTGACAATATCGTAAGGTAGATGGGCATGTAGAATCACGGCCAATTCTGGCTTGCGTTTACGAAGTTCACATACCACTTTCAGCATGTCCCGGAATTTGTTGTTCCAGAAAATCACCTCGTCAAAGCAGGCGTAATCTTTCACCATGCCATAATTAACCGTACCCGCTACCAACGTAATATGAGCCTCTGGATATCGTTGACGCAGTGCTCGCATAGCCGGGGTATTAAACATGAAATCCCCCAGTGCTGTTGTGGAATACACCACTATCCGAGTGAACGGATAGTCTGCACGTAACAACTCTTTTGGTTTCATGTTACCAAACAGGGCGTTGTATACATATAAAAACCAATGAGCATACTTCATCTTTCTGATTTTCATGTAATTAACCAGCTTTCATCTGCTGTTTATAGTATTCAGCCAAGGTCATGCCAACCGTGCGCTGTTGCAACCAGGCAAACAGCTGCTCCAAATCGCGATATAACGCGTCAATATCCTGCTCGGTCTTGAACGTTGGGCTACCTCCCGGCATAAACTCGGAGGAGTGCAGCATAAATTCGACGTAATCGTGCCCCTGCGCCAGAGAGCGTTCGACCACCAGCTTCATCTTGTCCAGATTGTTACCGGAAGGCCGTAGCCAATGCACCGACGGCGAACGCTTTTTACCCCGCAGGCTGTCATAGCCCTGCTTCACCGCATTCATCAACGCCGAATGTTTATACTGAATGCTCATTGGCACTTCCAACAGCGTGGAATCACCGGGTTTGGCGATATTGGCCGGATCGATAAAATAGGCCTGCGAGGGGAAATGGCGATAGTCGGTCCCGCCGTTACCCTGCGGATTGCCGGGCGAATACTGCCAGTTCACTCGCGGGGTGACGGAACAATCGACCTGATAGCCATATTCCAGCAGCAATGAGGCATAAAACTCATTAAACGCCCAGCGCCCGGCACGGTGGCTGAGCATCTTGGTCTGGAAGGTATCTTCCAGCAGCTTGGTCATATGATCGACCTTGGCGCGAATTTGGTCGGCCGGGTATTCGATCAGATAGGGTTTATGCCGCCAGTCATCATCGGTGAGCGGCGTCAGCGGTGGGCTGTTCCAGGCGTGCAGGTGCATGCCCACTTCGCCGGTGCCGCGTGCTATCACGTCGCGGGCAAATTCAACGTACTGTGTATCCACCGCCATTTCATAGTTGGTCAGATAAACCGGCTTGCAGGCATATTTTTCACATAGCGCCTGAAAGCGCGGCAAAAAACGCGTGTTCTCGGTCGAAATGCGGTCGTGGTTTTGCCACAGATTATCGCCTTCGGTATCAATCGTGATAAGAAACGCCGGTTTAGTCATACATTGGGAACCTGATAGTCACAGATTGACATTATGTTACGCAGCCCGATCCCTCAGGGCAAACGACTTTATTGCCTCGTTTGGACAACATTGAGCCGTAATTGTCACCCTACGCCACTATTTTTTTCTGCGCAGGCAAGAAAACCGAGCAACAGTAGCCACATGCAATCGGGTCATTTAGAATCAAAGATTGGTTTCCCTGAAAGCGACTGACTATGAACGACGCGCCAGCCCCTGTTTCTGCCACGCCCATACAGCGTATTCTGATCGTCAAGCTGCGCCATCATGGCGATATGCTGCTGACCACTCCGGTCATCAATACGCTGCGGCAGAACTATCCCGATGCTCAGATCGACATCCTGCTGTACAAAGAAACGCAGGAGATGTTGGCGAGCAACCCGGCGCTGTCGCAAATCTTTGTCATCGATCGCCAGTGGAAAAAACAGGGCACCAAGGCACACTTGGGCCACGAACTGCATCTGATCCGTCAGTTGCAGGCACAACGCTACGATCTGGTGGTCAACCTGGCCGACCAGTGGCGCAGCGCGTTGATTACTCGCCTCACCGGTGCGCGCATTCGTCTGGGGTTCGATTTCCCCAAGCGCCGTGGTTTTCTGTGGCGCTATTGCCACACTCAGTTGGTGCCGGTAGCCGGGCACGAGCATCTGCACACCGTTGAACAAAACCTCTCTCTGCTGCAACCTCTGGGTTTACCTGAGCAAAATCAGCAGGTCACCATGAGCTACAGCCCACAAGATTGGCAGGCCAGCCACCAGCTTTTGCAACAAAATGGCGTCACCGGAAGCTATATCGTGGTACAACCCACTTCGCGCTGGTTCTTTAAATGCTGGAGCGAAGAAAAAATGGCGGCCACCATCAGCGCATTGCAGGCCGAAGGGCACCAGTTGGTGATCACCTCGGGGCCAGATGCCAAAGAGCAGGACATGGTGGCGCAAATACTGAAACAGTGCCCACAGCAAGGGGTGGTTTCTCTGGCCGGGCAGTTGACCCTGCGTCAGCTGGCGGCGTTGATCGACCATGCCAAACTGTTTATCGGGGTGGACTCTGTCCCCATGCATATGGCGGCGGCATTACAGACGCCCTGCGTAGCGCTGTTCGGGCCATCCAAGCTGGTATTCTGGCGCCCCTGGCAAGTTATCGGTCAGGTCATTTGGGCCGGGGACTACGGCAGCCTGCCGGACCCGGATGCCATCAATACCGGCACCGATGAGCGCTACCTGGACCTTATTCCTACAGACGTGGTGATTGCAGCCGCGCGGAGCACGCTTGCATGAAAGCATTTCGCCTGGCGATTGTCCGCCAAAAATACCGCCCGGACGGCGGGGCAGAACGTTTCGTTTCCCGTGCCCTGGAGGCGCTGGAACAACAAGATCTGGATCTGAACGTCATCACCCGCGAGTGGCAGGGGGACGTCAATCCGAACTGGCACATCCACCTGTGCAACCCGATGAAGTTCGGGCGCATCAGCCGCGAACGCGGCTTTGCCGAAGCAGCTCGGGCCCTGTGGCAGAAAGAGAGCTTCGATCTGGTGCAAAGCCATGAACGCATCCCTGGCTGTGATATCTATCGCGCCGGTGACGGCGTCCATCGCCGCTGGCTGCTGCAACGGGCACGCCTGTTGCCGGAGTGGCGGCGCAAATGGCTGTTCTCCAACCGCTATCACCGCTATGTGATGTGTGCCGAACGCGCCATGTATGCCGCGCCAGAGCTGAAAGCGGTGATTTGCAATGCCGAGATGATCAAACGGGAAATCATCGCCGATTTCGGCGTGCCTGCCGATAAAATCACGGTGATCTACAATGCCATCGACAATCAGAAGTTTTTACCGGCGAACGAGCAACAGCGGCAGCAGTTGCGGGCGCAATATCAGCTGCCACAGCAGGCGCACTGCCTGATCTTTGTCGGTTCAGGCTTTGAACGTAAAGGATTGGCAGCCGCAATTCGCGCCGTAGCCGCCACCGACAGCTACCTACTGGTGGTGGGCAAGGATAAAGCTGAAAAGCGTTACCGTTCACTGGCACAAAAGCTGGGTTGTGATGACCGGGTGCGCTTCATGGGCGTGCAGAAACAGACGTTGCCGTTCTATCAGGCCGCCGACGCCCTGTTGCTACCAACGTTGTACGACCCGTTCCCTAACGTGATATTGGAAGCCATGTCATGCGGGCTGCCGGTGATCACCAGCACCACCTGCGGTGGCGCTGAGTTCATCACTCCAGGGCAAAACGGCTTCGTCTGCGATGCATTGGACGTCAGCGCCCTCACCGAGGCTATCGTTGCACTGCCACGGCAAGCCTTGGGTTCGAGCATGGGAGAGGCCGCGCGGCTGCGTATCATGTCTGCCACGCCAGCACACCTCTCAGAACAGCTCATCTCGTTGTATAACCGACTGCTGGACTAACTTATGCGTATTCTGATGATTATCGACGGCCTGCCGGGCGGCGGAGCAGAAAAGGTGGTACTGACCCTGTGCCAGGGCATGCAGCAGTTGGGGCATGATGTCAGCCTGATCTCATTGCGGGACGTCTGCAACTACCCGATCCCCACCGGCATTGATTATCAGGTGCTCAGCGACAACTGTCGATCGCCTTGGCGTAAGCTGACCGAGCTGGCACGCCGCGCCGCGATGTTGGATCGCGCGGTTACCTCCAACGAGCAGCAGCACGGCCGTTACGACCTGGTGTTCTCCAACCTGCATAAGACCGATCGTATCGTCAGTCATAGCAAAGTGCTGGACAGCACTCGGCTGTGGTTCTGCATTCACGGCATTCTGTCCACCTCCTACCTCGGCCACCGTACCGGCCTCGATCGCTGGCTGAAACGCCGCAAGGTCGCGGGCGTCTACCAGCGGCAGAATATCGTTGCCGTCTCGCAGGCGGTAGGCAACGATCTCCAGCAAAATCTGGGGATTACTCCTAACCAGCTGGCGGTGATCAACAACCCGTTCGATATCGCCGCCATCGAACAGCAGGCGGCAGAGCCTTGTAAACTGGCAGGCAAAGACTATCTGGTCCACGTGGGCCGTTTTCATCCACATAAACGCCACGACCGCTTGCTGAAAGCCTACGCACTGTCTGGTATCCAGGCACCTTTGGCACTGGTGGGTGCTGGCAATGAAGCGCAAATCAACGAGACCAAACGCCTTGCCACAGAGTTAAACATTAGCGATCGCGTGCTGTTCCTCGGTTTTCAGGCCAATCCCTATCCCCTGATCAAACACGCCGCGATGCTGGTGCTCAGTTCAGACAGTGAAGGGTTCGGTAACGTGCTGGTTGAAGCCTTGCTGTGCGACACGCCGGTCGTCAGCACCCGCTGCCCTGGCGGGCCTGAGGAAATTCTGGAAAAGGCGGGGTTGACCCGTGCTCTGGCGGAATTAAATGAAGCCTCACTGGCGGAGAAAATGGCAGAGATTTATGCTCAGCCGCCGGTCATTAATCACCAGCAACTGCTGAGTTATGGCCTAGAGCCTATTTGCCAACAGTATCTGGCGTTAAAGAAATAAGTCCAGGCAGGTTTACCCTGCCTGGTTGTTAATTAATTCAAGGCCTGTATTTCTTGCCACACCTCATCGACGGTAACATCGACGCAATCACCCGATTCGGTTTGCAGGATCCGATATTGCCCGCTCCACGGATGCCAAGACTCTTTATCCGTATCGCCAAAGAAGACCACCATGCTTTTATTCAATGCCGCGGCCAGATGCATCTGGCCACCGTCGCTGCACAGCACCCTGTCGCATAACTCGAAACCGGCCAACAGTTCGCGTACCGAGGCCGTTGGGTAAAGTGCTACCCTTTCATTCTGGCACCCAGCCAACAGTTGTTCCGCCCGCTTTTGATCGCCGATATCATCAGGCGTCAGCGTCCCCTGCGGGGACCAGAAGATCAGCACGCCGGTGGTAGGATCGGCAATCAGGCGGTTGATGATTTCTGCATAGCGCTCAATGGGCCACCGCCGTTTCGGGCTGCGGCTGCTGATGTGCACGGCAAACACCCGCTCAACCGGGGGCAGCAGGCTGTGTAAACGTTGCTGCGCTTGCTGCTGTTCTTCCGCAGTGAGGAAGACCTTCACCGGAGGAATGGCAATGGAGCGGTCGGTGATGGCAGACAGGTAGCTGAACGTGTGTTCCACCTGATGCTTGCCGTGAAAATCCGCCGCGCGGAAAGGGTGATGAATTTCACTGGTACCAAGATCTGCGCCGATAATATTTTTAACCCCGGCCATTTTTGCCAGACGCAGACTATATTTGCACGGCACCGGATTAGCCAGAATAGCTGCATCAAACTTAATTTTTCTCAGCTGTAAAAATATCATCAGCCGTTCAAAATATACCCCAAGAGTGGTCTCATTCTTGGCCTTGTGTTTGGCCTTCTTATAAACAAACACCTTGGTGAGATGCGGGTTATTTTTCACCACATCCTGGCTGACTTTATTGATAAGCAGATAGAGGTTGGCGTCAGGGTAAGCGGTTTTCACCCCTTCAATCAGCGGGGTAGTGCACACGAGATCGCCAATATTGTCGCGGCGGATAATTAAAATATTCTTCATTACAAACCTATCGGCGACATCTCTCGCCTGTTGTCCCAACCTGACACCGAGCCACCAAGTTAGCGCCTTTCCCTTCCGGTTATGGTACTATTCTGGATAACCCATATAAATGAAATTGATAGAATGCTGCTCCGTTTATATCAGGTACTACTCTACCTTATCCAACCCCTGATCTGGCTCCGCTTACTGCTGCGCAGCCGCAAAGCACCAGCCTACCGTAAACGCTGGGCGGAACGCTATGGTTTCTGCGCCGGGAAAGTAGTATCGGGCGGCATTATGCTGCATTCCGTTTCTGTTGGCGAAACCCTGGCGGCGATCCCTCTGGTTCGCGCCCTGCGCCATCGTTACCCTTACTTGCCGATTACTGTGACCACAATGACGCCAACGGGTTCCGAACGGGTGCAGTCCGCTTTCGGTAAAGATGTGCATCATGTCTACCTGCCTTACGATCTGCCAGGTTCGATGCGCCGTTTCCTCGACCAGGTGGATCCCAAGTTGGTGATCATCATGGAAACCGAGCTGTGGCCCAACCTGATTAACGCCCTGCATCAGCGCCAAATTCCGCTGGTGATTGCCAACGCGCGCCTTTCCGCCCGCTCAGCGGCTGGCTACAAGAAAATCGGTGGTTTTATCCGTGATATCCTGCGCCGCATTACCCTGATCGCTGCGCAAAATCAGGAAGACGGCGAGCGCTTTATCGAACTGGGCCTGAAGCGTTCTCAGCTGACCGTCACCGGCAGCCTGAAGTTCGATATCTCCGTAACGCCAGAGCTGGCGGCCAGAGCCGTTACGCTACGCCGCCAATGGGCACCACGCCGCCCGGTATGGATCGCCACCAGCACTCACGAAGGTGAAGAAACCATTCTGCTGGAAGCCCACCGCCGGTTGCTGGAAAAACACCCCGACCTATTACTTATCCTGGTACCGCGCCACCCAGAACGCTTCCCAACCGCCAAAGAACTGACGCAAAAAGCGGGCTTCAGCTACACCACCCGCAGCAGCGGCGAAATCCCTTCCAGCAGCACGCAGGTCGTGATTGGCGATACCATGGGTGAACTGATGCTGCTGTACGGCATTGCCGATCTGGCCTTCGTCGGTGGCAGCCTGGTTGAGCGCGGGGGGCATAACCCCCTGGAAGCAGCCGCCCATGCCATTCCGGTGCTGATGGGCCCACATACGTTCAACTTCAAAGATATCTGCGCCAAACTCTCCGAAGCGGGCGGGATGATCACCATCAGCGATGTCGATTCCTTGGTGAAAGAGATAGAAACGCTGCTGACCGATGAAGATTATCGCCGCTATTACGGCCGCCACGCGGTTGAAGTGTTGTATCAGAACCAGGGTGCGTTGCAACGCCTGCTGCAGCTGTTGGAGCCACACCTGCCGCCACGGAGCCACTGAATGAGCCACCGTAACAGCCTGTCGGTAGTGATGATCGCCAAAAACGAAGCCGAGTTGCTAAGCGAATGCCTGCAATCGGTCGCCTGGGCTGATGAAATCATCGTGCTCGACTCCGGCAGTAGCGACGGCTCTGTCGCTTTGGCGGAAAGTCTGGGTGCCAAGGTGTTTACCCATACCGACTGGCAAGGCTTCGGCAAGCAACGACAGAAGGCACAAAGCTACGCCACTCAGGATTACGTGCTGATGATCGACGCCGACGAGCGCGTCACGCCAGAATTGCGCCACTCCATCGAGCAGGTTTTAGCCAACGCCGACGATAACGTCGTCTACAGCCTGGGCCGCCGTAACCTGTTTCTTGGCCGCTTTATGCGCCACAGCGGCTGGTATCCCGATCGGGTCAACCGGCTGTATGCCAATCAGCGCTATTGCTATAACGACGATCTGGTCCATGAATCCCTCAACACCGGCGGCGCAAAAGTCGTACCGCTGCAAGGCGATCTGCTACACCTGACCTGCCGTGACTTTTTTGCCTTCCAGCGCAAACAGCTGCATTACGCCGAGCAGTGGGCAATCCAACGCCACCAGGCCGGTAAGCGCTGCGGTTATCTGTCGATCCTCACCCACACGCTAGGGGCGTTCTGCAAAACCTGGCTGCTGCGGGCCGGTTTCCTCGACGGCAAACAGGGCTTGCTGTTAGCCGTGGTCAACGCGCAATATACCTTCAATAAATATGCCGCACTGTGGGCATTGGGCCGCAACTATTCAGAGAAGTGAACCATGAGCAGCAAAGCCATCTACCCAGGTACCTTCGATCCACTGACCAACGGCCATCTGGATCTGGTCACCCGAGCCTCACTGATGTTTGATCACGTGATCCTGGCCATTGCCGCCAGCTCAAGCAAAAAACCGCTGTTTTCGCTGGAAGAACGCGTTGCCCTGGCCACGCAGGTGACCTCTCATCTGGATAACGTCGAGGTGTTGGGGTTCAGCGAGTTGATGGCGCACTTCGCCGCCCATCAGAACGCCAATATTCTGATACGCGGCCTGCGGGCGGTGTCCGACTTTGAATATGAATTGCAGCTGGCGAACATGAACCGCCATCTGATGCCAACGTTGGAAAGCGTGTTTCTGATGCCTTCCGAGCAGTGGTCATTTATCTCTTCTTCCTTGGTAAAGGAAGTGGCACGTCATGGCGGCGACATCGCACCATTCTTGCCGGATGTCGTCACCAAAGCGCTGATGGAAAAGCTCGCCGCGCAGTAATCAGTGCTGGCAGCGGCGGCAGAAGAAGGTGCTGCGCTGCCCGTGTTTGGCGCTCTCGATCGGTGTGCCACAGGCGCGGCAGGGTTCACCTGCCCGGCCATAGACCTGCAGTTCCTGCGCAAAATACCCCGGCTTACCATCCGACTGCAGGAAGTCACGCAGCGTTGTTCCCCCTTGTTCAATTGAACGCAGCAGCACCGCCTTGATGGTTTCGGCCAGCAGATCCGCCTGAGCCTTGCTCAAGGATCCCGCCTGACGATCCGGCAGGATCCCGGCGGTAAACAGCGATTCGCTGGCATAGATATTCCCCACGCCAACCACCAGCTTGTTATCCATCAACCAAGGCTTGATCAGCGTGCGCTTGTTACGGGATTTTTCGTACAGGTAGGTGCCATTGAACTCTTCACCCAGCGGTTCCGGGCCAAGATGAGCCAATACGTTGCTGGCGGCCAGATCGTCACACCACAGCCAGGCACCAAAGCGGCGCGGGTCGGTGTAGCGCAGGATAAAACCGTTGCTCATCACCAGATCGACGTGGTCATGCTTACCTGGCTCGGTTTCCTCTGCCAGCATACGTAAGCTGCCAGACATCCCCAGATGTACGATAATCCAGCCATGGTCCAACTCGATCAGCAAATACTTGGCACGGCGCTGTACGCTGCGTACCGGCCGATCGCTCAGCGCCAGGATCTGCTCGGAGACCGGCCAACGCAGGCGAGCGTTACGCACCACCGCGTACTGGATGTTGTGGCCAACAAGATAAGGCTCAATACCGCGGCGGCTGGTTTCGACTTCTGGTAATTCAGGCATGACTGGCTCCCTCTCCGTTTGCTACCCCTATAAAATGAAAAAACCCGGCCTAGGCCGGGTTTTCATTAATCCACTAAAATTATTTAATTTTAGCTTCTTTGTAGATCACGTGTTGACGGACAACTGGATCGAATTTCTTCAGTTCCAATTTTTCCGGCTTAGTACGCTTGTTCTTCGTGGTGGTATAGAAGTGACCAGTACCAGCAGAAGAAACCAGCTTGATCTTCTCGCGAACACCTTTAGCCATGATGCAGTTCCTTAATACTTCTCACCACGGGCACGCAGATCGGCCAAGACCGTCTCAATACCCTTCTTATCGATAACACGCATACCTTTAGCAGATACACGCAGAGTTACAAAGCGCTTCTCAGCCTCAACCCAAAAACGGTGTGAGTGCAGGTTAGGCAGAAAACGGCGTTTGGTCGCGTTCATTGCGTGGGAACGGTTGTTACCGCTCACCGGGCGCTTGCCAGTAACTTGGCAGACTCGTGACATGTCTTATTCTCCAAAAATCAAATCAGCTCGAGCTTCGTATAGGGTATGGCCGCCTCGTCAGGCTTTTAGAGCCCATCTCAGCAAACTTCATACTGAGGAGACTCTCGTCATCAGGTCAGAAACCTCACATCAGGTTGGAAACCTGCTGAGATAGGCTCTTAACGCCAAACCCAAGATTCTCAAAGGTGGCGTAGTATACGCTCTGAAGCGTAAGTGCTCAAGTCCCGAACAGCTAAAGATCCCTCAAGGATCGCGAAAAAGTTGCTTATAGCCATCCGCGCTCGGCAAAAGAGACGCATTCACCCCGGCCTATCACCAAATGATCGAGCACTCGGATCTCCAATAATCGGCAAGCATTAACCACTTGCTCGGTTATCAAACGGTCGGCGTGACTGGGTTCAGCCTTACCCGAAGGGTGATTATGCGCCAGAATGAGGGCTGCTGCATTAGCCTTCAACGCCGCACGCACAATTTCTCTTGGGTGGACAACGACGCTGTTGATGGTACCAGCAAACATCTCCTGATGGCGAATAACCCGGTGCTGATTGTCTAAAAACAACACTAAAAACACCTCTCGCTCATGGTGAGCCAGCAAACTGTGCAGGTAATGCTGGGTAATTTTCGGGTTCAGCAGCGCGTTTTCCAACAAATGGGGGCCGGAAAACAGCCGGAAGGCTAATTCGGAAATTGCCTGCAGCTGCGCATAGGTGGCAATCCCCAACCCTTTCTGACTATGAAATTGTTCGTAGTCCGCCGAAACCAGGTGATACAGCGAACCAAAGTGCGTCAGCAACTGTTCGGCCCGCTGTGAGACGTGAACCCCAGGTAGCCCGGTTCGCAAGAAAATTGCCAACAGCTCCCTATCGGAGAGCGCCGCTGCGCCATCACGCATCAATTTTTCCCTGGGTGCCAAAGCCCCAGGCCATAACGACATATCCTGATTGCTCATTGCCACCTCCCTGCCTGCTACAGCAGCATGTCACGGGGAATTTCATCGTGCGACAGGTGATTGATAATATTGCGAAGTGTTACGAAAACCCGCATGTAACTGGCTGCATACACAGCAGAATCGCTCCACCTGGCGGCGGTTATGCTAAAATGTTCGCCTCTTTCGGATTTCAATCGGACAATCATGATGACGGGACTTTCCGGCAAACATATTGTGCTTGGCATCAGTGGCGGTATTGCCGCTTACAAATGCCCTGAGCTGGTGCGCCGCCTGCGCGACAGAGGCGCCGAGGTAAGAGTGGTGATGACCAGCGCTGCCAAAGCCTTCATTACCCCACTGACGCTGCAGGCCGTTTCCGGCTATCCGGTTTTCGACGATCTGCTGGATCCCGCAGCAGAAGCCGCCATGGGCCATATTGAATTGGGCAAATGGGCCGATCTGGTGATCCTGGCCCCGGCCACCGCCGATCTGCTGGCCCGCGTTGCCGCCGGCATGGCCAACGATTTGCTGACCACGGTCTGCCTGGCTACCGATGCCCCGATCGCGGCAGCACCGGCCATGAACCAACAGATGTACCGCGCTGCCGCTACTCAGGCCAATCTACAGACCCTACAAGGGCGTGGTGTGCTGCTGTGGGGGCCAGACAGCGGGAGCCAGGCCTGTGGTGATATCGGGCCTGGCCGCATGCTGGATCCGTTGGCGATAGTGGAACGGGCTAACGCTCATTTCTCTGCGCCGCAGGATCTGCAACATTTAAAGATTATGATCACCGCGGGCCCCACCCGTGAGGCACTGGATCCGGTGCGTTTCGTCAGCAACCACAGCTCCGGCAAGATGGGTTTTGCTATCGCCAAGGCCGCCGCCGCTCGCGGTGCGCAAGTCACGTTGGTCGCCGGGCCGGTCAGCCTGCCTACACCGCCTTGGGTAACCCGTGTGGATGTCGTCAGCGCGCTGGAAATGGAGCAAGCGGTACAACAGCACGCCGCGCAGCAGAACATCTTTATCTCCTGCGCCGCCGTGGCGGATTACCGGGCAGAACAGATTGCCGATGAGAAAATCAAAAAGCAGGGTGATGAAATCATCCTCAAGATGATCAAGAATCCGGATATTGTCGCGGGCGTTGCCGCAATGAGCAAAAATCGTCCCTTTGTCGTCGGGTTTGCGGCTGAAACCCAGAATGTGGAAGAATATGCGCGACAAAAACTACTGCGTAAAAAACTGGATTTAATCTGCGCTAACGATGTATCGCTTGCAGAGCACGGTTTTAACAGTGATACCAATGCCCTGCATCTTTTTTGGCAGGATGGAGACAAGCGCCTGCCGCATAGCGACAAGGCACTCCTTGGCCAACGTTTACTAGACGAGATAGTCAGCCGTTATGATGAAAAAAATCGACGTTAAGATCCTTGACCCACGTATCGGTCAAGATTTCCCATTGCCAACCTATGCCACCCCAGGCTCTGCCGGGCTTGATCTGCGCGCCTGTCTGGACAGCGCGGTTGAGTTGGCACCAGGCGAAACCACCCTGCTGCCTACCGGCCTGGCTATCCACATCGCCGATACCGGTCTTGCTGCAGTGATCCTGCCGCGCTCCGGTCTGGGCCATAAACACGGCGTAGTGCTGGGTAACCTGGTTGGCCTGATCGATTCCGATTATCAGGGCCAGCTGATGGTGTCCGTATGGAACCGTGGCCAGAAATCCTTCACTATCGAGCCGGGTGAACGCATCGCGCAGATGGTATTTGTGCCGGTAGTGCAAGCCGAGTTTAATCTGGTGGAAGAGTTCGATAGCAGCGAACGGGGTACCGGTGGTTTTGGCCACTCTGGTCGCCAATAGAACCTGCCCGTAACCGTACGATTTACAGGGATGGCGCCTGCAACCGCGCCGCTGCAATGTGGCACGGTTGGTCTGGCAATTGAGAGTAACGCACGGAGAATAAGGGTCTGAAAGACCTGTTAGCCATTACACCGTACAACAGCGATCTTATAAGCCGCACAGAGTTTACTCTGCAACGGCCGGTGCGCGGGTTTTCGCAAATCTATACCCGAAGAGATTGAGGGGATAAGCCGTTTTAGCAAGGGTCTAATCAAACATGGCAGAAAAAGAAAATACCAAAAGGAATCGGCGTGAGGAGATATTGCAGGCGTTAGCCCAGATGCTGGAATCCAGCGACGGCAGCCAGCGCATTACCACAGCCAAGCTTGCCGCAAACGTTGGTGTCTCTGAGGCTGCCCTTTATCGGCATTTCCCCAGCAAGACGCGGATGTTTGATAGCCTGATCGAGTTTATTGAAGATAGCCTGATAACGCGCATCAACCTGATCTTGCAGGATGAAAAAGAGACGTTCAACCGCCTACGCCTTATTGTGTTGTTGGTACTGGGGTTTGCAGAGCGCAACCCAGGCCTGACCAGGATCATGACAGGCCACGCGCTGATGTTTGAGCAAGATCGCCTTCAGGGCAGGATCAACCAGTTGTTCGAGCGTATTGAAGCGCAACTGCGTCAGGTGTTGAAGGAGCGTAAGCTCCGGGAAGGAAAGGGCTTTATCGTCGATGAGACCTTGCTGGCCAGCCAGATCCTGGCCTTCTGTGAAGGGATGCTGTCGCGCTATATTCGCTCTGAATTCCGCTACCGCCCAACGCAGGATTTCGATGCCCGCTGGCCGCTATTAGCGGCACAACTACAGTAACAAATATCGCCGGGTTCAACCCGGCGCTATTATTTTAAACCCCGTACTGCTCGCGATAGGCTCGCACTGCCACCAGGCTTTCGGCCATTTCCGGCTGCTCTTCCAGATAAGCAATCAGCTCCTTGAGCGTAATAATCGAGATCACTTTGCAGTGATAATCACGCTCCACTTCCTGGATCGCAGAAATGTCGGCACGGCCACGCTCCTGACGATCGAGAGAAATCAGCACACCAGCCAGGCTGGCGTTATGGGCACTGATAATTTCCATCGATTCGCGGATGGCCGTCCCGGCGGTGATCACATCATCCACCAGCATCACGCGGCCCTGCAACGGGCTGCCTACCAGCGTGCCGCCTTCGCCATGTTCCTTGGCTTCCTTACGGTTGAAGCAATAAGGCACATCGAGATTGTGATGTTCTGCCAATGCCACTGCGGTGGTGGTCGCGATCGGGATACCTTTGTAGGCTGGGCCAAACAGCAGATCGAACTCGATGCCGGAATCCACCAGCGCTTCGGCATAAAAACGCCCTAACAGCGCCAGATCACGCCCGGTATTAAACAGGCCGGCATTGAAGAAATAGGGGCTGGTACGGCCGGATTTCAGGGTGAACTCGCCGAATTTCAATACCTGCTTGCGGAGCGCAAACTCGATAAACTGGCGCTGGTAGGCTTTCATTACTGCTTCTCCTAATTTGGTCGGTAACTTTAGTTCTATTGCAGCCCGATTTCCGGGCATAAAAAAGGCGACTGCTTGGTCGCCTTTAAAAATCAGTCTGCCAGCGCCGCTTTCTGCGCCTGGAAGATGGTTTCGATGCCCCCTCGGGCCAGCGCCAGTAGCGCCAGTAGCTCATCGTGGCTGAACGGCTCACCCTCGGCGGTGCCTTGCACCTCGATCATGCGGCCATCCTCCATCATCACCACGTTCATATCGGTTTCTGCGGCGGAATCTTCCACATACTCCAGATCGCACAGCGCTTCGCCGCCAACGATGCCGACAGAAACCGCCGCCACCAGCCCCTTCATCGGGTTGGCTTTCAGTTTACCGGCGGCAACCAGCGCATTCAGCGCATCGGCCAGTGCCACACAGGCTCCGGAGATAGAAGCGGTACGGGTACCGCCATCGGCTTGCAGCACATCGCAGTCCAGAGTGATGGTGAACTCACCGAGCTTTTTCAGATCCACCGCGGCACGCAGTGAACGAGCGATCAGGCGCTGGATCTCCAACGTACGGCCACCCTGCTTGCCTTTGGCCGCTTCGCGGGCATTACGGCTGTGGGTCGAACGCGGCAACATGCCGTATTCTGCGGTGATCCACCCTTGCCCCTGGCCTTTCAAAAAGCGCGGAACGCCCTCTTCTACCGTGGCGGTGCACAAAACTTTGGTATCGCCAAACTCAACCAGCACTGAACCTTCAGCGTGTTTCGTGTAGTGACGGGTCAGTGTCAGGGGGCGAACTTGTTGTGGTGCTCTGCCTGCAGGACGCATGGGCTCTCTCCGGCTTCTTATTAACGTTTGGCTGCGCATTATACGGGCTTCGTGACGTTATGCCTATCCTGCCCGCAGGTGCAACGCTATAATCGTTCCATCTTTTCCTATTTACGGGTACGCACAATGATCCGCAGCATGACCGCCTACGCCCGGCGTGAAATCAAGGGTGAATGGGGCAGCGCAGCTTGGGAGCTGCGTTCCGTTAACCAACGCTATTTAGAAACCTACATCCGCCTGCCTGAGCAGTTCCGCAGCCTTGAGCCAGTGATCCGCGAGCGTATCCGTGGCCGCCTGACGCGCGGCAAAGTGGAGTGCAACCTGCGCTTTGAGCTCGACCCAAGCGCGCAAAGCTCGATGATCCTGAACGAAAAACTGGCCAAGCAGCTGGTTGAAGCCGCCAACTGGGTCAAAATGCAGAGCGACGAAGGGGAAATCGATCCAATCGACGTCCTGCGCTGGCCGGGCGTGATGTCCGCTCAGGAACAGGATCTGGACCTCATCAGCAACGAACTGATGCAGGCGCTGGAAGGCGCACTGGATGATTTCATCGTGGCACGCGAAAGCGAAGGCACCGCGCTGAAAGCCCTGATCGAGCAACGCCTCGACGGCGTGAGCGCCGAAGTGATCAAAGTACGCGCCCAGATGCCTAATATCCTGCAATGGCAGCGCGAACGTTTGGTCAGCAAGCTGGAAGAAGCCCAGGTGCAGTTGGAAAACACTCGCCTGGAGCAGGAGCTGGTGCTGATGGCACAGCGTATCGACGTCGCCGAAGAGCTGGATCGCCTGGAAGCGCACGTCAAAGAGACGCACAACATCCTGAAGAAGAAAGAAGCCGTTGGCCGTCGCCTCGACTTTATGATGCAGGAATTCAACCGCGAATCGAATACGCTGGCGTCCAAGTCGATCAATGCCGAAGTGACTACCTCAGCCATTGAGCTGAAGGTACTGATTGAGCAGATGCGCGAGCAAATTCAGAATATCGAGTAAGTTTTAAGCGTCATCATTGAACAGAGAGCCCGCATAACCGCGGGCTTTTTAATATCACCAATCGAGGTGTTCCTATGTCCAAATATGCGCAGGCAGCCGTTGATACGGTAAGAAAAAACCAGGAAAAATCATCACTCGATATGCGTCAAGAATGAGAGAAAACGATGATGGAGTTGAAGGCTAGCCCAATACCCGCGCCGCATCACCATCCTCCGCAATAACCCCATCGGCCAAACGGATCACACGCGGAAAGTACGTTTCAACAAAAGCATAATCATGGCTGATGGCCAGCACGGTGGTGCCTTGCGAACGGCAAACCGCTAACCAGCGGGTAAATACCCCCAACCAATAGTTATCAAAGTCACGGCTGGGTTCGTCCAACAGCAGCAGAGGCGGCGCAACGGCAGCGAGACTAGCAACGGCTACCATACGCCGCTGCCCGGCATGTAAATCCAATGGATGGGCATCCGCTACATCCGTTAGCTCACAAAGCGTCAGCGTTTGGGCAACTCGCTGCTCCAGAATCTCGCCACGCATGCCCTGATGGCGTAAGCCAAAGGCGATCTCATCGCGTACCCGGTTGCGAAATATCTGCCGTTCCGCTTCCTGAAATAATACTCCCAGCAACGGCGCACGCTGTGCCGCTTTAAGGGTGGCAATATTTCGCCCCTGTAAGAGAACCTTGCCGCCGGTCGGTTTTAGCAACCCGGCCATCAGGCGTAATAACGTGGATTTCCCGGCGCCGTTATCCCCGATCAGGGCCACCCATTCCCCTGCCTCAATGGTGAGATCCAAACCGTTAATGACGGGTTCGCTCACGCCTGGCCACTGATATTTCAGCGATTCAATCGTTAGCATAATGAAAGCCTGCCTTGCTCCAGTGCCCAGGTTTGCAGGCAATAAGCAGCAACCTTGGTGAGCGACCGTTCAAACAGCAAAATCACGCACTGCTGCTGGTTAGCGTAAGTGGCCAGCTGTTGTAACAGCTTGGTGGTAGCATCGGGGGTCAGACGGCTAAAGGCTTCATCCAGTAATAACAACCTAGGGCACATCGCTAATGCACAGGCCAGCACCACTCGCTGCGCTTCGCCGCCAGAGAGCGTGGCCGGGTGACGATGGCGTAAAGCGTGGCAATCGGTGAACGTCAGCGCCTGTTCGATACGCGCCATGATCTCGGCTTCATCCAGGCACAGATTCTCCGGCCCGAAGGCGATCTCCTCTTCGACCGTGAAGGTACAGCCGGAGAGTTGCAACTGGGGTGCCTGTTGAATGAGCTGCACCTGCTGCGCCATTTCAACCAGCGGGCGCGAACCTATTTCATCACCGAGGACCTGTCCTAGCCCCTGTAATGTGCCGGGTAAAAAATCGGGGAAACAGCCTGCCAGCAGTTGGGCAAGCGTGGTTTTTCCGCTGCCATTCCCACCGCTAATGCCATATAAACCTGGAACCTCGCAATGTAGATCGATGTTTTCCAACTGCCAGATACTACCTTGAGGAATAAAGCTCAGCGCATTCAGTGCCACAACCACAGCCAGGCTCCTATTTCCAATGCCGCCACCAACAGCAAGCCATAGCGCACGCTACGTTGCAGCGGGCTGTCGCTCGGTGCCCACAGCGTTGTGCGTCTGGGATGCAGCCGAAAAGCGCGCATATCCAGCGCCGTGCTGCGCGCGGTCAAATCATTCAACGCACTGTGGGTTAACGGGATAACCAATGCCGGAATGTAGCGCAACCGTTGATACCAATAACCGTCTAGCGGTACGCCTCGCGCCAGCTGTGCCTGGTAAATCGCGGCCAGTTGCGCGCGCAGCTGTTCGGCAACCAGCAACGGCCCAGCAAACAGGTAGGCCAGCCCGAGCGGCAAACGGCTGGCAAACAGAGCGCGAATAACACGCTGTGGCGGCACGTATTGCAGCCAGATTTGCCCAAAACTTAGCAACGCCAACAAGCGTAGCCAGAGCGCGGCAGCGTTGAGCATTTCGCTATCATCACGCGCCTCACCCCGTAGCCACCACGCCAGCCAACCGCTATGCACCAACCATAATCCACCCGCCATGGGTAACATGATCCACGCCACATAGTGCCAACGATGCCTTGTACTTTTCATCAGGATCAGCAACAGAAAGCTCACCAGGCTATAGGCTAGCAACGGATAACCAAACGGCATCAGCAAGCTGCTGGTACCCAGCACCACCCAAAGAGCCAGCGAGGTAAACGGGTGCATTAACGCACGGCGGCCATTGCAGGGAAATTACGCAGGGTTCGCTGCGACATATTACGCACCAATAGCCAGACGATGATGGCAACCAGCACTTTATCTATCAGGTTAATCCCCAGCACGGTCATTGCGACGGATTCGATCAGGTTGCTGCCCATCGAATGCACATAGGCGACAAAGAAGTCTGCACCACTGCCAGTGACCCCAGCGAAGAGATAGGTACGGATCGGCACGGCAACTATCGTTACGGCCAAGGTGATCACCACTCCGCTTAAGATCACTTTCGGTAATGTCCTGAACCAGCCGATACTCGCCAATAGGCCAGCCACCAAACCAATCACCATCGCCACCGGAGCGAATGCCGCCGCTATCGGGCCAGTGAGCAGGCCCCAGATCAGGTTGGTCAATAAACCGGTCAACATGCCGATAATCGGCCCGGCGAGGATTGCACTCAGCAAGGTACCGATAGAATCGAGAAAAATAGGCAGCTTCAACATCGATACCAACTGCCCGCCGATCATGTTGATAGCTATTGAAATCACCATCAACACCAACGTCTGACTCGATAACCCATTACGTGCCATAACAACCTCACTCAACTAGTAGGAAAATTAGCGTTGCTCGACGTTTAATTCGTCATAGCCCGAAAGCGCGCAAGGTTGTCGGTTAAATACGACATCGTTCAATTCCCCAATCACCAATTCGAGCGTGGTGCGCACGGTGCAGCCCGCCATTACATGGCCGCCAGTCATATGGCCATGCTCATCGGCCACCGCCAGATGCAGATGCTCGCCTCCGGCCTCCAACGTGCCAATCAGTGAGACCACTTCAAATTTTCCGCTCAATAACGTGGTGTCTTCGCCCCCGGCATAACGCAAAGCCACGTCGCTCAAGCTACCGACGCAACCGCTGATCCAGGCCGCAAGCAATTCCTGCTGCCGGATAAAATCACGTAGTGCAGCCAGCAAGTCTTGTTGCGGTAACAGACGCAAGGCATAAAACCGTGCCGTAGACGGCGTTGATGTCTCCACGATAAGATCCTTTACCCCAGTGGGTTTGGTGATACGGAAAATAGGGAAATGGCGTCAGGAAGGTAGGATGCTGCATGAGGGTTGTGACTCCAAATAACTCCGAACCTCGGACGTTATGCAGCATGATAGAGATTGATACGGCCGATGTATGTGACATAGGTCAGTAAAAGCGGCGGAGCTGGTATGCTGGTCAAAAGCTAAATTGGAATGGGTCTGACACTGATGCCAAAAATAAAAAGCCAGGAAACTCTGGTACGCGAGCGTAAGCGCTGGGCAGCGCTGGCGATCTTGGTGGCGGCCATTGTTGGCAGCTACCTGTGGTGGAAACAAGGGACACTGCGATACGAAGAGTGGAGCCCTAACCAGCAGTATGTGGTGCGCTATTATAAAACCTTCGAGTTTATACCGCGTTTCACCATGCCTGGCGATGGAGGGCATTACTCCGGCTACATGCGGGTTTATGACAAAAACGGCAAGCAGCTCTACGAAGAGTATTCCGACCTGCTCGACTTTGTCGAAGGCCCCTTCTGGGCAAAAGAAGGCGTCTATTGGATGGGTAACGACAATCAGGACATCGTTCGCCTACCCACCTCGCCGGTAGATTGAAGCTAGCGGACAAGTGGCCTCCAGAAGGGAGGCTTAACCCGGTCAGCTATAGGCGGCGGCCTGCTCTTCGGTGATCAGCTCCATCTTTTCAAGCTGAACCGCAATGCCGCGCAGTGAACGCCCAAGCTCCACGCTTAACGCCTCTATCGTTTTGCCACCGCTGTAGCCTTCCTCCAATAGCTTCCTGTCGTCTTCCGACCAGGGGAAATTGAAGTTAGCGGGCCTACCCTCGGCAATATTTTTCTGCCGCCGCTCCTCGGGCGATAACTTTGCCTTTTTCACCCGTTCTCGCTCGGCGTAAAACTCATCCGCCAGGGCAAACAGCATCCGGATCGTCTCTGGGGAATGAACCAGCGAGGTGTGATTCAAAAACTCCCCCGTTTCTGGGTTAATCCCCCTCGCCAACGCACGCAACGTCAGGTAGGTCTGCATCATGATTTCCGTCCTTAAAAAATCTATCCGTCATTCTCGCGGCTAGTTCCCCACCTATTGTTGCTTGCAAAACGAACTATTCAACGATTCGATCGGATCGCGTATTAACTTTGCGAAGCAAATTCCAAATTAACTCTATTTCTTGCAAGAAAATAACCACTTAAAAACCATACCCATTCGGAAATGGATAAGTAAATGTCGTCGATAATTCTCCCGGCAATCAGTGAAACAGGTTTGTCTACAATATTCACAGATAGTTTTCACTTGAAATTAATAATTTAAATTAACCACTTACCGAATTTCAGCTGATGGCGGTAAATTAAGGATTACTCCCCGCACCGCTGGCTACTTATTAAGGAGTATTTTCCCGCTAACTCTCCCTTATGTTGATTTCCCTCAATAACGCTTGGGTTATTACTGTTAGTTTGCCATGACTAAAAAACCACTGATAAGCATTAGGGAAAGCAATGGACGTCAATCGCAGACAGTTTTTTAAAATCTGCGCTGGCGGGATGGCTGGGACCACGGTGGCAGCATTAGGCTTCGCGCCAAAGGCTGCGTTAGCGGAAACGCGCAACTACAAATTATTGCGCGCCAAAGAAACCCGCAACACCTGTACCTACTGTTCCGTAGGCTGCGGTTTATTGATGTATAGCCTGGGCGATGGGGCAAAAAATGCCAAATCGACGATTTTCCATATCGAAGGCGACGCGGACCACCCGGTAAACCGCGGGGCACTGTGCCCGAAAGGCGCCGGCCTGCTGGACTATATCCACAGCGATAGCCGCCTGCGTTACCCTGAGTATCGCGCGCCGGGTTCAGATAAATGGCAGCGTATCAGTTGGAATGAGGCCTTTGACCGCATTGCCAGGCTGATGAAAAATGACCGGGATGCCAACTTCGAAGCCACCAACGCCGCTGGCGTGACGGTAAACCGTTGGCTCTCCACCGGGATGTTATGCGCCTCTGCGGCCAGTAACGAAACCGGCATGCTGACACAAAAGTTTGTCCGATCGCTGGGCATGCTGGCAGTTGATAACCAAGCGCGTGTCTGACACGGACCAACGGTAGCAAGTCTTGCTCCAACATTTGGTCGCGGTGCGATGACCAACCACTGGGTTGATATCAAAAACGCCAACGTTGTGATGGTGATGGGCGGCAACGCCGCTGAAGCGCATCCGGTGGGATTCCGCTGGGCGATGGAAGCCAAAAACAACAACGACGCCACGTTAATCGTCGTCGATCCCCGCTTTACCCGTACCGCTTCGGTCGCCGATATCTACGCGCCGATCCGCTCCGGCACCGACATTACCTTCCTGTCGGGCGTGTTGCTGTACCTGATTTCCAACAACAAGATCAACGCTGAATACGTCAAGCATTACACCAACGCCAACCTGTTGGTCCGGGATGACTTTACGTTTGAAGACGGGTTGTTCAGCGGTTATGACGAAAACAAACGTCAGTACGACAAAACCACCTGGAACTACCAGTTTGGTGAAGATGGCTATGCCTTGCGTGATGATACGCTCCAGCATCCGCGTTGCGTCTGGAACCTGCTGAAAGCACACGTTAGCCGCTACACGCCAGAAGTGGTGGAAAACATCTGCGGCACCCCGAAGGAAGATTTCCTGAAAGTGTGTGAAGTCCTGGCTTCCACCAGCGCAGCAGACCGAACCACCACCTTCCTGTACGCCCTGGGCTGGACCCAGCACACGGTCGGCGCGCAGAACATCCGCACCATGGCGATGATCCAGTTGTTGCTCGGCAACATGGGCATGGCGGGTGGTGGCATCAACGCCCTGCGCGGTCACTCCAACATTCAGGGATTGACCGACATTGGCCTGCTGTCCACCAGCCTGCCGGGCTACCTGACGCTACCTTCGGATAAACAGACCGATCTGGCGACCTATTTAGCCGCCAATACGCCAAAGGCCACCTTGCCTGGCCAGGTTAACTATTGGAACAATTACCCCAAATTCTTCGTCAGCCTGATGAAGAGCTTCTACGGCGACGCTGCCCAGAAAGAGAATAACTGGGGCTTTGATTGGTTGCCGAAGTGGGATCAGTCCTACGACGTCATGAAGTACTTCCAGATGATGGATCAGAATAAGGTCAACGGCTATATCTGCCAGGGCTTTAACCCGGTCGCCTCCTTCCCGGACAAGAATCAGGTGGTCGCCTCGCTGGCCAAGCTGAAGTATCTGGTGATCATCGACCCGTTGGTCACGGAAACCTCCAATTTCTGGCAAAACCACGGCGAGATGAACGATGTCGATACCGCATCGATCCAAACCGAAGTGTTCCGGCTGCCATCGACCTGCTTTGCCGAAGAAGACGGCTCGATCGCCAACTCCGGCCGCTGGCTGCAATGGCACTGGAAAGGCGGCGATGCCCCTGGTGAAGCGATTACCGACGGCGAGATCCTGGCCGGTCTGTACCATCGCCTGCGCCAGATGTATGGCAGTGAAGGCGGCAAAGGTGTCGAACCGTTACTGAAGATGGGCTGGCACTATGAACGGCCAGATCACCCTGAATCCGAGGAAGTAGCCAAAGACAGCAACGGCTACGCGCTGGAAGATCTGTATGACGCCAACGGCAATCTGCTGGTGAAAAAGGGCCAGTTGCTGGACTCCTTCGCGATGCTGCGCGATGACGGCAGCACGGCTTCAGCCTGCTGGATCTATACCGGCAGTTGGACCAGCAAGGGTAACCAGATGGCCAACCGTGATAACAGCGATCCGTCAGGTTTGGGCAACACGCTGGGCTGGGCCTGGGCATGGCCGCTGAACCGTCGCATTATCTACAACCGCGCCTCTGCCGACCCAATGGGTAAACCGTGGGATCCGCAACGCATGCTGATTGAATGGAACGGAACCAAATGGGTCGGGAATGATATTCCAGACTACAACACCGCCGCCCCGGGCAGCGGCGTTGGGCCGTTCATCATGCAACCGGAAGGGCTTGGCAGGCTGTTTGCGCTCGACAAAATGGCCGAAGGGCCGTTCCCGGAACACTACGAGCCGTTTGAAACGCCGTTGGGCACCAACCCACTGCATCCAAACGTGATCTCCAACCCGGCAGCCCGTCTCTATCCGTCCGACGCCAAGCGCATGGGTGACAAATCCGAGTTCCCTTACGTCGGTACCACCTATCGTCTGACCGAGCATTTCCACACCTGGACCAAGCACGCGCGCCTTAACGCGATCATGCAGCCGGAACAGTTCGTGGAAATCAGTGAACGTCTGGCGAAGGAAAAAGGGATTGAGCAAGGCGATACCGTCAAGGTCAGCAGCAAACGCGGCTTTATCAAGGCAAAAGCCGTGGTGACCCGCCGTCTGCAAACCCTGAAGGTTAACGGGCAGGATGTCGACACCATCGGTATTCCACTGCATTGGGGCTTTGAAGGGGCAGCCCGCAAAGGCTATCTGGCCAACACCCTGACGCCGTTTGTCGGCGATGCCAACTCGCAAACGCCGGAATACAAGGCGTTTCTGGTTAACGTGGAAAAGGTGTAAGGAGCCGAATTTATGTCCATGCAATCCCAAGACATTATCAAACGTTCGGCCACCAACACCCTGACACCGCCTCCACAAGCGCGTGACTACAAGGTTGAGGTCGCCAAGCTGATTGACGTTTCCACCTGCATTGGTTGCAAGGCCTGTCAGGTGGCCTGTTCCGAATGGAACGACATTCGCGATGAAGTGGGCCACTGCGTCGGGGTTTATGACAATCCCGCCGATCTGAGTGCCAAATCCTGGACGCTGATGCGTTTCTCGGAAGTGGAGCAGAACGGCAAGCTGGAATGGCTGATCCGCAAGGATGGCTGCATGCATTGCGCAGATCCAGGTTGCCTGAAGGCCTGCCCGTCTGCTGGCGCGATTATCCAATATGCCAACGGCATCGTGGATTTTCAGTCCGAGCACTGCATCGGCTGTGGTTACTGCATCAGCGGCTGCCCGTTCAACATTCCACGACTGAACCCGCAAGACAACCGGGCGTACAAATGTACCCTGTGCGTTGACCGCGTCAGCGTGGGCCAGGAACCGGCCTGTGTGAAGACTTGCCCGACAGGTGCTATCCACTTTGGCACCAAGGCAGAAATGCTGGACGTGGCACAAGAGCGGGTCGAAAAGCTGAAGAAACGCGGCTTTGAGCATGCGGGCGTGTATAACCCGCAAGGTGTTGGCGGCACCCACGTGATGTACGTACTGCACCATGCCGATAACCCCGAGCTGTACCACAATCTGCCAAAAGACCCGCATATCGATCTGTCGATCGGGCTGTGGAAAAGCGTGCTCAAACCCTTATCCGTGGCAGGCTTTATCGCCACCTTTGCCGGTTTGATTTACCACTACATCGGCATTGGCCCGAACAAGGAAGTGGATGATGAAGACGAGGAGGACCATCATGAGCAAAAGTAAAATGATCGTTCGCACCAAGTTTATCGACCGGGCCTGTCACTGGACGGTAGTCATCTGCTTCTTCCTGGTGTCGCTGTCCGGCATTGCGCTGTTCTTCCCAACGCTACAATGGCTGACCGAGACCTTTGGTACGCCGCAGATGGGCCGTATCCTGCATCCTTTCTTTGGCGTGCTGATCTTTATCGCGCTGATGTTTATGTTCTTCCGCTTTGTGAAGCATAACATCCCCGAGAAAGAGGACTTGCCGTGGGTCAAAGGCATCGTGGAAGTGTTGAAGGGCAATGAGCATAAGGTTGCTGACGTCGGCAAATATAATGCCGGCCAGAAGATGATGTTCTGGAGCATCATGAGCATGATTTTCGTGCTGTTGATCACCGGCATTATCATTTGGCGCCCTTATTTCGCCCACAACTTCCCGATCCCGGTGATCCGCTATGCGCTGTTGATCCACGCCGCGTCGGCGATCGTCCTGATCCACGCCATTCTGATCCATATGTATATGGCATTCTGGGTGAAAGGCTCGATCAAAGGCATGATTGAAGGCAAGGTCAGCCGCCGCTGGGCGAAGAAGCATCACCCCCGCTGGTACCGTAAGGTCGAGGCTGAAGAGCAGAAAGACGAGCGGTAACCCGTTGAAATTCGCCCCTTCGAATGAGGGGGCGATTATCTCCTCAAGCTACCACTGAACCATCAAAGATCTGCTGCATGCTTTCGATCAGGCTCAGCAATT
The DNA here is from genome assembly GCF_015673035.1 of Serratia sp. Res13-Sevr-LER1-36-b. Classification (NCBI taxonomy): domain Bacteria; kingdom Pseudomonadati; phylum Pseudomonadota; class Gammaproteobacteria; order Enterobacterales; family Yersiniaceae; genus Serratia; species Serratia sp. Res13-Sevr-LER1-36-b. The sequence continues at coordinate 68,004 of NZ_JADACK010000013.1, read as the reverse complement.
CACTATTGGCCCCAGGCTTCCACAGTGCCACCATCGGGTGCATCAACCCCTGTTTCCCCAATTCCGTATCGAGCCGCTCTACCTGCGGCAAGTGCTGCATGTTCAGATGCGTTGGCAGGAATGCCCATCCCAGCCCGGCGGTTAACAACGTTTGCAGCAACGCTGGTTCATTGACGACCTGAATGCGATCGGCGATTTGCAGGCGCTTCGCCATCGGCTCGGGCAGGTCATAAAAGGGAATAAGTTGGGTGCTGGATGCCAGCGACAGCAAGGTGACCGGGCTACCTGCGGGGAAAAAACCCTCGCGAGCATAGGCGGCCAGCTCAATAGCCCCCAGGGCTCGCCACTTAAATTTTTCGCCAATCGAGCGGTTGATCGCCTGATAAACGCCAATATCCGCCACCTCCTCTGCCAACGCCAGCTCACCCTCGCCACGCTCCATCATCAGCAAGTCAAGCTGAATGCCGCGCTGGCCCAAAAACATCGCCAGTTCCGTTAAAAAAACGCGCGGAGTAAACGGGTCATAGCACAGCGTCAGTTTCTGCCGCACCTGCTGCGGAATATGCTGGGCCAGCAAGCTAAGGGCCTCTGCCTCCTGCAAAAACAGCCGAGCTTGCCGGTAAAGGCGTTGTCCCGCCTCGGTCAGTTGTAATGGGCGGGTACGGCGATCGCACAGTGAATAGCCTAGATCCAACTCCAGATTTTCGATCAGTTCACTGACGGTAGTGCGATCCTTCCCCAACCGCTTGGCGGCCTGGGTGAGATTGCCGGTCTCGCAAACGCTGGCGAAAGCTTCAATCTGCGCCAACGAAAAACCTATCTTCCCCATCTCTCCTCCACAAAATCGCGGGGGATTTCCCCCCGTTCATCCACTCTACGATATGAGTTCGCGGGCTTACCATTATTTTGTTCACCTCATTCAGGTAAGGAAAAAACCATGAAAAAATTCACACACAGCGTATCAGCCCTACTGGTAGGTGCTGCACTCAGCGTCAGCCTGACAACCGGGGCACAAGCCTGCACCCGCGCCTTTATGAATATGTATCCGGGCTATATGGTTAGCGCCCGTAATCTGGATTTCTTCGGGCCGGTAGACCCCTCACTGGTGATCACGCCACGCGGGATTGCGCATAACGGTGGGGATGCGAAGAACGCCGCCCAGTGGCAAACCCAATACGGCAGCGTCGTGGTTTACGCCGATGGCGTGTTCCCAATGGACGGTATGAATGAAAAGGGGCTAGCGGGCCATACGCTGTTTTATATGAACGGCAACCAGGTGCAGCAGGACAATCAGGACAAGCCGGTGATCGAAAGCCGCGCCTGGTTGAGCTATATCCTGGATAATTACGCCACCGTTGAGGAAGCGGTTAAAGCCATCCGTAGCGATGTGCGCCTGGCCGCCGCCCATATGCCTATCGATTACGCTTCGGATACCAAACACATCGCGATCGAAGACGTTAGTGGTGACTCGGCCATCATCGAGATCGATAACGGCAAAGTGAACATCTATCACGACAAAAATTATCGGGTGATGACCAATCCCCCTTCTTACGACCAACAACTCAAAAACCTGGCCAAGTACCAGAATGCCAAGCGCAGCGAGATCCCTGGTGGCTTGGAAGCGGATGAGCGCCTGGTGCGCGCCAGCTATGATTTGAAAAATCTGCCGCAGCCGGACAATAAAAACCAGGCACAGGGCTTCATCTTATCGGTGCTTAATAATGTGGCTTACCCGATCGGCTCACCAGCAGAGCCAAGCGAACAAAAGGTCACCGACATGTATGCCAAATACAGCAAGCGCCCGGACCAAAACAAAGGCATCGGGACTTACTGGACGGCGATTTCAGATCTGAGCCATGCGGAGTATCACTTCAAGTCGGCCTTTGCGGCCTCGCAGGTTTGGGTTCCGCTGCATGACATCAACTTCAGCCAAGGGCAGCCGGTGCGTAAGATCGCCCATCTTAACGACTATGCCCAGCAGGGTTGGGAAGGTAACGTGTTAACCCAGGCGAAATAGCGCTCAATCCCCCATTTCAATAGGGGTAATTTCACGATCAAACGCTGCTGGCCGCCGATGGCCAGCAATAATCTGAACGCATAGCTCTCGCCTAAAGTATTTTGTTCTAATCGTCATGCGGGTAATGAAAGGCACCACAGCCTGTGGCTAAATAGCGCTTTCCTAGCCTGTATGTCGTTCGGAGTTTTTATGTCGCAAATTTTGTAATTTATTTTTGTCTTAGTGCTTATTGCAACTCTCGATTTTTAGCCTCACGATATTTATGTTCTTTTGCAATAAAATGAAGGGACATATCCTGTGGAAAACAGGTAACCATTCCATCCCTGTCGATCAACAGCTATCTCCATTCTCATGTCTTTTTCTAAATAAAAGACAGGCAAAATATCCTTTAAATCAGGCATTAAGGCGTCATCGGCTGGTGTTTTGACAGTTAATGTTGATTTTACATGCAATAAATGCCCCGTTTTGTGCATAATAAAATAGGTTTTGCGGCTCACATTGTATTGACGTTTCTCTTTCTCTAGCTGGCCTTTGATTACCACAAAACCATTATCCCCGTTTAAAAAATATGTCATTACCAGCGAAATTGCACTATCTTCTTTCTTGACAATGAGCGTTGTATCGCACGAAAAGTGCGCATCACGCCAATAACCAACGCCTGTAAACAACCATTTCCCTAGCATTATGCATGTAATAGCAATGGCTGATGCATATATAAATAAAAAAAACGTTTTTTTAATCACGATTGATTCTCTATATAGTAATTGGAGATACAATCATTTCGGCTTAGATACGAAAATTCATCCCGACACTTTATAACGGAAACCCTGGGTATGAACTGAAAAGTTGAGAAATAGACTACTTCGCCACCTTGACAACTGACCGGATTTTTAGCATTAAACTTATAAAAGTCATCTTCTGTGCTTCTATTTTCATTAATATTAACCCGACAACCATTTATATTGCCAATATTATGAAACATTGATGAATAGCTCTCCGAAAGAAATATCCCCCCTCCGACGAACAACGATATGAATGCAAGTATGCCAAAGGCAAAATGCATTATTCGCTTACTTCTTAATGATTCTGGATGATGCGTTAAAACTTGGGTTTGTACTGGTATCTCTTCAACTGGGCGAGCAGATACTTGATCTTGTGATGAAATAGTTGAGATGTTGGCCTGAACGTCTTGTACGTCTTGTACGTCTTGTACGCCTTGGACTTCTTGGGCTTCTTGGGCTTCTTGGGCTTCTTGAGCAACCTGAACGCCACTAGATAACGGTATAATTTTAATAGAACTCGGTATCAATAAACCTTTTCTGGGGACTGTTTTGATCACTTCGCAATCAATACCACATTGCCTGAGCCCTTTACGCAGAGTGAGGATATTCTGATAGTACGTATTGTCACTGACATGAAGCCCATATTGCTCCCACCCTATTTGCATGAGAGTGCCCTTAGTGATGAGGACTCCATGATTTTTTATCAGGTGGAGAAAACATTCAGAAGCTGAGACAAGGATAGGGAACTCAACTCCATTACTAATTGATTTAAAGATATTTTCCATGGGACAAAAGATAACAGCATCCGCGATCACAAAGCATGATGATGTCTCCTGGTCGCTGGTCTTAATGACGTTATCCATTACATTACCTCCATTAAATAATGTGAATATTATGACATTAAGCTACGACTCTCGCTTTGATCTGTGTCTAAGAATTTTCTGTAAGACCAATAAATGAGCAGGCCACCACCTTAAATTAACACTGTGCTTAGTAAGGTAATTTCGCGATGAATTATTATTTACTGATTAGTATCAATTAGTTATGGTTTCTTTGGTGATCAATGGTTTCAACTATGACGAAGATTGGCAATTTTCACAGAACTAATACCTCAGTCGCATTAATTACTTGATGCCATGGTGTTATTTTAACATTTTCATTATCAACATGGGGAGGAAAGTCATTTAAGTCGCATTAACCCCTTGATATTTTGTTATAATTTTAACATTGTGGCTATCGACATTAATATCAGAATTTTCGAGTCGGTAGCGTCTTCAAGGATGGTATTCTCAGTACGCCCATAAAGAAACAATTTAGCTTAACACAATCTTTATCCTTAAATATCATATTGTTAGAGTCGTAAATTAAGAACCTCTATGTTGGTACGCAGGGGTTGAATCATTAACATCATTACCCACCAGAACCCAAAAAAAGCTTATTAATTTTTATTGAGTTTACTTTATTCTTAGAATAGCTAACATTGAAGTCAGATAATTCTTACCAACAACGCAAAGAGACACAACTTCTCATTTGCTAGTTTATCTTAGCCTTATTTTCTATACATATAGAACTTAAGAATTATAAGAGAGATGAGATTAATATCATGAGTGAATTTAACTGCCTGCCTGAGGTAGATGGGCTACATGGAACCATTATGGATAATGGAGCAATCAAATTATCTTATGATTCCCCTGTCAAAAATATTAACTATTATATAGTCACAGACAATATGTACTTTAGTCTAGGTGTCGTAAAGTATATTGAAAACACCATCAGTAAGATAGCACCAGGAAAACTAAACGCTGGTATTTCCATCCAGTGCTATCTCTCTGGAAAAGTACTCTCTGTTTATGAAGATATTCATAGAAACGCTTACTTAAGAAAAACCTCACACGTCATTATTGCAGACAAAGACTTTTTACATATGCTAGGGCTTGGGGTAAATGAAGAGATTTCACGATCTGTCTCTTTCATATCAAGCGAGGATTGTAATTTAAGCTATTTTGACAAAATGCTAAACTCACATAACTCTGATCATTCTCAACAATTCCGGGTACGTGAACACTCCTCATTCTGGAGTCTAAACCAGAGAGAGAAGCGTATATGCTTTTATCTATATAATGGTTTTACTCCATCTTTTATAGGCTCATTGCTGGGGATTCACTCTAAAACTGTCAGCTACTATCGCATGAGAATAATGAAAAAAATAGGATGTGAACGAAAAGGAGATTTTAATAAAGCGTTGATTAATTATTATAGGTATAGATTATGCCGACTCTAGTTTATTATACTTAGGATTTATTTAACCAGAAAACATTGAGAATAATTTCAGATGTAACTAATTAGAGAACATATTTTATTACTCAACCGATACATTCCTAAAACTATAACTAACTCTCAGTTATATGCACGCCAGGTGTTTTTTAATTCTTGCTAAAAACCTGATGATTGCCAGTTAATCTTTTGAAGGAGGCCGTAACGGATAACGTAGCGGTCTCTTTTTTTACCTCTTCCGGATAATTCTTCCCTGACTATCCGCTAGCACGAAGTCTGAAGGCCCCTCCAGAATATCTTCCATTACCCGTCCAGGGTTATCCCAACAGTATCTGCTCAGCTGGCTTCTCAGATCAGTGCAGACAGTACGCCATTTGTACGGTTTTTCCTTTGTCCCTGTGAGATACAGAGTATTCCGCACAAAAGGTTCTCATCCTGCCTCACCTGTTTACAGTCTCTAAAACATAACTTTTTAAAACCACCCTGAAAAAGTATTAAATCAATTGAGTGACGCATTATCGTTAACAAAAAATAAAATCATAACCATCTGTTTTAATTGGATAAATGTTATTTGAGCTTGTTTTGGGTGAACGCGATATAAATTCCCCCTATAGTCCTTCTGCCCAATCAGGTTAAGTGGATTTGTGGTGAAGTGAGTGTAGTCACCTATAAAGGCCAGGAACATTAGGGCAGGAAAATACTTTTTTATATGAAAGTAGAAAATCACAAAGGAGAAATTAGGTGAAATTAAATATTTTAGCACTGGTCGTTGCTGCCGGTTTTATGTCTAATGCATTTGCTGTTGCTACTGAAGCAGGTAAAGGTCAGATCAAATTCACAGGTTCAATCATTGAAGCGCCTTGTTCAATTACCCCAGGCACCTCTAACCAGAACATTGAGTTGGGTCAGGTTTCTGCAACTGCTTTGAAAGATGGTGGGAAATCAACTCCTGTTACTTTCCAAATCGACCTTGAGAAATGTGATATAGCTGGTATTACAAAAGGCGTAACCGCAACCTTTACTGGTCCAGCATCAGCAAGTAATACAGACCTGCTGGGTATTACTGGTTCTGCGAAAGGTGCAAGTATCGTTCTGACCGATGGCGCGGGCACTCCAATTAAGTTTGGTACTCCTACTTCTCCACAACTGATTATGGGCGGAAGCAATACCTTAGCATTCTCTGCTTATCTTCAGGGTGATACCGATCCGACTGCTGTTATTACCCCAGGTGAATTCACCTCTATCGCTAACTACGCGCTTGCTTACGAATAATAATTCAGATAAGTAACTTTAATACAGGCACGTTAAGTATTTACTTTTCGTGTCTGCTTAAAGCGAGAATAAATCGTGAAAAAAACCATATTCTTTCTACTTTTATGTCTCGACCTTATTTTTATTAATCCTGTTGTTGGCAAAGATGCTGGCCATGGAAGATTGAATATGCGTGGCAGCATTATCGAAAGCGCCTGCACTATTGATATGAACAGCTTAAATCAAACTGTAGATTTAGGTGTGATCACAGTCGGCGAATTAGAGAGAAATGGGCGTAGTACGAGCGTTCCATTTAGCATCAATTTGATTAACTGCACGTTGGAAAAGTTAAACCCAAACGCAAGCAATTGGCGGTATTTTGAAATTACATTTGATGGAGAAAATCACAATGGTCTCTTCATTAATAAAGGCTCAAGTCAGGGCGTAGGTGTCGCCCTTTCTGATGAAAAATTCAAACCTTCCTTACCCGGGATTCCATTATCTCAACACTTACTAAGCGAGGGTGGAATCAGTATTAAGTACTATTTAGCCTTGACGCACGATGCTGGAATAATAAAAGCAGGCGATTTTAATACGTCTATAAAATACAAGATAGATTATTTTTAATTGATGGTGGCAAGGATGTCAAAAAAAATACTAAAATTATCAAAAAGTGGAATCGCATGCATAGTTGTGCTTGCCTTTTTGGGGCAGATTAACGTGTATGCGGCTGAAGAAACTCAGTTTAACACTGACATCCTTGATACGAATGATAAAAAAAATCTTGATCTTTCGGTATTCGCTGTCGCTGGTTATATCATGCCGGGCGTCTATCGCATGGCTGTTATTCTGAATCAGAAGAAAATCACAGACTTAGATACGCTTTATTATTCGACTCCTGAAGATGAAAAATCCAGCTTTCCTTGCTTAACGAAAGAGCTTGTCGCACAACTTGGTTTAAAGGAAGGATATCTTAGTAATCTCAAGTGGCAACCAGGGAGCAACAAAGATGAGGTTTGTCTTGTTATTCCTGCTGATGATGGCTGGAAAATAACCTCTGAACTGCCAACTTCAACATTAAACCTGAGCATCCCTCAGGCTTTCTTAGAATACACGGCACCGAACTGGGATCCACCTTCACGCTGGGATAATGGCGTATTTGGTGCATTGTTCGATTATAATACAAATTTCACTACTATACGTCCACGCCATAGTAGTCAGAATAACAGCATGAGTGGAAACGGGACTGCAGGTGTTAACTTTGGCCCTTGGCGCGCTCGGGCAGACTGGCAGGCTCAGATAGATAATAAATCTGCTGGAAGTAGCCATAGCAACCGTTTTGACTGGACAAGATATTATATTTATCGCCCGATAAAAAGTTTGAAGGCACGTTTATCTCTTGGTGAAAACTTCGTGAACTCCGATATTTTTGATAGTTTTCGGTTTACCGGAGTCTCATTGCGCAGTGACGATAGTATGTTGCCACCTAATCTGCGCGGGTATGCGCCTGAAATTACCGGTGTTGCCAAGACAAACGCTAAGGTCACCGTCAGGCAACAAGGGGCGGTACTCTATCAGACTCAGGTCGCGCCTGGTCCATTTAAGATCCAAGATCTTAACGATGCCGTAAACGGTCAGCTTGACGTTGAAGTAGAAGAGCAAGATGGTTCAAACCAGAAGTTCAGCGTACAAACATCAGATATTCCTTATCTGACGCGGCCGGGAACGTTGCGTTATATGGTATCGGCCGGGCGTCCTACTGATTTTCGTCATCGCAGCCAGGGGCCTTTATTCTCAATGGGAGAGTTTTCGTGGGGTGTGGCTAATGGCTGGTCACTTTACGGAGGAAACACGGTTAATAATGATTATCAGGCTTTAGCGGTCGGTATCGGTCGCGATCTGATGTTATTTGGTGCTTTATCTTTGGATGCAACGCATTCTCGTGCAAAGCTTCCGCAAACTGAGACTTTGCAGGGTAACTCCTATCGGTTGAGTTATTCAAAGCGTTTTGATGAGTTTAATAGTCAGGTAACTTTTGCCGGATATCGCTTCTCAGAGCGAGACTATTTAAGTATGGCCGATTATCTGAATGCAAGACAGTCCGATTATCGTCGTGCAGGCACAAAAGAAATGTATACTGTGAGCTTTAATCAGCAATTTACAGGTATTGGCGCCAGCCTATTTGTAGATTACAACCACCGTACCTATTGGAATAGCTCAGTGGATGATCGCTATAATATTGCATTGGCGAAATATCTTGATATTGCTAACGTGAAAAACATTAATATTTCCGTCAACGCATATCGCAGTAAATTTAATAACTCAAATGATGATGGTGTTTATTTATCCCTGTCAGTTCCCTGGGGAGATCATGGTTCAATCGGCTTAAACAGCTCCCGTTACAAAGGGGGGAGTAGCAATCAAGTGAGCTATTTCTCAACGCTTAATGATTTCGATAGCTACCAGATCAGCGTTGGTAAAAATGGCGCTCAAAACGCCGCCAGCGGTTTTTATAGTCATGCGGGCGATAATGTACAAGTGAATGCCAATGCCAGCTATCAGGAGTTAGGATTTACTTCTGCGGGGATCGGGTTACAAGGTGGACTGACGGCTACGATGAAAGGTGGTGCACTACACCGTATTAACACTCCTGGCTCTGCACGAGTCATGGTTGATACCGATGGGGTGAGTGATGTTCCGGTGCGCGGTTTTGGTGCCGTGGCGCGCTCAAATATATTTGGCAAAGCCGTCGTGTCGGATGTAAACAACTATTATAGAAATCAACTGAGTATCGACGTTAATAAGCTGAGTGATAATGCCGAAGCCATAAATACCGTAGAGCAGATAACGTTAACGGAAGGTGCTATAGGTTATCGTCATTTTAGTATTGTTCAGGGTGAAAAAGCGCTTATATACATTAGGTTGCCTGATGGGTCTTCCCCACCCTTTGGTGCAACAGTGCTGAATAAAGATAACAGAGAAGTAGGAATTGTGAATGATGATGGCAGCGTTTACTTAAGTGGTATCCAGGCTTCAGCCATTATGCAATTGCGTTGGAATGGTGCTGAACAATGTCAGATTTCATTCCCAACAAATCTCGTTAATGAAAAATTGCAAAACATTCTTTTACCCTGTATTTTTTTGAATGAAAAAAAATCAAATTAATTTATTACGGAGTTCTTTAATGAAATTTCTAAAAAACGGACTTTTTTCCACCGTGACTATTTTGGGCCTTTTCACCGCACATACGGTAAGTGCCGCGATCGCATTAGACCGCACAAGAGTCATATTTAATGGTGATGACAAATCGGTCAGCCTTAATGTCAGCAATGAGAATACAAAATTACCTTATTTAGTTCAGGCATGGATAGAAGATAGTAAGGGTAATAAAATTAATGGCCCTCTTACTATCGTGCCTCCTCTGCAACGCGTAGAACCAGGCTCTAAAAGTCAGATAAAATTACAGTCTTTGCCGGCTATTGATAGTCTGCCTAAAGATCGTGAATCATTATTTTATTTCAATATGAGAGAAATTCCGCCACGCAGCGACAAACCAAATACGTTGCAAATTGCATTGCAAACAAAAATTAAACTCTTTTACCGGCCAGCAGAAATTGTTCAGCCTGAAACATCAAGGTCTGCACCCTGGCAGGAAAGTGTCGTAATGGTTCGTGAAGGGCAACGCTATAAGTTAACTAACCCAACACCCTATTATGTGACGTTTGTCGATGCTGGAAGCACTGTTAGTAACAGTGAGAGTGAATTCCGCCCGTTAATGCTGGCACCTCTTTCATCAGATTACCTTAACGTCAGCGCTAGCAAGTTAGGGGCATCGCCAGTACTGACATATGTCAATGACTATGGCGGTCATCCCAAACTTGTTTTCCACTGCGAGGGCTCAAGCTGTAAAGCGACGCCTGTAAAAGAGTAAGCACCATCATTAGGTTGGAAGGTCACATGCTAAAAATCGCTGCTCGTGTAAGCTTACTTCTCATGGCAATAAATTTCGCTCATGCGCAAACGAACCTGCCTGGTCAATGGAACGGAGATGGCGTATCAGGAAAAATTCAAGTTCGGGGAGTACTGACCGAAGGCGCCTGTAGATTAGATCTACATTCGTCTTATCAGGAAATCGATCTTGGAACGCTGTCGGCTGCGCATTTCCAGCACGTTGGGGATCCTGGCATACCCGTACCCTTTAGTTTGATGCTCAGGGACTGCATAAGTGCTGGTACCCTGAATCGCGATGATTGGACGGGTAATAAAGTGATAGACCGTCATCAGCCCTCAGTGACCTTCTCGTTTTTAGCCCCTGCGGTTACATCAAATCCCGGGCTGGTCGCTGTGACTGGGGCTTCTGGAATAGGTCTGGCAATAAAAGATGAAAATAATAAACCTGTCAGGCTCGGTTTCAGGGGAGTACCACTGCTAGTTACACCAAAGCAGGACGCCCTTAATTTCACTATTACACCGGTGAGAACAGCGGCACCGCTTGGTGCCGGTGCATTTCGTGCCAGCCTCTTTTTCTATATGAGGTATGACTAAGAATATGAAATCTATGATTCGGCTCACCGTAATTTATCAGGTCTTCGCCCTGATCCTCGGATACAGCACTTTTTCGCGGGCTGTCCCTGCCCCGCAAAGTATTACCGTGAATATTCAGGGAAGAATTTTGGAACCTGCGCCCTGCGTCATTGCGGGTACTGGAGATAAAGGTGTTATCTCGGTTGATTTTGGCAACAATGTCATGATAAACCACATTGATGGCATTCAGTACCGAATGCCTGTGAGTTACGACATAAATTGCTCAGCACAATATACCAATTCGATGATGATAAGAGTCGTAGGAACAGTCGCAGGGTTTGGAGACGGTAATCTGCAGACCACCGTTACCGATCTGGGGATAGCCTTAACCGATGGCACAACTGCTTTTCCGGTGAATTCGTTCCTTAACTTTAACTATCCCGTCTTACCTCAGCTTTACGCTACTTTGGTAAAACGACCAGGGGTAACACTCAAAGGACAAGTTTTTTCCGCGACAGCGATCATGCAGGTATATTATCAATGATTAATATATGGCGGCAGATACTTATAAGCGCATTAGTTGGTTTTACCGTGTCTAATACCTATGCAGTTGACATGGTATTTAAAGGGACGCTGATTGAACCCCCTCCTTGTGTAGTTAACGGCGGGCAAGATATTAACGTTTCATTTGATAAGGTCGGCATTAATAAAATCGATGGTGACAGTTATCGTAAGGAAATTAATTTCATATTAGACTGTATAGATTCTCCGCCTTGGACCATGAGTATGACATTATCGTCTAGTTCGGTTGCTTCTTTTTCGTCTGGGACAATTCAGAGCACGATTAACGGACTTGGCATAAAGATTTATAGTGATGGAAAACCCATTGTATTTTCTCAGCCCATTTTAATTGATCCCGCGCGTAGGCCAAAGCTTGAAGCGGTTCCGCTGAGCGAAAGTGGTGTGACTCTCTCCGAGGGGAAGTTTACTGCATCTGCAACGTTAACCGTACAGTATCAGTAGAAATATTAGGAAGATGAATCAATGAATGTTGGACTATTCAGAAATTTGATACTGAGTTTCATATTTATTTCATCTGGCGGGTATGCGGCGGAAAATCTTAAATTCTCCGGGGAACTGGTTAGACAGCCTTGCGTACTTTCACCGGGTGATGAAAGCATACCTTTGGACTTTGGTGAAATCATCGATAAATATCTTTATACTCACGAAAGGGTGAAGAGCCAGACGATTACTATTCATTTGCAGAATTGTGATACATCGCTGGCAAAAATGATTCGTGTTTCTTTTACCGGAGCAGGAAATGACGCTCTACCAGGTTATTTGTCGGTGAGTTCCGGTGATATAAATTCAGGATTGGCCATTGGCCTTGAAAATACGAAAAACGGCGAGCCGATAAATATTAACAATGGCACAAATATGAGCATTGAAATAAATCCCGGCACTATGGATATAAACTTTAATGCCTTCGTCCGTGGTGAGCCTAAAGCTATAGTCAATAAGACAATCAGCCGTGGTGTTTTTAATGCGATACTCAACTTTAGTTTGATTTATGAATAACTTTTACTTTGTTAAATAATGATTACGGCCACGGAATTTTCAGGAAGAACAATGGAAATGCCTATTCAGGAGTATTTTGATCATGATAAATAAAATTATAAATATGGGACGTTTTTGTTTAATCCCATTCCTTCTTGTTTTATCTCCGGTAAGTTTGGCTGAAACAGTTTACATTGGTCGTATTTTTGTGACTTCACCAGATAGTGCAGGTATGATGACTATTCGTGCAATCGAATGGACTGCTGCCGCACCACCTAGTGTTATACGCGCCTGTACCCCAAACAAAGACCCCGCTCTTGAAACATGTATGGTGGAAATGTCTTGCATGGTAAAAAACTTTGTAGACTCTTCAGGAGAGGTCTTGGGGCAAGAATATAAAATGACCAAGGCGGGTTTGAGGAATATTTTATACGCTTATGTTGGTAATAAAATGTCGTATATAGGTTGTTTTAGAAAGAGCAGCGGGGGACGTTATACATTTGTCCGTACCCCCTCTTTGTTTGTGGGTGCATTACCCATAACAGGTGGGAAAAATACCGATATAGATCTGTATTTGTTTGATGCGATTGATATGATAGATCCAACACCTAATCTGAGCTGTAAGGCCACGAGCACAAATGCGACAATAGATTTTGGAGAAATCCTCTATAATTCTGTCAATGGATCAACAAAGAGTGCCACGATAGATATTAGTTGTACTAATGGCGATGGCTTTGCGCACGTTTCTTCCGTTAGTTATGATAATAGCACAGGTGTTTTACTCAGGCCGGACGGTTCTCTTAGCGCTTTGATGGAATTTAATGATGTGCCAGCAGATGTGCCATCCAGCTATTATATTGAGAATAATACCTCACGCAGTCTGGTGATCAAGGCAACCTTACGCTCCACCAACGCTCTTAAAGGTGGACTTTTCAGCGGTTCGCTGGTTGTTAATATCACTTATGATTGATATCCGAAATATTAAAGCATGAAAGGCTGACAGATTATCCAACGTCTATGCTTATCAATTTCGGAGGTTCCTGGAGTAAAGCCAAGAGTCCGGTCGGCTTCATTGTCCGCTAGCCTTTCCGAGCTTTATTAGTAAGGGGCTACAATGGTTTTTAACTCAGCCAGCTGAAATATTTCAGAAAAATTGAGCCACACTTTTACGTTGCTGCAGGCAGATTTTATTGTCTGCTCAGCAGCCATTTTGCTGGAACAATAAACCTGCTTGTTGCAGTTGCGGCAAGCCGGGTATTCATTAAAACGCGACGCACACTGGCGCATCGACACGCATCACAGAGTCTTGGCTAAACTGTTGTTTATAGCGGGTGCGCAGCGCCTCAATGTTTTGCTCACTGGCCGTATCAGGGCTATGGATCAACATCAACGCCTTGCTGTTTTCCCGCGCCAGCTTGCCATCGTTCCCCAACCATTGCCCTTTGGCATCAAATACCGATAACCCATCTTTAAAACGCGGGGTTACCTGCTGATCGACAAAGGTCTGCCATTCAACCGCCGTAATTACCGGCCCTGCCGGGCGATTCAAGCCAAAATAGAGCGTGGTCTGGGTCATCGGCTCGCCGATGCTGCACGTTGCTTCCGGTTTAAACGGTGATGCCTTTTGCACTGGCGCTACGCAACCGCTCAACAGCAAGGTTATGGCGACGGTGGCCGCCAATATCGGGGTGTTTTTCATCTCGCTTTCATATTCCTTAAATAATTACCAACAGATACTAGCGATAAATTTCTAATGCGTTGTAAAAATCACAAGTAGCACTAGAGACTAGCAGTAAGCAAAAATAACCCATTTAACATTAGTTAAAGTAATTCGAAAGTAACACCAGCAAAAAAACTCAGTGGTGCGTTGCCACCAGGCTCGTTACCCTCCGGCGTTGACACTTTTGCCCTCCGACCCTGTGAATCCACTATGTTACTGAGCATTCTTTATATTATCGGCATCACCGCAGAAGCCATGACCGGCGCGTTAGCCGCAGGCCGCCGCCAAATGGATTTGTTTGGCGTGATTTTTATCGCCTCCGCTACCGCCATTGGCGGGGGCTCGGTGCGAGATATGCTGCTTGGGCACTTCCCACTGAGCTGGGTAAAACACCCTGAGTATATTGTTATCATAGCCATAGCGGCAATTATCACCACCTGGATGGCTCCGCTGATGCGCCACCTGCGCCATCTGTTCCTGGTGTTGGACGCCATTGGGCTGATTGTTTTCTCGATCATCGGCGCGCAGGTGGCTCTGGATATGGGCCATGCTCCACTGATCGCAGCCATTGCCGCCGTGATCACCGGCGTTTTCGGCGGCGTACTGCGCGATATGTTCTGCAACCGTATCCCGCTGGTTTTCCAGAAGGAAATCTATGCAGGTATCGCCTTTGCCGCTGCCTGGCTGTATATCGGCCTGCAATACCTTAACTTGCCGCATAACATGGTAATTATTATTACCCTGGTTGCAGGCCTCAGTGCTCGCCTGATCGCACTGCGCTTTCGCCTTGGCTTGCCCGTGTTTAACTATCAGCATCCCGACCATTAATTCGCGAACGCATCGCCAAGCGGTTCGGCACGATCGGGAACCGTTTCAAAGCCGCTAATATGGTGCTGCTGCAAGGTTTGAACCAGTGCCAGAAAGGTAGGGTGTTGCAAAAATTCCTGCACTTTTCTGGCTTTTTGCGCACCCATACCAGCAAGCTCCTGCCACTGTGCCAACGTCATCTGCTGTAGCTGTGACCAATTTTGCAACGTGGCCGACTGCAATGGCGAAATGGGTACGCCGAGGGCGATCGGCCAACGCTCGAAAGGCTGCCGCCGCGCCAGACGAAATTGTTGGTAAAGGACCTGTGCACGCTTTGCCCCCAAGCTGGGCACCGCGCTGAGCTGTTCGGGAGTTAACTCCAACCAATCCAGCAGGTTATTCACCAATCCCTGATCGACCAGCACCTGCCAACCAGCTTTATTCAACCCGCTAATGTTCAGCCCATTGGAACTGCTCAACCAAACCAGCCGCGCCAGAAACTGCTGGCGGCATCTGGGCTGCAAGGTAAAGCAACTCAGCGCATGATAATCCTCCGGTTTTGGCGCAATGGGTGTTGCCCTGGTAACCTCACGCCAGACCACCTGTTTCAAATGCGGAATGCCATGCCCCATCAGGCTAATCGCAATATGATCGCCAGGTACGATGTCCCCTTTTTGCCACAGAGCTAGCGAGCCCACGTTAACTCGCCGGATCCATTTATCGTCCATACGCACCGGATCCAGGCGGAGCATCACGGCAATTTTGCCGGTACGGCCTATGGCAAACTCAACATCCGTGACTCTGGCCACTTGCTGGACCGGGGGATATTTCCAGGCAGCCGCCCAGTCATTGGGTTTAGCCTGCCAGTAGCGCCCCTGAGGTTCTTGCCCTTGGTGGATCACCACGCCATCGGTGACAAACGGCAAAGGGCCGCTGTACCAAGCTGCCCGCCACTGCTCCACCTCCGCCAACGTGGTGACCGGCTGTGAATATTGCTGCGGCAGCGTAAACCCCATGGCGGCAAGCTGTTGCACGCGTTCGTCCATGGTTGGCGGGCCATCGGGCCACGCCCAGACGAACAGGCCAAGCTGCTCAAGTTGCGCAGTGCGCGGATTACGCATCATCATCCCGGCAACCTTGGAGCGGGCGTTGATGCCCCCTTGGGTTTGCTGGTGATGATCGTTCACCATCAGGAACAGCTCCCCTTGCAGTACCAAATTGGCCGTAACCTCCGGTAAAACGTTGGGGATAGCGGGGATCGCCTTGACCTTTTCCAGCCAGTTTTCACCCTTTTGCCCGTCCCCCCGGCTAATGGCGTTCACCAATACGCCTTGCCGGTAAACCAAAGTGACCGCCACACCATCAACCTTGGGTTGCACCCACAGATCGTGACGGCCCTGCATCCATTGTTCTACGGCACGAGAGTTGCGCAGTTTACGCAATCCGGTATGCGCCACCGGATGCGGTACTTTGCCCACTGGCAGTGGCCGCGTATCCTCTTCCACCGCACCGACACAACGCCGCCAGTCTTGCAGTTGCTGTAGCAGGCTGTCGTAGAGCTCATCATCAATCGGGCTGTTACCCAGGCGATAATAAGCCTCATCCCAGCGCCCCAGTTGATCATCCAGCGCCGTAATTTCCACCTGCATGCGCTCTGGCGACCACGCCGGACAGCTTGCCCATGCCGAGCTACACAGAACTCCAATCACCACCAACGCCCGATAAATACCTCTCCACATTGAGCACCTCCTTGCTTCCCGGCAGTAAATACTCAATCGCCTTTGCTGGCTAACGCCAAAAAACGGAGGTGCTAAACACTTCCCAAAAGGAATGTGCATTTGCTGAAAACGGCAAAAATTTCCAGATCCGCCGCGCAAATTGACTTTTTCACGCTGTTTTTAGCAGAAAGCGGCGGCCAAAATGCGAGCTAACGCTGCATACCGCCCGTTAGCCGTGTATACTGTGCGGAGAATTTACACATCCGCTGTAACTGACTTATCAACCGCTAGCAACGAACATCATCATGGCTCAAGGCACGCTTTATATTGTCTCTGCTCCAAGTGGCGCAGGGAAATCAAGTCTGATTCAGGCTTTGTTAAAGACGCAACCGCTGTACGATACGCAGGTTTCGGTTTCACACACCACGCGCGATAGCCGCCCGGGTGAAAATCACGGCGAACACTACTTTTTCGTCTCCAAAGACGAATTCCGCCGTATGATTGAGCAGGATGCGTTTCTTGA
This sequence comes from Serratia sp. Res13-Sevr-LER1-36-b, assembly GCF_015673035.1. Lineage (NCBI taxonomy): Bacteria > Pseudomonadati > Pseudomonadota > Gammaproteobacteria > Enterobacterales > Yersiniaceae > Serratia > Serratia sp. Res13-Sevr-LER1-36-b. The sequence goes on along the minus strand of NZ_JADACK010000013.1, from coordinate 50,831 downwards.
GCACGCAGAAGTGTTCGGCAACTATTACGGCACGTCCCGCGCGGCCATCGAGCAGGTACTGTCGACCGGCGTTGACGTCTTCCTGGATATCGACTGGCAGGGCGCACAGCAGATCCGTGCCAAAATGCCCCAGGCGCGCAGCATCTTTATTCTGCCGCCGTCGAAGGAAGAGCTTGGCCGCCGCCTGCGTGGCCGTGGGCAAGATGCGGATGACGTGATCGCCAAGCGCATGGCGCAGGCCGTCGCGGAGATGACGCATTTCGCGGAGTATGATTATTTAATCGTGAATGACGATTTCGATTTGGCCCTGTCCGATCTGAAGACCATTATTCGCGCCGAACGCTTGCGTTTGGGCCGTCAAATGCTGCGGCATGATGCTTTAATCAGCAAACTATTGGCAGACTGAAGACAGTTTCAGTATTATGCCCAGTCTTTTCGTCACCTGTGGAGTAGCACAAATATGGCACGCGTAACTGTTCAAGACGCTGTAGAGAAAATTGGTAACCGTTTTGACCTGGTGTTGGTCGCTGCTCGTCGGGCACGTCAAATCCAGACCGGTGGTAAGGATGCACTGGTACCTGAAGAGAATGATAAGTACACCGTTATCGCTCTGCGCGAAATCGAAGAAGGCCTGATCAACAGCCAGATCCTCGATGTTCGTGAGCGCCAGGAGCAGCAAGAGCAGGAAGCCGCAGAGATCCAGGCGGTTACCGCGATTGCTGAAGGTCGTCGTTAATTAGACTGTGAGTCTGCCTTGTACCTGTTTGAAAGCCTGAATCTGCTGATTCAACGTTACTTGCCTGAGGAGCAGATTAAGCGCCTCAAACAGGCATACCTCGTCGCACGTGATGCTCACGAGGGACAGACACGCTCCAGTGGTGAGCCCTACATTACTCACCCGGTTGCCGTGGCCTGTATTCTGGCGGAAATGCGTCTCGATCATGAGACGCTGATGGCAGCCCTGCTGCACGACGTCATCGAAGACACCCCGGCCACCTATCAGGATATGGAACAACTGTTTGGCAAAAGCGTTGCCGAACTGGTTGAGGGCGTATCCAAGCTAGACAAATTAAAATTCCAGGATAAGAAAGAAGCGCAGGCGGAGAACTTCCGCAAGATGATCATGGCGATGGTGCAGGATATCCGCGTCGTGCTGATCAAGCTGGCGGACCGCACCCACAATATGCGAACGCTTGGCTCACTGCGCCCGGACAAACGGCGGCGTATCGCCCGTGAAACCCTGGAAATCTATAGCCCACTGGCCCACCGCCTGGGTATTCATCATCTGAAAACCGAGCTGGAAGAGCTGGGTTTTGAAGCGCTTTACCCGAACCGCTACCGCGTCATCAAAGAAGTGGTGAAAGCCGCGCGCGGTAACCGTAAGGAGATGATCCAGAAAATCCTCTCCGAGATCGAAGGGCGTTTGACCGAAGCGGGTATCCCCTGCCGCGTCAGCGGGCGGGAAAAGCACCTCTATTCCATCTACTGCAAGATGCACCTGAAAGAACAGCGCTTCCATTCCATCATGGATATTTACGCGTTCCGGGTGATCGTCAAAGAAGTGGATACCTGCTACCGGGTGCTAGGCCAGGCACACAGCCTGTATAAACCGCGCCCGGGCCGGGTAAAAGATTATATCGCCATTCCCAAGGCCAACGGCTATCAATCGCTGCATACCTCACTGATCGGCCCGCATGGCGTGCCGGTTGAGGTACAGATCCGTACCGAAGATATGGATCAGATGGCCGAAATGGGGGTCGCCGCGCACTGGGCCTATAAAGAAAAGGAACAGGGCGAAACCGGCGGCACTACCGCACAGATCCGCGCCCAGCGCTGGATGCAGAGCCTGTTGGAGCTGCAACAAAGCGCCGGTAGCTCGTTTGAATTTATTGAAAGCGTAAAATCCGATCTGTTCCCCGATGAGATTTACGTTTTCACCCCGGAAGGCCGTATTGTCGAGCTGCCTGCCGGTGCTACACCGGTCGACTTTGCCTACGCCGTGCATACCGATATCGGCCACGCCTGCGTTGGCGCACGTGTCGATCGCCAGCCGCATCCGCTATCACAAGCTTTAGCCAGTGGCCAGACGGTAGAGATCATCACCGCTCCGGGTGCCCGGCCAAATGCCGCCTGGCTGAACTTTGTGGTGAGCTCCAAAGCCCGCGCCAAAATCCGCCAGATGTTGAAAAACCTCAAGCGCGATGATTCCGTCAGCCTGGGCCGCCGTTTGCTAAACCATGCACTCGGGGGCAGCCGCAAACTTTCGGAAGTGCCGCCAGAGAATATCCAGCATGAACTGGACCGCATGAAGCTGGCCACGCTGGACGATCTGCTGGCAGAAATCGGCCTCGGTAACGCCATGAGCGTGGTTGTCGCGAAGAACCTGCAGGGCGATCAGTCTAGCCTGGGCTCGTCGAACGGCGTGCGCAACCTGGCCATCAAAGGCGCCGATGGCGTCCTGATCACCTTTGCCAAGTGCTGCCGCCCTATCCCAGGCGACCCGATTATTGCCCACGTCAGCCCGGGCAAAGGCCTGGTGGTTCATCATGAATCCTGTCGTAATATCCGCGGCTACCAGAAAGAGCCAGAGAAATTCATGGCGGTCGAGTGGGATATGGAAACCGAGCAGGAGTTCATTGCGGAAATCAAAGTGGACATGTTCAACCATCAGGGTGCGTTGGCCAACCTCACGGCGGCGATCAACGCGGCCGAGTCGAATATTCAGAGCCTGAATACCGAAGAGAAAGATGGCCGGGTCTACAGCGCCTTTATCCGCCTGACTACCCGCGATCGCATCCACCTGGCAAATATTATGCGTAAGATCCGTATCATGCCGGATGTGATTAAAGTTAACCGTAACCGAAACTAGCGCCTATGAGCCCCGAACGCTATGCGCGGATTTGTGAAATGCTGGCCACCCGGCAGCCCGATCTGACGGTCTGCCTGGAACAGGTTCACAAACCGCATAACGTCTCCGCAATTATCCGTACTGCCGATGCCGTCGGCGTACATCAGGTGCATGCCGTGTGGCCTACTCCACGGATGCGTACCCTGGTCTCCTCCGCTGCGGGCAGCAATAGCTGGGTGAGCGTCAAAACCCACCCCACCATCGCCGATGCGGTCACGCATCTGAAGGGCCAAGGGATGCAGATCCTGGCAACTCACCTCTCTGCCCGCGCCGTCGATTTTCGCGAAATAGACTACACCCGCCCCACCTGCATACTGCTGGGGCAGGAAAAAACCGGCATCACCGAAGAGGCGCTAGCCCTGGCCGATCAGGACATTATCATTCCGATGATCGGTATGGTGCAGTCGCTGAATGTCTCTGTCGCTGCGGCTCTGATCCTGTATGAGGCCCAACGCCAGCGGCAAAACGCCGGTATGTATCGCCGCGATCTCAGCACGTTAGATGAGCAGGAACAGCAACGCCTGCTGTTTGAAGGCGGCTACCCGGTGTTAGCCAACGTGGCCAAGCGCAAAAAGCTGCCGCGCCCGCAGATTGACGATCAAGGCCAAGTGGTTGCCGACGCCGAATGGTGGGCAGCCATGCAGGCAACGACGGTACGCCGATGAAAGGCCGCCTGCTGGATGCCGTCCCACTCACTACACTTTCCGGGGTTGGAGCCAGCCAGGCGGGGAAACTGGCCAAAATCGGCCTGAATACCATCCAGGATCTGCTGCTGCACCTCCCGTTACGTTACGAAGACCGCACCCGCCTCTACCCAATCAACGATCTGCTGCCAGGCATTTTTGCCACGGTGGAAGGGGAAGTGCTGCGCAGCGATATCAGCTTTGGTCGCCGCCGCATGCTCACCTGCCAGATCAGCGACGGCACCGGCATCCTGACTATGCGCTTCTTCAACTTCAACGCGGCGATGAAGAACAGCCTTGCTACTGGCCGCCACGTAACGGCCTATGGCGAAGTCAAACGCGGGACCCACGGCGCAGAAATCATCCATCCGGAATACCGTATCCAGGGGGAAAACAGCGAGGTCGAGCTGCAAGAAGCCCTGACGCCGGTGTATCCCACCACCGAAGGGATCCGCCAGGCCACGCTGCGCAAGTTGACCGATCAGGCGCTGGAGTTGCTGGATACCTGTGCGATTGCCGAGCTGCTACCACCGGAATTAAGCGGCGGTTTGATGAGCCTGCCACAGGCGCTGCATATGCTGCACCGTCCACCGCCGGATATCCAACTGGCTGATTTGGAACAGGGCAAACACCCGGCACAAAAACGCCTGATCCTTGAAGAACTGCTGGCGCATAACCTCAGCATGTTGGCCGTCCGCGCCGGAGCGCAAAGCTACCGGGCATTATCGCTAACGCCTGACGATCGGCTGAAAAACAGTTTCCTGGCCCAGCTCCCCTTCTCGCCTACCGGTGCACAAACGCGGGTTGTGGCAGATATTGAAGCGGATCTGCAAAAAGGTTTCCCGATGATGCGCCTGGTGCAAGGCGACGTCGGCTCAGGTAAAACCCTGGTTGCTGCCCTGGCCGCACTACGCGTCATTGCTCACGGCAAACAGGTAGCGCTGATGGCTCCCACCGAATTACTCGCCGAACAACACGCCAATAACTTCCGCCAGTGGTTTGAACCCTTGGGGATTGAGGTGGGTTGGTTAGCCGGCAAGCAAAAAGGCAAGGCACGCCTCGCCCAGCAGGAAGCTATTGCCAGTGGCCAGGTGTCGATGGTGGTAGGGACGCATGCCATCTTCCAGGAGCAGGTGCAGTTCAATGGCCTGGCCCTGGTGATTATCGATGAACAACACCGCTTTGGTGTGCATCAGCGGCTGGCGCTGTGGGAGAAAGGCGAAGAACAAGGGTTCCATGCTCATCAGTTGATCATGACCGCCACGCCAATCCCACGCACGCTGGCGATGACCGCCTACGCCGATCTGGACACCTCGGTGATCGATGAATTGCCGCCGGGCCGTACGCCAGTGACAACGGTGGCGATCCCCGATACACGCCGGGCCGATATTATCCAGCGGGTGAAAAGCGCCTGTATCGAAGAAGGCCGTCAGGCGTATTGGGTTTGCACGCTGATCGAAGAGTCTGATTTGCTGGAAGCCCAAGCCGCAGAAGCAACCTGGGAAGAATTGAAGATTGCGCTGCCGGAACTGAAGGTGGCGTTGGTGCATGGCCGGATGAAATCAGCGGAGAAACAGGCGGTGATGCAGGCCTTCAAACAGGGCGAACTGCAGCTGCTGGTAGCCACCACGGTGATTGAAGTGGGGGTGGACGTGCCAAACGCCAGCCTGATGATCATCGAAAACCCGGAGCGGCTTGGCTTGGCCCAGTTGCATCAGCTACGTGGCCGCGTTGGCCGTGGTGCGGTAGCCTCTCACTGCGTGCTGCTGTATAAAACCCCGCTCAGTAAAACCGCCCAAAAACGCCTGCAGGTGCTGCGCGACAGTAACGACGGCTTTGTGATTGCCCAGCAAGATTTGGAAATCCGTGGGCCGGGTGAGCTATTGGGGACGCGCCAAACCGGCAGTGCAGAGTTTAAAGTGGCCGATTTGTTGCGCGATCAGGCCATGATCCCCGAAGTTCAGCGCGTTGCGCGCCATATTCACCAGCAGTATCCACAGCATGCGCATGCCTTAATTGAGCGCTGGCTGCCGGAAACAGCTCGCTACTCCAACGCCTAATCAATTAACCCCTCTTGTCGCCAAGAGGGGTTATCATCACTTAACCGAACACCGGCAGCATCAGATACAGCTTAATCACGATGGCGTTAGCGATATCGATAAAGAACGCGCCCACCATCGGCACCACCAAAAATGCCAGATGCGAAGGGCCGAAACGATCGGTGATCGCCTGCATGTTGGCAATGGCCGTTGGCGTCGCCCCCATGCCAAAACCACAGTGCCCCGCAGCCAGCACGGCAGCATCGTAGTTTTTACCCATCACGCGGTAGGTCACGAAGATAGCATACAGTGCCATGACCAACGTCTGCACCGCCAGGATCGCCAGCATTGGCAGGGCCAGCGAAGCTAGTTCCCACAGGCGCAGGCTCATCAACGCCATCGCCAGGAACAGCGACAGGCTCACGTTACCCAGTACGGAGACCGCACGCTCAAACACCTGGTAGAAGCCCGTTGCCGACAGGGTGTTGCTGAGGATCACGCCAACAAACAGCACGCAGACAAAGGTCGGCAGTTCAAAGGCGGTACCATTCAATAACCCGGCAATAAAGTTACCGAGGCTCAGGCAGATGGCAATCATGGCGATGGTTTCTACCATCACCAGCGAGGTGATCAGGCGGCCACTTTCCGGCTTTTCAAAGCCACTCGGCTGCACACTATCATCCGGTGTGCCTTCCGGCGTTGAGGAGTGTTTCACCAGATAGCGAGCCACTGGGCCACCAATCAGACCGCCCAGCACCAGACCAAAGGTGGCGCAGGCCATGGCCACTTCAGTGGCATTCTCAAACCCGTAGCGCTCGATGAACACCTTGCTCCAGGCCGCCCCGGTGCCATGCCCGCCAGAAAGCGTAATCGAGCCCGCAATCAGCCCCATTAATGGATCCAGGCCCAGCATTTTCGCCATGCCGATACCGATGGCATTCTGTACCAACAGCAGACCCAGCACCACGAACAGGAACACGACCAGTGCCTTGCCCCCCGCCCGCAGGCGCGCCAGGTTGGCATTCAGGCCGATAGTGGCAAAGAAGGCCAGCATCAGTGGGTCTTTCAGCGACATATCAAAGCCGACTTCCCAGTTCACCGTTTTCTTCAAAACCAAGAGCAGGACCGCCACCAGTAAACCACCGGCAACGGGAGCAGGAATAGTATATTTTCTCAGCAGAGGAATGGAGCGCACGCATTTGCCCCCAAGCAGCAGGACCAGCGTGGCGGCAACTAAAGTGCCGTAAGTATCGAGATGAAACATCTAGCTACTCCGTGTAGTAATTAAATCCAATAAATTAATAAGTTATAAAATTTACTCAGTTTTTTAACTTGATGAAGGGTGGATTAAAAGTAAAAACGGCTAATAACACAAGAAAAAATGAACGAAAATGCGACATTAATGGATTCAGCGTCGTACAAAATATTAATGCGCAACCGTTTGCTTTTGTGAGGCAGATCATTAAAATGCCTTCTTTGCCGCCTTTGGGAATGCCACACCATGTCCAGCCAAACCGCCGAGCTTGATGCCGCGCAAAAAGCATCAGCCCCCGTTTCACACAATAGTGAACTGATTTACCGCCTGGAAGATCGCCCGCCGTTGCCGCAAACGCTGTTTGCCGCCAGTCAGCATCTGCTGGCGATGTTTGTTGCCGTGATCACCCCGGCCCTGTTGATCTGCCAGGCGCTTGGCCTGCCTGCGCAGGATACGCAACACATCATCAGTATGTCGCTGTTCGCTTCCGGTTTGGCCTCCATCCTGCAAATCAAAACCTGGGGCCCGGTGGGGTCTGGCCTGCTGTCTATTCAGGGCACCAGTTTTAACTTTGTCTCACCGCTGATTATGGGCGGGCTGGCGCTGAAAAACGGCGGCGCAGACGTGCCCACCATGATGGCTGCACTGTTTGGCACCTTGATGGTCGCCTCTTGTACCGAAATCCTGCTGTCACGCGTGCTGCATCTGGCACGCCGTATCATTACCCCGCTGGTCTCCGGCATTGTGGTGATGATTATCGGCCTGTCGCTGATCCAGGTCGGGCTGACCTCCATCGGTGGCGGCTATGCGGCGATGGGCGATCACACCTTCGGCGCGCCCAAGAATCTGCTGTTGGCAGGCGCAGTGCTGGTGGTGATTATTCTGCTTAACCGCCAGCGTAACCCTTACCTGCGCGTCGCTTCGTTGGTGATCGCCATGGCCATAGGTTATCTGCTGGCCTGGGCCATGGGCATGCTGCCGGAAACCGAACCGGCTACCCAAACGACCTTGATCACCGTTCCTACCCCGCTGTATTACGGCCTAGGCTTTGACTGGAACCTGCTGTTGCCGCTGATGTTGATCTTTATGGTCACTTCGCTGGAAACCATCGGTGATATCACCGCCACCTCCGACGTTTCTGAACAGCCGGTCAGTGGCCCGCTATATATGAAGCGCCTGAAAGGCGGCGTGCTGGCCAACGGCCTGAACTCGATGTTGTCAGCGGTGTTCAACACTTTCCCGAACTCCTGCTTTGGTCAGAACAACGGAGTGATCCAGCTAACAGGCGTTGCCAGCCGCTATGTCGGTTTTGTGGTGGCACTGATGCTGATCCTGCTGGGGCTGTTCCCGGCCGTTGCCGGTTTTGTGCAACACATTCCTGAGCCGGTGCTGGGCGGCGCGACCATCGTGATGTTCGGGACCATTGCAGCCTCCGGCGTGCGTATCGTTTCCCGCGAGAAGTTAAACCGCCGCGCCATCATGATTATGGCGCTGTCGCTGGCCGTCGGTATGGGGGTTTCCCAACAGCCGCTGATCTTGCAGTTTGCACCGGACTGGCTGAAAACCCTGCTTTCTTCCGGTATCGCCGCCGGTGGTATCACCGCCATTGTGCTGAACCTGCTGTTCCCACCAGAAGAAAAATAAGCGCTTCCCGCAGCAAACCAACGGCCATTGGCAAACCGCTACTGGCCGTTTTTTTATTGTCTTTCAGGCCATTGCCCTTGAGCTGGAAGGCTAATTGCGGCATAAACAGGGTATCTTTTCTGTCCGCTACGGATCCACACGATGAAATTTATCGGAAAACTATTGATCACGTTGCTGCTGCTGATAGTGCTGGCCATTGTGCTGCTCTACGTGGTGGGGCAAACCCGCTGGGCCGCAGGCTGGTTGAGTCACTGGATCAGCGATCGTGGTGATTACCAGCTGTCGGTAGAAAAAATAACGCATTCGTGGAGCAAACCAGGGCAACTCAGCCTGGAGGGCGTAACCCTCGCCTGTGCCAACCAACCGCAGCTCTTGGCGGCCAAGCAGGTCGATATGGCTTTCAGCCTGCGGCAAATTACCGAGCCACGCTATTTCGATAGCATCACGCTGCGCGACGGCACCTTAAACGTTCAGCCTTTGCAGGGCGCCCCCCTGCCAATACAGGCCGATGTATTGCAACTGAGTAATATGACGCTGCAATCCAACAATGAGAGCTGGCAGCTTAACGCGCAGAAGGTCAACGCCGGGATCAACCCGTGGCAGCCTACGGCAGGCCATTTGCTCGGGGATAACAATCAGTTCCAGTTCAGCGCCGGTTCGATGGTGGTCAACGGTATTCCGGCCTCGCAGGTGTTGATCCAGGGCGAAATCAAACAAAATCAGCTGATATTGAGCGATTTTGGTGCCGATCTGGCACAAGGCGATCTGACCGGGGTAGCCAGCCGAGCTGCCGATGGCAGTTGGTTGGTTGAACGGTTGCGGCTGAGCAACGTCCGCCTACAAGTACCAATGACGCTAGAACAGTTCTGGGGCCGCTTCATGGCGTTGCCACCCATTACGTTAAAACGCTTTGATCTGATTAACGCCCGCCTTGAAGGTAACGCTTGGGCGGCGAACGATCTCGATCTGTCGATGCAGAATATCACCTTCCAACAGGGGGATTGGAGCAGTCAGGATGGCGCGATCAACTTCACCGCCGACGACCTGATCAATGGCAACTTCCATCTGATCGACCCGATTATGGATATGCAACTCTCGCCAGCCGGGATTGCCATTGGCCAGTTCAGCACCCGCTGGGAAGGTGGATTGCTGCGTACCACCGGCAACTGGCTGCGCGCCAATAAGCGCCTGCAACTCGACGAGGTGGCAGTTTCTGCGCTGGAGTACACCTTGCCCAGTAACTGGCGTGAACTCTGGTTACAGCCGTTGCCAAGCTGGCTGGCGGAGGTGTACGTCGCCAAGATGAACACCAATCGTAACCTGATCATTGATATCAACCCGGATTTCCCCTTCCAGCTCACCTCGTTGGATGGTAACGGCAGCAATCTGCTGTTGGCCAGTGACCATCAGTGGGGGATTTGGTCCGGCTCGCTGAAACTCAACGCCGGTGGTGCCACCTTTAACAAGATCGACGTGCGCCGCCCTTCGCTGGCGTTGGATGCGGATGCACAGCAGATCAACGTTACCGAGCTGAGCGCCTTTATGCCTGATGGCCTGTTGGATGCCAAGGCCAACGTCAGCCAACTGCCAGGTAAGCCGTTTACGCTGTCCCTTAACGGGCGTTCGGTGCCTGTGAATACCTTGCAGCAATGGGGTTGGCAGCATGTGCCGCTGGAGGGTGATGGTAATCTGCAGTTGCAGCTGAAGGGATTACTCAACAGTGATGGGCCGTTTAAGGCGTCTTTGCGGGGCCAGTTGCAGGCTACCAGCAAGGATGGGCAGACTCTGGAGCAGCAGGTGCCCTGAACTGATGTTGAATACCGCTGCTTCTGGAGTGATCTGGTGGCAGCGGCAAGAGATTGGCGTTTGCAGAAACAAAAATCCCGGCTAATTTGGTCGGGATTTATTACTTAACCAAAGAGCTACTACTTACTGATATATAAGGTTTTATATGTATTATGACTTTCGTAATAAGCCCATTAGTCATTACTTCAGCAAACAAATACTCCCCTGAATTGTCACTTTTTATACTGAATGAGCTAACCCCATCAATGGCGTTACGTACACATTCATTTCCATCAAGTTTTATGATGTACTGAATCCATCCCTCTACAACACTGAAAAAGAAGTCGATGCAAAGCCCTTTTTCATCTTTAGCCGTATATAAGTAACTTACATTATCTCGATCAAAGTAAGTTGGCACTTATCTGCCAACTTAAAAGATCACTGCCTAAGCCATGGCGATTCATATCTCGCGGAGCGGTAATCAGAAAATTTCTGTTTCGTGATTTGCGATCCATATTGTTGAGTCGCGATAATTTTTATTAGTAGCTGATATCAGCGAGCACTTATCTGCATTTCCCTCAGTAGTATATGAACAATTTTCTTTCACATAGACCGTCATATTAGGGTATTTTGAGACCAATTCCATGTCTTGAAACTGCTCGCTTCCGGCTTGGTAAAAGAAGCGTTTGTCATTTTGGTTTCGGAAGTCTTTTACGCGCACAGGGAATTGTCTATTACCATATTCATATCGGACTGCTACGGCACCAGTTTCTCTGTCCACCATTGTTTCAAGCAACCCTCGAACATTATAGGTCAGAGTGAATTTGCCCTCTTCATTCTCAAGCTCAGTGATTTCACAACGCTTATTAACTGCACCTGTAATTCGCTGTCCCTTAAAAGAAGATAACACTCCATCTTTGTTTACTAAATGGAACTCCCGATTATTGGCTTTATCAAGCATATTTATGCTAGTAAAGCATCCGCTGCGGTCATAGCTGACTTCTGTCGTTGCCATCAGTTTACCATGAACATCACGAATCCACTGGAGGCTATGTTTTACGTCTCCGTTTGAAGCATCATGATCGAACAAAATAGCTGCGTTTAAGACTGCTGGTTTGAATACTGTTAATGCATGGGCATGAACTGACACAGTCAACCATATAATACTTAAGAGTATCTTTATTTTCATTGGTAATTTCCTTATTGATTTAAATTCACTCTAAATAGATGCTTTACTTCTCATCATACGAGGCCCATTCCGACGGGATGTTCATGTAACCTTTCTCCACTGCTCGGATTTTCACCATTGAGTGCTGCATGTCACATGGTGGTTTAGTTAAGTTGTAGCGTCCGCTTATCGCTCATGACTGCCTTTCGATCTCACGGTGAACGATATGAGCTTCCTTTAACGTCAACTTTATTGCCAGTAAGCCTCTCAATAAATTCAATTGCGTCTGGGTCGCCATGCCAGGCCATGCAATTTAAACAATCGCCTCCACAATCAAGATTGAGGGTTTCTGGTATTTTGCTCATTGGCTGACTGCAGGTCAGGCAGTTGTTAGTTTCCATTGGGAGGGCATCCTTTTTTTTTCAAATCAAACTGTTCAATATTGCCTACATACCACAATGTTAGACCGCTTCGCTCGAAACCGTCATAGGACAGCAATGAGCGAAAAGCGGAAGTTCATACCTTTCTGGGCCTTGTTGAATAAATCAGATTTGGACAAAAGAATCCCTTGAATGTGCATATACCTCAGGCAACTCGCACACTTTTTGGCATACCCGCGAGCGTCATCTTGTTCATTGCACGGATCATCACCATAGCCTAACCGACCTGCGCATCATAGTCACGCAGCGTAAGGTACCCGCCCGGTGTGATCCGGTTGCAGCGGCGGGAAGATGGGGGATTTTAGGGCATAAAAGCAACAACCCCGACCAAGGCCGGGATTCTCGTTACTTCAAGGTATAATCAAATTTCTCATCCCAGTTAAATCGAATGTCTTGTTCTTTTGTTTGCTCGAAGATTTGAACAATTTGATCAAAGCATTCACCAAGATATTTTTTTGATTGCTCGGAGTTTAGCCAAATTATTGTTACTGGCCTTTCTACGTCACTACTTAGGCGATCTCTGAGGGCATCAAGATTGCCCCCATAGTAGGGACCAAAATCTAATAAAGCAGACATAACCTTATGGAAGTCATACTCATTTTTTATGTTTGTCCCATCTAAAATTATTTCACTCATACTCACTTCCACTTACCTATTGAAGTCGCAGTCCCATAGTGGTCAGTCGTTATATAAAGCAAACCATCATTTGAATATAACAATCTTGTGCCTGGTTGGTTGCTTCTCGACATAGTGTTATTTAACCCTATATCAGCTTCTCGCCACACTCTAGCATGAACATCACCTACACACCCCAACCGATCCCGGAGCTGACGATCGACGGCGGCATGCTGGCTTAGATGCAAAAACCCCGGCCAACTGGCCGGGGTTCTTCTATAGTGCTAATAATGATACTTTGCTTAATAACGCTGACTGATTAAATTCTATATGCAATGCATAATTATCTTTATCATATTTAATCCAACGCCCGATATAACCTAAAAGCATATCTGACTTACCACCACCAGTTGATGATGGCTCGCCAAGAACTGTAATAATCTCGTTTTCTGTAGCGCTACCACTTATAGGTAGCTCACCAACATATTTTGAAAAGCCTTCTGATGGCGTTATGAAGAAGCAAATCTGACTTACCTTTTCCTCCTCCAACAAAAATAGAATTCCTGATTGAAAGAACGAGTAATAAGTTCTATCGCCTAACATATCAGGCTCTACAGCTGGCATCTCACTAAGCGATTGAGACAATGAGATAATTTCCCCATCAAGCTTCGAGCAACCAAGCATATTTATAAAATCTATCCATCCCAACATTATTTTATGACTCCTGCTTTTCGGTTTCGCTCAATTATTTTACTTATCGCCTCATCGACTAATTTAGGATCATAGCCTTGCGCTACCATGTTAACTCTCAAAGCGTTAGTATCACGACACACTGCTCCACAAAGGTTTGCCGCATCTTGCTGAACCTGCGCGGCTGTATTTTTACCTTTATAGGTTGGGCCAGCTGCGTGAACATCCTTAGGAACCTCAACCGTTGTAGCATTTTGGTATAAGGCTTTATCCTCTGCTGGAGTTAATTTTCTTCCTAACTCTTTTTCTTTTGCTGTACGCAAAGCAGCATACGATGGGATATGATCATGCTCTAGTCCGTCACCAACCTTTTCACGTGCTTTTAGATCTTTATAAGATCCGACATCCAACGCCTTGACTGCTTAAATCTCATCGCTGGCTTTATTCAGCAGCTTGGATGCTTCAGCGACATCACCTTTCTTCAGCGCCGTTTCTGCCGCTTTGATCACTTTACCCGCAGCATCACCAGCACCCGGTATCAGGGTTCAGAAGTTAACAGAGGTCGATCGAATAGATGGAAGTGGTTGTTAGAACCATGAGGTGAGGAAGATAAAAGACAAGCTACCGCCCTGCCTTGGCATCCTTGCCTGCTCATTAGTCATAGTACCAACAAGATCCCTTGCTGCCATTAGCTGTTTAATTCATTGACGTTTACTCCCGGCCAGAGGATCGAAACGATCACCGAGCCGGGTCAGTAGATCATCCGCGTCGTTACGCAGTAACAGGGGGGTTCATCATGGCCAAGACCAACGCATAACGTCAGGCCGAGTAACGCACACGCCGTCGCCACGACGGGGTGAACACGCGCCAGATGCTGGAACAGCTGATCACAGGCCCCCATAATGCCCTGTGCAAGAACCTCGAGGGCGACGATTTCCGACGCTATATCGATATGGAGGCAGCATGAACATTACCTTCACACCCCAACCGATCCCGGAACTGGCTATCGACGGTGGCACACTGGCAGGTCTGGGTTTTACTCCCGGCCCCCCCTTGCAGCTCACACTGCGACCCGATGGGCTGTGGATCACCCCAGTCACCGATGCGGCCACCAGGAACACATTGTGTGAAGCCAGCCAGCAGCGGCAAGATTTGGGAGCGGATTGGGTACAGCAGAAAGGCGAGCTGATCATCGGCGGCGATTGGTTGACCGCGTCCGGGATCACCGATGCAGAACAGCTGGAGATCACCGCCGCACCCGGTGTGATCCGGTTACAGCGTCGGGAAAATGAGGTATTCAAGGCTTAAAAGCAAAGATCCCGGCCAGTTGGCCGGGATTCCTACCTTAACTTTGTTTTTGATAACGTTCATCTTGCTGAATAAGGGGCTCTATTACCTCTTCCCATACTCGCTTCTGGAAGAGTTGGCCTTGGGTTGGCTCTATTCGGCTGTTAATACACTCCCGAATAGCTTTTACAACCACATTGAACTCCTCTTTTTCCAACTCAGCTAACGTTATTTGATCTAATGGTAAATACAACATTATCTTTTCATGCATGCCTGGATAACGTTCCTGCAAAGCATCGTCAAACAATACTTCTAAAGCATTAGACCATGTTCGATTAAGGCCTATGGTAAGACCTTTCCCTTGATAGCTGTCATTATATGGTGGCTTATATCCCACGTTAACGAAAGAACCCATAATCACCTCATAATGATAATTTTACTTTGTTGATTTTTAGGTAAAGTTTTTATGTAGTCCATAAAAACCTTCTGGTTTGATGGCGTTAACACTGTAAAATCAACAGGAACTATGTCTGCTTTTTCCAGATGCTCAAGAATTTGTTTCTGGCCTCCTGGAATGTCTCCCGTCTTTAAGGGGGTAGTCATATTTTTTTCAAAAAATTTGTTAATCCCATCAATCTCTTTCTGAGACAAATTCTTTGTCGTATACATAAAGTCAACCGTTTTCCCAGCATTAGGCCCGGTGCTAATAATAAAATCAGCTGTTTTTCCACCTGTATCAGGCGCTCTTTCCAACGGCCCAAGAACACCTTCCAACCTTGCAGCAGCCGCAGCTTCTGCTGGGTTATACTTCCCGTTACCATTTACATCTGGCGTGTTTAAGCGGTCATGGCCTTCCAGAGGAGTCGAGCTAACTTTTACCTCCGTTATTCCATCACTATTTTTTTGAAGGACTGGGATTTTTCCTGTACCAGCAACGCCATCAGGTAATTTCTTGCCTGGCAGGAACAGCCCCGCCAGCATTCCACCTGTGGCTTCCAACGCAAGCTGGTTACCTTGCGCGGCTTCTTTCACCTGCCCGGCAACAGCTTCCCAGGTTTCACTCTTCATCAGAGCTTTCAGTGTATCTGCCGCAGCCTGATTTTTACCCTCCAGATCACTTAACGCTTTGGTACAGTAACTATCACCCATAGCGCAGGAAGTAAGCGCCATTGCTGCATCAGCACCGTAATCCGCCCCACCTAATACCGCATCACCGGTATCCGCCGCCGCACCGATAATGCTGTTAACGATAGCGGAGAGTGTGCCTTCGCCCAGTTTATCCCTGACCTGATCCTTCATATTTCCGGCGATCTGCTTAACAGATTCACGGGATTTATCACCGCTCAGCGAGTTATTCTCCACCGCATTCTTACCGGCCTGAGCACCCGCCAGAGCATTCGCAGTGCTATCCCCCGTCACTCCACCTGCCAAACCTGCTGCCAGCGTCGATAGCGCACTGAGACTCTGCTTCTGCTCCTCACTCAGTTTAGCAATTTTTTCCGGCGTGTCTGCACCATATAACTTTTCTGCCAGATAACGCGCGGCCAATTCACCACCAGCGGCCCCCGCAGCACCCGCGGCTGCCGAGTTGCCACTCACTTGTGCCGCTATCGCCCCCCACACCGCATGGGCAAGCGCGTTGGCCGTTTCATTCGTACCGGTATACTTCTTGATTTGCTCGGCCGCGTACGGACTCAAACCACCAGCAAGAGCCTGGGAGATATTTCCCCCTGCCAACCCCTGCAATGCAGCCGTTACCGCCTGCGCCGCTTTCTGCAAGTCACTGCCCGTACCATACTGCTTCATGGCCTCTTTATACGCAGTGGTGTCTTTCAGGATACTGACGTACCGGTCAATCTCTTCCTGCTTGGCATTTTTCCCCGGCTCCGGCGGCAGTTTGCCATCTTTCGCCAGATCGGCTTTCGCCGCATTCAGCCCGTTTATCTCACCCTGCGTGCGGATGATATCCGCTGCCTGCCCGCCGATCTCGCCAATCAACTGCGCCTGTTTCAACCGGTTCTGCTCTTTCTCCTTGTCGAAGATCGGCGCAATGCTGCCGTTGGCATTCTCCGTATCCCGGCTCAGGTCGGCGACATTTTGTTGCTGGTTGTCTTTGTCACGAACAGTGATGTTACCTTCGCTCACCGCTGCCTGCGTGGTGCCGCTAGCATGGCCGCTGCCGTTCAGGCCCGATAGCATCCCGCCCGCCAGGTTGCCCTGGAACTCCTTACCGCCAAAGTCGCCGCCGCCACTTATCCCGACCCCGACATGTTCAACGTTGTAGTCCGCCTGATTGTGCAGGTCACTAAAGCCCAACGTCCCTGTATCCAGGCTGTTTTTGTCCGCCGTGCCCGTTGAACTGATTACCGCGCCATCCAGTTGGGTATGCTCGCCGACCTTAACGTCAAAGCCACCCTTGCCCGCAAAGATCCCAGTCTGCTCCTGCACCGAGTCGTAGTTGCTGTGCATCTTGTCCTGGCTCAGGTTCAGGTAGCCAGAACCACTCATCGAGCCCCAGGTGAAGCTGCCACCCGCACTGGCGTTCTGCTGCTTCATGTCGTAGAGATCGCTGTCCTGCTGGCTGGAGAGCGTCAGGTTGCGTCCTACGTCAACATCCACCTTGTCACCGCTGACCTGTGCACCGGCCAGCGTGGTATCGCGCCCGCTGTTCATGGCAAGCATCTTACCGCTGTCGATGGTTGTCTCTGTCCACTGCGTACCGGTGCCTTTCTCACTGCCTTTGCCAGCGTTGACGTTGGCGAACACCTTGATACCCGTGTCTTTACCCAGGCTCAGGCCGATACCGATTTCACCGCCGCTGCTCTTGTTACTCCCCGTCTGCTGTTGGGAATTAGCCGCCCCGGCAAGCAAGATGTCGCGAGAGGCATCGATGGTGGTATCGCCACCCGCTTTCAACTGGCTACCCGCAATCACCACATCGCCACTGTTGGCACCGCTGCCTTTACCGGTTGCGGTCACTGACAGATTATTACCCGCCGTCAGCGTCGAACCGGTGACATTATCAGAGACCTGTTTTTGCGTGGATGAAGACTTTTGGGCCCCCAGAGAAAGGCTGATACCAATCGCATTACCTGCATTACCCTTGGTATTCTCCAACACAGCGGCCTGCCCTGCCTGCACCCCGGACAACGCGGCTTTGGTGCCCTGCAAGGCGGCCAAACGGCCATCGCTTTCACTTTTGGCACTCTGCGCTGCCGCTATCGCTGAGTTGGCCGCTGCACCTGCCGCACCGGACAACGCCACCGTCAGGCCACTCTGCTTCTGCTCAAACCGCTCTTCTACCGTACGTAGGTCATGCCCCGGTTCGATAACGACGCTGTCGCCAGTAACGTTGAGATTTTTACCGGCAATCAGATCAGCACCGCCGATATGTGCCTTGCCGCCCGCAACGATATTCACATCGCCACCGGTCGAGCCGATAGTGCTGACACTCTGGCTCTGCGTCGTACCGTCTTCGTTCACCTGATGGCGAGAGCTGGAGCTACCAATCGTCACCCCGATACCACCGGTGCCCATCAGTCCGCTCTTTTTCTTCTCATCCAACCGGTAGCTGGACTGTTCTTCCGTCGCCGCCACGATCTCGACGTTGTTGCCTGCTTGCAGGTTAACTTTACCGTCACCCACAACCGAAGATCCCTTCACCGTCAGATCGTTACCCGCAGACAGCGACACATTGTCGCCACTCAGCAGCGTGCCTTTTTCCTGCGTGGCGTAATCTTCCCGCACCGTGTGGGTGGTGGTCTTTGACAGGAACCCTTTCTTGGTTTTGGTTTCTTCGAAGAAGGAGTAGTCACTTTCGGTGGCGCTGTTGAGCGTCAGATCGCGTCCGGCGTTTACCGCCACATCACCGCTGGCCTGCACCTGTGCCGCATTCAAGGTGGCATCTCGATCGGCGCGAATGGTGGTGTTGCCCCCGCTAGCAATCTCCGTTCCCTGCTGGCGGATAGACTCGTCCACCTGCTGGCGTTTACCTTCCTTGCTCTCGCGGTATTCGCTGGTTTGCTGGGTATTGAGGTTTACGTCACGCCCGGCGTTCAGTTTGACGTTGTTGTCCGCCACCATTGCTGCGGCCTGCGAGTTCACATCCCGGCCGGCATCCAGCGTTAAATCGCCGCCGCTGGTGAGGGTGGTGCGCGTGGCATCGTTACTGCGCTGTTCGGTGCCGTTATCTTTCTGCCGGGTGCTCGCTTCCTGCGTTTGCAGGTTGATATCGCGCCCAGCTATTAGGGTAGTATCACTCTGGCTGCCAACCTGGCTGGCCTTCACGTTGACATCACGGCCTGCATCAACCGTCAGCGGCCCACCAGCGCTAATTTCGCTACCCTGGCTGCTGTGAGTTTCGCTCTCTCTTACGTTCCGCCAGCCCTGATATTTATCGGCACTGTAGGTGGTGTTGGCCAAGACGTTGATATCGCCCCCCGCCAGCAGATCCATCGCACCACCGGAAGTCAATTTGGCCCCCAGAATATCGATGTTGTTGCCAGCGCTCAGGCTCAAGCTGTCCAAGGCCTGGATGGTGCCGATATCGCCGATTTCCGTGCGTGACAGCGACAGGCTTTGTGGCATCCAGCCCCCCAGGGAACCCTGGGTATTCCACTGGTTAGTCAGCGTCTGGTTGATGATGCTGCCATCAAGGCTTTCCAACTGCACCGATTTGCCGCTGATGATTGAGCCGATATTGTTGATATCGCCAATCGCGCTCAGTTGCAGGTTGCCGCCCGCATTGAGCAGGCCTGCATTGAGGTTGCTGATGCTGTTCTGGCTATCGAGCGTCAGCGCGTTCTGTGCGGTCAGCGTGCTGCCACTGTTGGTGATATTACCGGCGGTGAGTGAGACATTTTTCCCGGCAATCACGCTGCCGTTATTGATCGTCACATCCTTTGGTGACAGGTAAAGCTTCGGCACCATCACCGTCTGGCCATTGATGCTGGTCGCTTCCCACCACAAGATGCTGTGATCCAACGAGGCGATCTGCTGCGCCGTCAACGAAACCCCAAACTTCAGCCCCAGCGATTGTTGCGCCCTGGCGGCGTTATCCATCAGGGTTTGCATCTGCTCCAGGTCTGAACCGATCCCGTTCAGATAGCGGCTCCCCGTCTGATTGAGCATTGCATTGCTGACGTAACGGGTGTCAAAGGCCGCATCCCCCAGGAAACGGTAATCGTAATCCGGGTGGAGGTTTAGGCGGTCCAGGAAATAGGAAGAGCCGATAAATTTGTCTTCTACCGTGAACTGTTCGTTGGTTTCACGCGGGCTCTGGCCTGGGTTGATCCCCAGCAGCGCGTAGAGATCGCCAAACAGGCTCGGATCGAGTTGCCCCAGCCCGTTAAGTTTCGGGTTGGTGGTGATCAGATACGGGCTGTCCGGATCGGTGGACGCTACAAAATAACCGTTCTCGCCCGTAGGCAGAGGATACGCACTGGTATCGACCGTTTTGCCTTGATACGGGTTTAAGGCCTTACCCTCCGTGCCGATCAGGTCCTTGCCATCGGTGGTGGTGTTTTGTAACTTGGCGCCATCCCCCAGATTGGCGCTGCCCTGGTCACCGTCGTTGTATTTTCCTAACCCAGTGAGCTCAGGGGTAACGTTATCCAGGCCGCTGCCCCCGTTAATCTGTTGCAGGGCATTTTGCAGGCTGTCTTGCCATTCAGGCGAATTGACCGCTGCCTTATCACCGGCAGACAGCGCCTGTTTCTCTACGGCACCGCCGATAGTCTGTTGGCTCAGGGTACTGAGCGTAGGCGTAGCAAGGGTATTGCTTACTCCACCCGCGTTAGCCAAGGTGTTGGTATTACTGATGTCATTAGCAAAGTTTGCCGAGACGTTACCGCCAGCCTGAATAACGGCGCGGTAGATTTCACCTTCTCCACGTTCATAGCGTACTTCGCCCGTCGCCGTGTAGACGATGTAGTTGGATGTAATCTCCCCTTTAGAAACACTGGTTTCTGGCACCGGAACTGTGCTCAGGCCATAACCATACTGATACGTTTGATAGCGGGTTTCACTGCCCGAGAACCAGGATTGGTTATTCAGGTTACTCCCTGAAAGATAGGCATTGTTGTTGGCTAGAATATTGCTGGCCTGATTGTCCAGTTGGCCGGCATAAAGGCTGAGATCGCGCCCGGCCGCGATACGGGCTGCGCCACCGTTTGCCGTGACGGTGACCGTCGAAACGCCAGAGGCAAACTCCTTAATCCGTTGGTTAAGATAAGGCGTTGGCGTTGAACTGTAATACCTTGTCGGAGACGCTCCGTGGCCAGGACTGCCGCCGCCCGATTCCCAGGACTTGATGACATAGCCGTAGTCGCCTTTGTTGAAGAAGGTTAACGGTATTTTGGCCTCAAAATCTGTCACCCAGGAATACTGTGGTGCGCTGCTTTCAGAGCTAACCACACTCAGCCCATCGCGCTGATTCAGCAAATGGGCGGTGTTAATGGTGATATCACCATATTGCGTCTCGATGGTGCCGGAACTGTTCACCACCTCGGCGTTAGCATTACCCGCCATATCACGCTGCATCCACAGGCTATTGCCCGCCAGGATGTCACCGCGCAGGTTTTTGATGCTGTTGGCCAGTAGGAACAGGTTGTTACCGGCATACAGCAAGGCGGTGTTAATCAGGCTGCCAGCCGCATTCAGCGTCATCGAGCCCAGCGTGCCGGTAAACCCGTCAACGGTGATATCGCTCTGGCTGTTCAGGGTTACGTCGCCCCCTGATTGCAGCGTTCCGACCGCATTCATGGCAATGGAGCTGCCATTGAGGGTGCTAACCCCACTTCCGCCGGTGATTTGCCCGTTGTTGGTCAAGATGCCGTACGCCGTGAGGTTGATGCTCTGCCCCTGTAGAGTGCCTTGGTTGGTCAACGCCCCCTGGCTGTTAACGTTCAGGCTCTGGCCTGCGGCAATCACGTTCTGGTTGGTAAAGGCGTTCACCAGTTGCAGCGTCAGATTGCCCAATGCCACGACCTGGCCACGTTGGTCAAAATCGCCACTGCTCAGCAGTAAATCGCCCCCGCTGAACATTTTCCCTGTCTCTTGAAGCGCCACCTGACCGGCATGGATGCCAAGCCCGGAACTGCCAAGCAGCGTGCCACCGTTAGTCAGTTGCTGGGTATTCAACGCCAGATTATTTCCCTGAACCGTGCCCTGATTGTTCAGGCTGCCTGCGATCAACGTTCCTTGCAGTTCTGCCAGCAAGGTACCGCTGTTGTCCAACGCATCCGCATTCAGTAACAGGGAGCCTGCCTGTAGCCAACCGGTGTTGGTAAATTGCGAGCCATGGAGTGACAGATCGGAGCCAGCAAGCAGGCTTCCGTCATTACGCCCTGATATCGTCCCCTCGAACCGGGTTTCAGCACCGCTTTGTATCAGGCCGCTGTTGACCCAGTACGGCGAGGTAATGGTGAGTGCGTTCTGGCTGAGAAGGGTGCCCGTAGCGTTATTGGTCAACCCACCGGTAAGGTTCAGCGTTAAGCCTGTTTCACCTTGTACGCGCCCACTGTTGGTTAACGTACCGCCGTTAACCCACACGCCGTTCCCCTGGATACGCCCAAGGTTGGTGACCGAGGCCGCATCCAGTTTCAGATCACCCGCCGTCAGCAGGGTTGTATCTTGCTGTTGGGTGAAATCCCCGCTCAGCGCGACCGTCAGGCCGTCAACGCCGCTGATTTCGCCCTGATTATTCAGGGTGTCAGCGTGTAGGGTGAGATTTTTTGCCAGCCACTGCCCGGCGTTAATTAACGACTGTGCCTGTAATGCAGCTGCACCATTGGCGATAATTTTGCTGCCAGCCGTCGAATTCAATGCCCCAGACAGAGCCATTTGCAACGCATCCGCACTCTGGATTGAGCCACTGTTATTCAACGTCTGAGCATTCAGCAGGATCTGTTGCCCCTGCCAGCGGCCATCATTGGTCACCGTACTGCCATTAACAGAAAGCGTTCCCTGCGTCAGGAGTGAGCCCTGGCTGCCGTTCACCAGCGTCAACAACGGGACGGAGAATGCCTGAATACCTAACGTCAGCGACTGCAGGCCGATCAGCGTACCTGCGTTATTCACCAAGTTCTGCGTCAGACTGAGGATGTTACCCTGTACGGCACCTTGGTTATTCAACGTAGCGCCCGCCAAAGACAGACTTCCGTCACTCAGGACGGCACCGTTATTGGTCAGCGTCTGCGCCTGTATTTCGCTGTTACCCTGGCTAAGCAGTGACCCTTCATTCACCAGTTCATCAGTGACGTTGACGGCTAGAGAATCGCTCCCCAGCAGGCTGCCACGGTTCAACCAGCTAGTGGCAGTGACGTGGGTTTGTCCACCCTGAACCAACCCCTCTGAGCTCAGTTGCCCGGCATTCAGTGATAACGCGCCCCCTGCCAACGTACGGCTTGACGCACCCAGCGTCAGCGTATCACCGTGGGCATTCAGCCACTCGCTACCTTGCCATAATCCCGTGTTATTCAGCGTAGCGGCATCCAGCATCAACCGGCTGGCCACCAGCTTGCCGCTGTTGGTCAGATAGTCGCCGCTCAGGTTCAGCGTCCCCAGGCTTCCCATCTGTCCGCTGTTTTGCAGCGTATTGAACACCGTACCGGTCAGGTTTGAGCGCGCGCTCATCGATCCGCTGTTATCCAGGCTGTCGACACCGAAGGTCAGGCTATTCCCCTGCCAGGATCCGGCGTTGGTGACTGCACCACCGTTGATTGCCAGCTCACCATCGCTCAGCAGTTGTGCACCAGCCAGCACGTTCAGCGCGGTGCTGTTCAGAGTCAGCCCGGCATTGCCCTGCATGATGCCGCTGTGAGTCACGGTGCCACTATCCACCGCCAGCGTATTGCCCGCCAATACCCCGGCATTGTTCACCGATTGGCTGCGGAAAGTGGCATTTTCACGGGCCACCAGTTGGCCGCCTTGCTGGTTTACCAAGCCACCCTGCACATCCAGATTCAGGTTGTTCGCCAGGATGCTGCCCTGGTTGGTGAATTGCAGGCCGGTGAGAGACAAATCATCGTTCACCTGCAATAGGCCAGCGTTGTCCAGTTGATCGAGCGCCAGCTCCAGCGCACCGCCGCTGACCAGCTTCCCGCTGGCAAGGTTACTGATAGTGGGGATAGCCAGTTGCAGACGGCTGTTGCCCTGTAACAGGCCGCTGTTGGTCAGCTGTGGCGCGGTCAATACCACCTTGTCTGCCGCCAGGGTGCCCTGATTGAGAATATGGGCCGCCGTGAGGTCAAACCGATCCTGGCTCAGCAACAGGCCACTGTTGAGCATGTCACCGGTCAGGTCTGCCGTCAGGCGATCTTGCGCCTGGGCACTGCCACTGTTCTGCCAGGTCTGGGCTTTCACCGCCAGTTGTTGCCCTTGCAGAGCGCCCTGGTTAACCAACTGTTGGCCTTCAAGGAGTACCGCCCCGCTCGAAAACATCTGGCCTGTGGCAGCATTATTGAGATGAGTACCGGAAAGTTGCAGGGATTGGCTACCCTGCACCAGCCCCTTGTTGATAACGTCGCCCACAACGGAGAGCACGGTGGCCGCCAGCCATCCTGCGTTGTCCACTGAGCCCGCAGAGACAGTCATCCCTTGCTGGCCGAGGATCTTCCCTTGGTTGGTCAACGTATTGGCGACTACCAGGCTCGCCGTTTGTTCACTCAGCGCATTGCCGTTGTTAAACCACTCTTGGGTGGACAGATCCAGTGTCTGGCCCTGAAGCAATCCGCTATTGGTCAGCGAATCTGCCCGTATTGTCAGTGCTCCGCCACTGAGTAAAACACTACCGAGTTGGTTGTCTAACGTGGAGGTGCCGATATTGAGCTGATGGCTGCCTTGTAGTGTCCCCGTATTGAACAGGGCCGTGGTATCCAAGGTCAGCGTCGTTGCGGCCAGCAGGCCGTCATTACTGAACTGAGGGGTGGCCAGCGCCAGCGAACCACTCACGTTGACGGAGCCGTTTTGCTGGTTGCTGAACTCTTTGACCAGTGACAAGACCATCATAGCCGCCTGCATCGTCCCGGCGTTGGTCAAGGTGTCTGCAATCAGGTTTAGCGAACCGCCGGTGAGGATACGCCCACGGTTGGTGGCTTCCGCAGCCTTGATAGCAAGGGCGCTGTCACCCTGCAACGTGCCGCTATTGGCGATGCTGTTGGTGTTCAAGGTCAGTTGATCGGCAGCCAGTTGCCCGGCATTGGACAACGCCATACCGTTCAGTGACAGCTTATCTTTCGCCAGCAGCAAACCGCTCTGCTGGTTATCAACTTGCAGGGTTTTGGCCGTCAGGTTCACGGCATTGATTTCACCGCTGTTCAGCAGTTGATCGCCACTCAGCACCAAATCCCGATCGGTGGTGATCAGCCCGGCGTTTTTCAGCGTCGGGATAGCCAGCGAAAGGGCATTGGCCGTATACACGGTGCCGCCCTTCTGGTTGTACATCAGGCGGGCGATAAGCTCCAGGGTCTGGCTGCCTTGTAGCAAGCCGCTGTTGGTCAACGTCTGGCTGTTAATCTTCAAGACAGGAGCGACCAGCGTGCCCTGGTTTGTCAGGGTGTCCGCCTTCAGGGCCAGGGTTGCGGCATGGCTTTTACCACTGTGCAACAGTGAATCCGCCTCTACCGTTAATGCCCCTTTCGCCGTTTGGGTGCCCGCCAGCGTGGCTTGTTGGGCCTGGATGTTGAGATTGCCCCCGCTTTGTATCTGAGCGCCCGGCTGCGTGTTCAACGTCGTACCATGCCAGGCCAGATCGCCCCCCGCATTCCATTCCCCGCCTAACGTGGCGTTACCCGCGTTAACCGTGATCTTGCCTTGGCTGGTGGTGAGAGCATCTGCCGCCGTGGTCAGCGTATCGCTGTTGAGGGTTAACCCCGTCGCGCCGGAGAGCAGGCCGTTCTGTTGCAGCGTTCCAGCCCACAGCGTCAGGCTGTCGTCACTCAGCAACTCGCCGTAACTGCCGTTTCGCAACATCCCGCTGACGTTAAGATCGGCTTTGCCTTTAGCACTCAAGGTGCCGTCTTGATCCAACGTCTGGCTGGTGACGGCCAGCGATCCCCCACTCAGTATCTTGCCGCTGTTGGTGAGAGACTGACCGTTCAGCGACAGGTTACCCTGGCTCTGAACGGTTCCACTATTCTCCAGATGGGAGAGGGTGCTTTGTATCGCCCCATTGGCCGCCAGCGTGCCGCTGTTGACCAAGCTGGCACCGCTGAGGGTGAGGTTTTGCCCGGCAGTCACTTGCCCCTGCGTCATGCCGCTATTGAACAACGTCATGTCGACATGGCGGGCTGCATCAATCTGGCTGGAACTGTCCACCCGCGCGTCACGAGCCCGCAGGCTGACATCGTTGCCAGCGGTCAGTTTGCCGCTGCTCATCTGCAACGCACCGCCGCTGGTGAGAGCGATATTCTGGTCACTGACCAGCGTGCCGCCCTGCTGGGAGAGATCCCCCTGGCTGTTTAACGTAATGGACTGGGTGGCCTTGTGGTCGCCCAACATGCTGATACTTTGCCCTGTCGCCGTTAATGCACCACCTTGGGCCAGCGAATTATTGAGCGTCAATTTGCCGTTGGCATCCAGGGTGATATCCCCGGCACGGGCATTGAGGTTACCGAGGTTGACGCCAACGCCCTTGTCGCTGGAAACCAGATGGATTCGGTTGGCATACATGCCCCCCAACGCACCGGTATCGACCGCCACTTTAGGCGCTTCGCCCTGGCCCGCAATCGGGGTTGCATTACCCTGTGCATCCACACGGTTAGCACCCAGCGTAATGGTGGCATCCTGGGCATACAGTTGGGCGTTGATCTCGGTGGCACGGGCAATCAGGGCAAATTTCCCGCTCTGGCTGGCATCCAGACCTTTGCCCTGAATGCTGATCGCCCCTTGCGTGACTTCCAACGCCTGCAGTTTGCCGTCCGGCCCTAACACCGGTTTACCGGTGGTCAGCGTCGCGTTCGGGGTGTTGATGAAGCCACAGCCATCGCAGGTGATACCGTAAGGGTTGGCAACCATCACGTTGGCCTGCTTGCCCGCCACCTCCAGATAACCTTGCAGTTGGGAGCGGTTAGGGGCGACAACCTCGTTGATGATGCCTTGGGCTTCCTGCCCGGCCTTCAGATTGGGGTTGTTCTGGATCAGGCCGCCAAGCTGGGTCTGATTGAGCTGCCCGGCGGCGTTATTGAGGATCAGCCCCTCTTTGCCCACGTTGAATTCATTGTATTTATTATGGGAAATGCCCGCCTGATTAGGCGTAGCGATATTGACCACCGGCACGCCATTGCCAGCCTGATCGAGCCGGGTATTCCCTTCGGCGACGTTAACACCGTTCGCCAAGGCGGGCAGCAACGGCTGCCAGGCTAGCAAGCTGCACAGGGTATAGCTCAACCAACGCTGGCTGGCATGAATGGGCCGATCGTCTTTTTGCGTCATCCTTGAAACCTTTCCCTGTAAATTAAAGAACGATGTTAATACGGTAGTAAATCGACACCCGATCCGGCTCTAACCAACTCGGATGCGCCAGCGGCCAGCCCACGGTAAATTGGCTGCTGAAATAGCGGTTACGGCTGCCCAGCCCCACCGCGCCGCCCCACAACGTGCCGGAAGCGTAGGCGTCCACGGAGTCGTGGCGCAGATAACCGCCATCTACGGCAGCCAATACGGAAATATCCCCCAGATACGGCAGGCTGAACGGCGACCAGTTGACCTCGTTACGCCAGTAGCCGCCTTTGTCGCCAGAGAGATACTGTTCCTTGAAGCCACGCACCGAACTTTCACCGCCGAGGGTCAGGCGCTCGCTGCCGTAAAGGCGATCGGGCGTCCACTGGCCGTACAGGCTGGTGAGGTAGTTCCAGTTCTGCGCCAACGGCAAGTAATAGCTGCCGGAGAGCGTGTATTTATTAAACTCCGCCTTAGGGGCTTCACTGGCCTTGCCGCTGTCATCTTCCGCGCCTAACCAGGGAACGCCACGGCTGTAGGAGGGGTTAAGCGTGGCAAAACCGCCCCACAGTTTTTGGCTATGGCTCACGCCCAGAGATACGCTGGTCAGTTTACGGCTGCTGCTGTCCAGCCGGGTGTCATTCAGATAGTTGCGGTTGATACGGTGGGTCAGGCCCAGCGCCAGGCCGGTTTTCATATCACTGTTACGGAACAATACGCGCGAAACGTTGAAGCGATGGGTCTGGCTGTCGCCGGTGGATCGCCAGTCAAAGCCCTGATTGTCGATCGTCGAGAGATAGTCGCTGTAGGAATAGTTGTAATCCATCAGCCAGTAGCCATAGGGCAGACTGACACCGGCCTGGACGCTGCGGGCATCGTGATCGTTGGCGAAATCGCTGCTGCGCGCGCCGGTCACAAACCACTGATCCGCCAGCCCCAGCAGGTTATTGCCGGTCAATGAGCCGTTGATCTGCCCGGTGCCGGTACTTTTTTGCCCGCTGTTGTCAAAACCCAGCCCCAGCATCACCGGGAACTCTGGCTTGGCGGTCAGGTTGACCACCGAATAGCCCGGTTGGCTACCGGGCAGGATTTCAATCTGCACCGGTTGCTGGCGCAGGCGGTTGATCTGCTCCATGCCCTGCTCGATATCGCGCAGGTTAAGGATGTTGCCCACCAGGCCGGGGAACGCCATCTTCAGCATTCGGTCATCCCGTTGGTCCAGCAAGATCTTTTCCAACTGCCCTTCCAGTACCAACAGCTTCAATTCCCCATGGGACAGGTCTTGCTCGGTCAGGAAAGCGCGGCTGGTGATATAGCCCCGTTCGATATACCAATCGGAAACCTGCTGCACCAAGGTGTTGATCTGGGCCAGATTCAGGCAGCGTTGCAGATAGGGTTGCGTCAAGGCTTGCCGCGCACGGGCGGGCAGATGGCTGGCACCTTCAAGGCGAATGGTCGTAATGGTGAAGCACGGCCCGCCGGGGGCTGTGGCTGCTGGCGTTTTTGGCAGCACCGGCGTCAGGCTGCGTTGCAATTCCTGACGTTGTTGTTGGTTTTGCTGCAACAATTCACGTTGTTGCTGTTGGATTGTATCTCGATCCGCCGGGCTGAGCATATTGGCGCCAACCGCCGAACTGAGAGAAAGAAACAACAATGATACTGCCAACCGCTGAGCTACTGAGTCCATTCAGATAAACCGCCTTAATGATTTTGCGGCATTCTAACGACATAATTCGGCATCAGACAAGCAAGAGATCGTGACTGTACGGGACTTAGAGGCATCGTAATTGGCATAAATCTCAGAGTGAGGCGGGGTAAATATTCTGAAACTGTTTTAATGCCTGCACTTTATTTGCTGTATGTAAACTAAACAGTCAATTATGCTAAATAGAGGCGGATTTTTCTTATTAAAAAAACAATCGGCAGCCGTGCCCAATTTATACGACAGATTAAGTCATCAATTAAGCCAAACCCGTTAAGTGGGCGCAGCATGCAGCGCCCAACTGGATAGGTTTGGTCACAGAATTTATTCTGAGCTTGATGCTCAGCTCGCTATCGGCTCTGAACCGCCCTTGTCCAACGGCTCTTCCGGTTCGGCAGGCAGCACCATATAGGTGCCCTCAAATACTGCCCCTTTGTCATCATCACCGAATAAATGCACTTCTGCCTGCACGCGCGCCCGGCGGCCACGCGCCAAACGGGCGAGATCGCCACTCAGTGAGCTAAGATCGGCTACTGCCCTCGGCCTGCCGGTGATCGGTTTGCTGTAGCGAATGTGGGCGTCTGCCAGAATAATCGTGCCCCCCAGATGACGCTCACGCAGCAGCAGCCAGATCAGCCCCCAGGCGGTCAACGTTGCCAGGGAGAACAGGCTACCGGCAAACAGCGTATGGTGAGGATTCTGATTACCCACTTCCGGCATGGTGGTAACAAAGCGTTGGCCGGTATATTGGCTGATGCGCACCCCCATCTTTTCACTAAGCGGGATATGTTCATACCAGGCTTGCTGCAGCTGCCCGCACCAGTCGGGGCGATGCAGAATATCGTCCAGCGTGGCGACGGGTTTGATCATCAGGTAATGGCGGATCGGCGTAGTTTGCGGCGCAGTGATTTCGCCCTGGTTAATAAAGCCCAGCTTGGCAAAGAAGTCTACCGCATCCTCACGGGCGCTACACACCACCCGTTTTACCCCTTCCTGGCGCGCTACAGACTCCAGGGTCATCGCCACCAGCGTGCCAAGGCCTTTGTCCTGCACCGTGGGATCAACCGCCAGGAAGCGGATAGCGGCTTCGTTATCGGCATTGATATACAGACGGCCAATCGCCACAATCCGGCCGTTCTCATCCACCACCATCTGATGGTGCGCCATGGCGTCGTAGGCATCCTTTTCCGAACCCACCGGCTGGTGTAATGGCTTGCGCAGCATCTCCCAGCGAAACTGGTAATAGTCTTTCAGTTCTTGTTCTGTAACGGGTACTCGTAGGTGATACATAGACGCCTTCTCTTGTGATCTTTAAACCTGCAGCCAGAACGTCACCGGGCCATCGTTCACCAATGCCACCTGCATATCGGCGGCAAACTCACCGGTCTGGGTTTCAATACCACGTTCCTGGCACTGCCCAACAAAATAGCGGTATAGCCGATCGGCCTCCTGCGGCACCGCACCGCGCGAAAAACTCGGCCGCATGCCTTTCTGGGTATCGGCTACCAGGGTGAACTGCGACACCACCAACAGGCTACCACCAGCCTGCTGAACGTTGAGATTCATTTTGTCATCCTCGTCGCCGAAGATGCGATACCCCAGCACCCGCTCACACAGGCGTTGGGCTTTTTGCTCGTTATCGTCCTGCTCGACGCCCAATAACACTAACAAACCGGGGCCAATCTTGCCTACCGTCTGACCTTCTACCGTAACGCTGGCGTTTAATACCCGTTGAATTAACGCAATCATAACGTTCCTTCCTGCTCCTGTTTTTGCTGTTGTTCTGCTTTCTGCTGCCGGTAAAGACGGTACTCGCCCATCGTAACGGTGATTTCGGCACCCAATAACACGATACACCAGCTCCAGTAGACCCATAAAAATAAAATCGGGATCACCGCCAGCACGCCGTAGATCAACTGGTAGGAAGGGAACATGGTGACATACATCGCAAAGCCTTTCTTACCCAGCTCGAACAGCACCCCTGCCACCAGCGCCCCAACCAGCGCATCTTTCGCAGGCACGCGTACCGTAGGTACCACGCTGTATAACAACCAGAAAGAGACCCAGGACAGGATCAGCGGGAAGATGCGCAGCACCTCATCTACCAGGCTGTTAACGCCGGTTTGCGCTAACCAATTTAGCGACAACAGATAAGAGCTGATCGCCATACTGGCCCCCACCAACAGCGGGCCAAGGGTCAGCACCATCCAGTAAACGGCAAAGGAAACCACGATCGGCCGTTGGTTCTTACTGCGCCAGATGGTGTTCAACACGCTATCCACCGAATAGATCAGCAGCAGCGCGGTGACAATCAGGCCGCAGATCCCCACGGCGGTCATCTTGCTGGAGTTGGCAACAAACTGCTCCAGGTAACGTTGCAGCACGTTACCGGCGGCAGGCATAAAGTTGGAGAAAATAAAGCTTTTTAGCTGCACGCTGATATCCGCAAACATCGGGAAAACGGCAAACAGCGCAAATACCACGGTGATCAGCGGCACCAGGGAAAGTAGCGAGACATAGGCCAGATGGCCCGCCAACATGGTCAGGCCATCCTCATCAATACGTTTAATCAGCAACCGCCCGAAGGTTATTCCGGGTTTGATCGACGATGGCAGCTTTTTGCGGCGGAAAAACGACATAGCTTCATCCTAAATGTCAGTCTGGACGCCTTAAGCTTAACGTACGGTGATTATTGAGCAAAATAAGCCGGTACAACCTGGCGATCGATGACGTGCACCGCCTTGATCCCCAGCGCTGCGGCCGCTTCTACGTTCGCCGCCACATCGTCAAAGAATACCGCTTGATCCGCCGGGGTGTTTTCCGCCTTCAGTACGTGCTGATAGATGTTGGCATCGGGTTTACGCATGCCAAGATCCTGCGACAGATACATGTGATCGGCTGCTTCAGCGACCTGAGGGTAGTGCTGAGGCCAATAATTACAGTGCAGGCGGTTGGTATTCGATAACACCACCACGCGATGCCCCTCGTTGCGCAGACGGTGCATAATCTCGATCACTTCAGGGCGCAGGGCAACAAACACCGCCTGCCAGCCGGTGGCAAACTGCTCGTAGCTGAGCGCTATCCCCATTTCTTCACAGAGTTTTGCCGCAAAGTCTTCGTCGCTAATCTCGCCGCGCTCATGCTGTTGGAATACCTCACCCATGCTAAAACGTTCGGACAACGTCGCCAGCGGTGTGCCGCTCAGGTTGCTCCACACGCCCAGTACACGTTTGAAATCGATATCGACAATCACATTACCTAAATCAAAGATATACAGCATAGTCCTCTCCCATGGGCCAGTGAGATTTCACTGTAACGGGAAAAGTTAAGGCTGAACAGGGAGCAGTGTGAAAAGCGCATGGCGCGCCGCAGAAAGGGGGAAAGACAGAGGAAAAAACTCAGGGCGCTGTGACACGCCCTAAGTATTGCGGATTAAATCGGCGAATTAAGCTTCTTTAGGACCGCGGTTGGCACGCTTACGATCGTTTTCCGTCAGGTGACGCTTACGGATACGGATCGAGATTGGCGTGACTTCTACCAGTTCGTCATCATCGATGAATTCCAGAGCTTGCTCCAGAGACATTTTGATGGCCGGAACCAGGGTAGTCGCTTCATCGGTACCCGATGCACGCATGTTGGTCAGTTTCTTACCGGTCAGGCAGTTCACGGTCAGGTCGTTAGAACGTGAGTGAATACCGATGATCTGGCCTTCATACACTTCAGCACCGTGGCCCAGGAACAGCTTACCGCGATCTTGCAGACCGTACAGAGCGAACGCTACCGCTTTGCCCTGGCCGTTAGAGATCAGCACGCCGTTCTGACGCTGGCCCACTTCGCCCGGACGCACATCGTCGTAGTGGCTGAAGGTGGAGTACAGCAGACCGGTACCAGAAGTCATGGTCATGAATTCGTTACGGAAACCGATCAGGCCACGGCTTGGGATCACGTAGTCAAGACGCACACGGCCCTTGCCATCTGGATCCATGTTTTTCAGGTCAGCTTTACGCTCACCCATCGCCTGCATCACAGAACCCTGGTGCTGTTCTTCGATGTCCAGCGTCACGTTCTCGAACGGCTCTTGCTTGCGGCCATCGATTTCACGGAAGATAACTTTCGGACGGGAAACCGCCAGTTCAAAACCTTCACGACGCATGTTTTCGATCAGAACCGACAGGTGAAGTTCACCACGGCCTGAAACACGGAATGCATCAGCATCTTCGGTTTCTTCAACGCGCAACGCCACGTTGTGTACCAGTTCCTTGTTCAGACGCTCAAGGATTTGGCGTGAAGTCACGAACTTGCCTTCTTTACCACAGAACGGTGAGGTATTGACGTTAAAGAACATGCTTACGGTAGGTTCATCAACCGACAGTGCTGGCAACGCTTCAACCGCGTTCACATCACAAATGGTGTCAGAGATGTTCAGCTCGCCCAGGCCGGTGATGGCAACGATGTCGCCCGCTTCGGCAACGGTGGCTTCGATACGTTCCAGACCCATATGGGTCAGCACTTTACCGATTTTACCGTTACGGGTTTTGCCTTCGCTGTCGATCAGGGTGATCTGCTGGTTAGGCTTGACTTTACCACGCTTGATACGGCCGATGCCGATAACGCCCACGTAGTTGTTGTAGTCCAGCTGCGAGATCTGCATCTGGAAAGGTGCTTCCAGCTCAACCTGCGGCGCAGAGACGTGATCGACAATCGCCTGGTACAGCGGAGTCATGTCTTCGGCCATATCGTTATGGTCCAGACCCGCGATACCCATCAATGCGGATGCATAGATGATTGGGAAGTCGAGCTGTTCGTCGGTAGCGTCCAGGTTAACGAACAGGTCGAAGACCTGATCCACAACCCAGTCAGGACGCGCGCCAGGGCGGTCAACCTTGTTGATTACCACGATCGGTTTCAGACCATTAGCAAACGCTTTCTTGGTCACGAAACGGGTTTGCGGCATTGGGCCATCCATTGCATCCACAACCAGCAGCACCGAGTCGACCATTGACATCACGCGCTCTACCTCGCCGCCGAAATCGGCGTGTCCTGGGGTGTCTACGATGTTGATGCGGTAGTCTTTCCAATTAATGGCGGTGTTTTTTGCGAGGATGGTAATCCCACGCTCTTTCTCCAAATCGTTGGAGTCCATTACGCGTTCTGTCGCTTCTGAACGCTCTCCGAAAGTACCGGATTGTTGCAGCAACTTGTCAACCAGGGTGGTCTTACCATGGTCAACGTGGGCAATAATGGCGATGTTACGCAAATTTTCGATCACAGCTTTGCCTCAGGCATTAGAAATAGCGCGCTATTGTACACGTATTAAGCGAGGTACTAAACAAGATCACAACACTCTCTTATAAACAACTGTGTACAGGCTAGTTTGTGATCCCTTTCACGGTGCAAAAAGCAGCAATCGATGATGATTTGCACCATTCCAGTGCCCCACCCCAGGTTATTTGCACCACCATAGTGCATTGCATCGCTAATGGTGCATACTGGCAAAGAGCAAAACCCGCACAAACCGGCGATTTTTTCGCTTTTATAAAGTTGGCACAGTTTTCGCTTTAGTCTACACAGGGCAAAAACAGGCCATCACACAGATTCGTTCCACGACGATGACAACGATAAATCCGGGAGAGTTAAGTATGTCCGCTGAACACGTTTTGACGATGCTGAATGAGCATGAAGTGAAATTCGTAGACCTGCGTTTCACTGACACCAAGGGTAAAGAACAACACGTCACCATCCCTGCTCATCAGGTAAATGCCGACTTCTTCGAAGAAGGTAAAATGTTTGACGGCTCCTCAATCGGTGGTTGGAAGGGCATCAACGAATCTGACATGGTACTGATGCCAGACGCCAGCACGGCGGTTCTGGATCCGTTCTTCGAAGAATCTACCCTGATCATTCGTTGTGACATCCTCGAGCCAGGCACCATGCAGGGCTACGATCGTGACCCACGTTCGATCTCCAAACGTGCTGAAGACTTCCTGCGCTCTTCCGGCATCGCCGATACCGTGCTGTTCGGGCCAGAACCTGAGTTCTTCCTGTTTGACGACGTGCGCTTTGGCAGCAGCATCCGTGGTTCCCATGTCAGCATTGATGACATCGAGGGCGCCTGGAACACCAGCACCAAATACGAAGGCGGCAACAAAGGCCACCGTCCAGCGGTAAAAGGCGGTTACTTCCCAGTACCACCGGTCGACTCTTCACAGGACATCCGTTCTACCATGTGTCTGACCATGGAAGAAATGGGCCTGGTGGTTGAAGCTCACCACCACGAAGTGGCAACCGCCGGTCAGAACGAAGTGGCTACCCGCTTCAACACCATGACCAAGAAAGCCGACGAAATCCAAATCTACAAATACGTGGTTCACAACGTGGCTCACGCATTTGGCAAAACCGCGACCTTCATGCCAAAACCGATGTTCGGCGATAACGGCTCAGGTATGCACTGCCACATGTCACTGTCCAAGAACGGTACCAACCTGTTCGCTGGCGACAAGTACGGCGGCCTGTCTGAAATGGCGCTGTTCTACATTGGCGGCATCATCAAACACGCTAAAGCGATCAACGCCCTGGCCAACCCGACTACCAACTCATACAAGCGTCTGGTCCCAGGCTATGAAGCGCCGGTTATGCTGGCTTACTCTGCCCGTAACCGCTCTGCGTCTATCCGTATCCCAGTGGTTGCCAGCCCGAAAGCGCGCCGTATCGAAGCCCGCTTCCCGGACCCAGCGGCTAACCCATACCTGTGCTTCGCCGCGCTGCTGATGGCTGGCCTGGATGGCGTGATCAACAAGATCCACCCTGGCGATGCCATGGATAAAAACCTGTATGACCTGCCGCCGGAAGAAGAAGCTGAGATTCCAAAAGTAGCTGGCTCACTGGATGAAGCAATGGCCGCACTGAACGAAGACCGTGAATTCCTGACCCGCGGTGGCGTATTCACTGACGACGCGATCGATGCCTACATCGAATTGCGTAAAGAAGAGATGGATCGCGTGCGCATGACGCCACACCCGGTTGAGTTCGAACTGTACTACAGCGTTTAAGTCATAGCGTTTAAGCCTTACCCGCGCTGTCTACGGATGGCGCATCGCTCGCTATTTATCTAAGCCGTTTTTTTGTTGCCGTGGAAACTTTTAGCCCATCTTCGGATGGGCTTTTTTCTCCACCGTATGTTCTGCAAAACTATTTCATACCGTGATGGTTGCGGATGGAGTAGGATGGATGCACTAAAAAGGTGCAGGAGACTGCTGTATGGCAACCGGCAAGCTGCCCGATGCTGGGCAGATCCTCAATTCTCTCATCAACAGCATTTTGCTGTTGGATGACACACTGGCGATCCACTACGCCAATCCGGCGGCGCAACAGCTGCTGGCACAGAGTTCTCGTAAACTTTTCGGTACACCGCTGCCCGATTTACTCGGTTATTTTTCGCTGAATATCGATCTGATGCGCGAAAGCCTGCATGCCGGCCAGGGCTTTACCGATAACGAAGTGACCCTGGTGGTCGACAGCCGCGCCCATATCCTCTCCCTGACCGCTCAGGCGCTGCCTGAAGGCTTTATTCTGCTTGAGCTGGCCCCAATGGACAATCAGCGTCGCCTCAGCCAGGAGCAGTTACAGCACGCTCAACAGGTTGCGGCTCGCGATCTGGTGCGTGGCTTGGCCCATGAAATCAAAAATCCGCTCGGCGGTTTGCGGGGTGCCGCGCAGTTGCTGGCGAAAGCTTTGCCAGACCCTTCGCTGACGGAATACACCAAGGTGATCATCGAACAGGCCGATCGGCTGCGTAATCTGGTAGATCGCCTGCTAGGGCCACAGCGCCCCGGCCAACATATTACCCAGAGTATCCATCAGGTAGCGGAACGGGTCTTCCAACTGGTGTCGTTGGAGAAACCCGATAACGTCACGCTGGTGCGTGATTACGACCCAAGTCTGCCGGAACTGGCGCACGATCCCGATCAAATCGAGCAGGTGTTGCTCAATATCACCCGCAACGCGCTGCAGGCGCTGAGCGAAACCGGTGGCACCATCACGCTGCGCACGCGTACCGCGTTTCAGATCACCCTGCACGGCACCCGCTACCGGCTGGCGGCACGGATCGATGTTGAGGATGACGGCCCGGGCGTACCGGCCCTGTTACAAGACACTCTGTTCTACCCGATGGTCAGCGGCCGCGAAGGCGGTACCGGCCTGGGGTTATCCATCGCCCGTAATCTAATCGATCAGCATTGCGGAAAAATTGAATTCAACAGTTGGCCAGGTCACACCGAATTCTCGGTTTTCCTGCCTATTCGCCAGTGAGGTTTGTGCTATGCAACGAGGGATAGTCTGGATCGTCGATGACGATAGCTCCATCCGCTGGGTGCTCGAACGTGCGCTCACCGGAGCCGGGGTGAACAGCGTCACCTTCGACAGCGGCAATGCCGTGTTGGAAGCATTGGCCACGCAAACTCCCGACGTGCTGCTGTCAGATATCCGCATGCCGGGTATGGATGGCCTGGCGCTGCTCAAGCAGATCAAACAGCGTCACCCGATGCTCCCGGTCATCATAATGACGGCGCATTCGGATCTGGACGCGGCGGTTAGCGCCTATCAACAAGGGGCGTTCGATTACCTGCCAAAACCCTTTGATATTGACGAGGCCGTCGCGCTGGTAGAGCGTGCCATCAGCCACTATCAAGAGCAGCAGCAACCCGCTCGCAACCAACCCGCCAACGATCCCGTCGCCGATATTATTGGTGAGGCCCCGGCGATGCAGGATGTATTCCGCATTATTGGGCGTCTGTCGCGTTCCTCCATCAGCGTGCTGATCAACGGGGAGTCGGGAACAGGGAAAGAGCTGGTTGCCCATGCGCTGCATCGCCACAGCCCGCGCGTCAAATCACCATTTATCGCCCTGAACATGGCCGCGATCCCCAAAGACCTGATCGAATCTGAACTGTTCGGCCATGAGAAAGGGGCATTTACCGGCGCTAATCAGATCCGCCAGGGCCGTTTTGAACAGGCCGACGGTGGCACGCTGTTCCTGGATGAAATCGGGGATATGCCGCTGGATGTGCAAACCCGCTTGCTGCGGGTGTTGGCGGACGGCCAGTTCTATCGTGTGGGTGGCTATGCGCCGGTGAAGGTAGATGTGCGTATTATTGCCGCTACCCACCAGAACCTGGAGTTGCGCGTCCAAGAGGGTAAATTCCGTGAGGATCTGTTCCACCGCCTGAACGTGATCCGCGTACATCTGCCGCCGCTGCGCGAACGCCGTGAGGATATTCCGCGCCTGGCGCGCTATTTCCTACAGGTGGCCGCGAAAGAGTTGGGTGTGGAGGCGAAGAACCTGCATCCGGAAACCGAAACCGCCCTCACTCGCCTGCCGTGGCCGGGCAACGTACGCCAGTTGGAAAACACCTGCCGCTGGCTGACCGTGATGGCCGCCGGACAAGAAGTGCTGATCCAGGATCTGCCCTCGGAACTGTTTGAAACCGCCGCGCCGCAAGCCAGTAGCCACGGCTTGCCGGACAGTTGGGCCACGTTGTTGGCACAGTGGGCCGACCGGGCGTTACGTTCCGGTCATCAAAACCTGTTGTCCGAAGCTCAGCCGGAAATGGAGCGCACCTTGCTCACTACCGCGCTACGGCATACCCAGGGGCACAAGCAGGAAGCTGCCCGCCTGTTGGGATGGGGCCGGAATACCTTAACGCGTAAGCTGAAAGAATTAGGGATGGAGTAAGTAATACCCCTCACCCTAACCCTCTCCCAAAGGGAGAGGGGACCTAACGTGCTACAAATTACCCCTGCGCTCAACTGCTACATTGTTCTTGAGAAGTGCCACAGAATAACTCCATACCTGATATCAACTCCGTACCAGCTCCCTCTCCCTGTGGGCTGAGGGTTGGGGTGAGGGGAACTTGATGATTAAAAATACAATCCAGCGCACAAAAAACCAGCAATTTAAGGCTTTTACCGGATATGCGGGAGCAGTATGATCGAAACGCAAACTCAGGAGGCTTTTGATGCTGGATACACTCATCGTCTTTCTTACCCAAGGCGCAGACGTCGGCTCTGCCGTCAGCCATTCACCGCAGGCGGCAGTTGCCACGGTGTTGTGCGCGGCACTGATAAATTTCTTCAGTTAACAGGGCGCAGTACGCTGCGCCTCTACACATCCGCCGTGGTGTTGCGCGTCAGATAACCCGGGAGAACTGTTGGGCGCGGGCCTGTTTACGCAGGTAGATATCGAAGCACATGCAGATATTGCGGATCAGCAAGCGCCCACGAGGCGTGACGCGAATGCCGTGGTCATCTCGCTCCACCAGCCCGTCACGTTCGAACGGCGCCAGCAATTCCAGATCGGCGGCAAAGTAATCCGCAAACGCAATGCCGTATTGCTGCTCAATCGGTTGATAAGCCAGCTGGAAATTACAGATTAGCGTCTTGATCACATCACGGCGCAGGCAGTCATCTTCCGTCATCGCCAGGCCACGCCACAGGGCGTTCCCCTGCTCTTCCACATTAGCGTAATACACCTTCAGCTCTTTCTGGTTCTGCGCGTAGCTGTCACCCAGCATGCTAATGGCGGAAACCCCCAGGCCCAGCAGATCGCTGTCCCCTTGGGTGGTGTAACCCTGGAAATTGCGGTGCAGCTTGCCTTCGCGTTGGGCAATGGCCAGCTCATCGTTCGGCCGGGCAAAATGGTCCATGCCGATAAACTGATAGCCCGACTCCGTCAGCGAAGCGATCGTTTGCTGCAGAATATCGAGTTTCTGCTGGGCGCTAGGTAGATCGGCGTCCTTGATTTTACGTTGGGCAGCAAACAGGTTCGGCATATGAGCGTAGTTAAATACGCTCAGGCGATCCGGATTGAGCTCCGCCACCCGCTGCAGCGTGAAGGCAAAACTTTCTGGCGTCTGCTTCGGCAGGCCGTAAATCAGATCGATATTGGTCGAGTTGAAGCCTAGCGCTTTAGCCCGGGCGATCAGGGCAAAAATGAACTCTTCATCCTGCTCGCGGTTAACCAGACGCTGCACTTCTTTATTGAAGTCCTGCACCCCCATGCTAAGGCGGTTGAAGCCTTCGGCACGCAGGTGGTCCAGCACGTCCAGCTCGATTTCCCGTGGATCAACTTCGATCGACATCTCCATTTCTGGCTGGAAATCAAAGTGCTGGCGTAGCATGGCGACCAAGCGGCTGATTTGCTGCTTATCGAGATAGGTTGGCGTACCGCCGCCCCAATGCAGTTGGCTGACCTTGCGGCCGGCAAACAAGGGGGCACGTGCGATGATTTCACGCTCCAGCACGGCCAGGTATTCATCGGCCTTGTGAGTCTGGCGTGTGACCAGCTTATTGCAGCCGCAGAAATAGCAGAGCTTATGACAGAAGGGAATATGGACATACAGCGACAGCGGGCGCTCAGGGTAGCGCGTAGCTGCGCGTTGGAACGCAGCTTCGTCGTAGCCCTGGTTGAACTCCAGCGCCGTGGGGTATGACGTATAACGCGGGCCTGAATAGTTATATTTTTGGATCAGGGCCAAATCCCAGACAATGGTCTGTTCTGACATGCTTGCTCACTCCTTCCGATATTTTTTCCTACCGGGCCGGGAAATGGGCAGTTGTCTACGCTGTCTGGCCGCGGAAGCGCTGCGAAAACGCGTTTTGCGCTTCGACAGCCGCCACAGTTTACCGAATAACCACAGTAGATAACATGTCAACAGTAGGGCTATTGCCGGGATCAGCCACATAACCGCTTAAAATACGTCTTTCGGGTTACCGCCTTTCAGCAGTTTCAGAATGTCTTCCTGCTTCTCTTCCGGCTCTTCGTCGTCTTCATCACCCAGTTCGATGCCTAACTGCTCCATCAGCGCATCGATACGATCCAGGGTTTGATCGACGTAAGCCTGATCTTCCGCGCTCAGCTTGGCGCCTTCATCCAGGCGATCCAGCAAGGCATCCAGACGCTCATCGTTTTCCAGCTTGGTCAGTTCTTCTTCTGGCGTGAGGCGCGGTTTTTCCGCCTTCGGTTTTGGCTGCGGCTTGGTCGCCTTCACTTTAGCGTCAACCACCAGCGCAACCGGCACTTTACTGCCGAGACGAGGATCTTTGGGTTGCGCACCGGTTTTATTTTTCTGGTTGGCAGACTCAACCTGGGTACGTGAACCGGAAGCCAGGCCACGGCGCTTTTTCAGACGCTTGCGCTCGCGCGCTTCCTGATCGAGCTCCACACGACTTTTCTTTTTACTTTTTGACGTCGCCGCGCTGCTGCGTGGGCCGCGAGGTGCTTTTGATGGCTGGTTCATGGCTTTTACTCTTAGGTATGTAGATCCAGTATAGAATTGCTATACGGTTGCGGCGGAATCTAGCAGAAAGCAGACAAAGAAAAAAGGCGGCAGGTTAAAACCTGCCGCCTATTTCGCACCTTCACTCGAAGGATATTCCTGCTCCGCGCTCCATGCGCACACTCAACATCCCGGTTTTTCCATCTGCGATAACCGCGCTCCCTGCTACTACGTCTTTCATCCTGAAAGAAAAAATCATCCGTGCTGCGATCCATTCGCTTCCACTCTTCCTGAGTGCGCTTCCCGCGGGCGTCCTGATTGCAGTCACTTCATCATCCGTGTACTATTCGTGCGCTCCGGCACCAATAGTTTCAATTCCATCTGCCATCATCCTAGTACTCATTACACTACCTGTGCATTCCCTGAGATTTTTCACCCTTCCTGGATGTTCCTGTTTCCTTGGCCTCCTGCCTTGCAACCTACTTTACGCTTTTATGGGATGTGCTCAAGATACCTACAGGCGGCTTACGGCGATCTTTTACTTAACGAAATTACAACATGCTGTTTTATAACAAATAAAATATTTACAGCTTTCGAATAAAGCGACATTACCCCCAATTCGAATGGTCAATGTCTCACATGGCAGGCGACCTTTTGCCACAAGGGCTCTGTGGTTAAAACGCTTAAAAACCGAGAAACACACCCTTTTAGCGCTGATGCAGTTATAATCGCCCACCAGATAGCCATCCTCACGGAGACGAAAAATTTTGACCAGCAAGAACTACAATTACCATGTGACCCATTTCGTCACCAGTGCGCCCGATATTCGCCACCTGCCGGGGGATGAAGGTATTGAAGTTGCGTTCGCCGGCCGCTCCAACGCCGGGAAGTCCAGCGCACTGAATACCCTGACCAATCAGAAAGGCCTGGCACGTACCAGTAAAACGCCGGGGCGTACCCAGCTGATTAACCTGTTCGAGGTCGAAGAAGGCATTCGCCTGGTCGACCTGCCAGGCTATGGCTATGCCGAAGTGCCAGAAGAGATGAAGAAGAAATGGCAGCGGGCGCTGGGTGAATACCTGCAAATGCGTAACTGCCTGAAAGGCCTGGTGGTGCTGATGGATATCCGTCATCCGCTTAAAGACCTGGACCAACAGATGATCCAGTGGGCCGTCGACGTTGGCACGCCAGTGCTGGTCCTGCTGACCAAGGCCGATAAGCTGGCCTCTGGCGCTCGCAAGGCGCAGCTCAATATGGTGCGTGAGGCCGTGCTGCCATTTATGGGTGACATTCAGGTAGAAGCCTTCTCGTCACCGAAAAAGATCGGTGTCGATAAACTGAGCCAGAAGTTGAATACCTGGTTTAACGAGATCCCACCGGAAGTGCTGCCGGAAGACGATATCGGCGGGGAATGATACCGCTGCGGGTATTTCGTAGGGGCGCCGCATGCTGCGCCCAATGAGCCGATGCTGAGACATCGGCTTTTTTACGCCCGATATCACACCGCACGAGGCCACATTTCGTTATCTAATTACAATTTTGACTAAAAACCATCACAAAAACTTATGGCAGATGTTGCGCTGTCAGGAGATAAATGCAGATAAATCAGCCAAGGGAACGGCGGGAGAGAGAAAGGTGAGGATAACTAAAATCGATGGTTTTGACGTTGTTTTTACAATAAAAAACGCCCCAGTCAATACTGACTGGGGCGGCTAAATATTCAGCCAAATCCGATTACGTGAAGTAAAAGGTCTGAAAGATAGAACATCTTACCTCTGTACCCTACGCCTGTAACTCTACATCATTTTTTCACGCTGCAAAAGAATTTTTTGTAGTTTACTTACACGATCCGGGCACTAACAACGCCAATTTAGTCGAAACAATCGCCGAAGGATGTTGCTCA
Organism: Serratia sp. Res13-Sevr-LER1-36-b; assembly: GCF_015673035.1. Taxonomy (NCBI): domain Bacteria; kingdom Pseudomonadati; phylum Pseudomonadota; class Gammaproteobacteria; order Enterobacterales; family Yersiniaceae; genus Serratia; species Serratia sp. Res13-Sevr-LER1-36-b. The sequence goes on along the minus strand of NZ_JADACK010000013.1, from coordinate 8,002 downwards.
GTTACCAAAAATGCTTATGTTTTCGCCAGTTAGCGAAAACTAGCCATAACACATCACCCAAGGTAATCAGTGAGCCTCATCCCAGTTTTTACCTACGCCGATATCCACCCGCAGCGGAACAGCCAACTGCATGCTGTTTTCCATCAACTCATGAATACGCAGGCTGGCCTCTTCGATGGCGGACTCGTGGATTTCAAACACCAGTTCATCGTGTACCTGCATGATCATGCGCACCAGCGGCTTCTCAGGCCCTTGCAGCCAGGCATCCACCTCAATCATCGCACGTTTGATGATATCCGCAGCAGTGCCCTGCATAGGGGCGTTAATCGCCGCTCTCTCGGCCGCCTTGCGACGCATACCGTTACTGGAGCGAACGTCCGGCAGATACAACCGGCGGCCATCCAGCGTGCTGACGTAGCCCTGCTCGGCAGCCTGCTGACGGGTGCGTTCCATATACTCCAACACGCCAGGGTAGCGCTCGAAGTACAGATCCATATAACGCTGCGCTTCGCCGCGCGGGATCCCCAACTGGCGAGCCAAACCGAATGCGCTCATGCCATAGATCAGGCCAAAGTTAATCGCCTTGGCACTGCGACGCTGTTCGTTGGTGACCTTCTCCAACGCCAGACCAAAGACTTCTGCCGCCGTTGCCCGGTGTATGTCCTTACCTTCAGCAAACGCCTTGAGCAAGCCTTCGTCCTGCGATAAATGGGCCATGATGCGCAGTTCAATCTGCGAATAGTCCGCCGCGACAATACGGTAGCCCTCAGGCGCAATAAATGCCTGACGGATACGGCGCCCTTCATCGTTACGTACCGGGATGTTTTGCAGGTTTGGATCGCTGGATGACAGGCGACCGGTGGCGGTGACCGCCTGGTGATAAGAAGTATGCACCCGCCCGCTAACCGGATTGATCATCAACGGCAGTTTGTCGGTATAGGTGGTTTTCAGCTTCGCCAGGCCACGGTATTCCAGGATCACTTTCGGCAACGGATAATCCAGCGCCAACTCGGCCAGCACTTCCTCATTGGTTGAAGGAGCACCGCCAGGGGTCTTTTTCAGCACCGGCAGCTTTTGCTTTTCATACAAAATGGCCTGCAATTGCTTGGTCGAGGCCAGATTAAACGGCTCTTCTGCCAGTTCATGGGCCTGCACTTCAAGCTCGCCAAGGCGCTTGGTCAATTCAATGGAGTGAGCAGCGAGGATGTTAGGATCGATCAGCACCCCGGTGCGTTCGATATGGGAAAGCACCGGTAACAGCGGCATTTCAATCTCATTGAATACCGTCAGCAGGCCTTCACTCTCTTTCAACTGCGGCCACATCGCCAAATGCAGCTGTAGCGTAACGTCGGCATCTTCTGCCGCATAAGGGCCCGCCTCTTCAAGAGCGATCTGGTTGAAGGTTAACTGTTTTTTGCCTTTGCCCGCGATCTCTTCGAAGGTAATGGTTTTATGGCCAAGGTAGCGATCGGCCAGGCTATCCATATCGTGACGGCCACTGACGCTGTCGAGCACGTAGGACTCCAGCATGGTGTCGTAGGCGATACCGCGTAGATCGATGTCATAGCGCGCCAGCAGGCTCTTATCAAACTTCAGGTTCTGCCCCACCTTCAACGCCTTCTCGTCTTCCAGCAGCGGCTTCAGGGTGGCCAGCACGTGGTTACGATCCAGCTGTGGGGGAGCATCCAGATAATCGTGTGCAACCGGCAGATACGCCGCCACGCCTGGCTCAATGGCGAAGGACAGGCCGATCAGGTTGGCCGTCAGGGTATCCAGGCCGTCAGTTTCGGTATCGAAGGCGAAAACTTCGGCCTGTTTCAGGCGCTGCATCCAATCGGCGAAGGTTTCCTCATCCAGAATGGTGACATAGCCTTCCTGCGACAGGGTAGGCTCTGCAGCAGCTCTTGGTGCTTCTGCCGTTGCGGCTGGCTTGGCCGCCGCGCTGGCCTTACGGCCTGACCCTTTGTTTTCTAACCAGGTCCCCGCTTCAACATCGGCCATCCAGCGTTTGAACTCGTAGCGCTTAAACAGTGCCTGCAGTTGATCGACATCCGGTGGGGTCACTTCCAGCTCACTGCATTTCAGATCCAGTTCAACATCGGTTTTGATCGTCGCCAGTTTGTAAGAGAGGTAGGCCACCTCTTTATTCTGCTCCAGCTTGGCCGCCATGGTCTTGGCACCGCGGAAACTTAGCGTGGCAATGCTATCCAGATTGGCATAGAGCTGATCCAGGCCCCCTAACCCTTGCAACAGGGCCTGGGCCGTTTTCTCACCCACCCCAGGTACGCCAGGGATGTTATCTGAGGAATCCCCCATCAGCGCCAGGAAATCGATGATCAGTTCAGGAGGGATGCCGTATTTATCACAGACCTCCTGCGGGCCGAGAATGGTGTTGTTCATGGTATTGATCAGGGTCACATTCGGCGTCACCAACTGAGCCATGTCTTTGTCGCCGGTGCTGATCAAAACGGCATGACCCGCTTTTTCTGCCTCTAGCGCCAGGGTGCCGATCACGTCATCAGCCTCTACGCCGGGTGTAACCAGCAGCGGTAAGCCCATGGCTTTAACCATCTGATGCAGCGGTTCGATCTGCGCTCGCAAATCGTCCGGCATCGGTGGCCGATGTGATTTATATTCGGCAAACAGCTCGTCACGGAAGGTCTTCCCTTTGGCATCAAACACCACCGCCACATGGCTGGGAGTATACTGCAGCAGCAGGCTGCGCAGCATGTTCAGCACACCGTACATCGCTCCCGTCGGCTCACCGACCGAGTTTGTCAGCGGTGGGAAGGCATGGTAGGCGCGGTAAAGGTAAGAGGAACCATCCACCAGGATTAATGGGTTTTCTGCAATCTGGGCCATAACGTTTCTTTTTCGTGAAAAGGACTGGGGTAAGCATGCCATAGCTAGCCGCTGGTGACGAACCTTAGCGTGCAATATGGCCAAATTAGATGAGATCCTGTGAAGCGATCCGCAAGATCCTGCCTGTGGATAACTTTGTGCATAGTTTAGCGACTGAATTATAACGAAGATAATATCGTTATAATGGGAAATAAAATTCCTAGACAAATCACACTGTTGAAAGAGGGAGTGGGCGGTTTTGCTATTTATCGTGTTTTCGGTAATTTGTGGATATAACTGGGGCCGGAGTTTAATCGCACGTTTAATCAATTTAGGCACCTCAATGACCATAGCACAAGATTGAAAACCTGCACGCCAACGGCAAACAACTGGCAATTTCTACCCGGTTAAGATCGCTTACTTTTAGCCGCGTATTCTTGGCCGGGATTCTGTTAAAATATTTTTTTGTTGGTACGTACTGACGTATCTAACGATGTTTCCTTCAACCGTCAGCACTAAACCCATGCCAAAATTGCTAGCCCCTGTTATTTTTATCTTTTCTGCGCTGCTTGCCATTGGCGTAACGATGCTGTGCTCCATTCCCATTGTTTTGGCCGGTATCATTAAGCTTTTGATCCCCATACCCGCGGTTTGGCGATACATTTCAGCCTTTGCTGACCTGATGATGTGGTGCTGGTGCCAATGCCTGGCGGTATTGTTACGAATTAACCCCCGCTTGCAATGTGATATTCAAGGGCTGCACGGGCTGGAGAAAAAGAATTGGTATTTGCTGATCAGCAACCATGAAAGTTGGTCGGACATTGTGGTGCTGTGTGTGTTATTCCGTCACCATATACCTATGAATAAGTACTTCCTGAAACAGCAACTGGCCTGGATCCCCTTCGTCGGCCTGGCCTGCTGGGCGCTGGATATGCCCTTTATGAAGCGCTACTCGCGGGCCTACCTGCACAGACATCCGGAGAAAAGCGGGCAGGATATCGAAACCACACGGCGTTCCTGCGAGAAGTTTCGCCTGCGCCCGACCACCATCGTCAATTTCGTTGAGGGCTCTCGTTTCACCGAGGCCAAGAAAATTAAAAGCCGCTCACCCTATCGCAATTTGCTCGCCCCCAAAGCTGCCGGGATCGCCTTTACGCTTAGCGTGCTTGGTCAGCAATTTGATAAGATCCTGAATGTCACCTTATGCTATCCGGATAACTGTGAGCATCCCTTTAGGGATATGTTGTGTGGCCGTTTGCAAAGGGTAGTCGTCAGGATTGAATGCCTGCCGATTGATGAATCGCTGCACGGGGACTACTTCAATGACAAACTGTTTAAACGTAAATTCCAGATTTGGCTGAATACGTTGTGGCAGGAAAAAGATGGTTTGCTTGACAGGCTCAAGCGTTAATAAGTTAAAAAAAACGCCGGGTTAACCGGCGTTGATTTCTTGCTGCGGGTTACTTTTGTTCGGTCAGGAACTTAACGACATCAGCAAATTGCTTGACGTAAACGTCCATGCTGCTGGTATCCAGGCCATCATTTTTCACCATGTATTTGCCGTTAACAAATACCGCTGGCACGCCACGCAGTTGCAAATCTTCTGCTGCTTTCTCTTGCTGAGCCACCAGAGATTTCACCACGAAGCTGTTTAAAGCCGCGTCAAAGTCTTCGCCTGCTACGCCAGCATTGACGAATACCTTGCGGATATCGTCAGGCGTTTGCACGGTTTGAGTTTTCTGAATCGCTTCAAACATTGGCTGAGTAATTTTGTCTTCTACACCCAGAGCCATGGCAACTGCCCAGGCTTGAGTTAATTGCTTACCCAATGGCCCCAGGAATTCCACATGGTACTTGGTCATCTTGGTGCCTTCAGGCAGCGCTTTTTTGACCGCATCAGAGATATGGTAAGTCTCTTCAAACTGGTAGCAGTGCGGGCAGTAGAAAGAGAAGAATTCCAGCACCTGTGGTTCGCCAGTTACCGGCTTATCCAAAGTGATGTATTGCGTACCGTCACTGAATTGCGCAGCGGAGGCACTGAATGCCATCACCATACCAACGAGTGCCAACCAAATTTTTTTCATAACACTAAACTCTCCATTATGTTAACGCTTCAATACATTGGCATGAGCTGCAGAGGAGGTTCCTGCAACAGCTTAACCTGTTCAGTAAATGACGCCGTCTGAGATAACCAGAAATCAGACTCCGCCATCCACGGGAAACTTTTTGGAAACGCGGGATCCTGCCAACGGCGTGCTACCCATGCCAGGTAATACACCATGCGCATGGCCCGCAAGGGTTCGATCAACGCCAGCTCGCGCTGATCAAATTCGGCAAATTCGCCATAGGCCTCCAGCAGGATATCCAGCTGCATCAGCCGATCGCGCCGTTCGCCGTGTAACAACATCCACAAATCCTGTATTGCTGGCCCGTTGCGTGCATCGTCAAGATCGACGAACAGCGGACCATCACGCCACAAGATATTGCCTGGGTGGCAGTCGCCATGCAAACGCAGCGGCTGCCAATCCAGCTGCCAGTGCGGTTTGATAGCGTCAATCAGCGTATCCGTAGCCCGCAGGAAAGTCTCGCGCTGGGCCTTGGGAACTAAATCACAGCTGGCCAGAACCTGCCGTGGCTCCGTGAGATACTCTTCAATGCCAATGGTCGGCCGCTCGGTAAACAGGCTTTCGCTACCCACCTGGTGGATACGGCCAAGAAAACGCCCGACCCACTCCAGTTGTTCCAGATTATCGATCTCATACTGGCGGCCACCGACGCTCGGAAATACGGTAAAGAAAAAGCCTGCATGGGTGTGCAGCGTATTTCCCTGTAATACCAGTGGCGCGACCGCCGGGATTTCGTTGTGCGATAAATCCAACGCGAACCGATGCTCTTCGCCGATTTGCTCGGCGCTCCAGCGCTCTGGGCGATAAAATTTCACCACGTAACGCTGACGATCTTCATCCATAAACTGGTAAACGCGGTTTTCATAGCTGTTGAGCGCCGTCAGCCCAGAATCAACACGCAAACCTATCCCTTCCAACGCATCCATAATCAGATCGGGGGAAAGGGTTTCAAAATTAAATGCAGAGTTGTTCATAACAACCGTTCAGTTCGCCAGATGACAACAGCGTGCCAAGAATAAGAATGAGTAGCACTAATCACCGCCACTGATGACCGCACCGTATGAATGCTAATCTTTTATCACGCCACGGGCACGCAGCAACGCCGTTTTAAAGTCGTCTTCGTAGTCTTTCTTCAAGCCTGGGATCTGTTCTGTGCCCGCACTGCCGCGCATTTTCAGGTGATAGATCAAGATGTCATCGCTCAGATCGCCTAACTCACCCTGAAAACCCGCTTCCTGCGCCAGCTTTTGCAGAAACTGAATCAGGTTGAGATCGGGATCCTGCTGCCAGGCCGGGTGCAAAAGCTCAATCAGTTCGTTTACGCGATGCGTTTTCATATCAAAATATCATCCAGTGAAGTGATAAACCCACAAAGTAGCAGGCTTGACTACGTAGTGAAAGAACCAGCGTGTCAATAAAGGTAAATCATGATGTCTGAACAGGTTTAGCGCTACAATCAGGGCATTGGAGAGGGGCAGGATGATGACTATGCATGCAAATATAACCGGCGTTATTCTGGCCGGTGGGCGCTCTACCCGTATGGGAGGGAAAGATAAAGGATTGGTTCAAGTGGGGGATAAAACCCTGTACCAGCACGTACTGGGCCGATTAACACCGCAAGTGAGTCAGGTGATCATCAGTGCCAATCGCAATCAGCAATGTTATCAGCAAAGCGGCTTAGAGGTCGTCGGCGATCTGACGGCAGATTACCCTGGCCCTTTAGCCGGCATATTGGCAGGCCTCACTTATGCCCGCACACCATGGATTGTCTGCGCACCCTGCGACGTCCCCGACTTCCCTCTCAACCTGGTAGAACAGCTTTGGTTGCATAAGGGCAATGCCTTGGCCTCCTATGCCAGCGACGGTGAGCGTGAACATCCTACCTTCGCTTTACTGCATACCAGTCTGGCTGATGAACTCACCCGTTATCTAGCCCGAGGGGAACGCAAATTGATGCTGTTCATGGCGGCTATTGGTGCACAACAGGTGATGTTCAGTGGGCAGCAAGACGCCTTCCGTAATTTGAATACCCCGGAAGATTGCCAACAGTGGCAGCAGGAAAAGGGGAGTGAACAATGACGGGTTTAATGCCCCCCTTGCTGGCTATCGCCGCCTATAGCGGTACAGGTAAAACCACGCTGCTTAAGCAATTGATCCCGCTATTAAAACAGCAGCAGGTGCGCGTTGGTCTGATCAAACATAGCCATCATGATATGGATGTAGATACGCCTGGCAAGGACAGCTATGAACTGCGCAAGGCCGGAGCAGACCAGACGCTGGTTGCCAGCGATCGGCGCTGGGCATTAATGAGCGAAACACCGGAGCAACAGCCTTTGGATCTCCAATATCTGGCCAGCAGATTCGATCACAGCAAGGTGGATTTGATCCTGGTGGAAGGATTCAAGCATGAGCAGATCAGCAAAATTGTTCTCTATCGTGAGGAGATTGGCAAACCGCTTGCAGATATGTTGGATCAGCACGTCATTGCCGTGGCCAGCGACAAGAAGATTGAAGGCATTATGCCTTTGTTAGATATCAATCAGCCTGAAACGATCGCTGGGTTTATCGTTCAGTGGCTGAAGCAGGCAAAGGCATAGTCCCCTCACCCTAACCCTCTCCCCCAGGAGAGGGAACCGATCGAGCTCGCTGATATTATTCATTCTTTCTGCAATCGGGTTCACGACACCGACTTCCCGAAGCAGTACGGGCTCATCCACGATGCCGGTCTGCTCCCTCTCCCCTTCACAAGTGTTCAGGATGTTCCCGGTCGTTGCATTGGGAGAGGGCTGGGGTGAGGGGCTTTCACTGCCATTTTCTGTTTTTGACCCATAGCAAAAAGCCTCATGCTTTCGCATGAGGCTTTCTACTTAATTGATGCCTGGCAGTGTCCTACTCTCGCATGGGGAGACCCCACACTACCATCGGCGCTACGGCGTTTCACTTCTGAGTTCGGCATGGGGTCAGGTGGGACCACCGCGCTATTGCCGCCAGGCAAATTCTGTTTCATTCCAACCGCTTCACTCTCGTGTCGCCAT
>NZ_JADACK010000012.1:0-662 GCF_015673035.1 Serratia sp. Res13-Sevr-LER1-36-b | reverse complement strand
ACATTAAAGGGTGGTATTTCAAGGTTGGCTCCATGCAGACTGGCGTCCACACTTCAAAGCCTCCCACCTATCCTACACATCAAGGCTCAATGTTCAGTGTCAAGCTATAGTAAAGGTTCACGGGGTCTTTCCGTCTTGCCGCGGGTACACTGCATCTTCACAGCGAGTTCAATTTCACTGAGTCTCGGGTGGAGACAGCCTGGCCATCATTACGCCATTCGTGCAGGTCGGAACTTACCCGACAAGGAATTTCGCTACCTTAGGACCGTTATAGTTACGGCCGCCGTTTACTGGGGCTTCGATCAAGAGCTTCGCCTTGCGGCTGACCCCATCAATTAACCTTCCAGCACCGGGCAGGCGTCACACCGTATACGTCCACTTTCGTGTTTGCACAGTGCTGTGTTTTTATTAAACAGTTGCAGCCAGCTGGTATCTGCGACTGGCTTCAGCTCCGAGAGCAAGTCTCTTCACCTACGCGCCAGCGTGCCTTCTCCCGAAGTTACGGCACCATTTTGCCTAGTTCCTTCACCCGAGTTCTCTCAAGCGCCTTGGTATTCTCTACCTGACCACCTGTGTCGGTTTGGGGTACGATTTGATGTTACCTGATGCTTAGAGGCTTTTCCTGGAAGCAGGGCATCAACTACTTCTGCACCGTAGTGCAT
>NZ_JADACK010000011.1:0-223720 GCF_015673035.1 Serratia sp. Res13-Sevr-LER1-36-b | reverse complement strand
GGCGTATACTACGCGATTCCCCTGAAGAGTCAACCTTTATTTCGATGTTTTCACCGGGTTGGTCTTCCTGGCTGGGCGACTGGTTCTCGTTAGAGGAGTCGTTGTTCCCGGTCAGTGGAGGCGCATTATAGGGAGTTCTCGGAAGGGCGCAACCCCTAAATTCAAAAAACTTTTCAAGCGCGGCTTTTTTCGGCAAAACGCTGTCTTGTTCGTCGTTTTTGCCACTTTTTCCCGAAAACAGCCGTAGAAGCTGGCGCTCCCTGGCGTAAAATGAAAGATAACAATGCAGTTAAAGGAACCGCAGCCATGCAATTCGATGCTCAACAACAGGCGGCACAGCGTAATCTTTCTTATCTGCTGGCAGAAAAGCTCGGCCAACAGATCCTGGCCGGTGAATATCAAGCCGGCAGCATCCTGCCAGGCGAGATGGATTTGGCAGAACAGTTTGGCGTCAGCCGCACTGCGGTACGTGAAGCGGTAAAAATGCTGGCGGCCAAAGGCATGCTGTTACCGCGCCCCCGCATCGGCACCAGGGTCATGCCGCAAAGCCAATGGAACTTCCTCGATCAGGATCTGCTGACCTGGTGGATGACCAGGGAAAACTTCGACCAGGTAATGCAGCACTTCCTTATCCTACGCACGTCGCTCGAACCTCAAGCTTGTACATTGGCAGCAATCAATGCTACCCCGGAGCAAAAGGCGCGATTAGTCACTCTGATGGCAGAAATGCAGGCGCTACATGTGGATTTTGACCGCGAACGCTGGATTGAAGTCGATACCCAATACCACCAGTTGATCTATGAAGCCAGCGCCAATCCGTTTCTCACCTCGTTCGCCAACCTGTTCAGCTCGGTGTATCAAAGCTATTTCCGGGCGATCACCGGTAATGAAGTGATCAAGCTGCAACACCATCAGGCCATTGTGGATGCCATCGTCGCCAGTGACAGCACCGCAGCCCTCACTGCATGCCAAACATTGTTGCAGGGGAATGCGTAAACTCCGCAGCTATATATAGAAGGAAAATGGGATCACGATGACAAAATCTGCACGCAGCATGGCAGGGTTGCCTTGGATCGCCGCGATGGCGTTCTTTATGCAGGCATTGGATGCCACTATTCTCAATACCGCCTTACCGGCGATAGCCCACAGCCTAGACCGTTCCCCCTTGGCGATGCAGTCGGCGGTGATCAGTTACACCCTGACGGTTGCGATGCTAATCCCGGTGAGCGGCTGGCTGGCCGATCGCTTCGGTACCCGGCGGGTGTTTATTATCGCCGTATCTCTGTTTACCTTTGGCTCACTATTATGTGCCTTGTCACCGACGCTGAGTTTCCTGGTTGCCTCACGTATTTTACAGGGGATTGGCGGCGCGATGATGATGCCGGTGGCACGCCTTGCCCTGTTGCGGGCCTATCCGCGTAGTGAGCTGTTGCCGGTACTGAACTTTGTCACCATGCCTGGCCTGGTTGGGCCAATAATGGGGCCGCTGCTTGGCGGCTGGCTGGTGACCTACGCTACCTGGCATTGGATCTTCTTGATTAACATCCCGATAGGCTTACTCGGCATCGTCTACGCCCGCAAATACATGCCGGATTTCACCACGCCGAAGCGGCCCTTTGATTTCATCGGCTTTATGCTGTTTGGCCTTAGCCTGGTACTTATCTCCACCGGCCTGGAGCTATTAGGCGAGCAGGTACTGGCCAATTACATTTCTCTGGGGGTGTTCCTGAGCGGCTTTGTGATGCTGTTTGGTTATATCATTCACGCCCGCCGCCACGCTCAGCCGCTGATTGGGCTGGATCTGTTCAAGACCCGCACCTTTTCCGTCGGCATTGCCGGTAACGTGGCCTCGCGGCTGGGGACCGGCTGCGTTCCGTTCCTGATGCCGTTGATGCTGCAGGTGGCCTTTGGCTATTCGGCGATCGTCGCCGGTTGCATGATGGCCCCGACGGCGGTGGGTTCTCTGATGGCCAAGTCTACCGTTACCCAGGTGTTGCGCTGGTTCGGCTATCGTAAGACGTTGGTGGGTATCACTATCATTATCGGCGTGTTGATTGCGCAGTTCTCACTGCAAAGCCCAGGTATGCCGCTGTGGCTGATGATTTTGCCACTGTTTGTTCTAGGGATGGCGATGTCGACGCAGTTTACCGCCATGAATACCATCAGCCTGGCAGACCTGAACGATGGCAACGCCAGTTCCGGCAATAGCGTACTGGCAGTGACACAGCAGTTGTCTATCAGCTTTGGCGTGGCGATCAGTGCCGCCGTGTTGCGCTTCTATGGCTCGATGGAAATCGGCACCATGATCGATCAGTTCCACTACACCTTTATTACCATGGGGATAGTGACCGTCGCTTCGGCCTTCGTCTTTATGCTGTTAAGAAGAAAAGACGGCAATAACCTGATCACCGGCAAAGAGAAATCACGCAAAGAAGCAAAGGTGACCCGTTAGCGGTAGCCGACAGAGTCTCTTTCCACCAGCTCTGGCGTCAGCACCAGGATCTGGGCATCACGTTCGGGGTTTTGCAGGCGGTTGATGAGCGCATCGATCGCCAGTTCCCCGAGCGAATCTTTGGGCTGATGAATGGTGCTAAGCGGTGGGGCCAGATATTTGGCCAGTTCGATATCGTCGTAACCCATCACGGCCATGTCATGTGGCACCGCCAGCCCGGCCTGATACAGCGCCTGGTAAACGCCCACGGCGACGGCATCGTTGCCAGCAAACACCGCATGGGGAGGCTCGGCCAACGCCAACAACTGCTTCATGGCATGCACGCCCCCTTCAAACTCAAAGTCGCAATACACCTCATAGCCCGGCAGGATTTCAAGACCGGCACGCTTCATGGCACGGCGATAGCCTTCCAAACGATGGCGCGCGGTCGTTTTATCCAGTGGCCCGGCGATACAAGCGATTTGGCGATAGCCGCGAGCGATCAGATGATCGGTAGCCATTTCCCCCCCCAGCAACGAGTTATCCTGGATGATATCGTTGGCGCCTTCGAACGGCGACCAGTCCATCATCACGATCGGCAAAGAGGGGTAACGGCTCAGCGCATCCTGCGAAGGGCGGTGGTTTTCGGTACACATCACCAGCAGGCCATCCACCCGCTTTTGCAACAGCGTTTCCATGCTGCTGTTCATGCGCGCCACATCTTCCTCGGTGTTGCACAGGATCAGGCTGTAGCCACGTTCATAGCAGCTGCGTTCCACGCCGCGCACCACTTCGGCATAAAATGGGTTATTGCTGGAGGTCACCAGCATGCCGATGGTGCGCGTCGTATTGAGTTTCAGGCTACGCGCCAGTGCGGAAGGGGCATAGTTAAGCTGTTCCACGGCCACCATGACTTTGTCACGCACGCTGTCGCTGACAAAGCGATTGTTATTGATCACGTGCGAGACCGTCGAGGTTGAAACACCCGCCAGACGGGCGACATCTTTCATGGTAGCCAAAGCGTTATCCCTGTTGCTGCAAGAAGGCGTCAATCTCTTCACGCCATGGCACGGAAGGTTGTGCACCCGGCCGGGTAACGGCAATGGCCGCCGCCGCATGGGCGAAACGCACCGCATCACTCATCACTTTGCCTTCGAGCAAAGCAGTAACCAAGGCACCGTTGAACGTATCACCGGCCGCGATGGTATCCACCGCCTTGACCTTAAAGCCCGGAACCAATTTGCCTTTACCGTTTTCGCTCAACCACACACCACGGCTACCGAGGGTGATAATCACGCAGCCGATGCCTTTATCATGCAGGATGTTGGCGGCACGCTCGGCGTCAGCGTCATTATTCACCGCGATACCGGTCAGCCGCTGGGCTTCGGTTTCGTTCGGGGTGATCATGTCGATCATGGCTAACAGTTCGTCAGGCAGCTCACAGGCCGGAGCCGGATTAAGGATCACCTGGGTTTGGTGCTGCTTGGCCAGTTTGGCGGCGGCAATCACCGTTTCCAGCGGTGATTCAAGCTGCATCAGTAACGCATCCGCATCGATAACCCGTTGCCGATAGCGGTTGAGATAATCGGGAGTGACCGCCGCGTTGGCACCGGCATCGATACCAATCACGTTCTCGCCTTCGGCATTAACGAAAATCAGCGCCACGCCGGTGGTGCTGCCAGTGATAGCTTCAATCGGTTGGGTGTCAATGCGATCTGTTGCCAGCTGTTGGCGAATACGTTCACCAATATCGTCTTCGCCTACACAGGCAATAAAGGCAATATCCGCACCGCTGCGCCCAGCAGCCACCGCCTGGTTAGCCCCTTTGCCACCAAAGGCCACCTTATACTGCTGGCCGATCACCGTTTCACCCGGCTGGGGAAATTGGTTGATATTGAGGATATGGTCGGCATTGATGCTGCCCAAAACCACCAGCTTTGCTGTTTCCATCACAGGGATCCCTTAAATTGCGCGCCATCGTCACGCCCCGTTCCGATGGCGCTGGAGATGACTTACTTGGTAACCAGTTTCAAATCAACCGGGATAGTCGCCGGTACTTTCTCACCTTTCAAGATCTTATCTGCCGTTTCTACGCCAATCACACCGATCTGATCCGGACGCTGTGCCACGGTGGCAGCCAGTTTACCGCCTTCAACCGCTTTCACGCCGTCTGCGGTGCCGTCAAAGCCAACCACGATGACATCCGTTTTACCGGCTGTTTGCAATGCACGCAGCGCACCCAGAGCCATTTCATCGTTCTGTGCAAACACTGCTTGCACGTCTGGATGCGCGGTCAGCAGGTTCTGCATGACGTTCAGACCCTTGGTACGATCGAAATCCGCCGGCTGGCTGGCCAGCAGTTTAAACTTGTTCTGCTCCAGTGACTGTTGGAAGCCTTCACCACGTTCACGGGCAGCAGATGTCCCGGCAATGCCTTCCAGCTGGATCACTTTAGCGTCAGCACCGGCTTTCTGGGCAATAAAGTCACCGGCCATTTTACCGCCCACGCGGTTGTCGGAAGCGATATGGCTAACCACTTCGCCTTTCGCTGCCATACGGTCGAGCGTAATGACTGGGATCTTGGCCTGGTTGGCCATCTTGATGGCGTTACCTACCGCGTCAGAGTCGGTTGGGTTAATCAGCAGCAGTTTCGGGTTCTGCACCATCAGATCCTGCACGTTGGCCAACTCTTTCGCCGGGTTGTTCTGGGAGTCCAGCACCACCAGGTTATAACCCAGCTTGTTGGCTTCCAACTGCGCCCCCTCTTTCATCGAAACAAAGAACGGGTTGTTGAGCGTAGAAACCACCAGCGCGATGGTGTCTTTTGCCAAGGCGTTAGCGCTCAGAGTGGCAGTTAATGCGATGGCCGAAACTAAGGTTGCCAGTTTTTTCATTTTCATGGTCGTGATTCCTGTAGGGGAGAGGTTACTTGTTACTTTTGTTGTCTACCAGAACCGCCAGCAGAATAACGGCTGCTTTCACGATCATTTGGTAGTAGGAAGAAACACCCAGTAAATTCAAACCGTTATTCAGGAAGCCAAGGATCAGCGCCCCGATCAGGGTACCGACGATGCGCCCTTTACCCCCAGCCAGGCTGGTACCACCCAGCACCACCGCAGCGATGGCATCCAGCTCATAGCCGGTACCCGCAGTAGGTTGTGCAGAGGACAGGCGCGCCACTTCAATGACCCCAGCCAGTGCCGCCAGCAGGCCGCACAGGGAGTAAACGATGATTTTAACCCTATCGACGCTGATACCGGAAAGGCGGGTAGCCGCTTCGTTGCCGCCCAGCGCATAAATATAGCGGCCAAGACGGGTATGATGCAGCATATACCAGGCGGCGATAAACACGATGGCCATGATCCAGATCGGGGTAGGAACGCCCAACGGACGGCCAATCCCGAACCAGCCAAAGGTGTCGGCAACGTCGGTAAAGCCGGTATTGACCGGGCTACCGTTGGTGTACACCATGGTCACACCGCGCAGTAACAGCATCATCACCAGGGTGGCGATAAACGCCTGAACCTTGCCTTTGGCAACGATAATCCCGGTGCAGGCACCTACGGCAGCCCCCAACGCCAGCGCAGCGGCAACGGCCACCACCGCATTGACTTCAAATCCGACAATCGAAGCAGCTACCGCTCCGGTCAGCGCCAACAGCGATCCGACCGACAAATCGATGCCGGAAGTCAGGATCACCAACGTCATGCCGACCGCCATAATGGCGTTCACCGAGGTTTGCTGCAGGATGTTGAACAGGTTATTAACGGTGAAGAAATTCGGGCTCATCGAAGACACCACGGCAATCAGCACCAGCAGGGCAATCAGCGATTTCTGCTCCAACAGCCACTCTTTACTGAACCAGCGCTTAGCTGCGACACTTTGTGAACTCATATCTGATTACTCCTGCTTTACGCCGTATTGCTTGCCGACGGCTGCTGCCATCAGCACTTCCTGGGTGGCCTGTTCAATCGGGAATTCGCCGCTGAGGTGGCCTTCGTGCATCACCAGGATGCGGTCACTCATGCCCAGCACCTCCGGCATTTCCGAAGACACCAGAATGATGCTCAGCCCTTCCTGCTTGAACTGGTTGATTAACTGGTAGATCTCTTTTTTGGCCCCGACGTCGACGCCGCGGGTCGGTTCGTCGAGGATCAGCACCTTTGGCCGGGTCATCAAGCCACGGGCAATTGCCACTTTTTGCTGATTACCGCCGGAAAGCAGGCCAATCGGTTGCTCCATCGACGGCGTTTTAATATTGAACAGGCGAATAAAATCACTGACGGCGATCTGCTCGTCGGCATGTTTCAGGCCACCACCGGCACGGCTGAAATAGCGCAGCGCGGTGAGCGACATGTTTTCCTTCACCGACATCCCCAGTACCAGACCATCACGTTTACGGTCTTCGGAGATATAGACGATACCGTTGGCCAGGCCGTCCTGAGGAGTACGAGTTACCACCTCATGGCCGTCCAGGTTGACGGTGCCGCTTTTACGTGGCGCCGCACCGTACAGGATCTTCATCAGTTCGGTACGCCCAGCCCCCATCAGGCCAGCCACACCCAGAATCTCACCGCGGTATAAAGTAAAGCTGACGTCATGCACACCAGGGCCGGAAACGTGGCTCACCTGCAGGCGTTTTTCACCGCGCGGCAGATTCAGGCGTGGATACTGCTCTTCCAGCTTGCGGCCCACCATCATTTCAATCAGCGAATCTTCATTCAGTTCGGCAACCGGCCGCTCGGCAATAAATTGCCCGTCACGGAATACGGTCACATCGTCGCAGATTTCGAAGATCTCTTTCAGGCGGTGGGAGATATAAACAATGCCACGGCCTTCGGCTTTCAGCTCGTTGATCACTTTAAACAGCGAGGCGGTTTCGGTATCGGTCAGGGCATCGGTCGGCTCATCCATGATGATCACTTTGGATTCAAAGCTCAGCACCTTGGCAATTTCCACCATTTGCTGATCGCCAATCGACAATTCCCCCACCAGCCGGTGGCTGCTGTAACGCAGGTTCAAACGCGCCAGCAGTTTGTCCGCTTCGGCATACATGCGTTTCCAGTCGATGCGGCCAAAGCGGTTAACGAACTCGCGGCCAAGAAAGATGTTCTCGGCAATGGTCAGCTGCGGGATCAGGTTCAGTTCCTGGTGGATGATGCCGATCCCTGCTTCCTGCGAATCCTTCGGCCCGTTGAAGGCCACTTCCTTGCCGAGGAAATATTGGCTGCCCGCATCTTTGTTGTAGATACCGGTCAGCACTTTCATCATGGTGGATTTGCCGGCACCGTTTTCCCCCACCAGCGCCATTACCCTGCCGGGATAAACGCTCAGGGCGGCCCCAGAAAGCGCCTTCACGCCGGGAAAGGCCTTATCGATCCCTTTCAGTTGCAGTAAAGGTTGCATAGGTGCCTCAGAAAGTTACGCCGGAGCACAGGATTACGTTCGCGTAGGGCGAACATTCTCCGCTGCGGATCACGGCCCGGCTATGTTCGGTTTGCGCTTTAAACGCGCTGTGGCTGATATAGCTGATGCTGATGGTGTTGCCCTGGTGTTGGCCAAGCTGCGTCAGTTGGGCCAGCAACGCTTCGTGGAGCGATGGGTTATGCTTGACGATCTCTTCCGCCAAGATGGCGCTCTCTACCTGCATTTCCTGCGTTACCACGCCGACAACCTGCAAGAATGTCGGCACCCCTTGGGTCAGCGCCAGATCGATACGCGGCGTCACGGCAGGGATCGGCAAGCCAGCATCACAAATCGCGATCTGATCGGTGTGGCCGAGACGAGAGACCACCGCAGAAACGTCAGAATTCAGTAGTACGCCTTTTTTCATGAGTAAACTCCAGCAGCGAAACGTTTCGCTATTGGGTCAGTTTAGAAAATCAGCAGGGGAAGACAACCCTGTAATAGCGGAAATGTGATCGCCATCGAAACGTTTCGCTCACGTTCGATAAAGCGTAGCTAAAAAAGAAGGGCTCAGCAAATGCTGAGCCCCTGATTTAGATTTCGACCTGGGTTCCCAGTTCGATGACCCGGTTGGGCGGGATCTCAAACTGGTCGGCAGCCCGCAATGCGTTGCGGCTCAGGGCGATAAACAGCTTGCCGCGCAGGAACAGATACCACGGCCGTTTGGTGAGGATCAGCGATTCATGGGACATAAAGAACGACGTCTCCATCATCCGGCATGGCAGCCCTTCCAACCCACAGCGGTGGAAGACTTCCTCAACGTTCGGCGTTTCACGCCAGCCATAGCTGGCCACCACCCGCCAGAAGGTCGGGGACAGTTGTTCAATCGTTACCCGCCGGACGTTATGCACATAAGGGGCATCTTCGGTACGCAAGGTCAGCAGCACCACCCGCTCATGCAGCACTTTGTTGTGCTTGAGGTTATGCAGCAGAGCAAACGGGATCACGTTAATCGCCCGCGACATAAACACAGCGGTGCCAGGCACGCGAACCGGCGGTGATTTTTCCAGTGAGGCAATCAGTGCTTCAAGGGAGTTACCGTGTTCATGCATCCGGCGCAGCAGGCGGAAGCGTTCGCTCTTCCAGGTAATCATGATCAGGAACATCACCAAGGCCAACATCAGTGGCAACCAACCACCAGAGAACAGCTTCAGGGCGTTCGCCGAGAACATCGGCACATCGATAATCAGCAGCATCGCCAGAATGCCCCCCACCAGGAAGCGATTCCAATGCCAATTCTTGATGGCGACCGAGGTGATCAGGATGCTGGTCAATACCATGGTGCCGGTCACCGCAATACCATAGGCCGCGGCCAGGTTGCTGGAGTGTTCAAAGCCCACAATCACCAACACCACGGCGATATACAGGGTCCAGTTGATCACCGGGATATAGATCTGGCCGGACTCCATTTCCGAGGTATGAATGATGCGCATCGGTGACAGATAGCCCAGACGAACGGCCTGGCGGGTCAACGAGAAGACGCCGGAAATTACCGCCTGCGAGGCGATCACCGTGGCCAGCGTGGCCAATATCAACAGCGGGATCAGTGCCCAGTCTGGGGCCAAAAGGAAGAACGGGTTCTTGATCGCTTCCGGGTTTTTCAGCAGCAATGCCCCTTGGCCGAAGTAATTGAGCACCAGCGAAGGCAGCACTACGGTGAACCAGGCCAGGCGGATCGGGAATTTGCCAAAGTGGCCCATATCGGCATACAGCGCTTCCACACCGGTAATCGACAGCACCACCGCACCGAGCGCGAAGAACGATACCTTCTTATATTCAACAAAGAAGTTGAAGGCCCATTTCGGGTTCAGCGCCTGCAACACTTCCGGGTTGGCGATAATGCTGCGCGCCCCCAGAACGGCCAACACGATAAACCACAGCAGCATCACCGGGGCAAACAGTTTGCCCACGCTACCGGTGCCATGTTTTTGGATTGCAAACAGTAAGGTCAGTACCAGAATAGAGAGCGGGACAATGTAGGGATCCAGCGACGGTGCGGCAATCTCCAACCCTTCGATCGCCGACATCACCGAGATCGCCGGGGTGATCACCACCTCGCCATAGAAGAAGCTGCCACCAATCAGGCCCAGGATCACCAGCAAAGAGGTGGTACGCGCCGAGGTATGGCGCCCAGCCAAAGACATTAACGTCAGTATCCCGCCTTCACCGGCGTTATCCGCACGCATGACGTAGGTGAGATACTTCAGGGAAACGATGACAATCAACATCCAGAAGATTAAGGAAAGGAAACCAAACACCACGTCGGGACGGACGTCAAAACCGTAATGGCCGGAAAAACATTCTCGCAAGGTATAGAGCGGGCTGGTGCCGATATCACCGTAAACGACCCCAATAGCCGCCAGGGTAACCGCCGATAAAGACTGTTTATGTTCTGTGCTCATAGTTTGCTTCTTTTGCTAGATCATCCGTCAACCGACGCATCAGCATCAGGCTAAAGATACGGGCTCTAAGATCCGTCACACCCGGTAAAAGGCGCACAGTATGCATCATTTATAGCACTTGCCTACTCTACTATCTGACCCCAAAAATAAACAAAATGTGAATCAGCCCCCTTGTTGAGCATAGAAAAATTTTACTAATCAACCAGCTATAAGGCTAAAAATAATGATGGTTTATCATCGAATTCTCTAGCAAGATTGGCTGTCGGCCTGGGTGGCAGGCTCTAACCTCCGGACAACGCGAGCTATTTTATGGCGTCATCAACACTTCTGGCAGAACGGATCTCCCGCCTCAGCAGTGCGCTGGAGAGCGGCCTTTATGAACGGCAAGAGGCTATCAGGCTGTGCTTGCTGGCGGCCTTGTGCGGGGAAAGCGTGTTCTTGCTCGGCCCACCGGGGATCGCCAAGAGTCTGATCGCCCGCCGGCTGAAATTTGCCTTCCGCAGCGCTCGCTCATTTGAATACCTGATGACGCGCTTTTCCACTCCGGAAGAGGTGTTTGGCCCTCTGTCGATCCAGGCACTGAAAGATGAAGGCCGCTATCAGCGCCTGACTGCGGGTTATCTGCCCGAAGCCGAGATCGTGTTTCTTGATGAAATCTGGAAGGCAGGCCCGGCTATCCTCAATACCCTGCTGACCGCCATCAACGAGCGCCGTTTCCGTAACGGCAATAGTGAAGAGCCCATTCCGCTGCGCCTGCTGGTCACCGCCTCCAATGAATTACCCGAGGCCGATAGCAGCCTTGAAGCGTTGTATGACCGTATGCTGATCCGGCTGTGGCTTGATAAGGTGCAGGATAAGCAGAATTTCCGCTCTCTGTTGGTGGCCCGCCAGAATGAAAGCGACAACCCGGTGCCCGAGGCGCTGAGCATCAGCGATGAAGAGTTCCATCAATGGCAACCGCTGATCGATAAGGTCAAACTGCCGGAAAACTGCTTTGAACTGATTTTCCTGCTGCGCCAACGGTTAGACGCTTTGGAACAGGCGCCTTATGTTTCCGACCGGCGTTGGAAGAAATCCCTGCGCTTACTGCAGGCCTGTGCCTTTTTCAGCGGCCGCGACACCATCGTGCCATTGGATTTAATGCTGTTGAAGGATTGCCTGTGGCACGATCGGACATCATTAAAGTTGTTACAGCAACAAATCGATCAGTTGCTGACCGAACAGGCCTACCAGCAACAAACCTTGTTGATACAACTACAGCAGATCCACACCCGCTGGATGCAGCATCAACAGCAGCAGAGCCATCGCCAGGCCATCCAACTGGTGAAAAAAGGCGGCATGTTCAGCCGCAAGCCACAATACGTGCTGGAGCATCCGCTCACTGGCACCACTTTGACGCTGCTGCTGCAAAAACCACTACAGCTGCACGACATCCAGGTTAACCACCTGAGTATCGAAAGCAGCATGCTGGAAAGCTGGCTGCAAAAAGGCGGTGACGTGCGCGCCAAGCTCAACGGCATTGGTTTTGCCCAGCAGATCGATCTGGAAGTCGATGAGCAACTGCACCTTACCGTGTTAGACGTCAGCCGCCAGCCCTCCCTGCTGGCCATGCCGGGTAAGCCGAGCGGCGGAACCCCACCAGAATTTCTGGACGAAATTGAAACACTCAGCCAGCGCCAGGCGGAACAGCGGCGGCTATTCAGCCAGCATCAACCTTGCCTGTTCACCCCTGCCGCCGGGTTGGCGAAAATTGAAGCCAGCCTGCTGCAGGTGGCCGAGCAGATCAAACAGCTGTCCCAGCAAATGCGCGGCCAGTAACCATGCTGAGCCTCGAAACGCTCGATATGCTGTTGTCGATCTCCGAAGGCGAGCTGATCGAAGAGCTGATCATTGGCATGTTGGCCACGCCGCAGTTGGCGGTGTTTTTCAATAAATTCCCGGCGATACGTCGGGCGATCAACCGCGATCTGCCTCATTGGAAGTTACAGCTGAAAGATCGCATTCAGCAAGCCGTGGTGCCGCCGGTTCTGGCGCAAGAGTTTTACCGCTATCAGCAGTGCCAGTTGGAAAGCCACGGCCAGTTCTCGCAAAACCTTAACGATACGCTCGATCTGCTACGCCAATACGCGTCGCCGTTTTACACCCAGGCACGGAGTATGGTGGACGCAGCCGATCTCACCACTCACCCGCTCGATGGCAGTTTCCAGACCCTGTTTCTGCAACGCTGGCGCATTAGCCTGACGCTGCAGGCCACGATGCTGCACCATAAGTTACTGGAGCAGGAGCGTGAACAACTGATGGCCGAGCTACAAGAACGGTTGGCGCTGAGCGGCGCACTGGAGCCGGTGCTGGCAGAGAACGACACGGCCGCAGGCCGATTGTGGGATATGAGCAAAGGCCAGTTACAACGTGGTGACTACCAACGGCTGGTGGAGTACGGGGACTTCCTGCAACAGCAGCCAGAGCTACAAAAGCTGGCACAGCAACTGGGCCGCAGCTATGAAGCCAAGGCGGTGCAGCAACAAGATGCGCAGCCGGAACCATACCGGGTGATGGTGCAGGTACCCGCCATTCAGCCGGAAGAGGTCAGCGGTATACACCAAAGTGACGACATCCTGCGGCTACTGCCACCCGAACTGGCGGCGTTGGGCATTGAAGAGCTGGAGTTTGAGTTTTACCGGCGGCTGCTGGAAAAACGGTTGCTGACCTATCGCCTGCAAGGGGATGCCTGGCAGGAGCAGATCATGATGCGCCAAGTCACCCATCAGCAGCAGGACCGGCAGCCACGCGGGCCGTTTATTGTCTGCGTAGATACTTCCGGCTCAATGGGCGGCTTTAATGAACAATGCGCCAAGGCCTTTTGCCTGGCACTGTTGCGCATCGCACTGGCAGACAACCGCCGCTGCTACATCATGCTGTTTGCCAGCCAGATTGTGCACTATGAACTGACGGCCGCCAGCGGTATCGAACAGGCGGTGCGGTTTCTGGGCCAACATTTTCGTGGCGGGACGGATTTGGCCGCCTGCCTGAATGCCACCGTCAGCAAAATGGCGGAAAGCGACTGGTTTGACGCCGATGCGGTGATTATTTCCGATTTTATTGCCCAGCGGCTGCCGGAAGAGGTGATCAAGAAAGTGAAGTCACAGCAGCAAAGCCACCAGCAACGCTTTCATGCGGTGGCCATGTCAGCCTATGGCAAACCCGGCATCATGCGCATCTTCGATCATATCTGGCGCTTTGATACCGGGTTAAAAAGCCGTTTACTACGGCGCTGGAGTCGCTAGCTGTTACAGCAGCCCTTCAACGCTCTCGCGTACTTCTGGTCCCCACACGCCACACTGTACTTGCCCAATATGTGACAGTTGCAGCAACAGCATCACCAGGCGTGATTGACCAATCCCGCCACCAATCGTCTGAGGCATTTCACCACGCAGCAGGGACTGGTGCCATTCCAGCTTCAGGCGATCCAGATCGTCGGTTAACGCCAGCTGATGTTGCAGCGCCGCCGCATCGACACGGATGCCCATTGAAGAAAGTTCAAACGCATCCTGCAATACCGGGTTCCACACCACGATGTCACCGTTCAACCCTTTCAGCCCTTCAATACCTGGCGTGGTCCAGTCATCATAATCCGGTGCACGCACGTCATGGGATTTGCCATGTGAGAGTTTGCCACCAATACCAATCAGGAATACCGCTCCCAATTCTTTGGCGATCGCACGTTCACGGCCTTTGGCATCCAGCTCAGGGTAACGTTGCAGCAGCGTTTCGCTGTGAACAAAGTGGATCTGTTCTGGCAGGAACGGTGCCAGACCAAATTCACGGCTCACCGCGGCTTCCGTTTCTTTTATAGAGGCATAGATCCGCTTAACGGTATCTTGCAGGTAAGCCGGGCTACGTTCGCCATCTCCCATTACACGTTCCCAATCCCACTGATCGACATACACCGAGTGGATCGGCGTCAGGCGATCTTCATCCGGGCGCAGCGCTTTCATATGGGTATACACACCTTCACCCGCGCTGAAATCGTGCTCGCCCAGGGTTTTACGCTTCCATTTAGCCAGCGAGTGCACTACTTCAAACGTCGAGTCCGGCAGGCTTTTGACTTTCACCTGAACGGCTTTTTCGCTGCCAGAAAGGTTATCTTGAGTACCGTCACCCAGTCGGCTGAGGATCGGAGCCTGCACTTCAATCAGGCCAAGCTGCTGTTCCAACTGGCGGGAGAAGAAGGATTTCACGAAGCTGATTTGTTGTTGTTTTTGGATAAACTGCTTTTTCATTGCCGTATCTCTTGAATAATCTGTCTAGTTGCCAATGATTAAGCAACAGAATGGCACCTAAATTCAATATCCATCAATCAATATTGCCTTTTCGCTTTTAATCGGTCATTTTTAAGCGGTGATAATTCAACAATCAGCAATTAAAGGGGCATTTAATGGCAGAAATTTATCAGATCGATAATCTCGATCGCGGCATCCTCAACGCATTAATGGAGAATGCTCGCATGCCTTACGCTGAACTGGCGAAGAATTTTGCCGTCAGCCCCGGCACCATTCATGTGCGGGTGGAGAAGATGAAGCAGGCCGGGATCATCACCGGAACGCGGGTGGATGTGAACCCAAAACAGCTGGGCTACGACGTCTGCTGCTTTATCGGCATCATATTGAAGAGTGCCAAGGACTACCCTTCGGCGCTGAAAAAGCTCGAAAGCCTGGAGGAAGTGGTGGAAGCCTATTACACCACCGGCCACTACAGCGTGTTTATCAAGGTGATGTGCCGCTCGATCGATGCGTTGCAACAGGTACTGATCAACAAGATCCAGACTATCGACGAGATCCAGTCAACAGAGACGCTGATCTCGTTGCAGAATCCTATCATGCGAACTATTACGCCTTAATAAGCGATTTTTCACAGCCCACAAGCCTCAATGATAGGCCCGTGGTGCTGTGTAAGGCAGCCCGAAACCTGATTGAGAAAAATCACTTTGCCAGAGAGTAAAAGACAGAACATATCAAAAAGATTGAAAATCGGGTCTACGAAGGTCACGTTTGCATCAATAGGGTGTTTCTGACGCATGTGAAGCATTTGTTAAATTATTTAATCATGCACGTAAATATCACTAATCTGTAAATAATTATAAATGTAAGTCTTACATATGTAGGAATCATACGACATCTGTAGTTATACGCTCTTATATACCTAATGAGTCGTTTAAAATATTATTCTCTCACTTTATAGAACTACACTTTGATCATGCACTGATAGCAGGCGTGGCAAGCAAGGGAGAGATCATGGTTTATATTGACAGTGATACCATTAACAAACTCAGTCTCCGGGCATTGAGTAAATATAAAAAAAATGTTTTATTTTTAGCCGTACTGCTTTTACTGTGCGGTACTTTATGTCTACTCGTCCCTGTCTATTCTGGCATTGCTTTAAGCTATCTTTTAGGAAGCTTGTTTGTTATTTCAGGGGTATACTCCTTCGTCAGCGCATTAGCTTTTAGAAAAAACACTTCGAGTTTTTTTTCATTGTGTCTATTTTGCATTATTTATATTTTCCTAGGAATTAGCTTTTTATCAAGCCCAATGGTGGGAATGAACATTCTTTCAATGCTCATTTGCATTCTATTTTTGTTGGGGGGACTGAGTCGCCTGACTACAGCATTTAACAATAGTGAAATGATTGGGCGTTACTGGTGTATTTTTATCGGGATCCTGGATTTTGCTATTGCATTCCTCTGGTTGAGTGCTGGTGAAAACACATCATATCTATTAACCGTAATGTTAATCGGTCTTGAAATGGTGTTAACGTCATGGTTTTTATTCATGCTTAACTATGGTTTTAACCATCATAAAGACAATCAATCCTTCACTTGATTTCGAAACATTTTTCATTCTTATTTAATATTAATTAGGAGAGAGTTACCATGACTAAATTTACGAAAAACATCCTTATCGCTTCTGCTTTGATTGTGTCTAGTATTAATATTGCCAATGCAGAAACTACGGATAAAACAACCCCACAGGATATGACTTGCAAAGAGTTTATTGATCTGAATCCTAAGGCGATGACCCCTGTAGCATTCTGGGTAGTCAATAAAGATAATGTTTATCAGCAAGGTGACTATGTTGACTGGAATGAAGTAGAAACCATCTTCGTTCCGCAGGTCATCAAAGCCTGCAAGCAAAAACCTGAAAGCAAGCTGGAAGAACTTAAGCAATGGTTTAACGAAGTTAAATAATACCATCAGATAAAGTCAGCTATCTACGATAACTGACTTTATCAGTATAACAAAAATTAACGCTCCACAAACACTCCTCAAAATCAGATAATAATCTCAGTTGGAGTTTCGGGGTTTTTACTTTAAAAGGCAGAAGGATTTTCGCTAAAAAATAACAATATATACTGTTATTTTTATAATAGGAAGATAAATTATGCCTACAGGTATAGCAGCAAAAGATAGCAATCAAAAATTAGGTCTATTGGCATTAGTTGCTATCGTAGTCAGTTCGATGATTGGCAGTGGCGTTGATGGCCTACCACAGAATATGTCCGCCAGTTCAGCAGTGGGTTCTGTGGCTATAGCTTGGCTAATCTGCGGCTTCGGGATGTTTTTCATTTCTCGTACATTTATTATTCTTTCGGATATTCGTCCAGACCTACAGGCTGGTATCTACATGTATGCTCAGGAAGGTTTTGGTACCTTCTGCGCATTTATTGTCGTATGGGGCTATTGGCTGATGACTATTTTCAGCAACGTCGCCTTTGGTATCATGGTGATGGATACCCTGAATTATTTTATCCCGGGAGGGTTTAGAGGCGGAAACAATATCCCTTCAATTATTGGCATATCTATTCTTATCTGGGGATTCAATTTTTTGGTGCTGTCCGGGACAAGACTGGCAGGTGCGGTAAATATTATAGGGACGTTAGCAAAACTAATACCTCTAGTTATATTTGTATTCGTTCTAGTTTATTTCCTTAACGTTAACGAACTCACCAGTAACATCTGGGCAAACAATCCTTTATTTCCTAAGGAGTATCTAGGCTCGGTATTCTCCCAGATAAAGTCGCCACTTGATGTCGCGCTATGGTGTTTTATTGGTGTTGAGGGCGCCGTTGCGTTGTCTGGAAGAGTAAAAAACAAAAAAGATGTCGGCAGGGCAACCTTAATTGGTTTTATTATTTCACTTATCATATGTATCTTGATTTCTATCCTACCTTTCGGGGTCTTGACTCAAAAAGAACTGAGCGTGATCGCCACACCGTCAACCGCAGGGATCCTGAAGATTGTTGTCGGCGAGTGGGGCGAAAGACTGATTAATATTGGCGTGCTGATCTCGGTGTTAACCAGTTGGTTAGCCTGGACCATGATTTGTGCAGAAATTCCTATGGTTGCAGCTCAAAACTCAGCCTTCCCAGAAAAATTTGCTAGACGAAACCATCAAGGAGCGGCATCGGTTTCGCTATGGGTCAGCAGCGCTTTAATGCAGCTTGTGGTTTTAATGGTCTACTTTTCAAGTAACGCCTGGATAGCCATGCTCTCGATTTCAGCCTTGACAGTATTACCAGTTTATCTGCTGTCCACCGCTTACTTATGCAAGTTATGTATCAATGGTGAATATAATAATTATGCTCGTAATGGCCGTATCAGTGCACTAATCAGTGGCGTGATAGGGCTGTTATTTTGCTTGTTTATGTTTTACGCCAGCGAACCGAAATATCTTGCCATGGTGCCTATGCTATTAACGTTAGGCTTACCTTTATTCTTTTGGGCACGTATTCATGAGGGAGGCATGAAAAACATATTTAAAGGGAATGAAATAAAAATTTTCTTATCATTAATCGCTCTTGATGCGTTTACAGGGTTTCTCTTTATGAATGGTACGATAAAGCTATAACCAATTTTTTGTTCATACGTCATTTTTTGTCGCCGATTAATCGGTGGCTACTAATTTATTCATTCAAAAAAGGTAATTAATCATGAAGTTTAATCACAATATTTTGTTTGTATCCTCTCGAGGATTAAAACAAGATAATCCCGCGACACAAGCTCTTGAAGAGCTCAACGCGGCTGTTAAAGCCAGAGGATTTACTACCTTCATTGTGGATCATATGAGCGATGCAGTGAAGGTTATTAATGAAAGCCAAAAATACAGTGCGGTAGGGATTTACTGGGACTCAAGCAATCCTAAAATAGATATTGAATGTCAGGAGTTCATTGAATTTTTCCGTAAGCGAAATGCCACTGTGCCTCTTTTATTATTATCTGAAGACAATGTCACTGACAGGGTTCCCCTTGCTATACTCAAAGAGATAAATGAGTATATTTATTTGTTTTCTGAAACCCCAACCTTCACTGCCAATCGTATTTATACGCTTATTCACCGATATGCTGAAAACCTGCTGCCGCCTTACTTTAAAACGTTAAAAAACTTTACCGAAGACGGTGACTATTACTGGGACTGCCCAGGGCACATGGGGGGCATGGCCTATTTAAAGCATCCCGTCGGTACTGAATTTATCAACTTCTTCGGCGAAAACATGATGCGGGCCGATATCGGAGTCGCTACAGCTGAAATGGGGGATTATCTCATCCATGCTGGGCCGTCCAAAAAATCAGAAGACATCGCCGCAGAACTTTTTGGCGCTGATTGGACGTTCTATGGCGTTTCCGGCTCATCCGGCTCCAATCGTATCGTGGCTCAAGGGGCGGTCGCAGCGGATGAAATTGCCATTGTCGACCGTAACTGCCATAAATCGCTAAATCATGGCCTAACGCTTTCCCAGGCACGCCCGGTCTACCTTAAGCCCACACGTAATGCCTATGGGCTGATTGGCCCAATACCGACCCAACGCCTGAAAAAAGAAAGTATTGATGAGTTGGTCGCCAAAAGCCCGCTAACTTCAGATGCGGTAAACACGTCGCCCACTTATGCGGTTGTCACTAACTGTACCTATGATGGTTTCTGTTACAACGTTAATGACGTGGTGAAATATTTGGGAGCCAGCGTACCGCGCATTCATTTTGACGAAGCCTGGTATGCGTATGCCCGTTTCCATCCGATGTATAAGAACCGTTTCGCAATGGACGTTGAAGATACTCCCGATCGTCCGACCATTTTTGCCGTGCAGTCGACCCATAAAATGCTGCCTTCTCTATCAATGGCCTCAATGATCCATGTGAAAAAAAGCCACCGTGCTCCGCTGGATTTCGATGATTTTAACGATTCATTCATGATGCACGGCACCACATCTCCCTTTTACCCGATCATTGCTTCAATTGATGTAGCGGTAAGTATGATGCAAGGAGATTCCGGCCGTTCCTTGGTACAGGAGTCGATCGATGAAGCCATTGCGTTCCGTAAAGCCGTCGTTTCCGTTAAACGCCAGATTCGTGAGCAAGAGGGCGAATCAGCCTGGTTTTTTGACGTTCTACAGCCGGCGGAGGTTCATGATAAGGCAACGGGTAAACAGTACAGCTTTGAAGAGGCTCCGCTTGAGCTACTCAACCAGGGTCCTGAATGTTGGGAATTATGTGCGGGCGATAGCTGGCACGGTTTTCACGATGAAGATCTGGTTGATACCAATAGCATGCTTGATCCGGTAAAAGTCACCATTACCTGCCCAGGTATTAACCTGGACGGTAGTTACCAAGAGCAGGGTATTCCTGGCTATTTGATTACCAAATTCCTTGATGACAAAAGGATTGAAATTGCCCGCACCGGCGATTACACGATCCTCATTCTGTTCTCTGTTGGTATCACCAAAGGGAAATGGGGCACGTTAATTGAAAGCCTGCTGACCTTTAAAAAACTCTATGACTCCGATGCGCTTGCCGTTGATGCTATTGCGTCTTTGAAAGGCCAATCACCGCATTACGATAACTTGACCCTGAAACAACTCTGCCAGCAGATGCATGAAAAAATGTGCGAGCTGGATCTGATGAACCACATTAATGAGGCGGTTAATACCGACCCTGAACCGGTGATGACTCCGGCTGCGGCCTATCAGAAAGTGCTGCGCTATAAGGCGGAACACATCCGCCTGGATGATTTTTCTGGCCGTATTGCCGCCAGCATGTTGGTTCCTTACCCACCAGGTATCCCGGTCTTGATGCCAGGTGAACGTCTGCCAGTTGGCGACAAAGGCATTATGGGCTATCTGCGAGCTTTACAGGACTTTGATAAACACTTCCCAGGTTTTGAACATGAGATCCAGGGTATCAACGTTGATGAAAACGGTGACTTTTGGGTAAGAGCCATCGTTGAAGATGAACGCAAGGCTGTAAAACGGCCGGAACAGCTCCGTTTCAAACGCCGGGTTTCTACAACTATTAAAAAAGGTCGCCAATAATCATCTAGTTATCTCATCACTCCGATCCGCCAGGGCCGGGGTGATGTCTATTCCGTTGCAAGGGTTTTATTTATGTCAAATCAATCTTCAACATCATCAACGAGTGCTACTGACACAGCAAAGACAGACGGCGAGCACAAGCTCGGGCTAATTGCATTAATCGCCATTGTTGTAGGATCTATGCTTGGCGGTGGTGTATTTAGCCTTCCCCAAAACACAGCTGCTACCTCGGCAGTAGGGCCGATCATTATCGCGTGGCTTATCGCAGGTATTGGTATCTACTTTATCGCGAACTCATTCCGCCTGTTGTCCGACCTGCGCCCCGACCTACAGGCGGGTGTCTATATGTATGCCCAGGAAGGCTTCGGCTCATTTATTGCTTTCAACGTCGCCTGGGGATACTGGCTGATGACTGCCTTTGGCAACGTCGCCTTCGCCGTAATCTTGATGGACGCGTTAAACCAGTTTTTCCCCGGTGTATTCACCGATGGCAATAACCTGAATTCAATTATCTGCGGTTCGGTTTTGATTTGGGGTTACAACTTCCTGGTCTTGTCCGGGACGAAAGTTGCAGGTTTTGTGAACACCCTCGGTACCATTGCCAAACTTGTACCACTGGTGTTGTTTGTTGTCATACTGGGCTTCTTAATCAATTATTCTCAGCTGTTTAGCAACTTTTGGGGAACTGCACCACAAATCGTCGAAGGGGTCGGCAACCACGCTAAACCCGTATCACTGATGTCGCAAATCCTTGCCCCAATGACGGTAACACTGTGGGCATTTATTGGCGTAGAAGGCGCAGTCGTTCTTTCTGGACGTGCCAAAAACAAGAAAGATGTCGGCAAGGCCACGCTACTGGGGTTTTTATTGGCACTTATCATCTACATACTGATGTCAATATTGCCGTTTGGCGTAATGCCGCAGGCTGAACTCGCTCAGGTCAGTAATCCTTCAACCGCAGGCGTCCTGGCGAAAGTAGTCGGTCACTGGGGCGGTTGGTTAATGAACGTGGGACTGATTATTTCTGTGCTGGCTGGCTGGTTAGCCTGGACGATGCTCTGTGCTGAAATTCCCATGGTTGCAGGGCAAAAAGGCGCTTTCCCACGGGCTTTTGCGCGCACCAATAGCAAACAGGCTGCCAATGTTTCCCTTTGGGTCAGCAGTTTTGTAATGCAGGCCGCGATGTTATTAGTCTATTTTTCTAATGACGCCTGGAACACGATGTACAACATTAGTGCATTGATGGTGGTGCCTGCATACATCACCACGACCTTGTATATGGCGAAAATTTGCCTCAATCGTGAGTATGATCAGTATGCCAAAAAGGGTCGTAAATTTGCCCTTGTCAGCGGCATTCTTGGCGTCATATTCTGCCTGTTTATCCTTTATGCCAGCCAAATCCAGTATGTGGCGCTGGTTCCCATTCTGCTTACCTGCGGGCTACCGGTGTTCATATGGTCTCGTAAAGAGAAGGGTGACAATCAGCCGCTGTTCCAGAATAAAGAAATTTTATATCTGTCCATCCTGTTGCTGCTTGATGCCATCGTCATCTGGTTGCTTATGATGGGGCGTATCACGCTATAAACGATCTCTTGCCCCCTAGCCCAAGAGAACCTAGGGGAGCGAAGCTGCTATTTGATGACCTCAGGCTTCATTGAAAGAGCCAGTGTTTAAGGAATTGGTGACATGGTTAACCACAGCCGCGGCTGATCATGTCATCACACCGCCAGTAACGCTTGCTTCTGCACTCATGCACAGGGCTTTTCGCCCCACCCTCTGTCTTATCCACCAACTGAAAAATAAAACTTATCCTCGTATAGGAACAACCACGGCAAGGTTGGCAAGATGGCTTCAGCCCCCACCCAATGATTTTCTAGCTATTTAAATCAATCAATTATGAAAAAACACCGCCATTATTATGTCTAATGAAGCGTTGATGTTGTTGGTGGATCCTGCTTACGCCGATCGTTATACCCATATTATCCACAGGTAGATCCCAGCTGATTCACAGAGTACAATACGGCCTCTTGAGTTTAAGGTTGGGATCATTCATTCATGGCAGACATTACTCTGATCAGTGGCAGCACGCTTGGCAGCGCAGAATACGTGGCTGAACATTTGGCCGAGAAACTTGAAGAAGCAGGTTTCTCAACGGAAATGCTGCATGGCCCTGAATTGGATGAATTGACGCTGTCAGGCCGCTGGCTGGTGGTTTCCTCCACTCACGGTGCCGGTGATTTACCAGATAACTTGCAGCCGCTGTTAGAACAACTGGCAGAGCAGCAACCTGATTTATCGCAGGTGCAGTTCGGTGCCGTCGGTTTGGGCAGTTCTGAGTACGATACCTTCTGTGGTGCGATCAAACAGATCGACGATCTTTTCCAGGCTCGTGGAGCGAAAAGGATCGGCGATCGTCTAGAGATCGACGTGACCCAACATGAAATTCCCGAGGATCCTGCCGAAGAATGGCTGAAGAATTGGATTATTTTACTCTAATTCGGTTAAAGATCGCGCGAACGATTGTGTATAACTAGGCTTAAAAGCAGGGTATAAGCGGTAGTTATCCCAATAACAACCGTCGTACGCTTTCTGTCCTGTGGATAACATGCCATTTAGATCCCAGCTTATACTGGCCAGGATCACCGATCATTCACAGCAAACGATCCTGCTTAATCGGCTGATCTTTATGTGGAATAATCACTTATCCACAGAGGATCGCGATCCTAATAAGAGATCTAATAAAGAGATCTTTAAATAAAAAAGATCTTCTTTTAATTACCTAAGATCCTGACCGCTTGGTCGATCGACTAAACTTGAGTAGAATCCTCCCCCCAGGGCAAACAACGATCGTTCGCAAGTACTCCGAGGTGCTGTTCCATGTTTTATCCAGAGCAATTTGACGTCATTATCATCGGTGGTGGCCATGCCGGAACCGAAGCCGCCATGGCTGCGGCACGTATGGGACGTCAGACTTTATTACTGACCCACAATATCGACACGCTGGGACAAATGTCCTGTAATCCGGCGATCGGTGGTATCGGGAAAGGGCATCTGGTCAAAGAAATCGATGCACTCGGCGGGCTGATGGCCAAGGCGATCGACCATGCGGGCATCCAGTTTAGGATACTAAACGCCAGCAAAGGCCCGGCAGTGCGAGCCACTCGAGCTCAGGCAGATCGCGTCCTGTATCGCCAAGCCGTTCGTACCGCATTGGAGAACCAGCCAAACCTGATGATCTTCCAACAACCGGTTGAGGATCTGATCGTCGAGAACGATCGAGTGGTGGGTGCGGTGACCCAGATGGGGCTGAAATTCCGTGCCAAAGCGGTAGTGCTGACAGTAGGCACCTTCCTGGATGGCAAGATCCACATCGGCCTGGAAAACTACAGCGGTGGCCGTGCTGGGGATCCTCCGTCGATCTCTTTGTCACAGCGCCTGCGTGAACTGCCTCTGCGTGTCAATCGCCTGAAAACGGGTACACCTCCCCGTATCGATGCACGCACCATAGATTTCAGCGTTCTGGCTGAGCAGCATGGCGATACGCCAATTCCAGTGTTTTCTTTCCTGGGCAACGCCAGCCAGCATCCACAACAGGTGCCGTGCTACATCACGCACACCAATGAAAAAACCCATGACGTGATCCGCAATAACCTCGATCGTAGCCCGATGTATGCCGGGATCATCGAAGGGATCGGCCCACGCTATTGCCCATCGATCGAAGACAAGGTGATGCGCTTTGCCGATCGTAATGCGCACCAGATCTTCCTGGAACCTGAAGGGTTAACCAGCAACGAGATCTACCCGAACGGGATTTCCACCAGTTTGCCGTTTGACGTGCAGATGCAGATCGTGCGTTCGATGGAAGGGATGCAAAATGCCCGTATCGTTCGCCCTGGCTATGCCATCGAGTACGATTTCTTCGATCCACGTGATCTGAAGCCCACGTTGGAAAGCAAATTTATTCAAGGGCTGTTCTTCGCAGGCCAGATCAACGGCACCACCGGTTACGAAGAAGCTGCTGCACAAGGCCTGTTGGCTGGGTTGAACGCCGGACGTTATGCCGTTGAAGACGAAGGCTGGTCACCACGCCGCGATCAGGCTTACCTTGGGGTGCTGGTGGACGATCTCAGTACACTGGGCACCAAAGAGCCGTACCGCATGTTTACCTCACGTGCCGAATACCGTCTGATGCTACGTGAAGACAACGCCGATCTGCGCCTGACGGAAAAAGGCCGTGAACTGGGGCTGGTTGACGATGAGCGCTGGCAGCGCTACTGCGAAAAGCTTGAGCACATCGAACAGGAACGCCAGCGTCTGCGTGATATCTGGGTGCACCCGCATTCAGAGAACGTCGAGCAGGTTAACGTCCTGCTGAAAGCTCCTCTGTCACGTGAAGCCAACGGCGAAGAACTGCTGCGCCGTCCAGAAATGGATTATGGCCAACTGACCGCGGTGGCAGCTTTTGCTCCTGCACTGGCAGACACCGAAGCCGCTGAGCAAGTGGAAATTCAGGTGAAATACGAAGGGTACATCGCTCGCCAGCAAGATGAGATCGACAAACAACAGCGCAACGAGAACACCGTGCTGCCGCTGGATCTCGATTATCGTCAGGTCTCCGGATTGTCCAACGAGGTGATCGCCAAACTGAACGATCACAAGCCTAATTCGATCGGTCAGGCTTCGCGCATTTCCGGTATCACCCCAGCAGCGATCTCTATTTTGCTGATCTGGCTGAAAAAGCAGGGCTTATTGCGCCGCAGCGCATAAATCCACTCACCGAGTGGCCGTTTGCCTATCTCCTGAGCAAACGGCCGCTGACATCATCTCAAGCCTGAATTATCATAGGCTGCCTAAGAGAGCAGTTGCAGATTGGCCTGCTGTTCCACGCCTGTCAGAGGACTCTGTTGTGCAAAAAAAATTGGATTCGTTGCTTGCAGCGGCTGGAATTTCGCTTCCCGATCAACAAAAGCAGCAATTGTTGGGCTATGTCGCTATGCTCGACAAGTGGAACAAGGCTTACAACCTCACTTCTGTACGCGATCCGCAGCAAATGCTGGTGCGTCATATCATGGACAGCATAGTGGTGAATGCCCATCTGACAGGTTCACGCTTTATTGACGTTGGCACCGGCCCGGGTTTGCCAGGCATTCCGTTGGCAATAGTGCGGCCCGATGCCCATTTCACCCTGTTAGACAGCCTGGGCAAGCGCGTACGCTTCCTGCGCCAGGTACAGCATGAGTTGGGGCTGAACAATATCGAGCCGGTACAGAGCCGTGTGGAAGAGTTTGTGGCAGAGCCGCCGTTTGATGGTGTGATCAGCCGGGCTTTTGCTTCACTGCAAGACATGTTGGCTTGGTGTCACCATCTGCCAGCCAAAGGGCAGGGTCGTTTTTATGCGCTGAAAGGGGTTTGCCCGCAAGACGAGTTGGCCCAGTTGCCAGAAGGGATTTCTCTGGAGTCGGTGGTGCGTTTGCAGGTGCCGGAGCTGGATGGCGAGCGCCATTTGATCGTCCTGAAAGCCCACTAAAGCCAAATCAGAATTGTTTAGCATCAAATAATCAGCGATTGGTGTAGGGTACAGAAGGTAAATAGCAAGCAGGCTAATCAGATTGGCCCTTTCTTTCGTTTATTTACCTTCAATTAACATTCTTGTGTCAAAAATGCATCATTCCAGTGAGTGATAGTCACGTTAGCAACAATGTGCGAAAGATTCCGATTTGCTGTCAGTGTTAATTGAGTGTTGCTTTATTATTCCTGTGAATGTCAATAAAAGGTTTTTACGGGGTATAAGGATTGTTTTTGAACGGTTACGTTGTAATGATTTGATTTATAATATTTTTTGATCGCCCAAAAAGCTAAAGACCTAGGTCGTGAACCTGGGCTATAACTCATTAATAGTCAGTATTGTGATCGGTTGCACGTTTCTTACCGCAACCGTGGAATAGTCAGACAAATAAATGCGAGCGATTATTCCGGCCATTTTCTTGTGAAAATAGCCCGAAAAGGGGAAATTTAAATAATTGTTCACCTTTTCGCTACTTATCGATTGAATTCGTTGGAGTGGCCCGTATAATTTGCACGTTTTTTGCTGCTTGACTCAGAACCGCAAAGGCAGTTTTATACGTCGGCATACCCCCTCAGGGGTACGGAGAGAACAAACGTCATGTCTGTGTCCCTGTACAGCGGAAAAGTTGCACGCAAGTTGCTGTTGCTGCAGTTAATGACTTTTGTTTTGATCAGCGCTGCTTTCGGCCTGAAAAGTCTGGAGTGGAGCGGTTCGGCACTGGCAGGTGGCTTGGCTGCCTGGTTACCCAATGCCATGTTTATGCTGTTTGCCTTGCGTCATCAGGCACAGACGCCGGCACCCGGACGGGTTGCCTGGTCGTTCGCCATTGGTGAAGGGCTAAAGGTCGTGATCACCATCGTTTTGCTGATCGTGGCGCTTGGGGTGTTCAAAGCGGCGTTTGTACCGCTTGGCCTGACCTATTTAGCGGTGTTGATTGTGCAGATAGTGGCACCAGCCGTGATTAACAGTTACCGAACTTAACTAAATAAGGGTAAGAGGCATCATGTCTGCAGGAGAAGTCTTGACTCCACAGGAGTATATCGGTCACCACCTGACGCAGCTTCAGGTCGGGACGGGGTTCTGGTCGATTAACGTCGACTCGATGTTTTTCTCCATTGTCCTCGGGGTGGTCTTTCTGGCGGTTTTCCGCAAGGTAGCCAAAAACGCCACCAGCGGCGTGCCCGGAAAGTTGCAAACCGCCGTTGAGCTGATCGTTGGCTTTGTCGATAACAGCGTTAAAGATATGTACCACGGCAAGAGCAAGGTCATTGCTCCGCTGGCGCTGACGGTATTCGTCTGGGTGTTCCTGATGAACCTGATGGACCTGATCCCGGTCGACTTCCTGCCGTTTATCGCTGAGAATTATCTCGGTCTGCCAGCACTGCGCGCGGTGCCTACCGCCGACGTGAACATCACGCTGTCGATGGCGTTGGCCGTATTTGTCCTGATCCTGTTCTATAGCATTAAAATGAAAGGCATTGGTGGGTTCGTCAAAGAGTTAACCATGCAGCCGTTCAACCACCCGGTATTTATTCCCATTAACCTGATCCTTGAAGGTGTCAGCCTGCTGTCCAAACCTGTTTCACTGGGTCTGCGACTGTTCGGCAACATGTATGCGGGTGAGTTGATCTTCATCCTGATTGCTGGTCTGTTGCCGTGGTGGTCACAGTGGATGCTGAGTTTGCCTTGGGCAATCTTCCACATCCTGATCATTACGCTTCAAGCCTTTATTTTCATGGTTCTGACGATCGTCTATCTGTCGATGGCGTCTGAAGAGCACTGATTTTCTTAAAACACTTGCACTATTAAACTGAAACAAACTGGAGACTGTCATGGAAAACCTGAATATGGATCTGCTGTACATGGCTGCCGCTATTATGATGGGGTTAGCGGCAATCGGTGCTGCGATCGGTATCGGCATCCTGGGTGGTAAATTCTTGGAAGGCGCTGCACGTCAACCTGATCTGATCCCTCTGTTGCGTACACAGTTCTTTATCGTTATGGGCCTGGTTGACGCCATCCCGATGATCGCTGTTGGTCTGGGTCTTTACGTGATGTTTGCTGTCGCGTAAGTAGGGGTAACCCTCTACAAATAACCATTAATTAACTTTTAAAGAGGCATTGTGCTGTGAATATTAACGCAACAATCCTCGGCCAGGCTATCGCGTTCATCCTGTTTGTCTGGTTCTGCATGAAGTATGTATGGCCGCCGATTATGGCAGCCATCGAGAAGCGTCAGAAAGAAATTGCTGATGGCCTCGCTTCTGCAGAACGTGGCAAAAAAGATTTGGACTTAGCGCAGGCCACTGCGACCGACCAGCTGAAAACTGCCAAAGCGGAAGCCCAGGCGATTATTGAGCAAGCAAACAAACGCAAAGCTCAGATCGTGGACGAAGCGAAAGCAGAAGCCGAGCAGGAGCGTAACAAAATCGTCGCGCAGGCTCAGGCTGAGATCGAAGCCGAACGTAAGCGCGCTCGTGAAGAGTTGCGTAAGCAAGTCGCGATGCTGGCAATTGCCGGTGCCGAGAAGATCATCGAACGTTC
The DNA here is from genome assembly GCF_015673035.1 of Serratia sp. Res13-Sevr-LER1-36-b. Lineage (NCBI taxonomy): Bacteria > Pseudomonadati > Pseudomonadota > Gammaproteobacteria > Enterobacterales > Yersiniaceae > Serratia > Serratia sp. Res13-Sevr-LER1-36-b. The sequence goes on along the minus strand of NZ_JADACK010000011.1, from coordinate 194,952 downwards.
CGTGGATGAAGCTGCTAACAGCGACATCGTTGATAAACTGGTCGCTGAACTGTAAGGAGGGAGGGGCTGATGTCTGAATTTATCACCGTAGCTCGCCCCTACGCCAAAGCAGCTTTTGACTTTGCCGTTGAGAACCAAAGCGTAGAACGCTGGCAGCAAATGCTGGCGTTTACTGCTGTTGTCACACGTAATGAACAGATGGCGGAACTGCTTTCCGGTGCTGTTGCACCTGAAACCTTGTCCAACACGTTTATTGCGGTTTGTGGCGATGAGCTCGACGAACATGGCCAGAACTTTATCCGTGTAATGGCCGAAAATGGGCGTTTACTGGTCCTTCCTGCGGTACTGCAACAGTTCATAGAACTGCGCGCCGCGCTGGAATCCACCGTCGAAGTCGAGGTGCTCTCATCGAGCGCACTGAACGACACACAGCAAGCCAAGATTATCGCTGCGATGGAAAAACGTCTGTCACGCAAAGTTAAGCTGAATTGCAAAATTGACAAGTCTGTACTGGCCGGTGTCATTATCCGTGCCGGTGATCTGGTGATCGATGGCAGCGTACGTGGCCGTCTCGAGCGCCTGGCAGACGTCTTGCAGTCTTAAGGGGACTGGAGCATGCAACTGAATTCCACCGAAATCAGCGAACTGATCAAGCAGCGCATTGCTCAGTTCAATGTAGTGAGCGAAGCTCACAATGAAGGTACCATCGTTTCCGTCAGCGACGGGATCATCCGCGTACACGGTTTGGCCGAGGTTATGCAGGGCGAAATGATCGCACTGCCAGGCAACCGTTATGCAATTGCATTGAACCTGGAGCGTGACTCTGTAGGTGCCGTGGTAATGGGTCCGTATTCGGATCTGGCCGAAGGCATGAAGGTAAAATGTACCGGCCGTATTCTGGAAGTTCCAGTTGGCCGTGGCCTGCTGGGCCGTGTGGTCAACACCCTGGGCGCACCTATCGACGGTAAAGGCCCGGTTGAACATGACGGTTTCTCCCCGGTTGAAACTATCGCACCTGGCGTTATCGAGCGTCAGTCTGTTGATCAGCCTGTACAGACCGGCTACAAATCGGTCGACGCCATGATCCCAATCGGTCGTGGCCAGCGTGAGCTGGTGATCGGCGACCGTCAAACCGGTAAAACTGCCCTGGCGATCGATGCGATCATCAACCAGCGCGATTCCGGCATCAAATGTGTTTACGTGGCTATCGGCCAGAAAGCGTCTACCATCGCTAACGTGGTGCGCAAGCTGGAAGAGCACGGCGCACTGGCCAACACCATCGTGGTTGTGGCTACCGCGTCAGAATCCGCTGCACTGCAATACCTGGCACCATATGCCGGTTGCGCAATGGGCGAATACTTCCGTGACCGCGGTGAAGATGCGCTGATCGTATACGATGACCTGTCCAAACAGGCCGTTGCTTACCGTCAGATCTCCCTGCTGCTTCGCCGTCCACCAGGTCGTGAAGCTTACCCAGGCGACGTATTCTACCTCCACTCCCGTTTGCTGGAGCGTGCTGCGCGTGTTAACGCCGACTACGTTGAAGCCTTCACCAAAGGTGAAGTCAAAGGCCAAACCGGTTCACTGACCGCTCTGCCGATCATTGAAACCCAGGCGGGTGACGTTTCCGCGTTCGTTCCGACCAACGTAATCTCGATTACCGATGGTCAGATCTTCCTGGAATCCAACCTGTTTAACTCCGGTATTCGTCCGGCGGTTAACCCGGGTATTTCCGTATCCCGTGTGGGTGGTGCAGCACAGACCAAGATCATGAAAAAACTGTCCGGTGGTATTCGTACCGCTCTGGCACAGTATCGTGAACTGGCTGCGTTCTCTCAGTTCGCTTCCGATCTGGACGATGCAACGCGTAAACAGCTGAGCCACGGTCAGAAAGTGACCGAGCTGCTGAAACAGAAACAGTATGCGCCGATGTCCGTCGCACAACAGTCTCTGGTGCTGTTTGCCGCCGAGCGTGGCTACCTGAACGACGTAGAAGTGGCGAAAGTCGTCAGTTTCGAAGCCGCTCTGGTTGCTTTTGCGGACCGCGAGCATGCCGAACTGCTGAACCACATCAACCAAACTGGTGCTTATAACGATGAGATCGAAGGCAAGCTGAAAGGCATCCTCGATACCTTCAAGGCAACCCAGTCCTGGTAACGCATAGCGGCCTGCCGTTGCAAGACGGCAGGCCGCTGGCAATGAGGAGAAGCAGAGATGGCCGGCGCAAAAGAGATACGTAGTAAGATCGCCAGCGTGCAAAACACGCAGAAGATCACTAAAGCGATGGAAATGGTCGCCGCCTCCAAAATGCGTAAATCGCAGGAACGCATGGCGGCCAGCCGTCCTTATGCAGAGACCATGCGCGAGGTGATTGGTCACCTGGCTTTAGGGAATCTGGAATATAAGCACCCGTACCTGGATGAGCGTGACGTTAAGCGCGTCGGGTATCTGGTAGTGTCTACTGACCGTGGTCTCTGTGGCGGCTTGAACATCAACCTGTTCAAGAAGCTGTTGGCAGAGATGAAAGGCTGGTCTGAAAAAGGCGTTGAAGCTGATTTAGCGCTGATTGGCTCAAAAGCGGCCTCTTTCTTTGGTTCCGTGGGCGGCAACGTGGTTGCCCAGGTGACCGGCATGGGGGATAACCCTTCCCTGTCGGATCTGATCGGTCCAGTGAAAGTGATGCTGCAAGCCTACGACGAAGGTCGTTTAGACAAGCTGTACGTTGTCAGCAACAAATTTGTTAATACGATGTCCCAGGAACCGCAGTTACTGCAACTTCTGCCATTGCCACCTTCTGATGACAGTGAACTGAAGAAAAAATCCTGGGATTACCTGTATGAACCCGATCCAAAAGTGCTGCTTGATACCTTGCTGCGCCGTTATGTGGAATCGCAAGTTTATCAGGGCGTCGTGGAAAACCTGGCCAGCGAGCAGGCCGCACGAATGGTAGCGATGAAAGCCGCAACCGATAACGGCGGTAGCCTGATCAAAGAGCTGCAGTTGGTATACAACAAGGCGCGTCAGGCCAGCATCACTCAGGAACTCACCGAGATCGTTTCGGGAGCCTCCGCGGTTTAAGCTAGGTTTACGAATTACGTAGAGGATTCAAGATGGCTACTGGAAAGATTATCCAGGTAATCGGCGCCGTGGTGGACGTCGAGTTCCCTCAGGATGCCGTACCGAAAGTGTACAACGCTCTTGAGGTTGCAAACGGCACCGAGAAATTGGTGCTGGAAGTTCAGCAACAACTGGGTGGCGGCGTGGTTCGCTGTATCGCAATGGGGACCTCAGACGGTCTGCGTCGTGGTCTGGCCGTAACCGACCTGCAGCACCCAATTGAAGTACCGGTAGGTAAAGCTACCCTGGGCCGTATCATGAACGTATTGGGTGAACCAATCGACATGAAGGGCGACATCGGCGAAGAAGAACGTTGGGCTATTCACCGCCCGGCGCCAAGCTACGAAGAGTTGTCCAGCTCCCAGGATCTGCTGGAAACCGGTATCAAGGTAATGGACCTGATCTGCCCGTTCGCCAAGGGGGGGAAAGTCGGTCTGTTCGGTGGTGCTGGTGTAGGTAAAACCGTAAACATGATGGAGCTGATCCGTAACATCGCGATCGAGCACTCCGGTTATTCTGTGTTTGCGGGCGTGGGTGAACGTACTCGTGAGGGTAACGACTTCTACCACGAAATGACCGACTCCAACGTACTGGACAAAGTTTCCCTGGTTTACGGCCAGATGAACGAGCCACCAGGTAACCGTCTGCGCGTTGCGCTGACCGGGCTGACCATGGCTGAGAAGTTCCGTGACGAAGGTCGTGACGTACTGCTGTTCGTCGATAACATCTACCGTTATACCCTGGCCGGTACCGAAGTGTCCGCACTTCTGGGCCGTATGCCATCGGCGGTAGGTTATCAGCCAACGCTGGCGGAAGAGATGGGTGTTCTGCAAGAACGTATCACCTCTACCAAGACCGGTTCAATCACCTCTGTGCAGGCCGTTTACGTTCCTGCGGATGACTTGACTGACCCATCACCAGCCACCACCTTTGCTCACTTGGATGCAACCGTGGTACTGAGCCGTAACATCGCTTCTCTGGGTATCTACCCGGCCGTTGACCCGCTGGATTCCACCAGCCGTCAGCTGGATCCGCTGGTAGTTGGCCAGGAGCACTACGACGTAGCGCGTGGCGTGCAGTCTATTCTGCAACGCTATCAGGAACTGAAAGATATCATCGCCATCCTGGGTATGGACGAGCTGTCAGAAGACGACAAGCTGGTTGTATCCCGTGCGCGTAAAATCCAACGTTTCCTGTCTCAGCCGTTCTTCGTGGCAGAAGTCTTTACCGGTTCTCCGGGCAAGTTCGTATCGCTGAAAGATACCATCCGTGGTTTCAAAGGCATTATGGACGGCGACTATGACCACCTGCCGGAGCAGGCGTTCTACATGGTTGGCACCATTGAAGAAGCAGTGGAAAAAGCCAAGAAACTGTAACGCCTTGAGAGGAGGGTGATATGGCTATGACTTACCATCTGGATGTCGTCAGCGCGGAAAAACAGATGTTTTCCGGCCTGGTGCAGAAGATCCAGGTGACAGGCAGCGAAGGCGAACTGGGGATCTTCCCTGGCCATGCGCCGCTGCTGACTGCCATCAAGCCTGGCATGGTGCGTATTGTTAAACAGCACGGTGAAGAAGAGTTCATCTACCTGTCCGGCGGTATCCTTGAGGTACAGCCGAGCGTGGTAACCGTGCTGGCGGACACTGCCATCCGTGGAACGGACCTCGACGAAGCGAGAGCGCTGGAAGCTAAGCGTAAAGCTGAAGAGCACATCCGTAGCTCTCATGGCGATGTCGACTATGCTCAGGCATCTGCTGAACTGGCGAAAGCGATCGCGAAACTGCGCGTTATCGAGCTCACCAGAAAAGCGATGTAAACTCCCACGTTGCCTGTAGCGTGTGGAAATAAGAAAGCGGCCCCTGTGGGTCGCTTTTTTTTTGTTTTAAAATAAGCGTTTCAACCGGCCTGGCATTGTGCTGTATTAGCGCTTCCAGTGGAATTAAGCGTCGCCTATCGCCGACAGTTTTTTCGTTGTACGGTTGGATTGCAACCATCGGCGGCAGGCTAGGAGCCATGCGGCCTGCGCCGGATTCGTGTAGAGAAATATGTAGTAATTCCGTCATCAAACGGGTTTACTTTCGTCCATCAAAATGGAGTTATCAGGTTGCTTATGTCTAACAGCGCAATGAGCGTGGTTATCCTCGCCGCGGGCAAGGGAACACGCATGTATTCCGACCTTCCCAAGGTGTTACATCCGCTGGCGGGTAAGCCAATGGTGCAGCACGTCATTGATGCTGCCATGAAGCTGGGTGCCCAAAATGTCCATCTGGTTTACGGCCATGGCGGCGAGTTGCTGAAAAGCACCCTGCGCAATGATGCACTAAACTGGGTGTTGCAGGCCGAGCAGTTGGGAACCGGCCATGCGATGCAGCAGGCGGCTCCGCATTTTGCCGATGATGAAGACGTGCTGATGCTGTATGGCGATGTGCCACTGATCGCCGTCGATACGCTGACGCGCCTGCTGGCAGCCAAACCTCAGGGTGGCATTGGCCTGCTGACGGTGAAGCTGCAAGACCCGAGCGGTTATGGCCGCATCGTACGTGAAAACGGCACCGTGGTGGGCATTGTCGAACATAAAGATGCCAATGATGAGCAGCGCCAGATTAATGAGATCAATACCGGCATTCTGGTGGCCAACGGCCGCGATCTGAAGCGCTGGCTGGGCAAGCTGAACAATAATAATGCCCAGGGTGAATTCTATATCACCGACATCATTGCCCTGGCGCATGCCGAGGGTAACAAGATTGAGGCGGTACACCCGGCGCGCCTGAGCGAAGTTGAAGGCGTGAATAACCGCCTGCAACTGTCGCAGCTTGAACGCGTGTATCAGGCCGAGCAGGCAGAGAAGCTATTGCTGGCTGGCGTGATGCTGCTGGATCCGGCGCGCTTCGATCTGCGTGGCGAGCTGGAACATGGCCGCGATATCTCCATCGATGCCAACGTGATTCTCGAAGGCAAGGTCAAGCTGGGTAACCGCGTGAAGATTGGTGCCGGCTGCGTGCTGAAAAACTGCGTGATTGGCGACGACTGCGAGATCAGCCCTTACAGCGTGCTAGAAGATGCGCAGCTGGAAGCGGCCTGTACCGTTGGCCCATTTGCCCGTCTGCGCCCGGGTGCCGAACTGGCAGAAGGTGCCCACGTCGGCAACTTCGTGGAAATCAAGAAGGCTCGCCTGGGTAAAGGTTCCAAAGCTGGCCACTTGAGCTATCTGGGCGACGCCGAAATTGGCGATGATGTGAATATCGGTGCCGGTACTATCACCTGCAACTACGACGGTGCCAACAAGCACAAAACCATTATCGGCGACGGCGTGTTTGTCGGTTCGGATACTCAGCTGGTGGCTCCGGTCACCGTAGGCAAAGGGGTGACGATCGCTGCCGGTACCACGGTGACCCGTGATATAGCGGATAATGAGCTGGTGTTGAGCCGGGTCAAGCAGGTGCACATTCAAGGCTGGCAGCGTCCAACCAAGAAGAAGTAGGACCCCTCACCCCAACCCTCTCCCACAGGGAGAGGGAGCTGTTAGGCCCTGCTCTGTTGGGATAGCAAGGGTAATCATAGCAACCGCGATCGCCCCTTCAACCAAGGTGAATCAACCGGTGCTGATGTAGAAGACGTAATTTCAGACACTCTCGATCGATCCCCTCTCCCTGTGGGAGAGGGTTAGGGTGAGGGCATCACTGTTTTGCTCTGTACTTTCGTTAAAGAGCACAGAGCAAAACATAATAATCCCCATTCTCTACAGGCTCGGGGAAGCACGGTAAAACCGGCAAAAATCAGGTCAAGACATCGAAAGCGCCCGCAAGGCGTTTAATTAGGAATACAACAGATGTGTGGAATTGTAGGTGCAGTAGCGCAACGTGATATCGCCGAGATCCTGCTGGAAGGTTTACGCCGCCTGGAATACCGGGGTTACGACTCAGCGGGTCTGGCCGTGGTGGATAGCGAGGGTAACGTCAGCCGTTTACGTCGTGTCGGCAAGGTACAAAAACTGGCTGAAGCGGCAGAGCAACAGGATCTGCACGGCGGTACCGGGATTGCCCATACCCGCTGGGCGACGCACGGTGAGCCTTCGGAGGCGAACGCGCATCCTCATGTTTCAGATTACATCGCGGTGGTGCATAACGGCATTATCGAAAACTACGAACCGCTGCGTGAACAGCTGATTGAGCGTGGTTATCACTTCAGTTCTGAAACCGATACCGAGGTGATTGCTCACCTGGTGCATTGGGAACAGAAGCAGGGCGGTACATTGCTGGAAGTGGTACAGCGTGTGATCCCACAGTTGCGTGGCGCTTATGGCACCGTGGTGATGGACAGCCGCGATCCGAGCGTATTGGTGGCTGCTCGTTCAGGTAGCCCGCTGGTGATTGGCCGTGGCGTGGGCGAAAACTTCATTGCCTCCGACCAACTGGCCCTGCTGCCGGTAACCCGCCGCTTTATCTTCCTGGAAGAAGGCGACGTGGTAGAAGTGACCCGCCGCACCGTCAGCATTTTCGACAAGCAAGGTAATGCGATTGAGCGCCCAGAGATCGAATCTCAGGTGCAATACGACGCCGGTGACAAAGGCGCGTACCGTCATTACATGCAAAAAGAGATTTTTGAGCAGCCAATGGCGCTGAAAAACACCCTTGAGGGGCGTTTCAGCCATGGCAAGATCGATCTGAGTGAGCTTGGCCCGCACGCTGACGAACTGCTGTCAAAAGTGCAGCACGTGCAGATCATCGCCTGTGGGACTTCTTATCACTCGGGGATGGTGGCTCGTTACTGGTTCGAGTCGCTGGCCGGTGTGCCTTGTGACGTCGAGATTGCCTCTGAATTCCGTTATCGCAAGTCAGCGGTGCGCCCAGGCAGCCTGATCATCACCCTGTCTCAATCCGGTGAGACCGCCGATACGTTGGCAGCGTTGCGTCTGTCCAAAGAGCTGGGCTATTTGGGTTCCCTGGCCGTGTGCAACGTGGCAGGTTCTTCCCTGGTGCGCGAGTCCGACCTGGCGCTGATGACCAAGGCCGGTACCGAAATCGGTGTTGCCTCCACTAAAGCTTTTACCACACAGCTTGCTGTGCTGTTGATGCTGGTGGCGCGTCTTGGCCGGCTGAAAGGGATGGCGGAAAGCGTAGAGCATGACATCGTGCATGGCTTGCAGGCGTTACCTGCGCGTATCGAGCAGATGCTGTCACTGGATAAGAGCATCGAAGCGCTGGCGGAAGGTTTCTCTGACAAGCATCACGCACTGTTCCTTGGCCGTGGCGATCAATACCCGATCGCTATGGAAGGGGCGCTGAAGCTCAAAGAGATCTCCTATATCCACGCAGAGGCGTACGCAGCCGGTGAGCTTAAGCACGGCCCGCTGGCGTTGATCGATGCCGACATGCCGGTGATCGTGGTTGCGCCTAACAACGAGCTGTTGGAGAAGCTTAAATCCAATATCGAAGAGGTGCGTGCCCGTGGTGGCCAGCTGTATGTGTTCGCCGATCAGGATGCCGGTTTCGTCAGCAGCGAAGGGATGACCATCATCCCACTGCCGCATGTTGAAGATATAGTTGCACCGATCTTCTACACCGTGCCGTTACAGTTGTTGTCTTACTACGTCGCTCTGATCAAAGGCACCGATGTAGATCAGCCACGTAACCTGGCGAAATCCGTTACTGTGGAATAATCGCTAACCCTTCTGCTATGAATACCGTGTTGGGTTACTCAACACGGTATTTTTTTAGCCCCAGTTTTACCATTAACGCTATGATTGGCGGGTGATGCTACAGGGAAGGGAATACGTAGATAATGAATATTTTGATTACTGGAGCACGGGCTCCGGTCGCGATAGAGTGGGCGCGTATTGCGTTGCGCAGCGGGCACCGCGTCTGGTTGGCGGATAGCCTGAAGTGGCCACTAGGCCGCTTTTTACAAGGGATTGAAGGTTATCTACGGCTTCCCTCCCCGCGCCAGGATCTTGCCGGTTATCAACAGCAGCTACAAGGCTATCTCGACCAACATGCTATTGGGCTGCTGATCCCCACCTGTGAAGAGGTCTTCTACCTCTCCCAGGCGTTTGCTGCGTATATCGGGCCTACCGAGTGGCTGATGCCTGAACGGCAGTTGCTATTTGAACTGCATCATAAGTACCAAAGCCTGAGCCTGTTAACGGGATTGGGTGAGGTGCGGATCCCCGCAACCCGAATGCTGACCTCTTGCTCGCAAATTGACGACGATCCTCAGACCATTTTGAAACCGGTTTATTCACGCTTTGGTCGCCAAGTGATCCGCACGCCAAAACCGGGTGCATTGAACGATCGGCAGCTCAACGAACATATCCCCTGGGTGCAGCAGCAGAAAATAGACGGCGTGGCCTTATGCAACTATGCCGTTTTTGAGCACGGCAGGCTGATCGCGCATCAGGCTTATCAACCCAAATATTGCTTCAATCAGGCTGCAGGCAGCTACTTTGTTCCCCATCAGGATCGGCGGCTGGACGACTTTGTGCACCAGTTTGGGGAAAAAACCGGCTTTCATGGCCAGGTGGCGTTCGATTTTATCGAACAGGACGGGGTGATTTTTGTTATTGAGTGTAATCCCAGGGCCACCAGCGGCCTGCATTTGCTGGGGGCTCAGATGTCCATCGCTGCCGATGGGCAATTGCAATACCAGCCAGCGCCGCCCAAGGCGGGACATGTGGGCGTGATCATACTGTTATTCTTTGCCTGGCAGGCTTGGCGCGATAAGCAGTTGGCGACGCTATGGCGGGACTTTCGCCAAGCGCCTAATCTGCTCAACGATCACCGTTGGCCGATAAGTGCCGGAGCGCAGTGGTGTGCATTGTTGGAAATGGGATACCGCAGCTTGCGCTATCGGCGGTCCCTCACCGATGCCAGCACCTTTGATATTGAGTGGGACGGTTAGCATGGAGCAGGTTAATCATTGGCAGCGCCTGCAAGTGACCCTGCTACAACAGCCAGGCATGATTGCCAATCTCCAGACGTCGATGACCGAGTATCAACAGGATGGCTTCTGGATACCGGCGACGGTCAATGATTACGTACCCGGTAATTGCTATGTGGTTTCCCCGCTGGCGCTGATCGTCGATTACGCGCGGGATGAAATTATCAAAATCGATAACGGCGCGTTGCGGGCGCTGTGCAACGGGTTGACGCTGTTGCTGAAGTGGCCCTTATTGCTGGCACACGTCGATCGGCTCCAGGTGCTGAATAATCAGTGCCTTTCCACCAATTTGACCAGCAGCTACTGGCAATCCCTGGATACCGACGCGTTGCGGCAACAGGCATTGCAGCGCTATCCCCAGCATACGTTGATGATCCGTTCACTTAATGGGCAGCAGACTCCTGAGATGTTGGCACGGCTCTTCCAGCAAGGTTGGCTGCCTATCGTCAGCCGTCAGGTTTATTGCCTGGACGATCCTTTACGCTGGTGGGGAAAAATCAACGCGCGCCGGGATGACAAACTGCTGCATCAGATAGGATGGGAGTTCAAACGGCTGTCTGCTGATGATCCCGAACGAATGCAGTGTGCCGAACGCCTCTATAACCAGCTCTACCTGGAAAAATACAGCCGCCAGAATGTGCAGTTCACCGCCGGTTATTTATCTCAGGCCTCGCAGCTAGGTGTGTTGCAACTGTACGGCTTGTTCCACCAGCAGCAAATGGTGGGAGTGTTGGGAATTGTTCAGCTGGAACAGACGGTAACGGTGCCGATCGTCGGCTATCGAACAGAATTACCCGCGTCATTGGCGCTATATCGTCGTCTGATCGCCTTTGCATTACGCTACGCCATGGAGCACAAGCTGTTTCTCAATTTGAGTTCCGGTGCGCCGGATTTTAAGCGGGTTCGTGGTTGCCAACCGGTGATTGAATACAGCATGGTTTATGTCCGGCACCTGAACGTTTATCAGCGTAGCGTCTGGGCGGTGATTTCCTGGCTTTCCCGCAAGGTCTATCAGCCGTTATTGAAACGCTATCAGTTATGAATATTACTCAGATATCGCCCTGCAACTTGGGGATAGTGCGCCAGCGATTGGCAATATGACAAACGTGTAAAAAAGAGCGAAAACCGCTCATATTCAGAGAGATAGTGCAGCAACAGGCAGATTTTTGCAGATTGTTTTATGTCTGAAAATGACATCATCTCACTGATTTTAATCAAATTAATATCAATTACTCTCCGCTGTAATATAACTGTCATATTTCGTACATTTTACTGTCACCAAACTGTCCTATTTTCCCTCCTGCAGCAATACTTACTCTGATGAAAACGACTCACAGTCGATTTTTGAAATATCCCATTAGGAGGGATTATGAAACTGATGCGTACCACCGTCGCCAGTATTGTGGCAGCGACTTTCTCTTTGGCCTCTGTGTCCGCCTTCGCTGCTGCTAGCCTGACCGGTGCAGGTGCGACATTCCCCGCTCCGGTGTATGCCAAGTGGGCAGATTCTTATCAGAAAGAAACCGGCAACAAGGTTAACTATCAGGGGATTGGTTCCTCTGGTGGTGTGAAGCAAATCATCGCCAACACCGTTGACTTTGGTGCTTCTGATGCCCCGCTGTCCGATGAAAAACTGGCTGCGGACGGCCTGTTCCAGTTCCCTACCGTGATCGGTGGCGTGGTACTGGCGGTGAATATTCCGGGCATCAAATCCGGTGAGCTGACTCTGGATGGTCAAACCCTGGGTGATATCTACCTGGGCAACATCAAAAAATGGAATGACCCGGCGATCGTTAAACTGAACCCGGGCGTCAAGCTGCCGGATCAGGCTATCGCCGTGGTGCGTCGTGCTGATGGTTCCGGGACTTCTTTCGTCTTCACCAGCTATCTGGCCAAGGCTAACGCGCAGTGGAAAGAGAAAATTGGTGCAGGCTCAACCGTTAACTGGCCAACCGGCCTGGGTGGCAAGGGCAATGACGGCATCGCCGCGTTCGTTCAGCGTCTGCCCGGCTCTATCGGCTATGTTGAATATGCTTACGCCAAGCAGAACAACCTGGCCTACACTAAATTAGTGTCTGCCGATGGCAAAGCTGTTAGCCCAACCGAAGAGAGCTTCAGCGCTGCAGCCAAAGGCGTGGATTGGAGCAAAACCTTCGCGCAGGACCTGACCAACCAGAAAGGCGACAACGTCTGGCCTATCACCTCCACCACCTTCATCCTGGTGCACAAAGAGCAGAAGAAGCCTGAGCAGGGCGCAGAAGTGCTGAAGTTCTTTGACTGGGCTTACAAGACCGGTGCCAAACAGGCTAGCGAACTGGATTACGCCGCCTTGCCTGCCGAAGTGGTTGAGCAAATCCGTGCTGCCTGGAAAACCAACATCAAAGACAGCTCCGGTAAGGCCTTGTTCTAACAACGCAGGGGGTGCGGAAGACCGTGCCTCAACCTGACTGTCGGGGCCTGGCGTGCCGGGCCCTCCAAGCTTTAAACAGAAGAGTAATCTATGGCTGAGTACAAGCCGACCATTAAAGCACCGGGTAAAAACGGTGACATCATCTTCAGCGCGCTGGTCAGACTGGCTGCGCTGATTACCTTATTGTTGCTGGGCGGCATTATCGTTTCGCTGATTATCGCCTCCTGGCCAAGCATGCAGAAGTTCGGTTTTGCCTTCCTGTGGACCAAAGAGTGGGATGCGCCAGCCGAGCAGTTTGGTGCGCTGGTGCCGATCTACGGTACGGTCGTCACCTCGGTGATTGCGCTGATTATCGCTGTGCCGGTCAGTTTTGGTATTGCCCTGTTCCTGACCGAGTTGGCCCCTAACTGGCTCAAGCGCCCATTGGGGATTGCGATAGAACTGTTAGCGGCGATCCCAAGCATCGTTTACGGCATGTGGGGCCTGTTCGTGTTTGCCCCGCTGTTCGCCAAATATTTCCAGACCCCGGTGGGGGAAGTGCTGTCCGGTATCCCGATCGTAGGCGAGCTGTTTTCCGGCCCGGCATTTGGTATCGGTATTCTGGCTGCCGGGGTGATCCTGGCCATTATGATTATTCCTTACATTGCGGCGGTGATGCGCGATGTGTTCGAACAGACCCCGGTGATGATGAAAGAGTCGGCCTATGGTATCGGCTGCACCACCTGGGAGGTGATCTGGCGCATTGTGCTGCCGTTCACCAAAAACGGCGTGATTGGCGGCGTGATGCTTGGCCTGGGGCGCGCCCTGGGGGAAACCATGGCGGTGACCTTTATCATCGGTAACACCTACCAGCTCGACAGCTTCTCGCTGTATATGCCGGGCAACAGCATCACCTCGGCGTTGGCCAACGAATTCGCCGAAGCGGAATCCGGGCTACACACCTCTGCATTGATGCAGCTTGGGCTGATCCTGTTTGTGATCACCTTTATCGTCCTGGCGCTGTCGAAGTTGATGGTGATGCGCCTGGCCAAGCGTGAGGGTCGCTAACATGGCAACGATGGATATGCAAAACCCGGTAGCACTGGCGGAAAGCCGCCGTAAAATGCAGGCCTGGCGTCGGCAGAAAAACCGTCTGGCGCTGTTCCTGTCGATGGCGACTATGGCCTTTGGCTTGTTCTGGCTGGTGTGGATCCTGTTCTCGACCGTCACCAAGGGCATCGACGGCATGTCGCTGGCGTTGTTTACCGAAATGACGCCACCGCCGAATACCGCGGGCGGTGGTCTGGCTAACGCCATCGCCGGTAGCGGCTTGTTGATCCTGTGGGCGACCATCTTCGGTACTCCGTTGGGCATCATGGCGGGGATCTACCTGGCGGAATACGGCCGTAAATCCTGGTTGGCGGAAGTGATCCGCTTTATCAACGATATTCTGTTATCTGCACCGTCGATAGTGGTGGGCCTGTTCGTTTACACCGTGGTGGTAGCGAAAATGGAACACTTCTCCGGTTGGGCCGGGATTATTGCGCTGGCTCTGTTGCAGATCCCGATCGTGATCCGCACCACCGAGAACATGCTCAAGCTGGTACCGGACACGCTGCGTGAAGCGGCCTATGCGCTGGGGACACCGAAATGGCGCATGATTTCCGCCATTACGCTGAAGGCGTCGGTCTCCGGCATCATCACCGGCGTACTGCTGGCGATTGCGCGTATCGCCGGGGAAACAGCCCCGTTGCTGTTTACTTCGCTGTCGAATCAGTTCTGGAGCACCGACCTGATGCAGCCGATCGCCAACCTGCCGGTCACCATTTTCAAGTTTGCCATGAGCCCGTTTGCCGAATGGCAGCAGCTGGCCTGGGCCGGGGTGCTGTTGATCACCCTGTGCGTACTGTTACTGAATATCCTGGCGCGTGTGATTTTCGCCAAGAAAAAGCATTCATAAAAATTTAGGTGCCGCTCAGGCGACACCGTGAAAAGAGAGAAGTCTTGATGAGTATGGTTGACTCCACTTCCAGCAGCAAAATTCAGGTACGCGATCTGAACTTTTACTACGGCAAATTCCATGCGCTGAAAAACATCACGCTGGATATCGCCAAGAACAAGGTGACCGCGTTTATTGGCCCGTCTGGTTGCGGCAAATCGACGCTGCTGCGGACCTTCAACAAGATGTACCAGCTCTACCCCGAGCAGCGTGCCGAAGGCGATATCCTGCTGGATGGGCAAAACATCCTGACGGATAACCAGGATATCGCGCTGCTGCGTGCCAAGGTGGGCATGGTGTTCCAAAAGCCAACGCCGTTCCCGATGTCGATTTATGACAACATCGCCTTTGGCGTGCGACTGTTCGAGAAGTTGTCCCGTGCGGATATGGACGAGCGTGTCCAATGGGCGCTGACCAAGGCGGCACTGTGGAACGAGACCAAGGACAAGCTGCACCAGAGCGGTTACAGCCTGTCCGGCGGCCAGCAGCAACGCCTGTGCATTGCGCGCGGCATTGCCATTCGCCCGGAAGTGCTGTTGTTGGATGAGCCTTGCTCCGCGCTGGATCCAATTTCCACCGGCAAGATTGAAGAGCTGATCAGCGAGCTGAAGTCTGACTACACCGTGGTGATCGTGACCCACAATATGCAGCAGGCGGCGCGTTGTTCCGACTCCACCGCATTTATGTATCTGGGTGAGTTGATCGAGTTCAGCGATACTGACACTCTGTTTACCGCGCCACAGAAGAAGCAGACCGAAGACTACATTACTGGCCGCTATGGTTGATTAGGATGCATCATGGATAACCTGAATTTAAACAAACACATCTCCGGCCAGTTCAATGCTGAACTCGAGCACATCCGCACCCAGGTGCTGACCATGGGCGGGCTGGTGGAGCAACAGCTGACCGACGCCATTACCGCGATGCATAACCAGGACGGTGAACTGGCCAAACGGGTGATCGAGGGTGATGCCAAGGTCAATATGATGGAAGTGGCGATCGATGAGGCCTGTGTGCGTATCATTGCCAAACGCCAGCCGACCGCCAGCGACCTGCGCCTGGTGATGGCGATCATCAAGACCATTTCCGAGCTGGAACGCATCGGCGACGTAGCGGACAAGATCTGTCGCACCGCACTGGAGAAATTCTCGCACCAGCATCAGCCGTTGCTGGTCAGCCTGGAGTCACTGGGCCGCCACACCGTGCAGATGCTGCACGACGTGCTGGATGCCTTTGCGCGTATGGATCTGGATGAAGCGATCCGGATTTACCGCGAAGACAAGAAGGTCGATCAGGAATATGAAGGCATCGTGCGCCAGTTGATGACCTACATGATGGAGGATACGCGCACCATTCCGAGCGTGCTGACGGCGCTGTTCTGTGCCCGCTCTATCGAGCGTATCGGCGATCGCTGCCAGAATATTTGCGAATTCATCTTCTACTTCGTCAAAGGCCAGGATTTCCGCCATATCGGTGGCGATGCGCTGGACAAGCTGTTGTCAGACGGTAAAGACGAGAAAAAAGCGTAATTCAACCAGTGAGTTATTCTAGAAGGCGCTGAAAATGGCGCCTTTATGCCATTTAAAAACCGTAAAGTTAAAAAGGTTATAACTATAGCGTTTAATATTATTTCCTGACCTAAGTGAGGCTTGCTAGCTTATCAGCCAGCGGGACATCAATCACTTGGGAGCTTTTCATGAAACAGCGCGTCTTAGCCTTATCTCTGTTAGCCAGCCTGACCAGCCTTGCCACCGGTGTGGCACATGCCGATAAACTCGATGATATTCAAAAAGCTGGCGTGGTGCGTATTGCGGTATTCGATAGCAACCCACCGTTTGGTTATGTCGATCCGCAAAGCAAAAAGCTGGTGGGTTATGACGTGGACGTGGCTGAAGCCATTGGTAAGGCGCTGGGCGTCAAGGTTGAACTGCGCGCCACCAACCCGGCTAACCGCATTCCTTTGCTTGTATCCAAAAAGGTTGATCTGATTGCGGCCAACTTCACCATCACCGACGAGCGTGCCAAAGAGGTGAATTTCAGCGTGCCGTATTTTGCTACCGGCCAGAAATTCATTGCCCATAAGGGCGTGCTGAAAACCCCGGAAGACATCAAAAAACTGCGGATCGGCGCGGATAAAGGCACCGTGCAGGAAATTACCCTGCGCGAGCATTACCCAACGGCCAAAGTGATCTCTTACGACGATACCCCACTGGCGTTTGTCGCCCTGCGTAACGGCAACGTGCAGGCGATCACCCAGGACGATGCCAAGCTGGTTGGCCTACTGGGCAACCTGCCGGCCGCGCAAAAAGCCGACTTTGAAATCTCTCCGTTTAGCATCACCAAAGAGTATCAAGGCGTTGGTATTCCAAAAGGCGAAGATCGCCTCACGGCGACCATTAACGATACCTTGATCAAACTGGAAAAAGACGGCGATGCGGTGAAGATTTACGATCGCTGGTTTGGCCCGGAAACCAAAACCGCCCAACCGCGTGGCGATTTCAAGATCGGCCCGTTGGATCAGCAACCTAAAGCCTAATCTCCCTTCTCCCTCTCCCCCCGGTTTTGTATAGTGGTGGAGAGGGTTGGGGCGAGGGGAAGTACCACGCATGAATCTGCAACAACTCTCAGATTGGCTGTTGGCGCCGCAGTATCTGAGCTGGCTATGGAACGGCTTCTTGATGACCTTATGGCTGTCGGCCTGTGCCGGGCTGGCGGCAACGCTGCTGGGTTTTGGCCTGGCGGCGATGCGGGACAGCAGCCTGCGCCCGTTAAGCTGGCTGGCGGTGGCCTACAGCGCACTATTTCGCAATACTCCTCTGCTGGTGCAACTGTTCTTCTGGTATTTCGCCGCCGGGCAAATCCTGCCCTCCTTTGCCATGCAATGGCTGAATACCCCCCATCAGTTAGGCTTTCTCGACTGGCCCTCGTTTGAATTCCTGGCGGGCTTCTTCGGCCTGACGCTTTATTCCACCGCGTTTATTGCCGAAGAGATCCGCTCTGGCATCCGTGGCGTCGCCGGTGGGCAAAAGCATGCCGCCTACGCGTTAGGGCTGACCGGCTGGCAATCGATGCGCTATGTGGTGCTGCCGCAGGCGCTGAAAATCGCTTTCCCGCCGCTGCTGGGGCAGTACATGAACGTGATTAAGAACTCGTCGCTGACTATGGCGATCGGCCTGGCTGAGCTGTCTTACGCTTCGCGCCAGGTGGAAACCGAAACCTTGCGGACCTTCCAGGCGTTTGGCGTGGCAACGGTGTTGTATATCGCCATTATTGCCCTGTTGGAAGCTTGGGGCATGTGGCGTCAACAGCGCAAACCGCTGGGGGGATACTAAGATGGACTTTACCGTTATCCAGGAAAACCTGGGCTACCTGCTGTGGGGCACCTTCCCGGACGGGCCTTTGGGCGGTGCTGCGTTGACGTTGGCGATCAGCCTGATGGCCGGGCTGGCGTCGGCTATTCTGGGGACGTTGCTGGGTGTCGCGCTGGCGATGTCGCGTGGGGTGCTGGCTGGGTTATTGGCGATGGTGCTCGGATTCTTCCGCGCCATCCCGGTGATCATGCTGATTTTTTGGACTTACTTCCTATTGCCAATCGTGTTTGGCGTCGACATCCCGGAAATAACCACCGTGGTGTGCGCGTTGGCATTGATCGCCTCGGCCTACCTGGCCCATGCGGTAAAAGCGGGGATCGTGGCTATCGGTGCCGGGCAGTGGCAGGCGGGGCTATCGCTCGGTTTAAACCGCTGGCAGGTGCTGCGGATGATCGTCTTGCCGCAGGCGCTGCGCATGATGGTGCCTTCGTTTATCAACCAGTGGATCTCGCTGATTAAAGACACTTCGCTGGCGTACATCGTCGGCGTGGGTGAGTTGACCTTCCTGGCTACCCAGGTCAACAACCGCAGCATGGTTTACCCGATGGAGGTGTTCCTGTTTGTGGCGCTGGTCTATTTCATCTTCTGCCTGACGCTGGACGTGCTGGCGAACGGGTTGAACAAACGCCTTAGCCCGCAGACTAAAGCGCTAAAACGCAGCTGGCGCTGGTGGCGCAATCGCCCGCCGTTACCGGCTAGTTAATCAGGCTACAGTAGGAATGGTTGCCCCTATCTATACTATGGCTAATTAATTGGCATGATGTCGGGGCTTTAAATATTATAATTTCTTATCGTATTGCGTTAAATTTATGATGATGATCAATGCATTGCTTTTTTATCATGCAGCTTGAGTTATTTAGAGTATAAGTAAGAGTGATTTATATATTTCCATTGGATGGTTATCATTATGAAAATTAGTGCGTTATTTATAAAAACGGATCCAGGTCGGCGGCGGTATGGCGTTGCCTTGTTTGTTGGCATTATTGGCGGGATCCTCTCTGCTTTTGTCAAGTGGGGGGCAGAGGTTCCGCTACCGCCAAGAACCCTGAGTGATGGCCGGGCTGAATTTAACCCGCCCTATCTTTTTTTGAGAGATTATCTTGGGATAGATCCAACCGGTACGGTATATACCTTTTCTGAGCATATTATTAATCCGGTTATGGTTACGCACGTCATATTTTCGTTGGTCTTTGCGATAGGTTACTGCTTGGTTGCCGAAGTTTTTCCAAAGGTCAAACTTTGGCAGGGGGTGCTGGCGGGTATCATTGCCACCGTTGCCGTGCATGGCATTAGTTTCCCTTTGCTTGGTTTGACTCCTCCGCTTTCAATGCTGCCATTTGATGAGTACCTTTCTGAAATTTTGGGGCATATATTTTGGTTTTGGGTGATTGAGATAGTACGTCGGGACTTACGTAACAGAATTACCCATGAGCCTGATGCCGAAGTTCCGCTGGGATCCTACCGTTAATCGATAACGTTCAGCGGGGTATTCTCCCCGCTGAATATCAACGTGGTTAACGGGTAAGCTGCCAACCCCGCTGTTGCCACAGCGCAGGCAGTTGTGCCAGATCGTCAAACGTCGTCACCAACGGGTGATCGATCGGTTGATTATGAGGATCGGCGCAGAAGTAGAACACCGGAATGCCAGCCGCGATCCCTGCCTGGGCACCGGCAACGGAATCATCCACCAAAATACAGCGCTCTACGGGCACCTGCATCTGTTCGGCGGCATGGAAAACGATGGCCGGATCGGGTTTCCAGCGTTGAATATCGTAGCCGCTGAACAACCGGTCATCAAAATAGGACAGCATGTCGGTTAACCCCAGCGAATGCTGCATTTTGCTGACTGGGCCGTTAGAAACGGTGCACATCGGGGCATCCATCTGTGCCAGCAGCTCGCGCGCACCGGCAATCGGCTGGAGCTCGGCATCAAACAGACGGGCCACTTCCTGGCGAAAAATCGGCTCCAGATCGCTGGTGGGTAAATTTACCCCTTGCTCAGCGTTAACCCGCTCAATGATCTCGTAGAGTTTGATCCCTTTGTACTTTTTAAATACTTCTTCCAGTGCCAGCTCGATGCCGTAGTGGGCAAACATATGCACATAGGCCTTGCTGCACAGCACTTCGCTATCTACCAGCGTGCCATCGCAATCAAATAAAACACATTCAACCTGATTCATTGGGGTAAGCGCCCTCGGTTAAGTCATGACTGCTGTTACTTTAACCGGATCGCAGCGGGTTGTCCCCCTTTGGCAATCAATCTCAATAAATACAACTTGTTGGCCGTTTTAGCCGTAAAGATGGCGAAAAAAACCTGTGAGCGAGGTCAAAACCCGGACTTTTTGTTATAGGATAGCCAGCGACAGTCCTAATCCCTCTTCGGAATTCTATAATGAGCAAACAAGACCTCAGCCTTGATGCCAATCAGGGCTTGCTTGAGCGCGTGTTTAAACTCAAGCAGCATGGCACCACGGTACGTACGGAAACGATTGCCGGCCTCACCACCTTTTTAACCATGGTGTATATCGTGTTCGTTAACCCGCAGATCCTGGGTGCGGCGGGCATGGACACTCAGGCGGTGTTTGTCACTACCTGCCTGGTTGCCGCTTTAGGCAGTATCCTGATGGGCTTGCTGGCTAACCTGCCGGTGGCGCTGGCTCCGGCGATGGGCCTCAACGCATTCTTCGCGTTTGTGGTGGTCGGCGCGATGGGGATTTCATGGCAGGTCGGCATGGGCGCTATTTTCTGGGGCGCAATCGGTTTCCTGTTGCTGACCATTTTCCGTATTCGCTACTGGATGATTGCCAATATCCCGCTGAGCCTGCGCGTGGGCATCACCAGCGGTATCGGCCTGTTTATCGCCATGATGGGGCTGAAAAACGCCGGTATCGTGGTCGCCAACCCGGATACGCTGGTAGCAGTAGGCAATCTGACCTCCCACAGCGTGCTGCTGGGAGCCTTGGGTTTCTTTATTATCGCGGTGCTGGCTTCGCGTAATATCCATGCTGCGGTACTGGTCTCCATCGTGGTGACTACGCTGATCGGCTGGGCATTGGGCGACGTGAAGTATGGCGGCGTATTTTCCCTACCGCCTGACGTCACCTCCGTGGTCGGCCAGGTGGATATCGCCGGGGCGCTGAATATCGGCCTGGCAGGTGTGATCTTTTCCTTTATGCTGGTTAACCTGTTTGACTCCTCGGGTACGCTGATCGGAGTGACCGACAAGGCTGGCCTGACGGATGAAAACGGCAAGTTCCCGCGTATGAAGCAGGCGCTGTACGTGGACAGCATCACCTCGGTAGCCGGTGCTTTTGCGGGTACGTCTTCGGTCACCGCCTATATTGAAAGCTCCTCTGGGGTGGCCGTTGGTGGGCGCACTGGCCTGACCGCCGTGGTAGTAGGCATTCTCTTCCTGCTGGTGATTTTCCTGTCACCGCTGGCGGGAATGGTGCCAACCTATGCTGCAGCGGGCGCGCTGATTTATGTGGGGGTGCTGATGACCTCCAGCCTGGCGCGGGTGAAGTGGGAAGATATGACCGAAGCGGTTCCGGCCTTTGTGACCGCCGCCATGATGCCTTTCAGCTTCTCGATCACCGAAGGGATTGCCCTGGGCTTTATCTCTTACTGCATCATGAAGCTGGGCACCGGCCGCTGGCGTGAAATCAGCCCCTGCGTGATCGTGGTGGCGCTGCTGTTTGTGCTGAAAATTGCGTTTGTTGACGGGCATTAATACCCGCAGCGTAGGGGCCTAACGTGCGTTAGGCCCTGATAAATTCAGCAACATTGAGGGGCATTCTGCCCCTGTTACTCTCAAGCGCCCGGTGAGGCATCCTGCTCTCTACCCATTACCCAGCGTAAAGGCCGGTTATACCGCGTCTGCCAGCCACCGATATTATCTTCCCCCTCGGCAAAATTGGCGATCTCGACCTGATTTTTGTCTCTGAACAAGTCAGCAAAATCAAGAGCCAGCGCTCGATCGTTGAAATTCTGCCGATCGTAATAGGCAATCATGATGCGTTTGTTTTCTGCCAGTGAATGCTTTGCCGGGAGAAGGCGGCCCTTCGGGGCAATCAGCAGCGCTCCGGAATAAAATTGCGGGTAATTGGCCATCAGGTTAGCTGCATGTAACGCCCCCTGACCACGTGCGGTCAGGTAAACCTGTTGGAGATTAAGCTTCAGCTTGGGGCCCAGGCTTTCCAGGGTGCGTTGAATGGCGTTCTGGGTGCTGGTAGAGCTGTAGTTAGACCAGCGAAAGCTCCCTTCCGCCAGCATCTGCGTGCCGTTTATCTCAATATAGGCCACCCCGGCCTCGGCAAACAGCAGCCGATCTTCCGGGATGATGGCGGCGGCTTTCCCGTAGGGATGGAGGTAGACGATGGTTGGCCAGCCTCCGGCCGGTGGCTCGCCATTCGGCACGGCATAGTGAGGTTTACCTTCAAACTTTGCGGCGTGTTGTTGATAGCGCGCTTTGGTGGTCGCCAGAATTGAACGGTAGGTGTCACTTTGCTGAATGCTGCTGAACGAGTCGTCTTCCAGCAGATTGTAGTAATACCACAACCCTCGCTTGGCGCTAAGTTGCAGATAACGTTCGGCTAGCTCGGTCTGGCCCTGTTCGGCTGAGGAGGCAGCCAGTTGAAAGGGGGCCCAGATATTACGGGCATCTTCACGCATCAGCGTCAGATATAACGACGTGGCGCCGGCTTTTTTATCTTCCTGATTGTAGGCTGAGCGGGGCAATGGCTTACTCAGCGGGCTATGGATAGGCAGTTCTAACGGCTCTTCTCCCTCAGGATAGAGCATGGGTGCAGCAAACAATGGACAGGTGGCAAAAGCCAAAAAGATGGCTAAAATAAAAAAAGGCATGATTTTATAACTTTGTTTTTCAATAATATTAATGAGAAAACGATTAAAAACGGCGCCTTCGATAGTGTTATCTCCGGGCGCCGCCTGGCAGCTTATTTTACACGGCGGATATAGTCGCTGAATGCGGACAACTGGCCGGTCAGGAAATCCCGTGTGCCTTGGTCCACCAGTTCACCCGCCTGCTCATCAACCTTATTCTGTATCACTCCCCCCATAAACTCGGGTTTGTTGATTACCATGGCATCCAGGAATACCAGGATCTGGCGTAGGTGATATTGGCAACGTGCGCCACCAATCGGCCCCATTGAGCTGGTCTGGATCGCCACCGGTTTGCCGGCAAGCGGTTGGTTAGGCAAACGGGACAGCCAGTCGATGGCGTTTTTCAGGCCACCTGGCACAGAGTAGTTATATTCTGGCGTTACGATGATCACGCCGTCTGCCTGGCGGATTTGTTCGGCAATGGCTTCCACCGTGGCCGGGAAACCCTCTTCTTGCTGGTGGTCTGCATCGTACAGTGGGATATCGCGTATGGAGGGAAGGGCTTCGATAGTGACACCCTGAGGAGCTAACTGAGGTAAAGCGCGTGCGACTATGGCGTTATAAGAGCCTTTACGTAGGCTCCCCAGTAGCGTAACGATCTTTAGTGCTTGCTCTGACATTTTGATTCTCCCTTTTCTGATGAACAGACTCAGCTTAGAACAACCAGCAGATAATAGGGCAAATAGGTGATGTATCCTAGGCAGAGTCTAAGTCTTTATCTGTTTTTACAATTCAAAGCAGTAAATCATGCGTTAAGGAAAGTTTTGTTTTGTATATTCCCCCGAAGACAGACGTTAAATCGGTGCTTTCAACGTGTAACAGAAGCGAGGCTGGTCAATTTCAAAAAGTGCGTGGAGGGAGGTGGGTTACGTGATGAAATTTCGTTGCATTTCTGTAAGCCCTGGCTTTCGTCATATTGCCAGCAGATCAGCCGATCCAAGCCAGGCTGATGGGCGCAGGCCCAGCTGAGATATTCACCGGCATCACTCATGACGTGCACGTTGGGCAAGGTGTTGCAGCGTAATTGGCCGGAAAAAGGGTGCAAATTCAGCAAACCCTGGCCGCTGTTACCCAAGCCGGCCAGTTTCAGCACGCATTGGCGAATGCTCCACAGTTGGGTTTCGGCTTCCAGACGGTCGTGCTGCGCCGCAATCCAGGCGTTCTCCGTGGTGCTGGAGTATTGATGCAGCAGGTTGTGGCTCCGTGCGCGCATCACCTCAATATCCAACCCTACCTTGCCTTCCAGGCTCAGTAGCACGCCGATGGTATTGCCAGCATAGGCGAGGCTGAAGTCAGGTAGATGATGATCGGCAAAGCACGGTCGCCCGGTCGGTGCCGTAGCAATGGGAGGAAGTACCGGGATACCATACAAATAAAATATCATTTCGGCCAACAGGATCCGGCCTTGCAAAAAACGCCGACGGCGCTTGACGGAGAAGCGAGCAGTTCTTTCGATCAGGTCTTTAGGTAGCCGATGGGTCTCTAAACGCTCTGCAACCGTATCCCATCGGATAAAATGACAAGCCATTGTTCACTCCATGACCGAGGCTCATAAAAAAACTGGAGTGCTAGAGTAAGCATTACGTTAAGATTTTTCATTAAGAATTCGCATGATCTTTTTCTTAATTATTCTTCTGTTGAATGAAAAAGCAGCGGAGTGGTAGGAGTGCGGCGCGCGGGCTCGCGGGGCAGGCTTGGGCGGGTGTAAAAATAAAGCCAAGCATTAACAGTGAGTTAATGCTTGGCTTTGGATACTGAAGAGGTCGTGTATCTGAACGTTGGGTTACTTACCAATACAGAAGCTGGAGAAGATGCGCCCGAGCAGGTCATCGGAGGTAAACTCCCCGGTGATTTCGCTCAATGCCTGCTGTGCCAACCGCAGTTCTTCGGCCAGCAACTCCCCCGCGTAAGCGCTCACTAACTGTTCTTTACCCTGCACCAGATGCTGTGCCGCCTGCTCCAGTGCCTGCAAGTGACGGCGGCGGGCCAGGAAGCCGCCTTCCATATTGCTGGTGAAGCCCATACTCTGTTTCAGATGGTCACGCAGCAGGTCGATCCCCTCACCGGTACGCGCCGACAGGCGAATTAGTGAGTGACCATTTACTTCGCTCAGGCCCAATGTCTCGCCGGTAATGTCGGCCTTGTTGCGCACGACGGTGATTGGCAAGGTACTTGGCAGGCGCGCCATAAATTCTGGCCAGATCTCGGCGGGTTCGGTGGCGTCGGTGGTGGTGCCATCCACCATAAACAGCACGCGATCCGCCTGTTCGATCTCGTTCCAGGCACGTTCGATGCCAATACGCTCAACTTCGTCGCTGGCTTCCCGCAGCCCGGCGGTATCGATAATGTGTAGTGGCATGCCATCGATATGAATATGTTCACGCAACACATCGCGCGTGGTACCTGCAATGTCGGTGACGATGGCCGCTTCACGCCCTGCCAGCTCATTAAGCAGGCTCGATTTGCCAGCGTTGGGCCGCCCAGCGATCACTACCTTCATCCCTTCACGCAGCAGGCTGCCTTGACGCGCCTCGGCCCGTACGCCGTCCAGATCGGCCATCACGCCGTTCAGCTGAGCTTCGATTTTGCCGTCCGAAAGGAAGTCGATCTCCTCATCTGGGAAGTCGATCGCCGCTTCTACATAAATGCGCAGGTGAGTGAGCGTTTCCACAAGCTGATGGATACGGATGGAAAAAGCGCCTTGCAGCGAGTTCATGGCTGAACGGGCTGCCTGTTCGGAACTGGCATCGATCAGATCGGCAATGGCTTCGGCCTGGGCCAGATCCAGCTTGTCATTGAGGAAAGCGCGCTCCGAGAACTCCCCAGGGCGGGCAATCCGCACGTCTGGCAGCGCCAACACGCGTTTGAGCAGCAGATCGAGGATCACCGGCCCACCGTGGCCCTGTAGTTCCAGCACGTCTTCACCGGTAAAGGAATTGGGGCCGGGGAACCACAGTGCAATCCCCTGATCCAGCGTGTTGCCTTCGGCGTCACGGAATGGCAGATAATCGGCATAACGCGGCTTGGGCAGTTTACCGAGTACCGCCAGGGCAACGTCCTTGGCTCCGCGGCCTGAAATGCGCAGGATGCCGACACCGCCGCGTCCGGGCGGAGTAGCAAGAGCAGCGATGGTATCGGTGGTGTTCATAGCGGTTTATCTCTCTGACAATATGCAAAAAGGCGGTCTAATGACCGCCTCTACTGGCAACGTGGCTGGTGTCGTAGGGGCACTGGCCCCTACGGATGTTGCCTAAAACAAGACTAGACTTTCTTCTTGTCGCGGCTGTGCAGACCACGTTTTTCCAGCCCGCGGTAAATCAACTGCTGCTGGACGATGGTCACCAGGTTACTGACGATATAGTACAGCACCAGACCAGACGGGAACCACAGGAAGAACACTGTGAAGATCACCGGCATAAAGGTCATGATTTTCTGCTGCATCGGGTCAGTCACGGTGGTTGGTGACATCTTCTGGATGAAGTACATGGTCACACCCATCAGCACCGGCAGGATGTAGTACGGGTCTTGCGCCGACAGGTCATGGATCCACCAGATGAACGGCGCATGACGCAGCTCAACCGAGCCCATCAGCATGTAGTACAAGGCCAGGAAGATTGGCATCTGGATAACCAGCGGCAAGCAACCCCCTAACGGGTTCACCTTCTCAGCTTTGTACAGCGCCATCATTTCCTGGCTCATACGCTGCTTGTCATCACCGATACGTTCACGCATCGCCTGCAGTTTTGGCTGCAGCATGCGCATTTTGGCCATCGAGGTGTACTGCGCTTTGGTCAGCGGGTACATGATGCCGCGCACGATGAAGGTGATGATGATGATCGAGAAGCCCCAGTTGCCGATGAAACTGTGAATGAACTTCAGCAGTTTGAACAGCGGTTGGGAGATGAACCACAGCCAGCCGTAATCAACGGTCAGATCCAGATGCGGTGCCAGTTGGGCCATCTGATCTTGCAGCTCCGGGCCAACCCACAGGGTCGCATTCAGCTGCTTCTCAGCGCCTGGCTGTACAATCACTGGCTCAGCTTTAAAGCCGATGGCAGACAGGTTGGTACCTGGCTTAGAGGTATAGAAAGTGTTGACGCCCTGAGTCTGCGGCACCCACGCGGTGGCGAAGTACTGTTGCAACATCGCAATCCAGCCGCCTTGGGTGGTGACGTTCAGATTCTCATCCTTGTCGAACGCATACTTTTGGTATTTGTCTTCACTGGAAGAGTAAGCCGCACCACGGAAGGTATGCAGCGCAAAGTTGTTGCTGCCGGTGTCACGATGCTTAGGCAAGTCGGTGGTCTGCTTCAACTGGCCAAACAGGGTCAGTTCCAGCGGAGTCGCGCTTTTGTTGACGATGGAGTAGTCCACGCCAACGGCATAATGGTTACGCTTGAGCACAAAGGTCTTGGTGAAGACCGAACCGTCTTTGCCGGTAAAGGTCAGCGGAATACGCAGTTCATCCTGGCCATCAGCCAGCGTGAAGGTATCCTGCGCCGCCTCAAACAGAGGACGCTCGCCGTTTGCCGGGTTATCTGGGCCGTCTCTGCCCGTCAGGCCGCTTTGTGCCTGGTAGACGAATGACGGGGTGGATTCCAGCAGCGTAAATGGAGTCGATGAACCCAGGGTATCCGGGTAGGCCAACAGTTTAGCCTGCTCGATATCGCCACCACGGGTATTGATGGTCAGCGACAGCACGTCAGTGTTAACGGTGATCAGTTTACCCTGGCCACTGCCTGGTACAGCTGAACTTGCGGCATCACCGGTTGCTGGGTTCGCAGTCTGTTGCGTGGTCTGGGTGGCTACTGGTTGCGGAGCGTTGTCCACTTGCCAGGCCTGCCAGATCATGAAAGACACGAACAGCAGAGCGATGAGGAGAAGATTGCGTTGCGAATCCATCGTTAGTGTTCTCTGTTATCGTCGGTTTTCGGCGGCACGGGATCATCGCCACCTGGGTTCAAAGGGTGGCATTTTAATACGCGTTTCAATGTCAACCAACTGCCTTTTAACATGCCAAACCTGCGTAATGCCTCAATTGCGTAATGAGAACATGTCGGCTGGAAGCGACAACGTGGCCCAAGCAGCGGGCTGAGCACGAGCTGATACGCCCGAACCAGCCCGATCAGGATGCGGGAGCCTGGCGACAGTGGCGACGCCATAATTTTTCCAAAGCTTCCGTCAGTGCACGATTATCCAAATCCGCTATCCCTTTTTTGGCCACCACCACAAAATCCATCGCCGGTAGCTCGTGCTGAAGTAAACGGAAGCTTTCGCGGGTTAGGCGTTTGATCCGGTTGCGTTCATGCGCGCGTTTGACGTGTTTTTTGGCGACGGTAAGACCGATGCGGGGATGCCCCAGCTGGTTCAGGCGGCCGAGGATGGTGATTTGCGGCGTGCCAGCCCGTTGTGGCTGCTGGAAGACGAAAGTGAAATGAGTGGGAGTTAACAAACGTAACTCCCTAGGAAAAGCGAGCTTAACCACTCAGCGGGTTAGCTTTTATTACTTAGAAACAGTCAGACGAGTACGGCCTTTCGCACGACGGCGGGCCAGAACTTGACGACCATTCTTGGTGGCCATACGAGCACGGAAACCGTGGCTACGGTTACGCTTCAGTACGGACGGTTGGAAAGTGCGTTTCATAGCGATTTCTACCTAAACTTAAATGAAATACTGATAAGTCAAATGCGTTTGGCTACTCGGCGTGAAGATGACCGACGCCTCAATCGCAATACATAAAGAGGCGGGATTGTAATAATTGTACAGTCCTGAGTCAATTCACATCGCGCTAGCCTACCTGGTTGTCTGCCAATTCGGAGTAAAATCCGGTGTTGGCCCGTGGTCACCGCAGAATCCTGTCTTGGCTAAATGACTCACCATTAAGGAACCAGGTATCACACGTGGGCGAAGATTATACGGACTCGGGGGTAAATCACAAGGATCTCCGTACGATCCTGCGTGTTTTCTGCAAGGATCCGCGTGGATAACCAGGTATAACCTGTGAAAGGCGCTAAAACCCGGCCCCACAGGCTCAGATCTCATCGGTGTCGATCCCGCGTTGATTAAAAACTGGCCACTCTTCACGGGCTGTGGATAAAATGGATCTAATCTGTGATGAAGGGGAGGATCTCTTGCGCAGATTGCGCTATGATCCGTCATTCCGATCGCGATCCCAAAACAGGATCGTTAAGGGCATAAACCGTGAAAGGCGGTTCGCATACCCTACAGGTTTTTCAGCCAATACCGGGCGTGTGTCAAAAATCATGAGTTATAAAAAAGTAGCCTGATTCTTTTCTTTTTATTGATCTTGTTCGAGTGGAGTCCGCCGTGTCACTTTCGCTTTGGCAGCAGTGTCTTGCCCGATTGCAGGATGAGTTACCTGCCACAGAATTTAGTATGTGGATACGCCCATTGCAGGCGGAACTGAGTGACAATACCCTGGCGCTGTATGCGCCCAATCGTTTTGTGCTGGATTGGGTTCGCGATAAGTACTTAAACAATATCAATGGCCTGTTGAATGATTTCTGCGGTACGGATGCGCCGCTTTTGCGTTTTGAGGTGGGCAGCAAGCCACTGACACAAACCCTCAGCCAGCCCGTGATGGCCAGCGTCAACAGCGCTCCGGTCGCCCCAGTGGTGCGCACGGCTGCACCGTCCCGCCCAAGCTGGGACAATGCGGCACCGCCGCCTGAGCTGTCCTATCGTTCCAACGTCAACCCCAAGCACACCTTCGATAACTTCGTTGAGGGTAAGTCTAACCAGCTGGCTCGTGCTGCGGCGCGGCAGGTGGCAGACAATCCGGGGGGCGCTTATAACCCACTGTTCCTGTATGGCGGTACCGGCCTGGGTAAAACGCACCTGTTGCATGCGGTAGGTAACGGCATCATGGCGCGTAAGGCCAATGCCAAAGTGGTGTATATGCACTCGGAACGCTTTGTGCAGGACATGGTCAAGGCGCTGCAAAATAACGCCATTGAAGAATTCAAACGCTACTACCGCTCGGTGGATGCGTTGCTGATCGATGATATTCAATTCTTTGCCAACAAAGAGCGTTCACAGGAAGAGTTCTTCCATACCTTTAACGCCCTGTTGGAAGGTAATCAACAGATCATCCTGACCTCGGATCGCTATCCAAAAGAGATCAACGGGGTGGAAGATCGTTTGAAATCCCGCTTCGGCTGGGGCCTGACGGTGGCGATCGAGCCGCCGGAGCTGGAAACCCGCGTCGCGATCCTGATGAAAAAGGCCGACGAGAACGATATCCGTCTGCCGGGCGAAGTGGCGTTCTTTATCGCCAAACGCCTGCGTTCCAACGTGCGTGAGCTCGAAGGGGCGCTGAACCGGGTGATCGCCAACGCCAACTTTACTGGCCGCGCCATCACCATCGATTTCGTGCGTGAAGCGCTGCGGGATCTGCTGGCGTTGCAGGAAAAACTGGTCACCATCGACAATATCCAGAAGACGGTGGCCGAGTACTACAAAATCAAAATCGCGGACCTGCTGTCTAAACGGCGTTCGCGCTCGGTTGCCCGCCCGCGCCAGATGGCGATGGCATTGGCAAAAGAGCTCACCAACCACAGCCTGCCAGAAATCGGCGATGCGTTTGGTGGCCGCGACCATACTACGGTGTTGCACGCCTGCCGGAAGATTGAGCAGTTGCGTGAGGAAAGTCACGACATCAAAGAAGATTTCTCCAATTTAATCAGAACATTGTCGTCATAGCCCATATGAAATTTATCGTTGAACGTGAGCATCTGCTAAAACCGCTGCAACAGGTGAGCAGCCCACTGGGTGGCCGCCCGACGCTGCCAATTCTGGGTAACCTGCTGCTGCAGGTGACGGAAGGTTCCCTGTTGCTGACAGGTACCGATCTGGAGATGGAGATGGTGGCCCGCGTTGCCCTGTCTCAGCCCCATGAAGCGGGCGCGACGACCGTCCCCGCGCGTAAATTCTTTGATATCTGCCGTGGCCTGCCGGAAGGGGCTGAGATTACGGTGATCCTCGAAGGCGACCGTATGCTGGTGCGTTCTGGCCGCAGCCGTTTCTCGCTGTCCACGCTGCCGGCGATAGACTTCCCGAACCTGGATGATTGGCAGAGCGAGGTGGAGTTCACCTTGCCGCAGGCGACGTTAAAGCGCCTGATCGAAGCCACCCAGTTTTCGATGGCTCATCAGGATGTGCGCTATTACCTGAACGGTATGCTGTTTGAAACCGAAGGGGAAGAGCTGCGCACCGTGGCTACCGACGGCCACCGCCTGGCGGTGTGTTCGATGCCGATTGGCCAGCAGTTGCCCACCCATTCGGTGATCGTGCCGCGTAAAGGGGTGATGGAACTGGTCCGCTTGCTGGACGGTGGTGATACGCCGCTACGGGTGCAGATTGGTAGCAACAACATCCGCGCCCACGTCGGTGATTTTATCTTCACCTCCAAGCTGGTTGACGGCCGTTTCCCTGATTATCGCCGCGTATTGCCGAAGAATCCGGACAAAACGCTGGAAGCGGGCTGTGACCTGCTCAAGCAGGCGTTTGCCCGTGCAGCCATTCTGTCGAACGAAAAGTTCCGCGGTGTGCGCCTGTACGTCAGCCAGAACCAGCTCAAGATCACCGCCAACAACCCGGAACAGGAAGAGGCGGAAGAGATCCTCGATGTCAGCTATGATGGCACCGAGATGGAAATTGGTTTCAACGTCAGCTATGTGCTGGACGTGCTGAACGCGCTCAAGTGTGAAGATGTGCGCCTGCTGCTGACCGATTCCGTTTCCAGCGTGCAGATCGAGGACGGCGCCAGTAAGTCTGCCGCCTACGTCGTCATGCCAATGCGACTGTAGAAATTATCGGGCTATCTTACTTGCCCCTTTGCGATTGGGCAGTGCTCGCAATCCTCACGTACTTTAAGTACGCAGCGGTTGCTGTGCGCTGGCCGCCCGCAAATGATCTGCGACGATAACGCCCTGGATTGTTAGATGATGAAGACAACTACAGTATGGCTCTGACGCGCTTACTGATTAAAGATTTCCGCAATATCGAAGCTGCCGATCTGGCGCCTGCACCGGGGTTTAACTTCCTGGTGGGGGCCAACGGCAGCGGCAAGACCAGCGTGCTGGAGGCGGTTTATACCCTTGGTCATGGGCGCGCATTTCGCAGCCTGCAGGCCGGGCGAGTGATCCGCCACGATCAGCCGGAGTTTGTGTTGCATGGCCGGATCGAAGGCAGCGGGCGCGAATTATCGGTAGGACTGAGTAAAAGCCGTCAGGGTGACAGCAAAGTGCGCATCGATGGCAGTGATGGCCATAAGGTGGCAGAGCTGGCACAGCTACTGCCCATGCAGTTGATCACCCCCGAAGGTTTTACCCTGCTTAATGGCGGGCCGAAGTATCGGCGTGCCTTCCTGGACTGGGGTTGTTTTCACAATGAACCCGGTTTTTTCACCGCCTGGAGCAACCTGAAAAGGTTACTGAAGCAGCGCAATGCCGCGCTGCGCCAGGTCAATCGCTATGCGCAGATCCGCGCCTGGGATCAGGAACTGATCCCGTTGGCCGAGCGTATCAGTGAGTGGCGGGCAGCTTACAGCGACGCAATTGCCGCGGATATCACCGCGACCTGCGCGCAGTTTTTGCCCGAATTTGCCCTGAGTTTCTCTTTCCAGCGTGGCTGGGACAAAGAGAGCGACTACGGAGAGCTGCTGGAGCGCCAGTTTGAGCGCGACAGGGCGTTAACCTATACCGCGGTGGGGCCGCATAAAGCGGACTTCCGCATTCGTGCTGAAGGCACGCCGGTAGAGGATTTGTTATCGCGCGGTCAGCTTAAACTGCTGATGTGCGCATTGCGCTTGGCGCAGGGTGAGTTTCTCACCCGCCAGAGCGGGCGGCGTTGCCTGTATCTGATTGATGATTTTGCCTCCGAGCTGGACACCGGCCGTCGCCGGTTGCTGGCCGATCGCCTGAAAGCCACCCAGGCTCAGGTTTTTGTCAGTGCGGTAAGCGCTGAACAAGTAACCGACATGATGGGTGAAAAGGGCAAGATGTTCCGCGTGGAACAAGGTAAAATAGAGGTTCAACCACAGGACTAAAATGAGCGAGAAACGTTGATGTCGAATTCTTATGACTCCTCAAGTATCAAGGTATTAAAAGGGCTGGATGCGGTACGTAAGCGTCCGGGCATGTATATCGGTGATACTGATGACGGCACCGGTCTGCACCACATGGTATTCGAGGTCGTGGACAACGCTATCGACGAAGCACTCGCTGGCCACTGTAGCGACATTCAGGTGACGATCCACGCCGACAACTCCGTCTCGGTGCAGGATGATGGCCGTGGTATCCCAACCGGTATCCACGAAGAGGAAGGGGTGTCTGCGGCACAGGTCATCATGACCGTACTGCACGCCGGCGGTAAGTTTGACGACAACTCCTATAAGGTATCCGGCGGTCTGCACGGCGTAGGCGTTTCGGTTGTTAACGCCCTGTCAGAAAAGCTGGAACTGGTGATCCGCCGTGAAGGCAAGGTCCATGAGCAAACTTACAAGCATGGCGAACCACAGGCCCCGCTGAAAGTCGTCGGTGAAACCGACCAGACAGGTACTACCCTGCGCTTCTGGCCGAGCTTCCAGACCTTTACCAATAACATCGAGTTTGAGTACGACATCCTGGCCAAGCGCCTGCGTGAACTGTCGTTCCTCAACTCGGGCGTTTCTATTCGCCTGAAAGACAAGCGCAACGACAGAGAAGACCACTTCCATTATGAAGGCGGTATCCGTGCGTTTGTGGAATACCTGAACAAGAACAAGACGCCGATCCACCCAACGGTGTTCTACTTCTCAACCGTGAAAGACGATATCGGTGTGGAAGTGGCGCTGCAGTGGAACGATGGTTTCCAGGAAAACATCTACTGCTTCACCAACAACATCCCGCAGCGTGATGGGGGGACTCACCTGGCCGGCTTCCGTGCCGCGATGACCCGTACCCTGAACACCTACATGGATAAAGAAGGCTACAGCAAAAAGTCCAAAATCAGCGCCACCGGTGATGATGCGCGTGAAGGTCTGATTGCCGTGGTGTCGGTGAAAGTGCCCGATCCTAAATTCTCTTCCCAGACCAAAGACAAGCTGGTGTCTTCGGAAGTGAAAACGGCGGTCGAATCGCTGATGAACGAGAAGCTGGTGGATTACCTGATGGAAAACCCAGCGGACGCCAAGATCGTGGTTGGTAAAATCATCGATGCGGCCCGTGCTCGTGAAGCGGCGCGTAAAGCGCGTGAAATGACCCGCCGTAAAGGCGCGCTGGATTTGGCTGGCTTGCCAGGCAAACTGGCGGACTGTCAGGAACGTGACCCGGCGTTGTCCGAACTCTACCTGGTGGAAGGGGACTCCGCGGGCGGCTCAGCCAAGCAGGGCCGTAACCGTAAGAATCAGGCGATCTTGCCGCTGAAAGGGAAAATCCTCAACGTTGAGAAAGCCCGCTTCGACAAGATGCTGTCCTCACAGGAAGTTGCCACGCTGATCACCGCGCTGGGTTGCGGCATTGGCCGTGACGAATACAACCCGGACAAACTGCGTTATCACAGCATCATTATCATGACCGATGCCGACGTCGACGGCTCGCACATCCGTACGCTGCTGTTGACCTTCTTCTATCGTCAGATGCCGGAAATCATCGAGCGTGGCCACGTGTATATTGCCCAGCCGCCGCTGTACAAGGTGAAAAAAGGCAAGCAGGAACAGTACATCAAAGACGACGAGGCGATGGATCAGTATCAGATCTCCATCGCCCTCGACGGCGCGACCCTGCACACCAACGGTTCTGCGCCAGCCTTGGCGGGTGAGCCGTTGGAGAAGCTGGTAGCCGAGCATTACGCCGTACAGAAACAGATTGGCCGGATGGAACGCCGCTACCCGCGCGCGTTGCTGAACAACCTGATCTACCAGCCAACCTTGAACGAAGAAGATCTGGGCGACCGCGCCAAGGTGGAAAACTGGATCGAATCGCTGGTGAAATTGCTCAACGATAACGAGCAGCACGGCAGCAGCTACAGCTCGGTGGTGGTTGAAAACCGTGAGCGCCAGATGTTCGAACCGGTGCTGCGTATCCGTACCCATGGTGTGGATACCGACTACCCGCTGGACTTTGAATTTATCCGCGGTGGTGAATACCGCAGGATCTGCGCGCTGGGCGAAAAACTGCGTGGCCTGCTGGAAGAAGATGCCTATATCGAACGTGGCGAACGTCGCCAGCCGGTAGACAGCTTCGAACAGGCGTTGGAGTGGCTGGTGAAAGAGTCACGCCGTGGCCTGTCGATCCAGCGCTATAAAGGGTTGGGCGAAATGAACCCGGACCAGCTGTGGGAAACCACCATGGATCCCGATCAGCGGCGTATGCTGCGCGTAGCGGTGAAAGACGCTATTGCGGCAGATCAGCTGTTCACCACCCTGATGGGCGATGCGGTTGAACCACGCCGTGCCTTTATCGAAGAAAACGCCCTGAAAGCGGCGAATATCGATATCTAACGCCTTATTTGGCTATTAAAAATCCGCGCCGGTTCGCCCGCGCGGATTTTTTTATGCCGTTTTTAGCACTAACAAGGCAAGCTGAAACGCGTTAGCATGAGAAAAAACCACTGGGAGACACTCGAATGGCTATTGAACTGATTGCAATTGATATGGACGGCACGCTGCTCAATCCGCAGCACCAGATTACGCCAGCGGTAAAGCAGGCGCTGACCGCCGCGCGCGCTAAAGGCGTGCATGTGGTGCTGGCTACCGGGCGGCCTTATGTTGGCGTGCAGGACTATCTGCGTCAGTTGGATATTCAGGGTGAGGGCGATTTCTGCATCACCTATAACGGTGCCCTGGTGCTGAAGGCGACGGACGGGGCCTGTGTGTTGCAAGAAACCCTCGGCTTTGACGATTATCTCTATTTTGAGCAGTTGGCACGGGAGTTCGGCGTTCATTACCAGGCGTTTGATTTCGATACCCTGTACACGCCGAATAAAGACATTGGCAAATATACCGTCCATGAATCCCAAATGACCGGTATCCCGCTGAAATACCGCAGCGTGGAAGAGATGGATCGCACTATGCGTTTCCCGAAGGTGATGATGATTGATGAGCCTGCCTTACTGGACGATGCGATAGCCCGCTTGCCTTCAGAGGCCTGGGATCGCTACACCATCATGAAAAGCGCCCCTTACTTCCTGGAGATCCTGCATAAGAATGTGGATAAGGGAGCTGGTGTCAGAATGCTGGCTGAACATTTGGGTATCAAGCAGGAAAACGTGATGGCGTTAGGCGATCAGGCTAATGATATTGCGATGATCGAGTATGCCGGGATGGGCGTAGCGATGGGCAATGCTATTCCAGAATTAAAGGAAATTGCCCAGCACGTGACCGGCACCAATACCGAAGACGGCGTCGCACTGGCGATCGAGAAGTTCGTGCTGTAGTTGCCCCTCACCCCAACCCTTATGTCTTGATCTTCTCCGCCTTAGCGGAGAAGATCAAGACATAAGGGTTGGGGGACAATAGCCTGCAGGTATTTTTCCAGCACGATATTTTTCCTGCACAACACAACCGCCACTTTTTTCCCCTAAACTCGAGAACCAATTAGCAGGCGGCAGCCAATGCCACACCGGCAGTGCTTTCGATAATCTATCGGTATAATCATTTGCACTGTCCGCTTAGCTCAGGAACATTCATCGTATTTTGTGCTTTTTTGGTCAACGAGTAACTGACTTGGCATTTCTGCTCTGTGCCATTGCCCCACTGAACATTAACAACACCGCGTTCAGCAAGACCAGTCAGATACACTTGACCGTTGTCTCCAACGATAAAACCCTGTTCGGTTTTCTGTGCCTGATTAGTCACTGTTGCGCCGAACGGTACAGGGGTTCCATCTTTCCGTAACACCGTCATCATCGCACGTTGTCCGACGTTAGCCTCGAAGGTGGCGCGGACTAAAGCTCCCCGAGTAGGAACAACACTTTGGGTATTTTGCACTATATCAACCTCATACGGTAGCGTTTCGGTATTCAACTGCACCTGATTTTTACGGTAAGGAGTGCCATAAGGTACGATGGCGTAGCCACGCCCGTCGGTTTTAACCCCCGCTTGGTTGCCTACACTCACACCGGCAGCACCCTGCGCCTTTACCAGTACAGCTGTTTCTCCCAGTTGCTGGCCAAAAGTCACTCCATCCTCATGCGCTACAATACCACCCTGCAGGCCATAGCTCAGCCTTTGGCTATTTGGTTCATAGGCGTAACCAGCGTTGATTTGGCCGTAGGTTCCGCGATAATCTGCATTCAGGTTAGTCGTGCTGCCCCCGCCCTGGTTGACGTGCCCTTGCTGCATACTCCAGTTCAGATTGTTGTTCGTCAACGCGGTACCACTCAGGCCCACAGTGTTTGTTGTGGCATTTTTCTGACTAGTGCTCATGCTATAGGTGGCATAGCTATTTCCCATCCAACGATTGAGTGGCACGCTTACATTGAAGGAAAATACCTGATCACGTTCGTAGGTGCGCCCGCTGTTTCCCCTATTGTTGCCGCTAGCTACTGAATCTTCGTTGTAGTTGTAAGAAAATCCATAATTGATGCCATTCCAACTGTTATTGTAACCGGTACCGATGGAACGCATGGTTCGGTTGTTGTTCCAATAGTCCTCGCTCACCCAGCTCAAAGATAAAGCACCAGCGCCTTCCCACAGGTTTTGACTGAGTGTCACTTCGGAACGGTTGCGCCTGCGTTCCATCTGCGACTGCACACCTTCATTTCGATAGGTATCCATAACCTCTTGCAGGCTGTAGTAGCCGTCGGTTGAGTATCGATATCCGGCAATCGCAAAGTTGGTTCCTGTCTGAACAATATTCTTGCTATAGCGGATACGTAATGATTGGCCACTCTCATCTGGCTGATCCTGCTGCGTAGACCTGGTATGGGTGATATCAGTGGAAAGTGCGCCGAAACGGCCAAGGTTTTTACCCAAACCGATTGCCACTGACTGGTAATTATTCGCAAATTGCACACCGCCATAGGCGGTTAAGCCGTGAGGCAGACCGTATATACCCGTCAGTTGGCTGAAAGGCGTCTGAGCCACTTTGCTGTCATAGGAACGATATTGCCCACCGGTTAAGGTATATTTGAAATATCCTTCACGCTGCAGTACGGGAAGTGAAGCAAATGGTATGACAAGTTGTTGCTCACTGCCGTCGGCTTCTTTGATTGTCACAAACAGGTCACCGCTGCTGCCGGTCGGGTACATATCATTGATTTCAAATGCACCTGGAGCTACAAAACTCTGGTAAATCACATAGCCGTTTTGGCGAATGACAACCTGAGCATTGGTTCGCGCCACGCCACGTACTACCGGGGCATAGCCTTTCAGGCTGTCGGGTATCATGTCATCGTCCGACGCCATCTGTGCACCACGGAACGGTACGCTGTCAAACACGTCGCTTGGCGAAGTACTGTCCCCCAGAATCAGTCGACTCTTCAGCGCGATGACGTCGCGTTGTGCGTATGAGTAGACAGTATTCCATTTATCCTGCCCGCTATTATCACGTTGCCAAGTGGTATAGTTGCGTAACCTCCAGGGCCCGATATTTATACCGGGCCGCAGGTTGGCAAACTGACTGCTGCTGTTAGCGTTGTTCGTACTGGCAGTGGCACCTTTCAGACTGTAGTTTAACAAAAAGGCTGAAATGCCATTATCCCACTGTTCTTCAGGTACATAGCCACGAGCCTTCTGCGACATGGCTGCCTGTGGAACACTCAGCAGCAACTGCTGTGCGCTGAAGCGAAATTCAGCACTGGCCTGCGGAATTGCACCTAAATTAGCACACTGGTTTTCCACATCACTGATGTTGGTAAACAGTTCTGTTCTTACCCCCATAGCTTGTAATTGTTCAACGCTCAGGCAAGGTTGCAGGCTTTCTTTACCTTCTTTATCTTTCGACGCTTTAAACTCAACATCACTTGTGCTCTGGCGTTCTTTGTTGAGATAAATATCAACTCGATAAGTGCCCGGGATCTGCATATTACTATCTTCAAATACGCTCAGATCTGCGCTGCCTTGATGTGAATTATCAATCTCAAGCAACGCTGGATTAAAATAGTCCTGAGCCTGTGCATCGAAAGATACGCTAGCCAATAAAGTTAATTGAGCGGTAATTAAATACCCCCACTTGCTGACACGTAGTAAGCGGTGTATATAATTTTTATTATTCATCCGTTTTAATCCATTGTTTGCAAGGAAACTGTTTGACCGTTGTATTAGCATTTTTGAGTGCGTGCTGAATTTCTTGGATA
This sequence comes from Serratia sp. Res13-Sevr-LER1-36-b, assembly GCF_015673035.1. NCBI lineage: Bacteria > Pseudomonadati > Pseudomonadota > Gammaproteobacteria > Enterobacterales > Yersiniaceae > Serratia > Serratia sp. Res13-Sevr-LER1-36-b. Next base: position 155,938 of record NZ_JADACK010000011.1, on the reverse strand, counting down.
ATTTATTTTTACTTAAGATAGTTACATTTTGCTCACATGTTCTTTGCCCACGGCACCGTAATCACTGATAATCATCCAGCTTACGCTGTTGCCGGTAGCTCCTGCTGGCAATGTAAATCTCGCCGTATCACCTGGTGCGACATAAGTTGCCTCTTTCACTTCTTTACCGGTCACTTTCACTTGCTGGAAGTTCATGTAAAAAGAGGTAGGGTTGGTGACTTGCAGAGTGTTGCCATTACGCTGCCAAATCAGTTTGTCAGTCACTTCTTCTGGGGTGCCTTTCAGGTTCTTAGGCCTGTAAATCAGCTTGATACGTGTTTTCACCGCAATTTGTAGAGTATTCTTGCTCTCATCCTTTACCGTTGATGGGATGGATTTAATGTTGAGCCAGAACAGTGATTCCTTATCTTCTGGTAGATTGCCGCCCACACGGACAACACGCATCAAGTTTTCCTGCCCTGCATTTAAACGGAACAGTGGTGGAGTGATCATGAAAGGGGCTTTTTTAGCGCCGTCCACGTCGTTCTCAACCCAGCTCTGGATTAGGTAGGGCACTTTGTCTGGGTTGCTGACGGCCAGTGAAGATTCCTTCTTGCTACCGTCATAAATCAGACGTGTACCGCCGATAACCACACCTGCCTGCGCAGTACTGCTGATCACCAGCAATGTCGTCAGTAGAGTAATAGGGGAAAATTTCATAAGAGACTCCAATATCTATAAAAAAATAGGCCAACCCATTTTTGTGTCGGCCAGGGTTCACAATATTTACGCCATAGCCCAAATAATGGGCTGCTCAGACCTTAGTTGTAATTAATGGTGAAGTTAGCCGTTGCGTTAGCTTTACCTGGTTTAATCTCAGCAACATCAGTGATAGCAATGTAGCTCGCGGTGAAACCAAGGTTATTCACCGCACCTTTTGTCAAGGGATAAGCCTGGGAAGCGCTAAACAACGGCAACACATTGTTGCTGGCGTCAGACAACTGGATGCCAACGCCTTCTGCAACATCTACATCAGGAGACAGAGCTAATACGCTGTTGTCGCCATTAACAGTCGCGCCATCAAATTTAATTTTCACACTGGTTACTGTGTCCGGGCAATTTTTCAACTCCAGAGAAAACTGTGTAGTAGATACCTTGGAGCCAACCGAAGAGAATGCCGTTTTTGAGATTTTACCCAGCGTTACCTCCAAGGGTGAACCTACAGAGTTAGTCACTTCACAAGCGGCATCAGTGATTTCACCGGTGAAATTTATTTGCCCATCTGCAGCGTATGCTGTTGTACCAACTACAGAAGAAGCCAATACGGTCATTGCAATAATATTCTTTTTCATTAAGTTATTCCTTACTTACTTTATTAGTTAATAATACTGTTCTCTATATTAAGAGGTGTCAGTATGGTTTGACTCTTTAGCGAACAAGTGTAGAACGGCCTTTATATAAAGGCTGCTCTCAATAAACACGATAAGAAATTTATCGAAGCTGATACATTAAAGAGGACATCAAGGTAACTCGCATACTTATGCTTGTGTATTTCTTGATGTGGTGAACTATAGTCCCCACATGCTATTCGTGTAAATAAACTTTTAATTATCAGTGATAACAAAATTTATTTTTTATCAAGAAAAATCTTGATTATCAATGCGAAGGATAAAGTGATTGGTAATTTACAATTATTACTATTTTTTAATTCAAGATACTATTACTTTTTTCTATCGCTAATAAAAAATAGTTCATTCTCGATTGTGAAGGAAAGTATTATAATAGATCTTGATTCAAAGATAGCGATTTATCTTTATCACATGATAGAAAATGTTGTTTCAACGCACTGTCGGCATGAAAACGCCAAGATCTATCCATGGCAACAATTTGTATCTAGTTAATAACCATATTTCGCTCATTATAACTCAGGTAAAGTATAAGTGAAAAAAATAAAATTCAAGGTGTGTTTATTCTTCGTGTCAGTATGGTTTTTCATGCCATTCTGTGCCCAAGCCTTCACATGTTCGGCCCAAACAACGGCGACTACACTCACCTTGCCCGATATTTCGATACGAAAAGATTTACCCGTCGGTTCACCGATTGGTAACTTAATTACTACAGATTTTATTGATACATATAAGTGTACAAATACTGCCCCGCTCATCACTAGTCAGAGTTTTGGGATCAAAGCTGCTGGAACGTACGTAACGAAAATCGATGGTAAAAGAATCTACGCTACCGGTGTTGAAGGGGTCGGCTACGCAATTCAGGGGCAGTCAGGTAACACTTGTGGTACCTTAGCTTGGGTTGATGGAACCAATATGGGCGACACGAATGCAAATAACAGGCTTTTTTGTAATGCCAATGGCTTGTTATCAACCCAGGCGATAACAGGTCAGATCGGGATACAGCTTTATAAAACAGCGCAGGTCACAGGCTCTGGTTCTGTACGTTCTCGACAAGTAGGTTCATTTATTATTTTTAATAATAGAACCAGCTGGACGCAACCAGAACCTACTGTATCTATAAATTCATTCAATATAAAAACACTGACCTGTAGCGTCGACAGCAGCACGATCAGTGTTGTAATGGGAGACGTAGATAGAAATGCATTTAAGGGCGTTGGTTCTTGGCCCGGAGATGCTAGAACTAAAGTTTTTACCATTCCTCTCACATGCGCAGCTGAAACACGGGTCACTGTCCAAATAGACGGTGATACTCCAAATGCAGCAGAGGGATTATTGAATTTAACCGCGTCGGGTAATAGCGCCACTGGTGCAGCTGTCCAGATCTTGCACGATAGCAAACCATTAGCACTCGGCAGCAAAGTCGAAATCGGTTTGTCCACATCCGGAAGTAACTCGCTCGCATTTCAGGCCCGTTATTATCAAACCTCTAATGATATAACCCCTGGAAAGGCAAATGCGACGGCGACATTCACGCTTACTTATCAATAACAACTTCGCTGTAGACAGTCACAGGGTTCAGTAGTAACCCTGTGCATCCCTCGCCGTTCGATAAATGTCTGGAAATGATTGACGAAGCCAACAGAGGACTACCGGCGTTCTACCGGAGCAGTTGCTATAGAGAGAGATTGCCGCGCCTGCGAGCGGATAATGAAGTGGCGTTTCTAGCGGATAATCACGAGGGTTTTACCCCGCGAGAGGAAGTCAGTTTGCGTTACGGCTAGTAGATGGCATTAGCGTTCTCAGAAAGTAGGATTTTATGAAGCGTCGATGTAAGGCTGTGATTATTGATAAAATCTATTAAAACAAAGTGTTAAATGATTATTTTAAAGTGAGCGTTATTAAGGTCGTCATTCCGTATTAAGTTGAATGGAAAAGCCAGTGCAGGTAGACGAACCCGCTTTGATAAAGAGGCTTAACCTCATGGGTATCGGTGTCCACTACAGGATAAGAAATGTGGTGTTCTGATCCTGATTGCAGCCAGAAGTTAGATTTATTCAATAAAGCCTCTTTTTGAGTAAAGATACCCTGGAATTCGAATTGGATAATTGATGATGGTTTGCAGTGATAAGTTTTTCCTATAAGAGATGAATAAAATTATTTTAAATTAATTTGTCGTAGTTGCGTTGTTAACATGTGTGTGTAGCAGTCTGATTTTCATTGTTTTTTTTAATTTAAATAAGTTTTTTATATCGCTGATAAATAAAAATTACATTTACAGTATTATCTTTTTTTGTCTATATTAATCGCGTTAAATGACACCTCGCGTAAAGCGAAGAATATCCTTTTTGTGATATGCCTTTCACAGAGACGTTATAGGACGCTATTGGCCGAGCGGTTATTTAACCGTAATGAATAGTATTGCATGGATTGATGTTTCGACGTCACGTTAAATCATAAATGCGCATTAGTCGCATTTGAAAGGAAAGTCTTAAATGAAAAAGAATATTATCGTTGCTACTTTGGTTGCTGCTGCCGCTATGGCCACTGTTTCTGCTTTTGCTGCTGATGGCCAGATTAATTTCACCGGTTCTGTAATCGATGCTGCTTGTAACGTTACTAATGCTACCAGCGGTTCTTTAGATGTTAGTTTGGGTAAAGTGTCTAAGACTGCGTTTGCTGCTGCGGGTGACAAAACTGCAGCTACCAAGTTCACCTTACAGGTGAGTGGTTGCCCAACAGGCGTAGACAGCGTCAACGTTAAATTCGACGGCACTACCGTTGCTGGTGACAACAGCGTTTTAGCCCTGACTCAGGACGCTGGCGTCGCTACAGGTGTGGGTATCCAGTTGGCTGACGCATCACAAAGCGTACTGCCGTTAAATACAGCTTCCACCAATTACGCTCTGACATCAGGTGCGGCCAACCTTGATTTCGTTGCGCGTTATATCGCAACGGCAGCAACCGTAACCAGCGGCCCAGCCAACGCAGTAGCAAGCTTCTCTATTGTTTATAACTAAGAACTAATCTGGTTGGCGATAATTATAAATAACGGGGCTATAGCCCCGTTATTTATATCATGGAGGATATAAAATATGAATTTCTCACCTGCGCTAATTTTAGCACTGTTATTTACCGCTCATATGTCACAGGCAGGTGTCATTGTAGGCGGAACCCGACTGATTTATGACGGCAATAAGAAGGAGTCTTCACTGAGCGTCAGCAACCCGGATCAAAAAGCGTATTTAGTGCAGACATGGGTTGAAAGCACCGATGGTGTTGAGAAAGCCCCCTTTATTGTGACCCCACCGCTATTTCGCTTGGACGCTGGGCAAGAGAACCTGCTGCGTGTAGTGCGTGCGGGCGGCAATCTACCAGAGGATAAGGAATCACTATTCTGGATGAACATCAAGGCCATTCCGTCGGCAGAAAAAGAAAGTGACAGAAATACGCTACAAATTGCCATCAAAACACGTATGAAGCTGATTTATCGCCCTCATGGGTTGAAAGGGGCCCCAGACAACATGGCCGACAAACTCACTTGGCAGCGCAGTGGTAATGAGCTTCGCGTGACCAACCCGACCCCGTACTACATGAACTTTCAAAAGGTAAAAGTGGCGGGTAAGGACGTGAAAGAGGCAACCCTTGTGGCCCCAGGCACTACTGCCCGCTTCGCCTTGCCTGCCGGTGTGAGTAGTGGAAGCGTGAGTTGGACCATCATCAATGATTTTGGCGGAGCCGGCAAAGAGCATACTGGCTCACTTTAAGTCACAAAGGGTACAGATAAAAACGCGGTAACTCAGAAAAGCCTTGAACGTTAAAACATCGGAAGAAAAGGCATTCTTCTGTAGGCCGCTGGAAAAATGAATGAATAGTGACAAAGGCCAAGTTAATTATATGACTAGAAATATGCAAAAAAGTCAGTCTTCACTGCGTGTCAGCCCGCTTGCGTATTTTATTGCAGTACACATGACCCTGTTGGGGGGGGTGTCCTTTGAAACACAGGCACGTGAGTTTTTTAACCCGGCGCTGCTGGAGACAGATAATCCACAACACGGGAAAACCGACCTGTCAGTGTTTGAAGAGCGGGCGATGCAGGCTCCTGGCTCTTACCGGGTAGATATCTATCTCAATAATGAACAGCAGGACACGCGTGAAGTTGAATTCAAGATAGGGAAAAGCGCCGAAGGTAAAGAGGGGCTGCAGCCTTGTCTGACGGTCGCTCAACTGAATGAAATGGGTGTTAAAACCGACCTGTTTCCTGCCATTGGGAAAGCTGAAGCACAGTGTGCCAACCTCAATGCCATCCCGCAAGCCAGCGCCGAGTTCCGCTTCAGTGCTCAACAACTCTTGCTGAGTATTCCCCAGGCGGCGATGTCGCAAAAAGCACGGGGCTACGTACCGGAAACCCAGTGGAATGATGGTATTTCGTCTTTCTTGCTGAATTACAGCCTGAGTGGTGCAAACACCGTTGCCCGTGACAATAACAACGGCGATAGCAATAGTCAGTTTGCCAACCTGCGGCCTGGCATTAACTTCGGCCCGTGGCGGTTGCGCAACTACACCACCTGGAACCGTGACAGCCAAGGTAAGAGTGAATGGAGCACAGTGTATACCTACGCTGCACGCAACATCGTTTCGCTCAAGAGCCAACTGGTGCTGGGGGACAGTACTTCACCAAGCGATGTGTTTGACGGCGTACCGTTCCGTGGTGCACAGATGGCGTCGGACGATGACATGATACCCGACAGCCTGAAGGGCTATGCACCATCAGTGCGGGGTATTGCCCGGAGCAATGCCCAGGTGACCATCCGCCAAAACGGCTATGTGATTTACCAGACCTTTGTGGCACCAGGGGCTTTTGAAATCAATGACATGTTCCCGACCGGCGGCAGCGGCAACCTGTACGTGACCATACGTGAGTCGGACGGCAGAGAACAGGAACTGGTGGTGCCATATGCATCACTGCCGGTGCTGCAGCGTGAAGGACGCTTGAAATACGCGGTGACCAGCGGGCAATACCGCTCATACGACAGCAGCGTGGAGAAAACCCCCTTCGGCCAAGCCACCGCAATTTACGGCTTGCCCTATGGGCTGACTGCCTACGGCGGCGGGCAGTTCGCCAACGAGAAGTACCACTCTCTGGCGCTGGGGATGGGAAAAAACCTGGGTGACTTTGGTGCCTTGTCGACGGATGTGACCCAGGCATGGTCGACCATGAAAGACCAACCACAGGAGAATGGTCAGTCGTGGCGTATCCGTTACAGCAAGAACTTTGTCCAGACCGGGACCAACTTTGCGATTGCGGGTTACCGCTACTCTACCGACGGCTACTACTCCTTGCAGGAAGTACTGGATACCCATCGGGACCAAGCCAGCCAACCGTTGGTTGAACGCCGCCGCAACCGTTCCGAACTGACCATGAACCAGAACCTGTGGGAAGGGGCGGGTACCCTTTCGCTGAGCTGGATCAGTGAAGATTACTGGAATAGCAATCGCACCATGCGCTCTATCGGTGCGGGGTACAACAACAGCTGGAACGGTATCAGCTATGGGTTGAACTACAGCTATAACGAGAACGCTACCGCCAGCGGCAGCAATGGCAGCGGGCGCGTGTATGACAAAGACCAGGTGTTTTCGCTTGGTGTCAGCGTGCCGTTGGACCGCTGGGTGAGGAATACCTACGCCAGCTACAGCCTGAATACCAGTCAGAAAGGTGGGACCACCCACACTGCGGGTATGAATGGAACGGCCCTGGCCGCTAATAACCTGAGTTGGGGGGTGCAGCAGGGGTACGGTACCAACGGTGTGGGTAACAGCGGCAGTCTGAATGCCGATTATCGTGGTACTTATGGGCAGGTGAATGCCGGTTATGGTTATGACAACAACAGTCAGCGCCTGAATTACGGAGTGCAGGGGGGGGTTGTCTTGCATGAGAACGGTGTGACCTTCGGTCAATTACTTGGGGAAACTGTGACACTGGTGAAAGCGCCGGGTGCCGTAGGTGTCGATGTCGGTGGCCAAACTGGGGTGAAAACCGACTGGCGGGGTTATGCCATAGTGCCGTACAGCAGCCCATATCGTAAGAATCAGGTGCGGTTAAATACCGAAACACTGCCGGACAATGTCGACCTGACGCTGTCGAGCCAGAACGTGGTTCCAACGCGAGGGGCGGTTATCCGCGCCGACTTTGCTACTAACGTGGGGCAGCGTGTTTTGATGACCTTGCTTAAGGTTGGCAGTGTACCAGTGCCATTTGGCGCAACGGTCAGTGACCCGATGCAGAAGACAGCGCAGGGCTTTATCGTGGGCGACAACGGTCAGGTGTATATGACGGGGTTGGCGGAGAGCGGCTCCCTCAATGTGCAATGGGGAACCGAAGCAGATCAGCGGTGCCAGGTGAATTATACGCTGGCGAAACAGACAGTAGAGCATGCCAGGGTTCAGATCCTGAACGGGCAATGCCGGTAAGGGAAGTGTGATGGGAATGAAAAAGATAGCGGCGATAGTGTTCTGTATGCTCGCGGGCATGAATATGGCCCAGGCGGCGTCCGTCTGGGGATCCTGTACTCCTGATAAAGGGACACAAGTTTTTGGTTTTGATTTTAAGCCAAAAATTGCCACGGTGGCAGAGAATCAGGCGGGACTTACTAAGGCAAGAATATATAACTGGAATCTGGGAGGAACATATCCTGGTACGTGTAACTGTGGCACTAATGAGGGAGGCAATAACTACTACAAAGCCGAGATACCGGGCTTGGTATTCGATCGCACTCTGAGTGGCCTGAATTATTATGCAATAAATAAATATCTCTCCATCGCCAGTGAACTGTATATTGGCGGGAATGTTAAAGATTACGTTGCCACACCTATAAACGATTATAGTAATAATTCTGGCACCATGTGTGCAGTTTCCTCGAATTATGCATCAGGTAGCCAAGGGTATGTTTCTTTATATTTTATCCGTCCTTTTGTAGGGGAAGTAGTGATTCCGCCGACGCCAATACTGAAGATCTATGGCACAAAAATAAAGGGACGCTATGACACGATACCGTTGGCACAGGTCACCATGAGTGCAACGGTAACTGTCCCTCAATCCTGTAATATTAACGCGGGTCAGGTCATTAACGTGAACTTTGGGGATATAAAAGCGGGCGATATAATAACCAAGGGGGCGGGGGTTGACGGTTTTACCCCCAAAGTCGTGGATTTGACGCTGGCGTGCAGCAATATTTCTGATGGTGTAAAAATCAGTTTATCTATCAACGGTGAAATCTCATCGGGGGATGAGACCGCGCTGGCAACCAGTAATACAGATATCGGTATACGGATATTGGATGCCATGGGGGGAACTGTCACACCTAACGGTGGGTTATTACCCGTTAGCATGAATTACGCAACCCAAACTGGTACTAGCACCATGAGTGTGGCCCCGATTAATGTGACTGGCAACAGGCCATCCGCAGGACTGTTTAATGCAACTGCCACCATAAGAGCGGAGATGGAGTAATTAGGGAAAAAGGTAGCCATTTTATACTTGTGAGAAAAGCTGGCACGCATTGATATTGACCATGGGGGCAGAATATCTGCCTCCTTTTTAAGTGTCAGGGATTTAGCTTAAATCCGCGTCTAGGCCGTAAACTCATTCCCGACATTTTCCATTCCTTAGCCCTTCACCTTAGCCCTCTCCACAGGCAAGTGTTCATCAGGTACTCGATCGGTACTGCGGAAGAGGGGGGGAGATCAGTCACCCAAACCTGAGTGGTGTGAAACAGCCAGGCCGATCGGGTACTATGGCGGTTCTATGCCAGCCGGTATATAGGAGCCGCCATGAGCCATCAGGAACGACAACTGACTTTTGATCCACGAGGTCATCAGCTCACCAACATTAACGTCTGGACGCCTTGTAGCCAATGGCTGGCGTATGACGTACGGCCAAGCGGCGCATCCTTTACCGGGCTGAGTATTGAACGGGTGAACGTTGCCAGCGGTCAGGTGGAGGTGGTTTATCGGGCGCAGCATGGAGCCCATGTCGGCGTGGTAACGGTGAGCCCGGATGCGCCAGCGCGTTATGTGTTTATCCATGGGCCGGAACACCCGGACAGCCACTGGCATTATGACTTCCACCATCGCCGTGGCGTGATCGTCAGCGAGCCGGATCGTGAATTGGCGATCACCCTCGACGCCCTGGACATTACAGCCCCCTATACCCCTGGTGCGCTGCGTGGCGGTACCCACGTGCATGTATTCAGCCCAGATGCCAGCCGCCTGAGCTTCACCTATAACGACCATGTGATGCATGAACTCGATCCGGCACTGGATTTGCGCAATGTCGGCATAGCGGTGCCGCTGCAAGGGGTCAATCCGCCCAAGCAGCACCCGCGTGAATACGACGGTAGCCATTACTGTGTACTGGTTAGCGCAACCACGCCAACCCCGCAGCCGGGCAGCGATCAAATCAATCGGGCTTATGAAGAAGGCTGGATTGGCCTGCAAGGCTATAGCAAACCCGATGGCAGCCGCCAGCGTTGGGCGTTGGCGTTTATCGGCGACACCCTCTCGCAGCAGGGGGAAAAACTGCCGGAAGTGTTTGTGGTGGATTTGCCGGAAAACGATGCCGACTATGCCAAAGCCGGAGATGCTCCCTTGCAGGGAACGGCAACAACCTTACCTGCCCCCCCGTTGGGGGTTCAACAACGGCGGTTAACCTATACCGGCCAACGCAAGTATCCTGGGGTTGCCACCACGCCACGCCATTGGTTGCGGAGTTCGCCAGACGGCAGCGCCATCGCCTTCCTGATGCAGGACGATCGGGGCATTGTGCAACTGTGGACTATTTCCCCAAATGGCGGGGAGGCGAATCAGGTGACACAAGCGGATCACAGCATCCAGTCGGCCTTCAGTTGGCATCCGCAGGGGGGCAAGATTGCGCTGGTGTGTGATAACAGCGTGATGCTGTGCGATATCGCCAATGGCAATCTGCAGCGCCTGACCAAGCGGACTGCGCAGCCACCACTGGGGGACGCCGTGGTGTTTTCACCGGACGGCAAACAGGTGGCCTTTATGCGTGAAGTCGCCGGATTTAACCAGATTTTTGTGGTGGCGGTTTAACTACGGCCCGGCCAGTGCTGGCGAGGTTGCCATGCCCTGGCCTGGATTGCCGCTGACAGCCAGATTTCGCTCTTCATCATGCTGGATACGGGCTTTGGGTGAGGCTGCCGCTTTATCGCTGCCTGAGCGCAGGTAGTCGTAAGGCAGCAAAATGGTGTCCATTGCCGCCGACAGGGGCAGGTCGATCGCCAGCAGGGGCATCATGGCCCAACTGGTATCTTCGCTCTTCATCATATCGACATTGGCGCGCGTACCGGAGTAATAACCCTGGTCGGCCCCGGTGTGGCTGGCTACGCTGGAGCAACCGTTAGTGGTCAGCAGCAGGCAACCGGTCGCTATCATTTTTTTTATTGGTTTCATTCGTCCATCCTGAGGGGGTACACATCCCCTGAAATTTGCTGATTTATAACATCCAGCCAAAGCATTGAAAGATGCAACGTTCCGCACTGTGGCGGCTATCTCACTTTGAGTGTATGTGATAAACAAATTTTCGCCGTTTCCATTGGCAATTATTTCATCATCACCAGTTGAAATGTGGAAAGCAAACCCCATCTTCTTTACAAGGCCAAATTAAGAATTTGCCGTAAGGGAATTCAAGCCTTATAGCCTGTCCATGATGGAAGGCTTCATTATCAACCTCGCTGAAGTGCCTTAGGAGGCTGTTTTATGCGCAACTTTGATCTTTCCCCGCTGTACCGTTCCGCGATCGGTTTTGATCGCCTGTTCAACGCCCTTGAGGCTGGCCAAAGCCAGGGTAACGGTGGTTATCCGCCGTACAACGTTGAGCTGGTTGATGAAAATCATTACCGCATTGCCATCGCGGTGGCCGGGTTTGCCGAGCAGGAACTGGAGATCACCACGCAAGATAATCTGTTGATTGTGCGCGGGGCCCACACCAACGAACCTGCTGAGAGAACCTATTTATATCAAGGCATTGCCGAGCGTAATTTTGAACGCAAATTCCAGCTGGCCGAGCATATTCAAATTAGAGGCGCCAAACTGGAAAACGGCCTGCTGTATATCGATCTGGAACGTATCGTGCCGGAAACATTAAAGCCGCGTCGGATCGAAATTAAGTAATTGTTGTATCACCGTGCCTGCCGTTAGGGGGCAAACTTTGAATCTCGCTTCTTTGAAGGAGTTTATACTATGCGTAACTACGATTTATCCCCACTTCTGCGTCAATGGATCGGTTTTGACAAGCTGGCCAGTTCAATGGGCGGCCAGGAGCCACAAGGGTTCCCGCCATATAACATTGAGAAAAGCGACGACAACCACTATCGCATTTCCCTGGCGTTAGCCGGGTTCAAACAGAGCGAACTGGATATTGAAGTGGAAGGCCCGCGCCTGACCGTGCGTGGCAACCCCACACCGCCGGAAAAACAGGTGGAGTATCTGCATCAGGGGCTGGTGTGCAAAGAGTTCAGCCTGACCTTTACCCTGGCAGAGCACCTGCAGGTGGCCGAAGCCAAATTTGAAAACGGCCTGCTGCATATCGATCTGGTACGCCACGTGCCGGAAGCCTTGCAGCCACAACGCATCAGCATCGGCAGCACTCCGGAGCTGGAAGCCAAATAACCGGCTGAAAAAAAACAAAAACTTGCGGGGGAGGTCCATTCGGGCCTCCCCCGTTGCATTCTGTGGCATACCCCACATTACCCCCCTACGCCTTATGTCAGAATCCCTATTAATTGCAGGCATTTAATCGCATACCGATTGTTAAACTTATGGTAAGGATGTGACGTATGAGTGATATCGCCCTGACCGTCAGCATGTTGGCGTTGGTGGCTATTCTCGGGTTATGGATTGGCAACTGGAAAGTGTATGGCGTGGGTTTAGGGATAGGCGGCGTCTTGTTCGGCGGCATCATCGTCGGACACTTTGCACAGACTTACCAGATCACTCTCAACGGCGACATGCTGCACTTTATTCAGGAGTTCGGTCTGATCCTGTTTGTTTACACCATCGGTATCCAGGTTGGTCCTGGTTTCTTCTCGTCCCTGCGCGTTTCCGGCCTCAAACTCAATGGCTTCGCCATTCTGCTGGTGCTGGTAGGCGGCGTGGTAGCGGCGATTGTCCATAAGCTGTTTGCCGTGCCGTTGCCGATCATTCTCGGCGTGTTCTCCGGTGCGGTTACCAACACCCCGGCGCTCGGTGCTGGGCAGCAGATACTCACCGATCTTGGTTCCGATCCGGCGCTGGTTAACCGCATGGGGATGGGCTATGCGATGGCCTATCCGTTCGGTATCTGCGGCATTCTGCTGGTGATGTGGCTGATCAGGCTGTTCTTCCGCATCAATATCGATAAGGAAGCCCAGGAGTTTGAAGATAGCCTGGGGAGTAATCGCGAACTGTTGCAGACCATGAACGTGGCGGTGCGTAACCCCAATCTGCAAGGCATGGCCATCAAGAATGTGCCGCTGCTCAACAGTGATGACATCATCTGTTCGCGCCTCAAGCGCGGCGATTTACTGATGGTGCCTGCCCCGCATGAGACGCTGGAACTGGGGGATTTCCTGCACCTGGTCGGCAAGCGCGAAAAGCTGGAAAATGCCCGGCTGGTGATTGGCGAGGAGGTCGACGTTTCGCTCTCCACCCGAGGGACTTCACTGCAAGTGGTTCGTGCGGTCGTGACCAACGAAAAGGTGCTGGGTAAAAAAATCCGCGATCTGGAGTTGAAGCAAAAATATGAAGTGGTGGTCTCGCGCCTTAACCGTGCCGGGGTCGAGCTGGTGGCTGGCAGCAATGTTACGCTGCAGTTCGGGGATATCCTCAACCTGGTGGGGCGGCCAGAATCTATCGAGGCGGTGGCGGCGATTGTAGGTAACGCCCAGCAGAAGCTGCAACAGGTGCAGATGCTGCCGGTCTTTATTGGTATTGGCCTTGGGGTGCTGTTGGGATCTATCCCGCTGTTTATCCCCGGTTTCCCGGCGGCGTTGCGGTTGGGTTTGGCCGGTGGTCCGCTGGTGGTGGCCCTGATCCTGGGGCGTATCGGCAGCATCGGCAAGCTGTACTGGTTTATGCCGCCCAGTGCCAACCTGGCGCTGCGTGAACTGGGGATCGTACTGTTCCTGGCCGTGGTTGGCCTGAAGTCTGGTGGGAACTTTATTGATACCCTGCTGCATGGAGATGGGTTGGCATGGGTCGGTTACGGTGCGTTAATCACCTCGATCCCGCTGATTAGCGTGGGTGTTTTGGCTCGGGTGGTGGGTAAGATGAACTACCTGACGCTCTCCGGCATGCTGGCTGGTTCAATGACCGATCCACCAGCGCTGGCCTTTGCCAACGGCCTGCACCCTACCAGCGGCGCTGCGGCGCTCTCTTATGCCACGGTCTACCCGCTGGCAATGTTCCTGCGCATCATGTCACCGCAGCTGCTGGCGGTGCTGTTCTGGGCGATGTAGCCAGCAAAAGGGGCTCCGCTTGCGGAGCCCCAATATACAGCTGACAAAATCTCAACCGGCTACGCTTCCTGGTGCGCGCGCTCAACTTCTTCGGCCAGGATCATCACGCCACGCTCAATATCTTCCGGATTAGGTACATAGTTCATGCGCATACATTGATGCGTATGCGGCCATTCATGCTCCAGCCCCGGGAAGAAGTAGTGGCCTGGCACCATCAATACGCCACGCTTTTTCAGCCGTTGATACAGCAGCTCGGTGGTGATGGGCAGATCCTTGAACCACAGCCAGAGGAAGATAGCCCCTTCCGGTTTATGGATCAGGCAGCGCTCTGGCGACAGGTAACGGCGAATAATGCCGATGGTCTGCTCGACACGCTGCTTGTAGAACGGGCGGATCACCTCGTTGGATAAACGCAACAGATCACCACGCTCAATCATCTCCGTGGCCAGCGCCGGGCCGATGCTGCCTGGGGACAGGCTGATGATGCCGTTCATATTGGTCAGTGCGGTAATGACCTTCTCGTCGGCAATCACGATGCCACAGCGTGAGCCAGGCAGGCCCAGCTTGGACAAGCTCATGCACAGGATGATGTTCGGGTTCCACAGCGGCGTGGCTTCGCTGAAAATAATACCGGGGAACGGCACGCCGTAAGCGTTATCGATCACCAGTGGGATATCACGCTGCTGCGCCAACAGATCGAGCTTCATCAGCTCTTCGTCGGTGATCACGTTGCCGGTCGGGTTGGTGGGGCGCGATACGCAGATCATGCCGATGTCGTCACCGATGTTCAGATGCTCAAAATCGACGTGATACTTGAACTGGCCGTCTGGCAGCAGTTCGATATTGGGTTTGGCAGAGACAAACAGCCCTTCATCCAACCCGGAATCGGCATAGCCAATATATTCTGGTGCCAGCGGGAACAGCACGCGGCGGCGGGTGCCGTCGGCGTAGCGGCCAGCAAACAGGTTAAACAAGTAGAAAAACGCGCTCTGGCTGCCATTTGTCAGTGCAATATTCTGTGGTTCGATCTGCCAGCCAAGCTCTTCTTGCAGCATGGTGGCCAGCGCTTTCAGCAGGGCGTCTTTGCCTTGTGGGCCGTCGTAGTTGCACAGTGCCTCAGTCAGCTTGCCCTGATCGAGCATCTCCTGGCACAGCTGTTTGAAGTAGCTGTCCATCTCTGGGATGTGCGCCGGGTTACCGCCGCCGAGCATGATGGCACCTGGCGTGCGCAGGCCTTCATTGAGATCGTCCATCAAGCGGGTGATGCCCGCGTAACGGGTAAATTTGTCGCCGAAAAGTGAAAAATTCATAGCTGCTGCAATATGGTTGTAAGCGGGTAGACGCCCACCATACCGCCAGATAAAAGCGGGTGCAATGCGGCTGACATCTTACCCGCCGGGCATAGATGTTGCTCGGCGGGGTTTTTACAGCATAACACGCTGAATTATTGTGACCGATCGCCAGCCCACACCACCATCACCTTATCGCCCCCATGCTGGCGACTAAAGGCATAGTAATGAGGCGTTTGCTGGGATTGCTGCGTACCGGCACCGATTGCCGGGTGGCGCTCGCGGAACTGGCCTAGCCGCTGCCAATGTGCCAACAACGGCGCTTTGGCTCCTTGCAATTCACCCCAGTTCATATCCGAGCGTGTGCCTTGTAAAGGATCGGAGCCAGTAGGGCCAAACGGCCGGCCACTCTCATCACCGTAATAAATCTGAACCGCGCCCGGGGCCAATAACAGTAGGTCTGCCGCTCGTTGCTGCAAAGGCAATGCACCTTTGGCATCGCTGGCGAAGAACAGGCGAGTGTCGTGCGAGGAAATATAGCTCAGCACGTTGAAGCCCTGCAGCTTGTTCGCCATCTGCTGATAGGTGGCATCGATATTGGAGAAGCAGCCCAGCGCCTGCGAGGCCTGATCCTGAAAATCGAAGTTGATCATCGCATCGAAGCCGTGCTGGTAATAGTCGCTTTTCATCACCCCGTGGCCCCAGGCTTCACCGGTCATCCAGAACGGTGCGTTATCCAGCGCCTGCTTGGGGTTGGCCGCTTTCCACTCTGCCAGTGCCTCGGTGGCTCGTTGCTTTAGCAGGTCCAGCGTGGGTTTATCGACGTGCTTGGCGGTATCAACGCGGAAACCGTCAATGCCATAGTCACGCACCCATTGGCTGAGCCAGACCGTCAGATAATCGCGGGTGGTGGCTCCTGGGATTTCGCGTGCGGCGGTATCAGGTTTATGGCGGAAGAACAGCGGTAGGCCGCTGGCTCCGGGCGCTTCAGTTTTGATGTCCGGAAGGAAAGCCAGTGACATGGTCAGGTCGTCAAAGCCCGGTGAGTCGTAATCGCCGATATCGGTGCGGATCCAGTTTTTCCCCCACCATTGGCTCCAGCCTGCTTTATCGCTGAAGTTGATGTAGTCGTTAAAGCTGTGCCAGCTCTGGCCAGGCCCAGGTTGCCAATCGCCCCAGTTTTTGCCGAGGGTTTTTGCGGCTTCATCACCCTTCAGGTACAGCGAGCCGAACTGAAACTGCTGCATATCGGCCAGCGTGGCATAGCCGACGTGATTGACCACCACGTCAAACAGGATGCGGATCCCCCGCTGATGTGCTTGCTCCACCAGATTACGCAGATCCTGCTCGTTGCCCATATTGGCATCGAGCTTGGTCCAGTCCTGATGGTAGTAACCGTGATAGGCATAATGTGGGAAATCCCCTTTGGTACCGCCGCCTACCCAGCCGTGGATCTGCTCCAACGGGGAACTGATCCACAGGGCGTTGACCCCCAGTTGTTGCAGATAATCCAGCTTTTTCGTCAACCCGGCGAGGTCGCCGCCGTGGAAGGTGCCGATCTCCTGCATGCCATCGCCGTGGCGGCCATAGCTGTGATCGTTGGCCGGGTTGCCGTTTTCAAAGCGATCGGTCAGCACAAAATAGACCGTGGCATTGTGCCAGTCGAAAGCCGCCTGTGGCGGCGTATTGGCTGATTCCAGCAATAGCAGCCCCCCGCTGTTGGCCGCCGGTTGCAGGGTGACCTGGCCCTGAACCACCGTGGCGGTCTGGCCGGAGTAAAAATCACGCACCGTTTCGCCTTCGGCAAAGGTGTCCTTCACCGCGATCGTGATCGGCTGGCCATCCCAGCGTTGGCAGGTGCGAGCCACGGCGGCGACGGTTTTTTCCGGTTCGGCCTTCAGGCTGAGCTGCAAGGTAGGCGTACCGCTGCGGGTATCGATCCGCACCTGATAATCACCATCGCGAAATAATCGCCAACTGACCGGCTCGCTATCGCTACAGGGCTGCAGCGACAACGTCTGGTTCAGCTTAACCGCGTCGCTGGGCTGCCAGCACTGTTGGTTCTGATACAGCCGCAACGGCAGTTGGCCTTTGGCCAGGGTTGCCTGGCTGGTAAATAAACCGCTGGTAGTTTCGCTGAAGACCGGGAAGCTTTGTAGCGTCCAGTTAGCCAGCGCTGCGGGTGACAGCAGCATCAGCAGGGGAAGGGTCAGGCGTTTCATTGGCTCTCCTTACTCGTGGCAGGAAGCGTTTTTATCGTGGGGTAGCCCAGTGTGCTTTATGCAGAAAAAATCGCCTCATCCCAGGGTAAGAATTTGGGGGCGGAGGGGGAAGGGGGAGAGGTTTGACTATGCGCTGTTGGTTTTTTAATCTATATTGTCATGTATACATTGTAGTGTGAGGTAAACTTATGAGCGTGATGTCTGTTCGGCTATCCGACGATCTCAGTGAGCAGCTTGAAGCCTTAGCAGAAGCGACCGGCAGAACGAAATCATTTTTGGCGACTCAGGCGATACAAGATTTTTTAAGCCGCGAGGCATGGCAGGTTGCTGAAATTCAACAGGCAATCGTTGAAGCCGATAATGGTGACTTTGCATCTGATGATGAAATGGCGGCCCGTTTTAAGAAAATGGGGGTGACTATTAGCAATGAAAATTAAATGGCTAAGGAAAGCTGCAACAAATTTTGATGATGAATATGAATGGCTTTACCAAGAGGATCCGCAAGTAGCGACAGAATTTGCTAAAGAGGTGGTTCGCTCGGTGAACTTGCTGGTTACGCAACCTGCTTTAGGAAGACCTGGTCGAGTAATGGGTACCCGAGAAATTGTCATGCAAACTTTCCCTTACTTGATCCCTTACCGGATTAAAAATAAGGAAATACATATTCTTAGAGTATTTCATACACGAAGGCGACCGCCGGAGAAACGCTGGTAACTGAGGTTATTATGGTTTTCAACGACCCGCTAGAACACCAGAAAGTGAGTGATGAGTTTGTCCATCAGGCTGTGATTAGTGAAACGCTTACAGGTTCTTTTGATGAGATGCCAGTTGGTAAACGCTGGCATCTCATAAGGGTTACTTGTTCAGCAGCTGCGGGTTAACGCAGTTTTCTGTGACCGTACCGGTCAAGGCGGCAATCAGGTTATCCACGGCGCACTCGGCCATGCCGTAGCGAGTCTCATGGGTGGCGGAACCAATATGCGGCAAAGCGACCACGTTGGCCATTTTCAGCAGCGGCGAATCGACCGCGACCGGCTCTTGCTCGAACACATCCAACCCAGCGGCGTGAATGGTGCCGTCCTGTAAGGCTTCAATCAGCGCTTGCTCATCCACCACCGGGCCACGCCCTGCGTTGATCAGAATTCCGCTCTGCTTCATCTTCGCCAGCTGTTTGCGGCCAATCAGATGGAAGGTTTGCTCGGTGAGCGGCAGCGTAATGCACAGGAAGTCCGACTCGGCCAGCAGCGTATCAAGATCGCAGCGGCGGGCATTGAAGCGTTGCTCTGCTTCTTCATGTGTACGGCGCGCGTTGTACAACACCGGCATGCCAAAGCCGAGGTGCGCACGCTGAGCCAGCGCCAGGCCGATGCGGCCCATGCCGAGGATGCCGATGGTTTTATGATGCACGTCAACGCCGTACCAGTCAGGCCCGATGCTGCCTTGCCATTCTCCTGCCTTGACCCGCTCGGCCACCTCGACCACCCGGCGTGCGGTGGCCAGCACCAGGCTCATGATGGTATCGGCCACGGTTTCGGTCAGGACGGTTGGGGTATGCATCAACAGCACCCGGTGGGCGTTGAGCGCTGCGACGTCAAAGTTGTCGTAACCGACGGAGACGGTGGATGCCGCACGCAGTTTGGGGGCGCGTTGCAAAAAGGCTTCGTCAATCTTGCCGCCGGAACCGAGGATGCCTTCGGCCTGTTGTAGCGCCTGATCGAAGGCGGCGTTGTCCAGTTGCAGACCGTCGAAGGCATGAACGGTAAAGTGCTGGTCCAGCTTGGCACGCAGGTCGGCAGGAATACTTTTGTACAACACGATTGCAGGCTTCATCAAATAACTCCATCTGGCGAACGAGATGTTCAACATAACATATTGCAGGAGAGTGAAGGGCTGAGCCCCCCACTCGCAAGATTAGGCCACCTGTGGCTGAGCTTCGTTACGTGCAGGCTTGACGATCAGCGTCAGCCCCACCGAGGCCAGCAGCGCGATAGCCATAAACATATAGGAGGCTGCCGGGCTGCCGGTCGCCCCGTTGAGGTAGCCGACAAACCAGGAACCGAAGAAGGAGCCCAGCGCGCCCATGCTGTTAATCAACGCCATGGCACCCCCGGCGACGTTTCTTGGCAGCATCTCCGGAATGATGGCGAAAAACGGACCGTAAGGCGCATACATGGCCGCCCCGGCGACCACCAGCAGACCATAGGAGATCCAGAAATGGTTCGGGCCAATGGCGTAGGAGGCGAAGAAGGCCAGCGCGCCGATCAGCAACAGCGGCCAGACAAACAGCTTGCGGTTCTGCATCTTGTCCGATGCCCAGGAAACCACGATCATCGCAATGGTGGCGGCCAGATAAGGTACTGATGACAACCAGCCCGCTTCAACCATCCCCATCTGCATACCGCTGCGCAGGATCGAAGGTAGCCACAGCACAAAGCCATACACGCCGATGCTCCAGGCAAAATATTGCATGCACAGCAGGATCACGTTGCGCGAGCGGAAGGCTTCGCCGTAGTTGCGTACCGCCTTGATGCCTTTCTGCTCCTCGGCCAGTTGCTGTTGCAACGCCAGCTTTTCCTGATCGCTCAGCCAGCCGACCTGTGACGGCTTGTCTTTGACCAGTACCCACCAGCAGAATGCCCAGATCACCGCTGGAACCCCTTCGATGATAAACATTTCACGCCAGCCAAAGGCGTGGATCAGGTAGCCGGAAACCACCGACATCCACAACACCGTGACCGGATTGCCGAGGATCAGGAAGGTGTTGGCGCGGGAGCGTTCAGACTTGGTAAACCAGTTGCTGATGTAAATCAGCATCGCGGGCATTACCGCAGCTTCCACCACGCCGAGGATAAAGCGGATCGCCGCCAGCATCGGGATATTGCTGACCATGCCGGTCAGCGAGGCGCACCCGCCCCACAGGATCAAACACCAGAAAATCAGCTTCTTGACGCTGCGGCGTTCGGCGTAGATGGCACCGGGAATTTGGAAGAAGAAATAGCCGAGGAAAAACAGGGCACCCAGCAGAGATGACATCCCTTTGGTGATGCCAAGATCGTCATTAATCCCGGCGGCGGAGGCAAAGCTAAAATTGGCGCGGTCCAGATAGGCCAGGCTGTAGGTGATAAACACGATGGGCATGATGTACCACCAGCGTTTGGCCGCAATAGTTGCTTTATTCATGTGCAGAACCCTTCAGTGGAGTCTTCTCACCAGCGCTGGCTTGTCGCCATCCGCTGGGGCTTGTGCTCTCCCGGCGTGCCTCGGTTGTAGGGACAGAGGTGGGCGCTCATTGGAGCAAATGATTATTCCGCCAGTGCGGCGCGGGTTGGCAACCCTTCGCTGTCGCCGATGGCCTGGATGGCCAGCGAACCGATCTTGTTGCCGCGTTGCACTGCCTGTAACAGCGTTTTGCCTTCCAGCAGGGCGCTCAGCGTCCCTACTGCGAAGCCGTCTCCGGCACCGACGGTATCTACCACGTTGGTGACTTTGACCGCGGGTACCGCAGCCTGGTCGCCGGCGGCGGTTTTAAACCAGGCACCCTCTGGTCCGGTTTTGATGATCACGGCCTGTACGCCGCGCTCCAGATAGAAGTCGGCGATACCTTCTGCGGTGGATTGCCCGGTCAGGATCTGGCCCTCTTTTAACCCTGGCAGCACCCAGTCGGCCGCGCAGGCCAGCTTGTTGAGCTGTTCGATCATCAGTTCCCGGCTAGACCACAGCACCGGGCGCAGGTTGGGGTCGAAGGAAATGGTTTTGCCCAGGGCGCGCATCTCGGCAGCGGCGAAATGGCACAGCTCCAGCGACTCGGCAGACAGGGCGGCGGCCACCCCACTCAGGTGCAGGTGGCGCGCCCCAGCGAAGTAGTCGCGGTCAAAATCGACGGTGGAAAGATGGCTAGCGGCGGAGCCTTTGCGGAAATACTCCACACTGGGATCGGTTCCATCCGTGTTTTTAGATTTCAGCTGAAAACCGGTTGGGTAGCGGCCATCGACGGTGACCTGCTGGGCGTTAACCCCTTCTTTCGCCAGCTGTTGCAAGGTAAAGCGGCCAAAGGAGTCGTTACCTATCCGGCTTACCCAGCCGACGTTTAAACCCAGGCGGGCCAGCCCGATCGCCACGTTCAGTTCGGCACCGGCGATGCGTTTGGTAAAGGTTTCTACCTCGGCCAAATCGCCCGTTTGCGCGGCGACAAACATCGCCATGGCTTCACCCAGCGTTACGACGTCTAAAGAATTTTGCGTGTTCATCATGCCTGCTCCCCGCGTAACACATCCACGTAATGGCGGGTTACCGCCTCAAGATCGCTGCCCTGTAGTGGGAACTCGATGCCGCGCGGCACGTCCTGCGGCAAGCGGGCCAGCACTTCACGCCAGCTACCGTCGGTGTCATCCAGGGCGATGGCGCGCCAGCCGCGTGGGCCAAGGGTGGCGGCTTTAACATGAATATAGCCAACGTGTGCGGCCAGCAGATTGGCGGCGGCCAGGGCGTCTTGCCCCACCCAATGCCAGTTGGCCATGTCGAACGTCATGCCGACCGGCAACTGGCTCGCTTCCACCGCATGGAAAAAGGCGTTCATCAACGACAGGATGCCGCAGTCTGGCGTTTGATCGTTCTCGACCACCAGTTGGGTTGCGGATTGCCCCAGCGCGATTTTTAACTCGGTAAAGTCAAAGCCCGGTTGGTAGTGACCCAAGGCCAGCTTGAGACGGCTGGCTTGCAGGATCTTCGCCTCAGCCAAAAAGGCGGGCAGATTCGGGTTAAGGGTATGCTGTGGCGTAAACAGTGACTCAGGTGCGGAATACACGGCGGCCAGTTGGTGTTGCTGTAGGGCTTTTGCCAGGGTGGGTAATGCATCCAGCTCCTGCGGGGAAAGCAGTTCACGGCGGATTTCCACGCCGTCGGCACCGGCCTGGGCGATCAGGGGTAACAACGCCGCCTGGCCACCTAGCTGTTGCACTCTGTCGTTGCCGTAGGCGCTGGTTACTACAATAATCTGTTGCTTCATCTTTTGGCTCCTGAGGTGACCTATCACCACCGCTACTGTTGTTGTAACGGTAAATGGAACCGGTTCCATTGAAAAGCAGCAGCATGCAGAACTATGATCGCAATCACGGAGTTGGTTAAAAAACGGCCCCTCACCCCAGCCCTCTCCCACAGGGAGAGGGCGCTGATAGTCCCTGCTCTGTTGGAGGAACGAAGATAATCTCAGCAAGGCTTGAGCTTCCATTTATCCAGGGAGAGTCAACGAATGCACATGATGAGTCACCGTACTTTCAGGCTAACTCGATCGGTCCCTTGTGGGAGCTATCCAGAGTACGTAGTTAGCCCGTGCAGCTTCGGAAATAGGGAGTAAGAACAATAAAGGCAAGGTATTACGCAAAACAATAAACGAACTCGATCGGTCCCCTCTCACTAACGGAGAGGGTTAGGGTGAGGAGTCAACGCAGGGTGGAGCCACGGACGATCAGCTCACCGGAGAATAGCTGTTCGCTAACGGGAGCATCGAGGCCCTGAATACGCTGCACCAGCAGCTCCAACGCGGCATGCCCTATCTGGTAGGTGGGCTGTTTCAGGGTGGTGATCCCCACCCCGGCCAGTTCGGCCCAATCCAGTTCGTCAAACCCCAGCAAGCCAATGTCGTTGCCCCACTGCATGCCCAGGTGGCGCATAGCGCGCGCAACTTGCAGCGTTAAGGCACCGTTGGCCGAGATCACCGCTTTACGCATCCCGCGATGGCGGGTGTTGAAGGTCTGTAATACCGTTGCCAGCTTTTCGGCGTCGTTTAGCGGAGTTTCGGCCTGCTCGGCGGACAAATCGGGATGTTGGGCCATCGTCTGGCGAAAAGCGTGCAGACGCTCAAGCCGGGTATTCACGGTGCCAATCGGCTCACTGAGGAACAGGATAGCCTCGAAACCCTGTTGCAGCAGGTGTTCCGTTGCGGTGGCGGTGGCCTGGTGGTTATTCAAACCCACCACATCGCAGGCAAAGTCGGGGATTTTACGGTCGATCAGCACCATCGGCAGCATCGACTGTTGCAGCATGGAGAGCGCGTCTTCACGCATCCCGACGGCGTTCACCACAATCCCTTCCACCCGGTAGCTGCTCAGCAACTGGAGGTAATGCTGTTCCTGATTGATCTCGTTATTGGTGTTACAGACCAGCAGGGTAAAGCCATGCTGGCGGCAAGCTGCTTCGATGCCGCGCATCACGTCGACGGAATAGGGATTGGTGATATCGGCGATGATCAAACCGATCAGCCGCGTTTGTCCGCCCTTCAGGCTGCGTGCCATCTGGCTTGGGCGATAGTCGAGCTGCTGGATCGCCATATCGATACGTTGCTTGAGGGCGTCGGAGAGCAGGTGCTGTTCACCATTGAGATAGCGCGACACGCTGGTTTTGCCGGTTTGGGCGTGTTTTGCCACATCACTGATGGTGGCGCGCCCTGAGGCACGCGTTGCTTTATCACTGCTCACAGCCAATCTCCCCTGCGGTTCAATGCCAAGGAGACTAACACACCAAGCCTAAAGCCGGGAATGACCCATGTCAGGAGGTGGCCTCCTGCGCTTTGGCCTGCGGCTGGATTTTCTTGTCGGGGCTGCTGAGGGTGAAAACAGAAATCAGCGTGACGCCCAAGGCAAGGCTGCCGAGGATCAGGTAAGTTTCGGCGAACCCCATACGGTCATACAGGCTACCTGCAAAGGCAGAGAGGAAGATGGCGGCCCCCTGTTTGGCAAACTGGAAACCAATCAGATAGATCGTGGCGGAAAGGCGGGTATCAAAGTTGGCGGTGATGTACTTGAAGGAACCGACCAGCAAGAAAGGCACTTCCAGCGCGTGCAGCATTTTCAGCATGATGACTTCCAGTGCCGTTGTGGCAAAGGCGGAGCCAATAATGCGTATCGACATGATGGTACCGGCCAGCAGCAGAGTATTTTTTGCTCCGATGCGGTTAATAATCCACGGCGAACAGAACATGATCAGCGCATTGGCCAACTCTCCGGCGGTGGTCGCATAGCCGAAGACCTCGGTACCGCGCTGGGGAGAACTGAAGAAGGTTTTAAAGAAGTTGGCAAACTGTTGATCGAACACGTCATAGACGCAGGCTACCCCGACCACATACAGGATGAACATCCACATCTTCGGCATTCTGAACAGCTCTGCCACCATCCTCAGATTGAACTGGCTCTGATTAGCCCCCAGCTTGCCCATGACAATGGCGTTAGGATTTTCGCGCGGCTTGGCCAGTATCAGGAGTAACATCAGTAGCACTGCCGCTCCAGATCCCATCCAGAAGACGATATCAGGATTGATGTTGAATAACACTCCGGCGGTAGACGCACAGATCCCCCAGCCGAAACAGCCAAACATCCGCGCCTTGCCGTATTCGAAGGCACTTTTGCGGCTGACTCGTTCGATATAAGCCTCAACGGCTCCTGCTCCCCCTGAGAAAGCAAATCCGATATAGGCCCCGCCCACCATGGCTCCGAGCAAGACGTTCATTTTCAACAACGGTGCAAAGACGTAGAGGAAGAAGGGAGCAAAGAAAAACAGCAACAGGGTAATCACCCAAAGCAGATGTTTTTTCAGCCCGAGCTTATCGGAAATAATGCCGAAAATGGGTTGAAATAGAATGGCAAACAGAGACAGACAGGAAAATACCAGGCCAGTTTCGGTTTTATTCAGCCCGATGACTTCCGACAGCCAGATTGGCAGAAACGGAAAGCAGGTGGCCATAATGAAAAAGTAGAGGAAAAAGAAAGCGCCAAATATCCAGAAGTTACGGTTATTTTTATAGGTACAGACGGTGGCGTTCATGGTGATTGTCCTTCTACGACGAGCTTTGGGTGTGCAGCGGCTCGCCGTGGTGAGCGCTGCACCTGCAAATCTATGGGATAACTCAGAGCTGTTCGAGGCCGATCAGCATGGCGCTTTCCGGATCCAGTACCGGTAACGCCAGGCCAACCTGCGCCAGCCATTCCCCGCTAACGTCGCAGGGCTGTTTCATCCAGGCGGGCAACTGGCGCATGGTATGGCCGCCCTGCTGCTGGTGAATGAGCGGCGGGGTATCCAGCAGGGTGATGCGATAACGAGCATCCGGCCTCAACCCTGGAATGCGCAAATTACCCGGCAGTTGGTGATTCGGCATCGTCAACTGGCTGACCAGAATGACAGCTCGCTCCTGTCCTGGGGCAACCACACCATTAATCTGGGTGCTTGGGTCGTGATGATCGATACGGATAACATCGCCGCTATGTAGCAATGGCCGGAGAGATTTGTGCAACGCCACATAGCGGACGAAACCAAGCTGTTCGGTGTCGCCTTCTTTGACCGGGTCCAGTTCTATACCCATGTGTCCGAACAACGCCGTCAGGCCGCGAAAACCGATGCTGTGCTGACGTTCGGTGGCGTGACATTGTCGGTTGCCGATGTGTGAGCCCATCACTTCCGGGGGGAAGAAATAGCTCATGCCGCGTTGAATGGTTTGGCGTTCCAGCGCGTCGTTGTTGTCGGAGGTCCAGAAGCGGTGGCAGCGTTGCAGGACCTCAAAATCGATTCGGCCCCCACCGGAGGCGCAGGATTCGAATTCCACCTGCGGGAAGCGTTCCCTCAAGCTATCCAGCAAGCGATAGAATTGCTCGGTCTGGGCTGTCAGCGAGGCGCGGCCAAGGTGAGCGGGTTGTACGATCTCGCGGTTCATGTCCCACTTGATGTAGTCGATATCATGATTGCTCAGTAGCCAGTTCATGCGTTCCAGCAGGTATTCGAAGACCTGTGGGTTGCACAGATCGAGCACGTACTGAAAACGCCCGGTAGGTTGCTGATAGCCCGGTAAACCTAACACCCAGTCGGGGTGAGCCCGGAACAGATCGGAATCTGGATTGATCATCTCCGGCTCCACCCAGATACCGAATTCCATGCCTAGTTGTTTAACATGCCCGATCACCGGAGCCAGCCCGTTCGGGTATTTTTTCTCGTCCAGGTACCAGTCGCCAAGTGCGGCGCGATCGTGGTCGCGCCCACGGAACCAGCCGTCATCAATGATAAAGCGTTCTACACCCAGTTCGGCCGACTTGGTGGCCATCTGCATGATGTACTCGGGCTGGTGGTCGAAATAGATGCCCTCCCAGGTATTGAGATGCACGGGGCGCGGCCTGTGGTCGGGGAAGCGCAGAATATTCTGGCGGACATAACGGTGAAACTGCTGGCTAAGTGCATTCAGACCAGTACGAGAGCTGGCAGCATACAGCCAGGGGGTGCTTAGGCTGGCTCCGCCTTCCAGTTCCTGCTCGCCTGGCAGGTACAGGGCCTCTGCCTGCAACAGGCGGCGGCCATCGGTTTTCACATCGGCGCGCAGACGATGGTTGCCGCTCCAGCCAAGATGGATACCCCAGACTTCCCCCTGTTGCTCGCTGAAGCCACGGCTACCTACCATCATGCCGGGGAAGTATTCATGAGAGCTGCGACCTCGGCGGTTTTCCTGCAGGTACCCGCCATGCTCAAGGGTGATGCGGTGCGGTTGGAACTCGCGGATCCAGCGGCCATGGAACGCCATCACTTCACCAGCACGCTCAGGCAATGGCAGTGTCAACGCCAAGCGGTTAACCCAGTAACGAGCAGCATGGTGATTGATCAACGTATGGCGCATTTTTAGCACGCCGCTGGCGCTGTCCAATTGCAGTTCGCTGCGTAGTTGCAGCCCTGCCTGTGGGTCTTCTGCCAGGATCAGCAACTGATTGTCCTGATGCGTGATTTCGCTGGTGGTGAACACGGGTGACCAATCGTAACCGTCACGATGGCCTTCCACTCCCGGCGAGCCAAACAGACCGCGTCCAGATTCTGCCGCTAGCGTCAGAGGCGTATCTACATCCAGCCTGCCGTTTGGCACCGCCCGGCTTAGCGTCAAGACATCCTCCGGCATAAACCCGCTTAAATGGGGGCCCCAATAGAGAATTTCGGCAAACGGCTGGCAACGAACAATGACGTCGGTCGTGGGGCTGGTTAACCGCACAATGGTGGGTTCCATCTTTTGACTCCTTTACGATCTTTGGCTCAACTCAGTGGCGTCATCATTGATCCGAAACGTTTCGGATTAAAACCTAAACGTTTCGGATCTGTGATCTGGTCGGGCAAAAAACGGCGTTGTTTTAAACGATCAGGAGGTCAAGGGGAGTTCGTCCGGGTTGGGTTTTAGCACCGGTTGCCACAGTACTTGTAATTTTTGCAGCGGTTCACCACGGATCAGGCCAAGAGTCATTTGCGCGATTTGTTGGCCGACCTCCGCGCGGGTGGCTTGGACGATGGCGGCTACAGGCAGGTCGAGCAGGCTTTCCGCTGGTAATCCGTCATACACCACCAGAGAAACCCCTCCGGGGCCGAGTTTATTGGCATCACGTAGCGCCATTGCTGCCCCCTCGCCGTGACCGTTGCAGTCGGTAATGATTGCCGTCGGTGGATCGGCCAACGCCAATAACGCTTGGGTGGTCAGATAACCCGCGCGACGGCTTGGCGTGATACTGCACAGATAATCGTCACGTTGTTGCAGTTGGTGGCTGGCCAATCCATCCAGATAACCTTGGCGGCGCTGGCTGATAAACGACTGCTGGTTATTTTCGCCCAGATAGGCAATTTTCCGGTGGCCCAGCGCCACCAGATAGTCCACGGCCATCAGGCTGCCAGCGCGGTTATCAAAATCAAACCAGGCGTAATCTTTCTCCAGCTGGCTGCGGCCCAGGGCCAGAAAGGGGAAGTTAAGCCGCTGTAATTCCTGCAGACGCGGATCGTTGTCTAGCGTATGGGCAACAATCAATGCATCAACACGTTTGCTGGCAATCAGGCGAGTAAAGGCATGATGGGGTGCATCATCTGCCACCAACAGCAGATCGATCTCGTGGCGTACCAACTCGTTGCTGATACAACCGATCATTTCCATCAAGGTAGAGTTACTTAACGTGTAGTTATTGAACGGGAAAACCAGCCCAACGGCGTCGATTTTGCCCATTTTCAAACGGCGTGCCAGGGTATTGGGGCGATAACCCAAACGCTCTGCCTCAGCCTCTACCCGTTGGCGCGTATCTTGGGCGACGTCGCCGTAGCCATTCAGGGCGCGACTCACGGTGGTAACGGAGAGATCCAATGCTTTGGCAATCGCTTTCAGGGACATATTTCACTCTACAGAAGGTATTGGGATGCCGGGCGAGAGTAACACAGGCAGAGGAATTGGCGGGAGAGGCGAGGGCAGGAAATGCGAACTGGCGGGGCAAAGGCCCCGCACTGTGTGCTTACAGCGGGCTGAGGGTGATCTCAACGCGACGGTTTTGTGCCTTGCCTGCGGTGGTGCTGTTGGAGGCAATCGGGTTATCCGGGCCGGCACCGATTGAACGGATGCGGTTGGCGGCGACCCCTTGGGTGATCAGCGCGCTGGCCACACCGTCAGCACGTTGTTGGGACAGCGTCATATTATGCGCGCGAGCCCCGGTGCTGTCGGTGTAACCCACCACGTTGACGGCGGTTTTTTCATACTCTTTCAGCACCATCGCTACGCCGGTCAGGGTGTTGGCTCCTGCCGGTTTCAGCGTGCTGCTGTCGGTATCGAAGGTCACGTTGTTTGGCATATTCAGCACGATATTATCGCCCTGACGGGTAACGCTAACGCCGGTGCCTTTCATTTTGTCGCGCAGTTTGGCTTCCTGCACGTCCATGTAGTATCCGGCTCCACCGCCCAATGCGGCACCGGCTGCGGCGCCGATCAGCGCGCCTTTACCACGGTCTTTTTTCGATGAAGAGATCATGCCGATACCGGCACCCAGGGCTGCGCCAACGCCAGCGCCAATACCGGACTTGCCGGCTTCTGACTCCCCGGTGTAAGGGTTGGTGGTACAAGCCGATAGCGTCATGGCAACGGCTACTGCACCAGCAATTATCGCAATGCGTTTTTTCATTGTTAGTTCCTTTAAAAGCAGGGATATCTGCGTGCGCTACTCCAAACTGGAGGCGCTAAATCATCGGCATTCAGCCGCGAGCCCCAAAACGGGCCGCGCAACTATGACGTACCTTTTGGCCAGCAGTTCCGATAAAAATCGTGACAAATTATAAACCTGTAAGCCAGGCAGGAAGGTAGCCGCCAAATCGCCGCTTGGGAACCAGAACAAACTGAATTAATGCAGGAAGGGTTGATCTTTAGGACAAAGGGGCGAAGAGTTTCGCCCCGATGAGATGCGGTTAAGCTAACGTTTCGCCATTGCTGGCGATCACGCGGCGATACCAGTCGAAGCTCTGTTTCTTCGAGCGGGCAAAGCTGCCGCTGCCGTCGTCGTGCTTATCCACGTAGATAAAACCGTAGCGCTTACTGTATTGCCCGGTGGTGAAGGACACGCAGTCGATACAGCCCCAGGGGGTAAAGCCCATCAGCTCAACGCCGTCGTCGATCACCGCTTTTTTCATCTGCTCGATGTGCGAGCGGAGATAGGCGATGCGGTAATCGTCGTGGATCTTGCCATCGGCCTCGGGCTTATCCAGCGCACCGAAGCCGTTCTCGACGATAAACAGCGGCTTCTGGTAGCGTTCATAGAGGATGTTGAGCGTATAGCGCAGCCCCACCGGATCGATCTGCCAGCCCCAGTCGGACGCTTTCACATAGGGGTTCGGCACGCTGCCTTCAAAACCGGCCAGCGCCGTGCCCGTGCCGATGGAGTCCGCCTGTACCGCGTTACTCATGTAGTAGCTCAGGCCGATATAGTCTGCACAACCTTCACGCAGGATCTGCTCATCTTCCGGCTGCATCTGGATGTGGTAACCCTTGCGCTCCCATTCGTGCAGAATGTAGGACGGGTAATAGCCGCGCATATGCACATCGCCAAACAGGAAGCGTTCACGCATCGCCTCTTGCGCATACATCACATCATCCGGATTACAGGAGAACGGATACAGCGGTACCATGGCGATCATGCAGCCAATCTGCAATGCCGGGTTGATGGCATGCCCCAGTTTGACCACCTGTGCGCTGGCGACAAACTGATGGTGCAGCACCTGGTACATGCACTCTTCCGGGTTCGGTTCCTGGGTGAAAATCACCCCTGAACAGCAGTAGCCGAACAGCGGGGTCTTCCAGTTGCGCTGGTTGTTGATCTCGTTGAAGGTCATCCAGTACTTCACTTTGTGCTGGTAACGGGAGATGACCACTTCGCTAAAGCGCACAAAGAAATCGACCACCTTGCGATTCTTCCAGCCGCCATACTCTTTCACCAGATGCCATGGCATCTCGAAATGGGAAAGGGTGATCACCGGCTCAATGCCGTATTTCAGCAACTCGTCAAACAGGTTGTCGTAGAACTGTAATCCTTCCTCGTTCGGCTCCAGCTCATCCCCCAGCGGGAAGATGCGCGACCAGGCAATAGAGGTGCGGAAGCACTTGAAGCCCATTTCGGCAAACA
The DNA here is from genome assembly GCF_015673035.1 of Serratia sp. Res13-Sevr-LER1-36-b. NCBI lineage: Bacteria > Pseudomonadati > Pseudomonadota > Gammaproteobacteria > Enterobacterales > Yersiniaceae > Serratia > Serratia sp. Res13-Sevr-LER1-36-b. Next base: position 125,097 of record NZ_JADACK010000011.1, on the reverse strand, counting down.
GCGCGATATCGCCTTTATAACGGTGATAGAAGTCCACCGCGTCGTGGTTGGCGTAGAGGTAACCAGGTTCAATGCCGTCGGTGATCACGCGATCGACGCCGTGGGCACCGCTGGACAGTACATCGACGATGCTTGGACCTTTACCGCCCTGATCCCAGCCGCCTTCAACCTGGTGCGCCGCTACCGCGCCGCCCCACAGGAAATCATCCGGTAACTGTTTTTTCATAACGTTGGTTCTCTTGGTAGATGAATTTAGGCCATTTCAGGCTTGTTGAGCGGTGCCGTTGGCGCAGGCTGTTCCTCTTTGAAGCCGACGATATAGGTTAGTACGGCACCAAGCACAAACGCCACGCAGATGGACAGCAGGAAGCCAAGGAACTGTGGCATATGGCCTTCTTTAAAGAACACCGGCAGCACGGCAATCCCCGGTAGGCAATAACTCCATGACACTGCGTTGAAGGCTCCGGCAATGGAACCCCCGACCGCGCCGGCGACACAGCCGCAAATCATGGGGCGTTTCAGACGCAACGCTACGCCGTAGATGGCGGGTTCCGTGATGCCAAACAGCGCGGTCATGCCTGCAGACAGCGAAACGCGCTTCATCTCCGGGTCTTTGGATTTCAAATAGACGCCCAGCACGGCACCCGCCATGGCAAACACCGGCGAGGCCTGCAGGCCGGTAAAGGTGTCATAGCCCAGCGTGGCATAGTTTCCCACGGTGACCGGCGTGATCCCCCAGTGTACGCCCAGCGTTACCAACGGCATCCACAGTGCGCCTACCACCGCTCCGGCAATGGAAGGGCTGAGGTGATACAGCGTGTTATAGACGCCGCCGATGGCCCCGCCAATCATGTTACCGATCGGGCCAAAGGCCAGCAGCGTCAGCGGCACCATGATCGCGATACAGAACATCGGCGTGAACAGGTTGCGGATCACCAGCGGCAGGATGCGTTCAAAGAAACGCTGTACATAAGACATGATCCAGACCATCAGGATGATCGGGATCACCGAGGCGGTGTAGCTGAGATACTGCACCGGCATGCCCAGGAAGGTGAGGGGATCGGCGTTAATCGGGATACCGGCCACCTCGGCCAGCACCCTGGCAATCTGTGGGTTATTGACGGCTTCCTGCATCAAGGCCTGCATGGCCGGATCGGCAGAGTTCACCAACAGAATTTTATTGGCGGTGAGCATGTTCATATAGTCTGGAGAGACCAGCGCACAGGCCGCGATCACTGCGGTGAAAGGATTGACGTTGAATTTTTTCGCGGCGGTGAAGGCCACCATCACCGGCAGGAAGGTGAAGCCGGTCCAGGAAACGAAGTTCAGAATACGATAGGTGCCACTGGCCGGATCCATCCAGCCTAAGGCAGCAAACAGCGAGATGAGCCCCTGCAATACCCCGCAGGCTGCCAGCGGATACAGGAAGGGGGCGAAGATGCTGGAGATAATGTCCATCAGGCGGCTGACGATGCCGACGTTCGGCGCGCTGACCGCCACGTTCTCATCCATATTGACCAGCTTGAGCACTTCCCGATAGGCATCGCCGACGTGGTTGCCGATCACCACCTGCAATTGGCCACTGGATTCGATAACGGTAATAACGCCTTTGACCCGTTTCAGCGTGTCTTTATCGGCCTGACTACTGTCTTTTAAAATAAATCGCAAACGTGTGGCACAATGTGTGACATTAATCACATTATTATCGCCGCCAATCAGGCGTACGATCTCTTTTGCCGAGTCAGCATAATTAATTGCCATCAACGTAACTCCATCTGTGGTGTACAGAAATATCGGGCTTTATTGTCGCTCTAAGGTGATTTCTAAATGGATAGTAACAAACAGCAAGGGAATGTCACGATATAACAAAATGGCGAAATAGTGATTTGTCACATGCAAAAAACAGGGTGTTATTTAGCGTGATTTAGCTAATAAAATTAATGGCCAAGACTTTTTGCCAGCTTTTTCCCTATCGCTTCCAATATATACATCACAGGTACTTGGGTAGTGATATCATATTCGCTGGCAATGCGGATTTGCGGCATGTGGTAAGAGAGATTAAAGTCCGCCATGCGCGCCAGTGAAGAGGTTTCACTATTGGTAATGCTGACGATCTTACAGTTATGCAGGCTAAATTGGCTGGCCAGTTTAAGAATTTCCGGCGTTTCTCCAGAAACCGATAAAATAATGGCTACCGCATTTTTATACATATCGCTGCTGATGGGATAATAAGGGTCATCGATATAATTACTGAATTTACCAACGTTAGAGAAAAAGCGAGCGCCGTACTTACCTAACGTGCCGGATGTTCCTGCTCCGACAAAGATGATCCGTTCCGCATTGGCAATGTGTGCTGCCGCATCGGTAATTAACTGCTCAAACTCTTCATTGTTAATACTTTTGAAGAAGCTGACAATTTCACTGACGCCGGAGGTTAGCAGCAGCTTGTCTTCCTGTTCCAGATAGAGTTTAAAGCGAATGCGGAATTCCGAATAGCCGCTGAAATTCATTTTCTTACAAAAGCGTAATACCGTGGTGGTGGAGACCTTGGCACCCTCCGCCAGCTCGCGAATGGTCATATACATAACCTTGTCCTTATTTTTGATGACGTAGTTGTACACCATCAATTCAAGACCGTTGAGCTTGGATAAGGCGATATGGGTAAACATGCTGGATCTCGTTGACAAGGTTGGCTGCCAAAGTACCAGAAGCGGGCAGGGATGACAAAGCCCGCCCGCGGCTTCTTCAGGGATGGCGCAGTTCCGCGGTGGCCCAGTTCATGATCAGCGTATGGGCCTGGGTCTCCTGATTGAACTGGCGTTGTACTTCACTGAACCCAAGCTTGCGGTAAAAGGCGCAGGCCCGCAGATTCTGCTCGTATACCTCCAGGCTTAGCCAGCCGTGCTGTTGCTGTACTTGCTCCATCAGCGCGGCTCCGACGCCTTGGCCGTGGAAGCGCTCATCGACAAACAGCGCGCCCACAAAGCGTTCATCCAGCACGCTGATAAAACCGGCGATCTGCTGGTGGTGCAGATAAACCCAGGTTTTGGCACGCGGCAGATAGCTTTCACGCACCAACTGGGCAGTTTGCTGCCAATAATCGGCCGCGATAAACGGATGGGCCTGGGTGGTGCTTGCCAGCCACAGCGTCATCAGCGGCTCGATATCGGCCGGAACGGCGGTACGGATCATGCCTGGCGCTGCTTTGGGTGGCAGAAGCACCCGGTAAGATGATCGTTCACCAGGCCGCTGGCCTGCATAAAGGCATAGCAGGTGGTTGAGCCGATAAACTTAAAGCCGCGCTTTTTCAGCGCCTTGGACAGGGCATCGGACTGGTCGGTTTTGGCGGGGACTTCGCCAAGCGCCTGCCAGTGATTGAGCAGCGGCTTGCCGGTGACGAACTGCCAGATAAAGGTGACAAAATCTTCTCCGGCGGCCTCCATCGCCAGATAGGCCTTGGCATTATTGATAATGGCCTCGATCTTGCCGCGGTGGCGGATAATGCCGCTGTCTTGCATCAGCGTTGCCACGTCTTGTTCGGTCATGGCTGCAATGCGCTGCGGATCGAAATTGTGGAAGGCACGGCGGTAGTTTTCACGCTTTTTCAGCACGGTGATCCAGGAAAGACCCGCCTGCTGGCCTTCCAGGCACAGCATTTCGAACAGCTCGCGTGCGTCGGTGGTGGGTACGCCCCATTCCTGGTCATGATACTCAAGATATAGCGGATCGGCGGTAACCCAACCGCAACGTTCGTTGGCCATACGAGGATTCCTTATGCTGTAATTATTTACAGGTAATCATCGCCGTAAGCCGCCCGCTTGGCAACCCTTTGCACGATTTATCGTCAGTTAACTTGACGTTATGTGAATCCCCGCAATATTTACTACACGGCTATGGCGATAACTGCCAACGATAAGAACAGGATTTCCTCTATCTATGACTAGGAGTCTATTTATGCCTCTGAAAAGACAGGGCAAGCACACTCCAACGGTGCTTGCCGTGGCGTTAGCTTTTTGCCTCAGTGCTACGGCACAGGCTTACGATCAACTTTACGTGTTTGGTGACAGCCTGAGTGATACCGGCAATAACGGCCGCTTCACTTATGACAGTAACCAACATCAGCTATATGACGAAATACTGGGCCAGCGTATCGGTGCTGCGCTGGTGGCGTCCGATAACGGTGGCTACAACTATGCTGCCGGTGGTGGTGTGGCCGTACCGGCGCTAAACCCTGCGGACAACACCGAGGATCAGCTACAAAGCTACCTTGCGCGGGTTAACGGCAGGGCCGACGGCGACGGTCTGTATATTCACTGGGTTGGTGGCAACGATCTGGCCGCCGCGGCGATGAATGTGCCGACCGCACCGGAGGTGGCTTTCACTAGCGCCTTGGCTGCGGCGACGCAGGTGCACGCTTTACTGAACGCCGGTGCCGGGACGGTAATAGTGCCAACGGTACCGAATATCGGCTCAACCCCGCAACTGATGGAACTGATTATCCAGCAGGCGCTGGGGCCAGTGCAGGGTGCGGCTATACTGGCGGCGTATGGCAAGCTTAATACTCTCGCTACGCCGGATAACGCTTCGCGCCAGCAGGCGATCCATCAGGCTTTAGGTGCCGCTGCACAGCAGGCCAGCAGCAATCCTCTGGTGCAGCAGGCCATTGCTGCCCAATTGAGCGCGGCTTTTGACAGTTTCAGCGCCCAGGCGGCCCAGCTTACCGATTTTTATAACCAGAGCGAAGATCGCCTGCTGGCTCAGGGCGGCGGTAATATCGTGCGCGTTGATGTCAACAAACTGTTCAGCGAGGCGATCGCCAACCCGGGCCAGTTTGGTTTTACCAACACTGCCGGTATGGCCTGCCCAGCGGGAGTGTCTTCGGCGGTATGCAGTTCGTCCATGCCAGGTTTTAACAGCGAGCAGGCTTATCTGTTTGCCGACCATTTCCACCCCAGCCCGCAGGCTCATCAACTGATCGCCGATTATATTCAGGCGGTATTGGATGGCCCGGCGCAGGCGGTGGCTCTCAACCAGGCAACCGCCGCTTTCGCGCGTGATAGCCGTGCTACCTTGGACAGCCGTCTTCAGCAGTTACGCACCAGCAGCAATCCTCAGGGGTCGTTGGGCGTGTTCGGCGGCTATGCCGGGCAACGTTACGATTATTCTGCCAATACAGTTGCCGGGGATGGCGACGCCACCACGCATAACCTAACGCTGGGCGTGGATTACCAACTGACGGATGAGTGGCTGATAGGTGCGCTAATCTCGGGTTCCAACGACAATCAGCAACCTTCCAGCCGTTACGATTATAAGGCGCGCGGAGTGCTGCTTTCGGCCTTCAGCTCCGTGACGCTATTTGAGCAAGGTTGGGTTAATGCCGATTTGCACTATGCCAGCGTGAATTACGACGACATTAACCGCAGTATGCAGTTGGGTTCGCTAACCCGAACAGAAACCGGCGATACCGATGGTAAGCAGTGGGGCGCACGCGTTACGGCGGAGTATGACTTCCCGATCGCTTCGTACCTCACCACCGGGCCGATGGCCCAGTTTGCCTGGGATTACAGCAACGTCTCCGGTTATAGCGAGAATGGCGACGACAGTACGGCCATGCGTTTCAACGATCAGACCTATCATTCGCAGATCGGCGCTGTAGGATGGCGATTGGATAGCCAGCTCGGGATAGTGAATCCGTATGCGGAGGTGAGCTATCAGCACCAGTTTGGTGATGGCGTTTACCGGGCAGGCGGTGGATTGAAATCGACCCAGACCTCATTCACCCGCGACAGCGCCAGCCAGGATAAAAACTGGATGGATATCACCTTGGGGGCGAATATGCCGTTGAGCGATCGGGTGGCGGCGTTTGCGACAGTTTCGCAAACCAGCGGCTTGAGCAGCGGTGAGCAATTTATGTACAACGTGGGGGTCAGCGCGCGTTTTTGAAGAATGGCTTTAAACTTGATTGCCCGGTGCCAGACGGTTTGGTGCCGGGAAGAATAGGAAGGAGCTGTGCTTACCATTATTATGGGACAGTGCCTGATCTCAGGGGCTGTCAGCTCTGTTTGCCATCGCCTTGCCCAAGCCCTTCACCGAAAAAGTACAGTGTCTGACTGTACTTTAGTATAACTATCATTTGCTCCTAAAAGACTTTATCGTTACGCCATAAGAACAAAAGATTTAAATAAAAAAAACTGATCCCGTTTAAAGGATCAGGAGCCAATTCGGCCAACACCAGGGAAATTTTGTTGTCATTATTATAAATAACAGGTTGTCTGTCAATTGTTCTCTCGCTCGCTAATCAACGAGTGGGAGGCTTTTGCGTGCCTTAAATATATAAAAAACGTATCAATTTCAGCCCCTATCATTAGTTTTTTAGCTTTAACCCGGTATCGACAATCAGAAAGTCAGTTATTATCAGATATGACGTAGTGTTTTTTGCTGAATGTTAACATTTTTGGCAAAAAAACACCCAATTTAAAACACTTCAGCAACTAAACGTTTATCACGCAAACTGTCGCAAACTCGTTATTAACGCAGCGAAAAAATCAGGTTTTGATGTCTTGGGGTGAGTGTGGTTAAAAAAGCACAGTGATTTCATTAAATATATCAAGCATTAAAATCTTCACGGTGTTATTGCTTAAAGGCTCACGGAATTTTTTTACTTACTATTAGTTTTCTGTTTTTTTTATGATAAAATATTACTTCTATGCTGTGCTCTGAAATTTGTAACGGGAATTTCAATAAGGAGACTTTGCGTGCCGAGTTTATTCTTTAATAATGAATTTATTAACTCAGTCATAAAGAGCTATTTGGAAGTGAACTTACAAGAGTATAACAGCATAAAGTACGCTTATGCGATCATGAGCAAAATAAATCCTGCCGACTTCGCCATTATTTCCAACAAAACAGAATGGTTTGAGTTTTATACCGCAAATAACTACCAGTTCATCGATCCGGTATTGATTGCCACATCCCGCCGAGTGACCCCTTTCTTCTGGGATGAAAGTATTACGATCAGCTCCGGGGCAAAATACCCCAATATTTTTGATATGGCCAAGAACTATAATGTCATCAATGGCTATACGTTTGTGTTGCACGATCACAACAATAATCTGGTGGTGCTGTCTCTTATTATGGATGATTCCTGTGACGAAAATATAGAAGAGATTCTCAAAGAGAACCAACATAAACTGCAAATGCTGTTGATCACCGTGCATGATAAATTAATCGCACTTTATCACGAACTGAATAACACCAGCGATTATGACCAAATCAACCAAAAAGAGCTGCTCTCCAAGCGCGAGAATGAGGTGATTTACTGGGCAAGCATGGGAAAATCCTATCAGGAAATTGCGCTGATTTTGGGGATCAAGCTCACCACAGTAAAATATCATATCGGCAACGTGGTCAAAAAATTAGGCGTTACCAATGCCAAACATGCCATCAGGCTTGGCGTTGAACTGAAGCTCATCAGGCCGGTGTTTTCCGATCGGGAATGAGAGTGATCAAGAGCTCAACGTTGCCTTCCGGCTTGAACGTGTCGATGATCATTGTCGGGTGGTGTTGCGGTATTACACACCGTTGCTTAAGCCAACCCTAAATTGGGGCCTATCGCCTGGCTCAACCCCGTTCAGGCAACAGCTATCAACCCGATCCCTTCCTAACTGGCCGCGAAGCGCGCTTTTTTCACGAAGATTGACACTTGCTGCGGGATTCTGGCTGTATATCTTACGGTCAACGGGTATACTGACCCATTCTGTTAAATCCACTTGTATCGCGTGCGAAATCAACATGCAAAAGTTTGATACCAAGACCTTTCAGGGTCTGATCCTGACACTACAGGACTATTGGGCGCGCCAGGGCTGCACCATCGTGCAACCGCTGGACATGGAAGTTGGCGCGGGGACATCCCACCCGATGACCTGCCTGCGTGCACTGGGCCCGGAGCCAATGGCCACCGCCTATGTGCAACCTTCACGCCGCCCAACCGACGGCCGTTACGGGGAAAACCCGAACCGCCTGCAGCATTACTACCAATTCCAGGTGGTGATTAAGCCATCGCCAGAAAACATTCAGGAACTCTACCTGGGTTCCTTGAAGGAACTGGGTCTGGATCCGACCATCCACGATATCCGCTTTGTGGAAGACAACTGGGAAAACCCGACGCTCGGCGCCTGGGGTCTGGGTTGGGAAGTGTGGTTAAACGGCATGGAAGTCACGCAGTTTACCTATTTCCAGCAGGTTGGCGGTATGGAGTGCAAACCGGTCACCGGCGAGATCACCTACGGTCTGGAACGCTTGGCGATGTACATCCAGGGCGTGGACAGCGTCTACGATCTGGTGTGGAGCAACGGCCCGTTGGGCGTTACCACCTACGGCGACGTGTTCCATCAGAACGAAGTGGAGCAGTCCACCTATAACTTCGAATACGCCGATGTCGATTTCCTGTTCTCCTGCTTCGAGCAGTATGAGAAGGAAGCGCAAACGCTGCTGGCATTGGAGAAACCGCTGCCACTGCCGGCTTATGAACGTATCCTCAAGGCTGCTCATACCTTCAACCTGTTGGATGCACGCAAGGCGATCTCGGTTACCGAGCGTCAGCGCTATATTCTGCGTATTCGCACGCTGACCAAAGCCGTTGCCGAGGCCTACTACGCTTCCCGCGAAGCGCTGGGCTTCCCAATGTGTAACAAGAAGTAGAGGCAGCTATGACACAACAGACTTTCCTGGTGGAAATCGGCACGGAAGAGCTGCCGCCGAAGGCTCTTCGCTCACTGGCAGAAGCCTTTGCTGCCAACTTTTCCGCTGAACTGGACAACGCTGGCCTGGAACATGGCGAAGTGAAGTGGTTTGCCGCTCCGCGCCGCCTGGCGTTGAAAGTGACGGATCTGAGTGCTGCGCAGGCCGATCGTGAAGTTGAAAAACGCGGTCCAGCCATTGCCCAGGCGTTCGATGCCGAAGGCAAACCGAGCAAAGCGGCCGAAGGTTGGGCGCGTGGCTGCGGTATTACCGTCGATCAGGCCGAGCGCCTGGTGACCGATAAAGGCGAATGGCTGCTGTATCGCGCCCATGTGCCAGGCCAATCTGCCCAGCAACTGCTGGCCGGTATGGTGAGCACCGCGCTGTCCAAGCTGCCAATCCCGAAACTGATGCGCTGGGGCGATAAAGAAACCCAGTTCGTCCGCCCTGTGCATACCGTGACCATGCTGCTGGGGGCAGAACTGATCCCTGGCACCGTGCTGGGTATCGACTCAGCACGCACTATTCGCGGCCACCGCTTTATGGGTGAAGCCGAGTTCAGCATCGATAACGCCGATCAATACCCGCAGATCCTGTTGGAGCGCGGCAAAGTGGTGGCGGATTATCAAACCCGTAAAGCGTTGATCAAGCGCGATGCCGAGCTGGCTGCACAACAGATTGGCGGTAAAGCCGATCTGAGCGAGAGCCTGCTGGAAGAGGTTACCTCGTTGGTCGAATGGCCAGTGGTGCTGACCGCCAAGTTCGAAGAGAAATTCCTGGCGGTGCCTGCGGAAGCGCTGGTGTACACCATGAAGGGCGATCAGAAGTATTTCCCGGTGTATGACGCCGCGGGCAAACTGCTGCCAAACTTTATCTTCGTCGCCAATATCGAGTCGAAAGATCCGCAGCAAATCATCTCCGGTAACGAGAAGGTGGTGCGCCCACGTCTGGCTGATGCCGAATTCTTCTTCAATACCGATCGCAAGCAACGCCTGGAAGACAATCTGCCGCGTCTGGAAACCGTGCTGTTCCAACAGCAACTGGGCACCCTGCGCGCCAAGACCGACCGTATCCAGGCCATGGCAGGCTGGATCGCCGGCCAGATCGGGGCTGACGTCAACCACGCTACGCGTGCCGGGCTACTGTCTAAGTGCGATCTGATGACCAACATGGTGTTCGAATTCACCGACACCCAAGGCGTCATGGGCATGCACTATGCGCGCCACGACGGTGAAGCTGAAGACGTGGCAGTGGCGTTGAACGAACAGTACCAGCCACGCTTTGCCGGTGATGAACTGCCGCAATCGTTGGTGGCCTGCTCGTTGGCGATTGCCGACAAGATGGACACCCTGGCCGGGATCTTCGGCATCGGGCAACATCCAAAAGGTGATAAAGACCCGTTCGCACTGCGCCGTGCTGCGCTGGGCGTGCTGCGTATTATCGTTGAGAAAAACCTGCCGCTGGATCTGCAAACCCTGACCGAAGAAGCTGTCCGCCTGTATGGTGACAAGCTGACCAACGCCAAGGTGGTGGACGAGGTTGTCGACTTTATGCTGGGCCGTTTCCGCGCCTGGTATCAGGAAGAAGGCCATGCGGTGGATACCATCCAGGCCGTATTGGCACGTCGTCCAACCAAGCCAGCCGACTTCGATGCGCGGGTAAAAGCGGTGACGCATTTCCGTACGCTGGAAGCAGCAGCGGCATTGGCGGCGGCCAACAAGCGCGTTTCCAATATCCTGGCCAAATCCAACGATACGCTGCTGGACCAGGTCCACGCTTCGGTATTGAAAGAACCGGCCGAGCTGAAGTTGGCAACCCACTTGGTGGTGCTGCGCGATAAGCTGCAACCGTTCTTTGCGGAAGGCCGCTACCAGGAAGCGCTGGTAGAACTGGCCGCACTGCGTGAAACCGTGGATGCGTTTTTCGACAGCGTGATGGTGATGGCAGAAGATGAAGCGGTGCGCGTGAACCGCCTGACGTTGCTGAGCAAGCTTCGTGAGCTGTTCCTGCAGGTCGCGGATATCTCCGTGCTGCAATAATGGTGTAAAGCCCAAGAAAAAGCGCCTGCGGGCGCTTTTTCATCTCTGATGGCGGCAGCGAAACGATAGGTTATTCTGAGTACCTCGCATAATCACATTTCGTATCGCTGGCAGTTGATCTATTCTTTAGACGCACGGAGGGCGGCAGACGGCATGGAATCTGATAAAAGACACGTTTATAACAGGAGTTATGTCACATGGCTGTAGGGATCCAGAGCAGAAGTTTCGCGCGTTGGCTGGCACCGGTGTTGGCATTGTTGGTGGTTATGCAACTGACCGCCTGCGGCGATAAAGAGCCGGAGCAACGCAAGGCATTCGTTGATTACTTACAGAATACGGTCATGCGCAGTGGCGTACATATCCCGACGTTGAGCGAAGATCAGAAACAGAAATTCGGTGCTTATACCGGCGATTATGCCATTCTGGTGGGTTTTTCCCAGCAGTTGACGAAGTCGGTGGACGCCAGCCTGACCCCGGCGCTGGAGCAGGTTAATCAGATCCGTACCGCGCAGGACTATATGAGCAAGCGCGATAGTCTGCAACAGTCGATCGGCGCGTTAAACCTGCTAGGCCAGCAGATCCAGACTGCCAAGGCACAGGCGGATACCGCTCGTGCGGCGCTGAAACAGCCGGACGATCTGAAAACGGTATACAACCAGGCGTATGACAAGATTGTTACCGCACCGGCCAATGCGCTGATGCCAGCGATCCCAACCACCGCCGGTTTTGTCCAGGACCTGGTACAGGTAGGTGATTTCCTGCAGGCTCAGGGCAATCAGGTCAGCTTCAACAACGGCGGCGTACAGTTCCGCACCCAGCAGCAGGCGACGCAGTACAACACCATGATGTCCAATCTGGTGGCCAAACAGCAGGACTTGCTGAACGCACAGAAAACCGTGCAGGCGGTAATGCAGTAACCTTCGTTCTAAACAATGTATGTGGGCCAGCGTTTGGTACCACATACATTATTCCGCTTTTTTCCAACTCCTTGCCCCTCCCTCCCCCACGTATTTTCTGTACTACACTTCACTTATTCATCACATCTCTTAATGTAGTTTTCTTTCATCCACGCCATGGTTATTTCCCGACGGTGTGGATGCCCACAGGGAAGATGTCATTTCAGGCCACGGCACGGTGGTCGGATGTAAAATAAATTGTGATGTTTGTCACATTTCAAAAACAAACAGCAGGGGTGTAAATGTGACTAATGTCACGTTTTTGTCGCATTTCGCCGGTATATCTTCGCGTTGTATTTTTTTTACACCGGATAAGTGTGATGAACATCACTAAATACACCGGGGTATGGGGGCAATGTTAGTGATGGTGATCACAAAAATTCCGTGAAGTTCGCGTAGTAAAAAGAGCGTGGTAGAGTCCGTTTCGCAAACAGCATCAACAGGGCTAGAACGTTACAACAATTATCGCGCGCTCTTATTGTCAGCGCGTAACAATAGGGGTGTGTTTATGTTTTCACCAGACATCAAGGTTAAAGTGCAAAACTTTGGCCGTTTCCTGAGTAACATGGTGATGCCCAACATTGGCGCATTCATCGCCTGGGGTATCATCACTGCGCTATTCATTCCTACCGGCTGGCTGCCAAACGAGACGTTAGCCAAGCTGGTTGGGCCAATGATCACCTACCTGCTGCCACTGCTGATCGGTTATACCGGCGGTAAACTGGTGGGCGGCGAGCGTGGCGGTGTGGTCGGTGCCATCACCACCATGGGCGTGATCGTCGGTGCAGACATGCCGATGTTCCTCGGTGCCATGATTGTTGGGCCGCTGGGTGGTTGGGCAATCAAGCATTTTGACCGTTGGGTCGACGGTAAGATCAAGAGCGGCTTCGAGATGTTGGTCAACAACTTCTCCGCTGGCATCATCGGTATGCTGTTGGCAATCCTGGCCTTTATGGGTATCGGGCCATTGGTTGAAGCGCTGTCCAAAGTGTTGGCGGCTGGCGTGCATATCATGGTGGTCAACAACCTGCTGCCATTGACCTCGATCTTCGTTGAACCGGCGAAAATCCTGTTCCTGAACAACGCCATCAACCACGGTATCTTCTCACCGCTGGGCATCCAGCAGGCGACGGAAACCGGTAAATCAATCTTCTTCCTGATCGAAGCCAACCCAGGCCCAGGTTTGGGCGTGCTGATGGCCTATATGTTCTTTGGCCGTGGTAGTGCCAAGCAGTCTGCTGGCGGTGCGGCGATCATCCACTTCCTGGGTGGTATCCACGAAATCTACTTCCCATACGTGCTGATGAATCCACGCCTGATCCTGGCGGTTATTCTGGGCGGTATGACCGGCGTATTCACCCTGACTCTGCTGAACGGCGGCCTGGTATCTCCTGCTTCCCCTGGTTCTATCCTGGCGGTGCTGGCGATGACGCCAAAAGGCGCCTACTTCGCCAACCTGGCGGCGGTATTTGCGGCGTTCCTGGTCTCCTTTGTGGTCTCATCTTTCCTGTTGAAAACCTCGAAAGTGAAAGAGGAAGACGATCTGGAAGAGGCGACCCGCCGTATCCAGGACATGAAAGCCCAGTCTAAAGGTGGTGCCGCGGTAAACGCAGCGGTAGACGGCGATCTGAGCACCGTGCGTAAAATCATCGTAGCTTGCGATGCGGGTATGGGCTCCAGCGCCATGGGTGCCGGCGTGCTGCGCAAGAAAGTGGCGGACGCGGGGCTGAAGAATATCTCCGTAACCAATAGCGCGATCAACAGCCTGCCGGAAGATGTGGATCTGGTAATCACTCACCGCGATCTGACCGAGCGTGCGATGCGCCATGCGCCGCAGGCCCAGCACATCTCGCTGACCAACTTCCTGGATAGCCATCTGTACAGTGATTTGACCGCCCGTCTGGTGGCCGCTAACAAGACCAGCGAAACCGAGCAGAAGGTTATCTCCACCCTGGATGACAGCTTTGACGCCAGCGAACAGAACCTGTTCAAACTGGGTGAAAGCAACGTGTTCCTCGGCTTGCAGGCCATTGATAAAGAGCAGGCCATTCGCTTTGCCGGTGAGCAACTGGTGAAGGGCGGCTATGTCGAGCCAGAATATGTTCCGGCCATGTTGGAACGTGAAAAGCTGACCTCTACCTATCTGGGCGAATCCATTGCCGTGCCGCATGGCACCATCGAAGCCAAAGACCGCGTGCTGCGCACCGGCGTAGTGTTCTGCCAGTATCCGCAGGGCGTACGTTTCGGTGACGAAGAGGATGAAGTTGCACGCCTGGTTATCGGTATCGCGGCGCGTAACAACGAGCATATCCAGGTGATCACCAGCCTGACCAATGCGTTGGATGATGAAACCGTCATCGAGCGGCTGGCGAATACCACCAGCGTCCAGGAAGTGTTGGATTTGCTGGGCGGCAAGAAGGCCTGATAACAGAATTATTTTAAAGGGTGCAGCTTGCTGCACCTTTCTACATTTAAGAAAGGGTGGAATATGAAAGCATTACACTTCGGAGCCGGTAATATTGGCCGTGGCTTTATTGGCAAACTGCTTGCCGACGCGCACGCCGAACTGACTTTTGCTGACGTTAACCAGACGGTGCTGGACGCGTTGAACCAACGCAAAAGCTACCAGGTACATGTGGTGGGCGAGCAGGCGCGCGTTGAAGAGGTGAATAACGTCAGTGCCGTTAACAGCGGTAGCGAAGAGGCGGTGGCCCTGATTGCCCAGGCCGATATCGTCACGACCGCCGTTGGTCCGCAGATCCTCGCCAGAATTGCCGGGACTATCGCCAAAGGCCTGACCCTGCGCCATCAGCAAGGCAATACTCAGCCGCTGAATATCATCGCCTGTGAAAACATGGTGCGTGGCACCAGCCAGCTCAAGCAGCACGTGTTCGACGCACTGCCACAGGATGAACAGGCCTGGGTTGAGCAGCATATCGGCTTTGTCGATTCTGCCGTAGACCGTATCGTGCCGCCTGCAGAGGCGGGCAGCAACGATCCGCTGGAAGTGACGGTAGAAACCTTCAGCGAGTGGATCGTCGATCAGACCCAATTCAAGGGCCAACCGCCAGCCATCGCCGGCATGGAACTGACCGACAACCTGATGGCGTTTGTTGAGCGTAAGCTGTTTACCCTCAATACCGGCCATGCGATCACCGCCTACCTGGGCCAGCGCGCCAAGCTGTTGACCATTCGTGATGCGATCCTCGATCCGGTCATCCGCCAGGTGGTCAAAGGGGCGATGCAAGAGAGCGGTGCGGTGCTGATCAAGCGCTACGGTTTTGACGCCGACAAGCATGCCGCCTATATCAACAAAATCCTGTCCCGCTTCGAAAACCCGTATCTGCACGATGACGTAGAGCGTGTAGGCCGTCAGCCGCTGCGCAAACTGAGCGCGGGCGATCGCCTGATCAAGCCGTTATTGGGCACGTTGGAATACGGCTTGCCGCACGCCAACCTGATCAAGGGAATTGCCGCCGCCATGAGCTACCGCAGCGAGCAGGACCCACAGGCACAAGAACTGGTAGACTTGCTGACAAAACTGGGTCCAAAAGCCGCGCTGGCGCAAATTTCCGGTTTACCGGCCGACAGCAAGGTTGTGGAAGAGGCGGTTGCTGTGTATAACGCCTTGCAGTAAACGCTGTGATATCAAACCAGTGTAAGCAAACTCATTCCCTTTCCCCACGGATAAGGGGTAGGGTGAGGGGGCAAGGCGTCTTTGCCCCCCATTCGGGCTCACTCCCTGCGGTTAACGGGGAGCGCCCGAGTGACCACACCACCCACGCGATTCGAAAAGCGAAGATGATCGAGACACAGGCATTCGAAAACAAGGTTCTGGAAAAGCTGAACGCTGGCAAGACGGTGCGCAGTTTTCTGATTGCAGCGGTCGAGCTGTTGGCAGAAGCGCTTAACGTCCTGGTGGTGCAGGTTTTCCGTAAAGATGACTATGCGGTGAAATATGCCGTCGAACCTCTGTTGTCCGGTGCCGGGCCGCTTGGTGAACTTTCGGTTCGTCTGAAGCTGATGTACGGGCTGGGGGTGATTTCCCGCCACGAATACGAAGATGCCGAACTGCTGATGGCGATGCGTGAAGAGCTGAACCACGACGGTTCGGAATATCGCTTTATTGATGATGAGATACTCGGCCCCTTCGGTGAGCTCCACTGCGTCAGCGCTTTGCCGCCGGTTCCCACTTTTCTACAGCCCGGCGAGGCGGATGAATCGTTGATCGCCATGCAACACCAGCGTTACCAGCAGATGGTACGCTCCACCATGGTGCTGTCGATTACCGAGCTGCTGGCGGAAATCGGCGCCAAACAGCCCTCCCGGCTCTCCCCGCTCGGTGCTCAAAAGCCTTAAGCCATCAGCGTCCGCCATTCGTCAAACAGCAGCCATAACGCGGTTGCTGCCATTAAGCTCGCCATCACGCCGTTAAATAACCGCAGTTTCCAGGTCACACGCAGAGCGTGGCGTAGCCGATCGCCCATCAACGCCCAAATCAAGATGCAGGGGATATTCACCGCGGTGAAGCCTGCAATGGTTAAAAGCGTTTGATGTAGCGACGCTCCCTCATGAGGCGTGAACAGGATTGCCACGTTGATAGCCATCAGCCAGGCTTTCGGGTTGACCGCCTGGAACAAGGCTCCGCCAATAAAGTGCATTGGCCGCGTCTGCTGTTTTGCATCCGGTGAGGCCGCCTTATACAGTTTCCACGATAGCCACAGCAGGTACGCACAGCCCATTACCGCCAGCGGAAAGCGGATGGTATCGGCCCAGTTAAGGATCAGCGCCAGCAATAGCGTGGTGAGGGCTAACTGTGTTGCACAGCCCAGGCTGATACCAAACACCATCGGCAGGGTACGCCGCAGGCCGAAATTGACGCCGGACGAGGCGAGCAGCAGGTTATTGGGGCCAGGAGTAATCGACATCACGGTCACGTAACTGATAAAAGCAGAGTCCAGCATAAGGTTTTTCCATACATGATTGGGGGTGATCATCAGCATAAGGGCTATGGGGTGATGGTGACAGAGCCAGAAATAAGCTATTGTCATGGTTACAGTTACGCTGATTTCTAACTGTACCCATTGCCTGGAGAGAAATTGTGACCCTGCTCGACGAGATCCCGGAAACCCGCTACCTGCAACTGGCGGAGACATTGTCGGCCGCTATCCACCGTGGCACTTTACCGCCCGGTAGCCGCCTGCCTTCGGTGCGCCGCTGCGCACAGAGCCACAGCGTCAGCATCAATACCGTGGTGGCAGCCTATCGCCAGTTGGAAGACCGGGGGCTGATCGAGGCACGGCCACAGTCTGGCTTTTACGTGCGGGCGACCTTGCCTGCGTTGAAAACGGCGTCGGCACCCAGCAACCGGGTAGAGCAACCGGCGGATGATGTGCTGGCCCTGATCGATACGGTTTTCGCCGCCCAGCAGAACCCGGCCTTCACCAATTTGTCGCTCGCCTGCCCGCAAACCGTGGATTTTTATCCCGGTGGCAAGCTGGGGCGGATGTTGTCATCGCAGTTACGCCGCCAGCCTAATCTGATTGGCCAATACGCTTTGCCGCCGGGCAGCCTGCGGTTGCGCCAACAGATCGCCCGGCGCTCGATGACGTTGGGCATGTTGCTGGAGCCGAGTGACATCACGCTGACGCACGGTTGCATGGAAGCCTTGCAGCTGGCGCTCAGGGTGACCACCAAGCCGGGCGACTGCGTGGGGTTGGAGTCGCCTACCTATTTTTACCTGTTGCCGCTGCTCGCCAGCCTGGGGTTGAAAGCGCTGGAAATCCCCACCGACCCGCAGCATGGCCTGTCGCTGGATGCGCTGGAGTTGCTGCTGCAGGAGAAACGGCTGAATGCGGTCATCGCCATGCCGACGATACAGAATCCGCTGGGCTGCACCATGCCGCTGGCGTCGAAAAAACGGTTGGCACGCTTGATGAACGATCATCAAGTGCCGCTGATCGAAGATGGGCTGTATGCCGAGCTGCAATTTGGCAGCGCGCTCAGCCCGGCGGTGAAGGCGTTCGATAGCGACGGCTGGGTGCTGTTTTGCTCCAGCTTCACTAAAACGCTGGCACCGGATTTCCGCATCGGCTGGGTGGTCGGAGGGCGGTTCAGTGATGCGCTGCGCAAGCTGAAGGCGGTGTCTTCGATGTCGGAGTCGCACTTGTTGTCAGAGACGCTGGCTATGTTCCTGGAGGCGGGGGGATACGATCATCATCTGCGCAATTTGCGCAAACGCTATGCGGCGCAGGTGGAAGAGGCCAGGGCGCTGATTGCCCGCCATTTCCCGTGCGGGACAAGAGCTACCCAGCCTGCCGGTGGGTTTGTGTTCTGGGTGGAGTTCCCACCAGGGGTGGACACGGTGGTGCTGTTCCATCAGTTGCTGGATGAGCAGATCTGTCTGACGCCCGGAACGCTATATTCTCCAAGCGGGCGTTATCATAACGGCCTGCGCCTCTCCTGCTGCTATCCATTTAACGCCCGTTATACCCAGGCGCTGGCGCGGGTGGGGGCAAAAGCCTGTGAGATGAGCGGCCTGCCTGCGGGAATTGCGCAAGGTGAGGAGTAACCTGCCGTGCATTTTGCTACACTAGCGGAATATTTTTTACGCCATAGAACAAAACAGGCCAGAGACGATGAAAGAGAAAGAAAAAGCCGAGATTAAGCGCCTGAGCGATTTGCTGGACGCACTGAACCACAAAGACACCGTGGTGATCCAGCAGGGTAACACCGACCTGATTGCGCAACATCTCAAAGAAAAAGAGAAGCTGAAGACCGAGATCGAGCGCCTGAAAAACGTGCGCGTGGAAAAACTGAGTGCGGAAGCGCAGAAGTTGAGCCAACTGCCGTTCAGCCGTGAGATCACCAAGAAAGAGCAGGCGGATATGGGCACGCTGAAGAAAAGCGCCCGTGGCCTGATCGTGGTGCACCCAATGACCGCACTTGGCCGCGAGATGGGCCTGAAAGTGGTTACCGGCTACGCCAAAAAAGCGTTCTGATAACCAGCCCCGGAGAACATCGTCTTAGCCTGACGATGTTCTCCGGGTTGCTTTATCCGGCTTTAGTCGTAAAGAACGCGCAGGTGTGGTAAGGCACCGTGAGCGTTTCCTTCCCCCGCAGCTCCTCTTCCTCTGCCACCAGTTGGCGGATTTGTTCGATCACCTGTTCCTGCTGTTGTTGCGGCAACGCGGCGATAAAGCTGGTGGATCGCACACGGTTATAAATCACATCCTCCGGCGCTCCGCTATGCCCCAGCATAAACACCTGTTCCTGCAGCTGGACAAAACCCGGGTAAGGAAACAGCCTGCGCCATTCACCGGTATAAAAACGCGGCGCATCTCCTTCGTGGCGATCGACTATCTGATTGAGTTTGCGTACCCAGCCAACCCGCGCATCGCGCATATTCCACACCAGGCCAAGTTTGCCGCCGGGTTTCAGCACGCGCTGAATTTCCGCCAGCGCCTGACGTGTGGCAAACCAGTGAAAGGACTGCGCGCACACCACGGCATCCACAGACTCATCCGGCAGCGGGAGTGATTCGGCGGTACCTGCCAGCGTTTTCACCTGAGGGAATGCCGCCGCCAGCTTTTCCAGCATCTGCGCCACCGGTTCAACGGCGATGACGTTGGCACCGGTCTCCAGTAGACGCGGAGTGAACTTGCCGGTGCCTGCACCCAGATCTATGACGGTCTTACCGGGCTGTAGCTCGAGTACCTCACGCAGCCAAACGGCGATTTCCGCCGGATAATCCGGGCGGCCTAAAACGTAGCGATCCGCATTGGCCTGATAGCCAGCCGCAGCCGCGTGATGAATGGAATGAGGTGATGTAGCCATAACGCAGCTCCCTAATCCAGATCGATAGATGTCTTCTGCCTGGTGCCGATTAACGGCCAAGCAGACGGCGGTTGAGGTCTTCGATTTTGCCGCTGGTGATGCGCGTCAGCATGGTTTTGCTCCAACTGGCCGACAGCCCCGCAACCGACAGTAGACGACGGTATTGCTCTTCATCGAACGGCATGTGCCAGGCAATGCTGATGGCTTCTGCGACGGAAACATCACTATTGCGGGTTACCAGCTCAAGCGGCTGATCACCACTGACCATCCCAGTTGATACCACGCGATACAGCCAGCCGCAGCGGCCGGTTTGCTGCATAAGTACCGAAATATCGTCGATAGCGAAATGGTAATTGAGTTTGAAACACGGAGAGCGCGGTTGGGTCACCTGGATCAGCGCTTCGCCCCAGCGGAAAATATCCCCCATAAACACGTTATGCTCGGTCAGGCCGAGGGTCGAAATATTCTCACCAAAGGCTGGCGCGCAGAACTGTTCTGCCTGAGCGGGGAACTGTTCACGCCAGTGGTCGTAATGCTCGCGCGGGTAGTGGCAAAGGGCGCGGTCAGGCCCGCCGTGGTAGCTTTTTTCTGCCTGCTCATCGCCTGCCAGACCCAAGGGGGTAAGCTTCAGCGTACCCTCCACCAGGCGTTTGGCGATAGCGCTGGGGCGGCCACCTTCATAGGGTTGAATCGAACCGAGATAGACGTCTGGGTGGTGCATGCTAGCCTCCATTCACGCTCGTTAATGCCGTCTAGCATAGCCTGAGTCGAGGGGGAGGAACAGAATAACCCGCCCGGAGATCACCGGGCGGGCGGAGGGGTTAGAAGGTCGTCCAGTTGTCTTCGGCGCTGGCGCTCGGTTTGGCCATTGATGGCGATTTGAGCTGGGCAGTTTTGGTTTCCACTGGCGCAGCCTTATCTGCCAGGCGGAATACCGAGACGCTTTGCAGTAGCATTTCGGCCTGTTCTTCCAGCGAATCGGCGGCAGCAGCAGACTCTTCCACTAGTGCGGCGTTTTGCTGAGTGGTGTGATCCATTTCCACGATGGCCTGGCCAATCTGCGCGATGCCCCTGGTCTGTTCATCGGAGGCGGCGGCTATTTCAGCCATGATATCGCGCACGTGGGTGACCGAGCGGACGATTTGTTCCATGGTGTTGCCGGTGTCTTCCACCAGTGCGGTACCGCTCTGTACCCGGTTGACCGACTCGGTGATCAACCCTTCGATTTCTTTCGCCGCCTGGGCGCTGCGCTGGGCCAGATTGCGGACTTCGCTGGCAACAACCGAGAAACCGCGCCCTTGCTCGCCTGCCCGGGCTGCCTCTACGGCGGCGTTCAGGGCCAGGATGTTGGTCTGGAAGGCAATGCCGTTGATCAGGGTAGTAATTTCGGCGATCCGCTGCGAACTGTTAGAAATATCCCGCATGGTGCTGACGACGTTGTTGACCAGTTTGCCGCCCTGCTGTGCGGTTTGCGAGGCATCGGTCGCCAGCTGGTTAGCGTGATGGGCGTTGTCGGCATTCTGCTTCACCGTAGCGGTGAGCTGTTCCATGCTGGCGGCGGTTTCTTCCACCGCGGCGGCCTGCTGTTCGGTACGTGAAGAGAGATCGGTATTGCCCGCAGCGATTTCCCCGGCGGCGGTGGAGACCTGGCTGACCCCCATCTGGATTTTCTCAATCATATCGCGCAGATTCTGGCTCATGGCGGCGACGGCGTTAAGCAACTGGCCCAGTTCATCACGGCGAGTGCTGGTTTGCGCCTGGCGTAGATCACCCTTGGCAATGCGTTCTGCCAGTTCCAGGGTGCTGTTGAGTGGGCGAGTGATCTGCAATGTGATACGCCATGACACCAGTAGGCCAGCAAGGATGGCGATCGCCGTGGTGATCCCCATCTGCCACTGTGCGGTATTGATATTATTGTGCGTCTGCGTCAGCTCATCCTTCATGAAATTGTTAACCAGCGTACCGATCTCGTCAGCGTAGCCACCGAGCTGTTTACTGATCTTGATCTCATTCTCAACGGCGGGCAGGTAGGCCGCGATGTGGCCTTTATACTCGTCAAGCACGGTCAACAGAGGTTGGAGCAACGGGCGCTGTGACTCGTTCAGGCGTTGGC
Source organism: Serratia sp. Res13-Sevr-LER1-36-b (assembly GCF_015673035.1). Classification (NCBI taxonomy): domain Bacteria; kingdom Pseudomonadati; phylum Pseudomonadota; class Gammaproteobacteria; order Enterobacterales; family Yersiniaceae; genus Serratia; species Serratia sp. Res13-Sevr-LER1-36-b. The sequence goes on along the minus strand of NZ_JADACK010000011.1, from coordinate 103,414 downwards.
TGAGCGTGTTGGCGGCGCTACGGGCGTCGTCGATAGCGCTGAGTAATGGGATTTCGGAGTCGCGATTGGGTTGCAGCACCAGGCCACGGGCATAGTAGCGGATCTGGGTCAGCTTCTGGTTCAACTGGATAAACGCCAGTTGCAGATCGGCAGCACCCAGTTGGCGTTCAACTTGGCTCAGGCTGTCCTGAACTTCGGACATGTTCCAGCTGGCTCGTACCGCGTCTTTATCCACCACGGCTTTGGCAAACATTTTCTGTTGTTGCTCATAGTTACCCAGCAACACCACCAAAAGCTCCAGATCCTTGCGGCTTTGCGCATCCCAATTCAGGTTTTGCGCGTGGCTGGCCAACTGCAACGCGTTCTCGATATGTTTGCGGTTACGTTCAAGGTAGTCGGTATTGTAATTTTGGCTAAACATGGCTCGGGTGTATTTAGCCTGACTGATTTCGCCCGTTAACTGATAGCTGAAATCGATGCGGTCGCTGCGTGATTCGATAAGATTGAGGTAGGTTATCCCGGTGCCAGCGATAACGATCGCCAGTATCAACATCAGAGAGAATCCGAGTCCGAGCTTTTTACCTACGGTGAGATGAACGATTTTTCCTGCCAAAGCTTTCAATGCCGCCATGATTTATCCCTCTTTAGGCGTTGGTCAATTGAACAAAGCATCGGCAAGGGGCGGTTAAACTTTAGCGGACAACGGGCAAAAAAATGCCCGCATCAGCGGGCATCATCGGAGATAAGCCAAATTATTTCTTGGCTTCGGCGAAGCGTTTGGCCGCTTCGTCCCAGTTCACCACGTTCCAGAATGCCTTGATGTAGTCAGGGCGACGGTTCTGGAATTTCAGGTAGTAAGCGTGTTCCCACACGTCCAGGCCAACGATTGGCAAGCCTGAAGCGCCGGAGACGGCTTCGCCCATCAGCGGGCTGTCCTGGTTAGCGGTAGATACCACGGCCAGTTTGTCGCCTTTCAGCACCAGCCAAGCCCAGCCAGAACCGAAACGGGTGGCGGCGGCTTTCTCGAACTCTTCCTGGAATTTCTCTACGCTGCCGAAATCGCGCTCGATAGCGGCTTTCAGATCGCCACCCAGCGTGGTGCCGGTTTTCAGGCCTTTCCAGAACAGGCTGTGGTTAGCGTGGCCGCCTGCGTTGTTGCGCATAAAGGTGCGCTTGTCTGCAGGGACTTTATCCAGATCCTGGATCAGCTCTTCTACGCTCAGCGAAGCCAGCTCAGGGTAAGCTTCCAGCACGGTGTTGGCGTTGTTGACATAGGTCTGGTGGTGTTTGGTGTGATGGATTTCCATCGTCTGCTTGTCGAAATGCGGTTCTAGTGCGTCGTAAGCGTAAGGTAGGGATGGCAGTGAATAACTCATGATCATCATCTCCAGTAGTGTAGGGCGGCGCAAAATGTGAGCACCGCGTAAGCAGTATGATGCATTATAATTAATTAAATGATATTGAAAATGATTATCAATGCCCTACAGACTGTGTGGTTTAGGGATTAATCGGTAATACGCTGCGGGTGAGTAAACACCGTTGCCCGGCCTGGCTTGCTAAAGCCAACCAATGTCAGGTTGCTGCGCTCGGCGATTTCCACCGCCAGCGAGGTGGCGGCAGACACCACGAACAGGATCTCGGCGCCGCACATGGCGGATTTTTGCACCATCTCATAGCTGGCCCGGCTGGAAACCAGGATCGCCCCTTGCTGCCAGCCCTGTTTGGCGCGTATGCCGATCATTTTGTCCAGTGCCACATGGCGGCCAACGTCTTCGCAGCCGCCCAGTAGTTCACCCTGCGGTGAGATCCAACCTGCGGCGTGGGTACACCCCGTCAACTGGCCGACGTTCTGCACCTGGCGCAACTGGCTGAGGGCGCGATCGAGATTGGCCAGCGAGAAGGTCTGGGTAAAGGGCAGTGGTGTGACCGGCCGGAAGATATCCGCCAACTGTTCAATGCCACAAACGCCGCACCCTGTGCGGCCAGCCATCGCCCGGCGGCGCTCCTTCAGCCCGGCAAAGCGGCGGCTGGAAAGCTCGATTTGTACTTCCATGCCGTTGCAGGTGGGATTAACCTCTATACTGAAGATATCCCGTGGTGAGTCGATAATCCCTTCCGAGAGGGAAAAACCGAGGGCGAACGCCTCAAGATCCTTTGGCGTACACATCATCACCACGTGAGAAATACCGTTATACACCAGCGCGACCGGCACCTCTTCGGCGAGCCAATCTTGCTCTGTGGTGGTCAGTTGCCCGCGCTGGTACACCGGAGCCTGGATCAGGCCCGTGAGCGCGTTCACATTTGTGGGCTGCTCTTGGTTAATTTTGTTCACTTTCCTGGCACCTGTTTGTAACAACCCTACGCCTGCTATGGTATTATTGCGGCGCCGTTGCGGCCCATTTGGCCAATACCCACATAAGAATAGTGATTTTAGCGCTTCCCGCTTTAAGGGGGAAAGCGTCATTTGAAACAATGTGACAACACGAGAGAGAAAGGAGACCCCCCATGCAGGTCAGCAGAAGGCAGTTCTTTAAGATCTGCGCTGGCGGTATGGCAGGAACCACGGTGGCCGCACTGGGCTTTAGCCCGGCGGTGGCATTGGCGGAAACCCGGCAGTACAAGTTGCTGCGCGCCCGTGAAACCCGTAATACCTGCACGTATTGTTCCGTCGGCTGTGGGCTGTTGATGTACAGCCTTGGTGATGGCGCCAAAAACGCCAAAGAGAGCATCTTCCATATCGAAGGGGATCCAGACCATCCGGTAAACCGTGGTGCACTGTGCCCGAAAGGTGCAGGTCTGGTGGATTTCATCCACAGCGAAAGCCGTCTCCAATACCCAGAATATCGCGCTCCAGGCTCGGACAAGTGGCAACGCATCAGTTGGGACGACGCCTTCACCCGCATCGCCAAACTGATGAAAGAAGACCGCGATGCCAACTTCGAAGCCACCAACGCCGCTGGCGTAACGGTGAACCGTTGGCTCTCCACCGGGATGCTGTGTGCTTCGGCCTCCAGCAACGAAACCGGTATGCTGACCCAAAAATTTAGTCGCGCTCTCGGCATGCTTGCCGTAGATAACCAGGCGCGTGTCTGACACGGACCAACGGTAGCAAGTCTTGCTCCAACATTTGGTCGCGGTGCGATGACCAACCACTGGGTTGATATCAAGAACGCCGACTTAATTATCGTCATGGGTGGGAATGCGGCAGAAGCGCATCCAGTGGGATTCCGCTGGGCGATGGAAGCCAAAATTCATAATAAAGCCAAGCTGATCGTCATCGATCCGCGCTTTACCCGTACTGCATCCGTGGCGGATTTCTACACGCCTATCCGTTCAGGTACCGACATTGCTTTCCTGTCGGGCGTCTTGCTGTACCTGATCACCAATAACAAGATTAACCGCGAATACGTGGACGCCTACACCAACGCCAGCCTGCTGGTGCGGGAAGACTTCACCTTTGACGACGGCCTGTTCAGCGGCTACGACGCGGACAATCGCAAATACGATAAAACCACCTGGAATTACCAGCTCGACGAGAACGGCTTCGCCAAGCGTGATACTACGCTACAGGACCCGAACTGCGTGTGGAACCTGCTGAAAAAGCACATCAGCCGTTATACGCCAGAGGTGGTCACCAACATCTGCGGCACGCCAACCGAGGATTTCCTCAAGGTGTGCGAATATATCGCCGAAACCAGCGCCAACGACAAGACGGCCTCGTTCCTCTATGCCCTGGGCTGGACACAGCACTCGGTCGGTGCGCAGAACATCCGTACCATGGCGATGATCCAGCTGCTGCTTGGCAACATGGGCATGGCAGGGGGGGGCGTGAACGCCCTGCGCGGCCACTCCAATATCCAGGGGCTGACCGATTTGGGTCTGCTGTCACAAAGCCTGCCGGGCTATATGACGCTGCCTTCCGAGAAGCAGGCCGATCTGGAGACCTACCTGAAAGCGAACACGCCGAAGGCGCTGCTGCCGGGCCAGGTAAACTACTGGAGCAACTACCCGAAATTCTTCGTCAGCATGATGAAGAGCTTCTACGGCGACAAAGCGCAGAAAGATAACAGCTGGGGCTTTGACTGGTTGCCGAAGTGGGACAAAGGCTACGACGTGCTGCAGTATTTCGAGATGATGTCGCAGGGGAAAGTGAATGGCTATATCTGCCAGGGCTTTAACCCGGTTGCGTCGTTCCCGAACAAGAACAAAGTGGTGGCCTCGCTGGCCAAGCTGAAGTTCCTGGTGACCATCGATCCGCTGAACACCGAAACCGCCAACTTCTGGCAGAACCACGATGAGTTCAACGACGTTGACCCATCGAAAATCCAGACCGAGGTATTCCGCCTGCCGTCCACCTGCTTTGCCGAAGAGAACGGTTCAATCGTTAACTCTGGCCGCTGGCTGCAATGGCACTGGAAAGGGGCCGATGCCCCAGGGGAAGCGCTGAACGACGGTGAAATTCTGGCGGGGCTGCTGATGCGCCTGCGCGAAATGTACACCCGTGACGGCGGCGCGGTCCCTGAGCAGTTGCTGAACATGTCCTGGGATTACCTGACTCCGGAAAATCCGAAGCCAGAAGAAGTGGCGATGGAGAGCAACGGCCGGGCACTGGCGGATGTCCTCGATCCAGACGGCAAAGTGTTGGCGAAGAAAGGCGAACTGCTGAGCACCTTCGCGCACCTGCGTGATGACGGCACCACGGCAAGTGGCTGCTGGATCTTCGCAGGCAGTTGGACGCCAGCGGGCAACCAGATGGCGCGCCGTGATAACGCCGATCCTTCAGGCCTTGGCAACACGCTGGGCTGGGCTTGGGCATGGCCGCTGAACCGCCGCATCCTGTATAACCGTGCGTCTGCGGATCCAGCGGGTAAACCGTGGGATGCCAAACGCCAGTTGCTGGAGTGGGATGGTGCCAAGTGGGGCGGGGTTGATATCCCGGACTACAGCGCCGCCGCACCGGGCAGCGACGTCGGGCCGTTTATCATGCAACCGGAAGGCATGGGCCGCCTGTTTGCCCTCGACAAACTGGCGGAAGGGCCGTTCCCTGAACACTACGAGCCGTTTGAAACGCCGCTCGGCACCAACCCGTTGCACCCGAACGTGGTGTCCAACCCGGCGGCGCGCGTGTTCAAAGACGATCTGGCCGCGATGGGCAAATCCGACAAGTTCCCGTATGTCGGTACTACCTATCGTCTGACCGAACATTTCCACTACTGGACCAAACACGCGTTGATCAACGCCATCGCTCAGCCAGAGCAGTTCATCGAAATTGGCGAGAAGCTGGCAGAGAAGAAAGGCATCAAGCAGGGTGATACGGTAAAAGTCAGCTCCAACCGTGGCTATATCAAGGCCAAGGCGGTGGTGACCAAACGTATTCGTACTCTGCAGGTAAATGGCCAGGACGTGGACACCATCGGCATCCCGATCCACTGGGGTTACGAAGGGGTGGCGAAGAAGGGCTTTATCGCCAACACGCTGACGCCGTTTGTCGGCGACGCCAATACGCAAACGCCAGAGTTCAAGGCGTTCCTGGTTAACGTGGAAAAGGTGTAACGGAGACGAATTATGGCAATGCAATCTCAAGACATCATTCGTAAATCCGCCACCAATGGCTTCACCCCGGCACCGCGCGCGCGCGATCACCAGGAAGAAGTGGCCAAGCTGATCGATGTCACTACCTGTATCGGCTGCAAAGCCTGCCAGGTGGCCTGTTCTGAATGGAACGATATCCGCGATGAAGTGGGGCACAACGTCGGGGTTTACGATAACCCCGCCGATCTGACCGCCAAATCGTGGACGGTGATGCGCTTCTCGGAAGTTGAGGAGCACGGCAAGCTGGAGTGGCTGATCCGCAAGGATGGCTGCATGCACTGCGCCGATCCGGGCTGCCTGAAGGCGTGCCCATCGGAAGGTGCCATCATCCAGTACGCCAACGGCATCGTCGATTTCCAGTCCGAACACTGCATCGGCTGCGGCTATTGCATCGCCGGTTGCCCGTTCGACGTGCCACGCATGAATGCGGAAGACAACCGGGTGTACAAATGCACCCTGTGCGTCGACCGCGTTGGCGTTGGCCAGGAACCGGCCTGTGTGAAAACCTGTCCGACCGGGGCGATCCACTTCGGCACCAAAGAAGCGATGAAAAATGTCGCGGCGGAACGTGTCGATGAACTGAAAACCCGTGGCTACCAGAATGCCGGTCTGTACGATCCGGCTGGCGTGGGCGGCACCCACGTGATGTACGTACTGCATCACGCCGATAAACCGCAGCTGTACCACGGTTTACCGGATAACCCGACCATCAGCCCGGCGGTGACCTTCTGGAAAGGGGTCTGGAAGCCGTTGGCCGCCATCGGGTTTGCTGCCACCTTTGCGGCCAGTATCTTCCATTACGTTGGCGTGGGGCCAAACCGCGTTGAAGAAGAGGAAGAGCAGGATCCGAAGGACGAGCATCATGATGAGGAGACGCGCAAATGAGGAAGGAAAAGCCAATTCAGCGCTATAGCGCGCCGGAGCGGATTAACCACTGGATTGTGGCGTTCTGCTTTATTTTTGCCGCCGTCAGCGGGCTGGGGTTCCTGTTCCCGTCCTTTAACTGGCTGATGAATATCTTTGGTACGCCACAGCTGGCACGCATCCTTCACCCCTTCACCGGGGTGTTGATGTTCGTCGCGTTCCTGCTGATGTTCCTGCGCTACTGGAAGCACAACCTGATCAACCGGGAAGATATCGTCTGGGCGAAAAACATCCACAAAATCGCCATGAATGAGGAAGTGGGTGACACTGGGCGTTATAATTTCGGTCAGAAGTGCGTATTCTGGGCGGCGATCATCAGTCTGGTGCTGTTGCTGGCCAGTGGTATCGTTATCTGGCGGCCATACTTTGCCCCATCCTTCTCCATTCCGCTGATCCGCATCGCGTTGGTGGTGCATTCGTTGGCAGCGGTGGGGTTGATCATCGTGATTATGGTGCACATTTACGCCGCGTTGTGGGTAAAAGGCACCATTACCGCGATGGTGGAAGGTTGGGTGCCGGCTGCCTGGGCCAAGAAGCATCATCCGCGCTGGTACCGTGAGGTCCGCGAGAAACAACAGGAAGACAAACCCAGATGAGTATCCGCATCGTTCCTAAAGAGCAGTTAGGGGCACAGCGTGAAAAGTCTTCAACGGCGGAAACTATTCCGCCGTTACTTTTCGCCAACTTGAAGAGCCTTTATACCCGCCGAGCCGAACGTCTGCAGCAACTGGCCGTAGACCATCCGCTGGGTGACTATCTCAATTTTGCTGCCAGCATTGCGCAAGCGCAGAACAACGCCTGCCACGATAATCCGCTGGAGCTGGATCTCGGTGAAACGCTGACTCAGAGCGCCGCTAGCGGTAAGCCGCCGTTGGACATCAGCGTCTATCCACGCAGCGAACACTGGCACAAGCTGCTGGCATCGCTGATCGCAGAACTGCGCCCGCAGGCACCGGAACACGTGCTGGCGGTGTTGGATAACCTGGAGAAATCCTCGTCCCATGAGCTGGAGCTGCTGGCCAGCGCCCTGCTGAAAGGCGAGTTTGCCAAAGTAGGCAGCGACAAAGCCCCGTTCCTTTGGGCGGCGCTGTCGTTGTATTGGGCGCAGATGGCCAGCCAGATCCCTGGCAAGGCACGGGCCGAGTACGGCGAGCATCGCCAATTCTGCCCGGTTTGCGGCAGTATCCCGGTTTCCAGCGTGGTGCATCTTGGTACCGTGAACGGCCTGCGCTATCTGCACTGCAACCTGTGCGAAAGCGAATGGCACGTGGTGCGGGTGAAATGCAGCAACTGCGAGCAAACCGGCGATCTCAACTACTGGTCACTGGAAAGTGAGCAGGCGGCCGTGAAAGCGGAAAGCTGTGGCGATTGCGGCACCTACCTGAAGATCCTCTATCAGGAGAAGGACCCGAAGGTCGAGGCGGTGGCTGACGATCTGGCTTCGCTTATCCTCGATGCCAAGATGGAAGAGGAAGGCTTTGCGCGCAGCAGTATCAACCCGTTCCTGTTCCCTGGCGAGTAATTACAGTTGGGCTTATTCGTTCGCCCCTTGCCACTGTAATTGCTCAACTCAAGTCCATCACTTTTGCAGCTCCCTCTCCCTATGGGAGGGGGCCGCAACGACTTTCGGATTAGACATCTGGCAAACCGGGAAGCGAGTTGCTACCGTTACGTCAAGACGCGTAACGCGAAAGGAAGACATGATGTTGAAGACCCTTGCCAAAGGCGCGGCGCTGGCCGTGCTGCTTACCGGGCTGGTAGCCTGCGATAACCAGGACAGCAAAAAGCCGGAAGTCCCGGCCCCCGCGCCAAAACCGGTTGTGACACAACCCGTAACGCCAGCCCCAGCGCCACCGGTGGAAGAACCCAAGCCCGCCCCCGGCCTGAACGTCTCGCTGCAAAAAGGCCAAATCACCTTTGAACTGCCGCCGGGTTTCAGCGATCAGACCAAGCTGAGCGGCATCATCAACGACGACAAGTCGACCATTCAGCTGTTCCTCGACAGCAAATCGCGCCAGCGCACCGTCGCTTCGGAAGTGATCCCGCCACCAGACATGAAGATCAATACCAGCGATGCGATGCTCAAAGAGCTGACGCAAAGCATCATTACCGAACTGTCTGACCGCTATCAGAACATCAAGAAAACCAAAGAAGAGAATTTCACCGTCGGTAAGCAGAAGTTCCATCGCCTGGATACTGAACAGACGGTCAACGGCCAAAAACTGGTTTCCACCATCGTGTTGACGGTGTTCAATAAACGGGTCGTGACGTTGCAGCTGTTAACGCCAGCTAAAACACCGGATCTACATCATGCCCTGGTACAGCGAATTATTGATACCATGCAGGTTAAATAACCTGACTGGTTTAGCTCGGCACGCCAATAAGCCAGTTTGCCGATAACCGGACACTGAAAAATCGAGTGACCATGAGCACTGAATCCCAGCACCTATACAGCCAGTTACCTGCCATCGACCGCCTGCTGCGCGACCCTGCGATTGAAACCGCCGTCGCCAAACATGGCCAGACGCTCATCAGTGAACTGCTGCGCCAGATGCAGGCGCAGGCGCGTGAAGCCATCAAGACGCAGCAACAGTTGCCCACCTGGTGTCAGGACTGGCCGCAGGCGCTACATACCCGCTTGGAGCAGCAACAGCGCCCGGCGTTGCAACCCGTGTTTAACCTCAGCGGCACCGTTTTGCACACCAACCTGGGGCGAGCGCTATTGGCGCAACCGGCGGTTGATGCGGTGGTCAGTGCCATGAGCAGTGCCGTGACGTTGGAATATGATTTGGATGGCGCAGGCCGTGGGCATCGCGATCGGGCCATCGCGGATTTGCTCTGCCAGCTCACCGGGGCGGAAGATGCCTGCATCGTTAACAATAACGCGGCGGCGGTGCTATTGATGCTGGCGGCGGTAGCGCCGGGCCAGCAGGTGGTGGTATCACGTGGCGAGCTGGTGGAGATTGGCGGCGCGTTCCGCATCCCGGACGTCATGCGCCAGGCTGGCTGCCAACTGGTGGAGGTCGGCACCACCAACCGTACACATCTGAAAGATTATCGTGCCGCCATCAACGAGCAAACCGGCCTGTTGATGAAGGTACACACCAGTAATTACAGTATTCAAGGGTTTACCGCTGCGGTCGATGAAAGCGAACTGGCAGTGTTGGGCCACGAACACGGCATTCCTGTGGCGACCGATTTGGGCAGTGGCTCGCTGATCGACATGGCGCAATACGGCTTGCCCGCCGAACCGATGCCGCAACGTCTGATTGCCGCAGGTGTCGATCTGGTGACCTTCTCCGGTGACAAACTGCTGGGCGGGCCACAGGCCGGGATTATCGTCGGTAAAAAAGATCTCATCGCCCGTCTGCAACAGCACCCACTCAAGCGCGCTCTGCGCGTAGGCAAAATCACGCTGGCGGCGCTGGAAGCCACGCTGCGGTTGTATCAACAGCCTGAGCTACTGGCAGAACACTTGCCTACCTTGCGTTTACTAACCCGTCCACAGCAACAGATGCAGGAAACAGCCGAGCGTTTGCAGAGCCAGTTGGCTCCGCGGTTTGCTGGCCGCTTCGAGCTGCGCAGCGAGCCATGCTGGTCACAGATTGGCAGCGGGTCGTTGCCGGTAGATCGTCTGCCGAGCTACGCGTTGACCTTTGCCCCACTTGATGGACGAGGCGCAACGCTAGAAGGTTTGGCTCAGCAGTGGCGCGGTTTGCCGCAGCCGGTCATTGGCCGTATCAACGACGGCAAGCTGTGGCTCGATCTGCGTTGCCTGGAACAGGAGGGCGCACTGGTTGAGGCGCTGAGCGCATGATTATTGCCACCGCTGGCCATGTCGACCACGGCAAAACCACCCTGCTACAGGCGATCACCGGCATCAATGCCGATCGCCTGCCGGAGGAACAACGCCGTGGCATGACCATCGATCTTGGTTATGCCTATTGGCCGCAGCCAGATGGCCGCGTGCTGGGGTTTATCGACGTTCCCGGCCATGAAAAATTCCTCGCTAATATGCTGGCGGGCATTGGCGGCATCGACCATGCGCTGCTGGTGGTGGCCTGCGACGATGGCGTAATGGCACAAACCCGCGAGCACCTGGCGATCCTGCGCCTGAGCGGTAGAGCGCAGTTGACGGTGGCGCTAACCAAAGCCGACCGTGTGGAGCCTGCACGAGTCGCTGAAGTGCAAACCCAGGTGTTGGCTGAATTGGCGCAGCAGGGCTGGCATGATGTGCCAGTATTTGTTACTGCGGCGGCCATGGGGGAAGGTATTGATGAGCTGCGCCAGCATCTGTTGATGTTGCAACCCGGTGAGCACTTACTATCACGCCGTTTTCGCTTGGCGGTGGATCGCGCCTTCAGCGTCAAGGGGGCCGGGCTGGTGGTGACAGGGACGGCGCTGGGCGGCAGCGTGGCGGTAGGCGATACGCTATGGCTGACCGGTGCGGATGTGCCGGTACGGGTGCGCGGCTTGCATGCGCAGAATCAGGCGGCAGAACAGGCGGTTGCCGGGCAACGTATTGCGCTGAATATCAGCGGTGACGTCAGCAAAGATCAGCTAACGCGCGGCGACTGGCTGTTGGCGCAACAACCGCCAGCGGCGGCAGAACGTATTCTGGTGGCGATAGAGGCCGACGCGCCGATCCAGCACTGGCAGTCACTGCATATTCATCATGCTGCCAGCCATATCACCGGGCGCATTGCGTTGCTGGCCGACAACCTGGCGGAGCTGATCCTCGATCGCCCGCTGTGGCTGGTGGAAAACGACCGGCTGGTGCTGCGTGATATCAGCGCACGCCAAACGTTGGGGGCTGCCCGCGTGCTGGGGCTCTCCTCGCCGAAACGGGGCAAGCGTCAGCCGGAGTATCTGGCCTGGCTGGCAGCGCTGTCTCAGGCATCCAGCGATGGACAGGTGCTGGATTTGCGTTTGCCGGGTGGCGCACTGGATTTGGCCGCGTTTGCCTGGGCGCGACAGTTGACGGATGAGGGCCTACAGGAACTGCTGGCGGGTTATGCCCTGATGATCTCTGGCGAGATGGCGTTGGCCCCGGCCAATGTGCAGGCGCATGAGCAGCGCCTGTTACAGGTGTTGGCCGAATACCATCAGCAACATGCCGATCAGCTTGGCCTGGGGCGCGCTCGTCTACGCCGTATGGCGTTACCGGCGCTGCATGAGCCGCTGGTGTTTATGATGATCGATCGGCTGCTGGCGGCGGGTTTGCTGCGTAATACGCGCGGCTGGCTGCATCTGCCAGACCACGGTTTGGCATTCAGCAGCGAGCAACAGGCGCTGTGGAGCCGCATTGAGCCGCTGTTTGGTGAAGAGCCCTGGTGGGTGCGCGATCTGGCCGCCTCGTTGGGCGAAGAGGAAAACAGCGTTCGCGCCGCGTTGCGCAAAGCGGCACAGCTTGGCTACGTCACCGCCGTGGTGGTCGATCGCTACTACCTCAGCCAGCGTATCGAACAGTTTGCCGCGATGATCCGCGAGCTGGACGCCACGCAAGGCAGCACCAATGCCGGTGATTTCCGCGATCGGCTGGGGGTTGGCCGCAAGCTGGCGATCCAGGTGCTGGAATTCTTCGATCGCAGCGGCTTTACCCGGCGTAAGGGGAACCAGCATCTGCTGCGGGATCGCGGGCTGTTCGGTGGTTGAAATTATGGGTGCATATTGTTGCACCCAGTTTAAAAGATTGTGACACCCCTCATGCGTTTGAGCATTGTTTCGCCATTTCTCCTCATAAACCCCTATCATTCCGGCTAGAGATAGTTCACCGCTTCTTAAGTTTGATCACTGGATCTGCGGCCATGGTGCCGTGAACCTGCTTACCGTCTGCGGGCGGTAAGGTTGCAGCCTCGTTAAAAGGAGATACAAATGGCGAATACCATTGCGGCAAGTCACCTCACGCCTGAAAACACCGGGTTTCCTCTCAAACTGAAAAAACGTTACGACAACTTTATCGGTGGTGCCTGGGTGGCGCCGGTACAGGGCGAGTATTACACCAACCTGACGCCGATCACCGGCCAGACGCTGTGCGAAGTAGCCAGCTCCTCCTTCCAGGATATCGAGTTGGCGCTGGATGCGGCCCACGATGCCAAAGGGGCATGGGGGAAGATGTCGGTGCAGGCGCGCGCCAACCTGCTTAACCGGGTCGCCGATCGCATGGAGCAGAATATCGATCTGCTGGCGGCGGCAGAAACCTGGGATAACGGCAAACCGATCCGCGAAACCGTCAATGCCGACGTTCCGTTAGCTATCGACCATTTCCGCTACTTTGCTGCCTGCGTACGAGCGCAAGAGGGCGGCATCAGCGAGATCGACTCCGAAACCGTCGCCTATCACTTCCACGAACCGCTGGGCGTGGTGGCACAAATCATTCCGTGGAACTTCCCGCTGCTGATGGCCTGCTGGAAGATGGCTCCGGCGCTGGCGGCGGGTAACTGCATCGTGTTGAAACCGGCCAAGCTGACGCCACTATCGGTGCTGGTGCTGATGGAACTGATCCAGGACATTCTGCCGCCAGGGGTGATCAACGTGGTCAACGGCGCAGGCGGTGAAATCGGGGAATATCTGGCGACCTCCAAGCGTATCGCCAAAGTGGCCTTTACCGGTTCGACCGAGGTGGGCCGCCAAATCATGGGCTACGCCACCCAGAACATCATTCCGGTGACGCTGGAGCTGGGCGGCAAGTCACCCAACATCTTCTTTGCCGACGTGATGGACAAAGAGGATTCGTTCTTCGACAAGGCGCTGGAAGGCTTTGCGCTGTTTGCCTTTAACCAGGGGGAAGTCTGTACCTGCCCGAGCCGGGCGCTGGTGCAGGAATCGATCTACGAGCGCTTTATGGAGCGGGCGATCAAACGGGTGGAGAGCATCCGTAGCGGCAACCCGCTGGACGCCAGCACCCAAATGGGGGCGCAGGTCTCCGAAGGGCAGATGAAGACCATCCTTAACTACATCGAGATCGGCAAGCAGGAAGGGGCCAAGGTGCTGACCGGTGGCCGACGCAAGGCGCTGGATGGCGGGTTGGCGCAAGGGTACTACATGGAGCCCACCATACTGTTCGGCAAGAACAGCATGCGGGTATTCCAGGAAGAGATTTTCGGCCCGGTGCTGGCGGTGACCACCTTCAAAGACATGGATGAAGCGCTGGCGCTGGCTAATGATACCGATTTTGGCCTGGGAGCCGGGGTGTGGAGCCGCAACGGTAACATTGCTTACCAGATGGGGCGCAACATTCAGGCGGGCCGCGTCTGGACCAACTGCTACCATGCCTACCCGGCACATGCGGCGTTCGGCGGCTACAAACAGTCGGGGATCGGGCGGGAAACCCATAAGATGATGTTGGAGCACTATCAGCAGACCAAGTGCCTGCTGGTGAGCTACTCTGAGAAACCGATGGGGCTGTTCTAAACCTTCACGCCAGCCCTCACCCAAAGGGAGAGGGCTGGTTAACCATTACACTGTGGCACTCGGTGCGGGAGTGGCGCCACCACGGTGTTTGCTGAGGAACAACGCCGTCAGCATCAGCCAGCACAGGCCGCTGATCAGATTGAACAGGCTAAACAACCCGTTACCGCCCCAGACATAGGCCACCTTGGCCAGCTCGATCCCGATGGTGAACACCGACATACTCAGCATCCCCATCACGGCCGAAACGGCACCTTTACTCACGTTGCTTGAAAACAGCGTCAGGCGATACAGACCGGCGTTCGCCAAACCAATGCCGTAGGCATAAAGGCTCAGCCCGGCGGTCATCCACAGATAGGCGTGGGCGGAAAATACCGTGGCCAGCGCGGCGAGCAGCAGGCCCAGTAGCATCGGCCATGCGCCCAGCTTGATCGGGCGTTCAATACTGAGTTTGCCAGTCACGCGGGCCAGCGTCAGGTTGCCCAGGATCAGCGCGCCAAACACCGGGATCTGCAACAGGCCATAGTCCAGCGCCGAGAGCGACTCACCCTTAATCAGGATCACCGGAGACTGGGCAATCCAGGCCAACAGCGGCAGGCTGGCAAAGCCGATAGCCAATGAACCACAGATAAAGCGCCGATTGACCAGCACCTGGCGATAGTCGCGCCACAGGTTGGCCGCCGAGAAGGCTTCCCCTTGCAGTGTGGCGGTTTCAGGCATGGCTTTCCACAGACCAACAAAGGCAATGGCGGCCAGCGCGGCAAACAGCACAAACATGCTCTGCCAGGAGGCTACGTGAACCCAGGCGGCCCCGGCCAACGGCCCTAGCAGCGGGGCGATCAACGCCACGTTAGCCATCAGCGCGGTGATCTTGATACATGTCGCCTCTTCAAACGACTCCTGAATGGTGGCATAGCCCACCGCGCCGATAAAGCACAGGCCGATCCCCTGCAGGAAGCGCATCACGATAAACTGCTCGATATTGGTGACCAGCAGAATGGCCAGGCAGGTGACGATAAAGAACAGCACCCCGGCCAGCATCACCGGGCGGCGGCCACGGCGATCTGACAGCGGGCCAAGCAGCCACTGCAAAAAAATACCGCCAGCCAGATAGGCGGTCATTGAGGTGGGCACCCACTCCACGCCGGCGTTGAAGTCGGCCACGACCGCCAGCATACCGGGCTGGATCATATCGTTGGCGATATAGGTCGCAAATTCGAACAGCACCAGACAAAGTGGGAATAAAAGCGCCTGTCGGCCTAAAAGTGCCGCAGGGGGTAATGATGTTTTCATTTTTATATTACTGATAGCAAAGAAGAAATAAGGAACTGTCAGGGCGGGGATGCGCAAACTGAGCGAGTTGTGGCGGCTATTTTGCCGCCAATTGTTCACCTTGGCAATCATAAGGTGATTTTCAGGCTCATTCTTAATAGTGCGTTTAAGCGTTGTGCTGCGCCCCCCTGAGCTATAACCTCTGATTAACATTTCTTTATGACAGAATTATAGGCAACCGACGGGCAGCAATGAGCAATAAAATTGGTTGGATAGATAACTTGCGTGCGCTGGCGTGCATGATGGTGGTGATGATCCACGCGACCACCTACTACGTCGCTAACGGTGTGGCAGTGGGTGAACATAACTGGGATATGGCTAACGTATTGAACTCGATTTCACGGGCTTCGGTGCCGCTATTCTTTATGATTTCCGGCTTTCTATTTTTTGGTGAGCGCAGTGCCAACCAAAAACACTTTATCCGCATTACCTGCTGCATTTTGTTCTACAGCGCCATTGCCCTGATTTATATTGCCTGTTTTACTCGCATCGGCTTTTGGCCCTCGCTGCGTGCCATCCTGCAAAAGCCGGTGTTTTATCACCTGTGGTTCTTTTACGCCATTGCGGTGGTCTACCTGCTTTCGCCGCTGATCAGCGTCAAACCGATCTCTGGCCGCTATCTGGCCGGGGTGATTGTCATTCTGGCGATTATCGCCAACCCTAATACCAGCAAGCTAACCCTGGATAACGTGCATCTGCTGCCGGTGAACCTGTACATCTATGGCGATACCTTCTATTACCTGCTGTATGCCTTGGCAGGGCGAGCGATCGGCATGATGGCTACCCAACGGCGCGGTATGAGCCTGTTGGCAGTGCTGTGCTTTGTCGCTAGCGTGGTACTGATTATCCGTGGCACCAAAAGCCAGATGTTTATCAACGGCAGCTTCGCCGATACGTTTTATATGTATACCGGCCCCTTGGTGTTTGTGGCGGCGGTCTCGCTGCTGGTGTGGTGCAAAAACTGCCTGCCGAACCCAATCGGCTGGCTAGGCGTGATCTCCCGCCACTCGCTGGCGATCTACGGTTTTCACGCCCTGATCGTTAACGTGATGCGTAACCGCCACTGGGAGTTTCCGGCCTATCCGCTGCTGGATATCTTCTGGGTGTTTGGCATGGCGCTTGGCGTGAGCCTGCTGCTGTCGATGGGGTTACAGAAAGTGGATACCCGGCGGCTGGTGTCTTAAGCCTGCCAGCGCTGCTGTGCCCGCCGCAGTTGGCGGCCAGAGGAGAAGCCTGCGGTTAGCGCGGCTTTTTCCAGACCGTAGCCCTGTTGCAGCCGTTGCTGTGCGACCGCCAGCCGCAGCTGTTCATGATATTCCCGTACGCTGAGGCCGATATGCAGGCGGAACAGCCGGGCCAGATGGCGGCTGCTGACGTGGGCTTTCTCCGCCACCTGGGGGACCGACCACTCGGCCTCCGGCTCGGCGGCCATGACATCCTGCGCCCGGTGCACGGCAGGATGCAGATGATTGCGGTAGCGTAGCCACGGGGAAAGCTGCGGATCGTCGCCGGAGCGGCGGAAATAAACCACCATCTCACGGGCAATCTCCAACGCGCGGTCAGCCCCACAGTGTTGATTAACCAGGTGCAGGGCCAGATCGATACCGGCGGTGATACCCGCGCTGGTAAACACCCCACGATCCTCAACGAAAATACGGTTTTCCTTCACCTGCGCGGCCGGTGCCTGCTGGCGCAGACGGTCGAGCACGGCGTGGTGAGTGGTGCAGTGATAGCCGTCGAGCAAGCCTGCCTGGGCGGCCAATAGCGCACCGGAACAGACGCAAACCAGATCAATCTGCCGCTGGGCCAAAGCCGGGCGCAAGGCCCGGAGCCAATTGCGTGCCAGAGCCGCTTCCTCGCTAGCAAAGTAATGCGTTGAGTCCGCCACCCCCGGTATCACCAGAATATCCCCTTCGTTCCACTGTTGCGGTAAGGGGGCCAACTGGCCGATCGTCATGCCGATGGAACAGGTAATCTGCGGCACCGGGCTGACATAGTGCAGCTGGAACCGCCCGGTAAGTCGCAATACCTCTGCCGGGCCGCTGACATCCAGTAACAGCACGTTGGGGAGCATCAGAAAGTAAACGGCCTTGGGCATGATTATTCCTGTGAAAGTTGTGCCAATGCTTCATCGACGCTGGCAATGGTGGCAAAGCGGTCGACCAGCACGGTTTCAGTATGCCGCTTTAGCTGCTCGGGGGTAAAGAGGCTGCCGCCCGGGTGATGCATCGGGAAAGTGAGCGTCGCTTCGGTCACAAACGTCACTTTATAGCCCAGATCCGAGGCGACGCGGGTGGTGGTTTCACAGCATTGCTCGGTGCGAATGCCGCTGATAATCAGATGGTCGATCTGGCGTTCACGCAGCCAGGCATCCAGGCCAGATTCGGTCAGCGCATTGTGTACTCGCTTTTGCACCGTAACGTCAGCCTGATGGCTCAGAAACGGCAGGCGTTTCACGTAACCAGACGCCAAAGAGAACGGCCCCTCAGGCGAGACATGGAACACATCGACCAGCGGCACCCCTTGCTGCTGGCAACCCGCGATCAGGCGTGTCAGCGCCTGTTGAAACGCAGGCAGATCGTCTTCCTGCCAGAACGGGCGGTGTTGAAAGGATTGTTGAACATCGATGATCAATAGTGCGCTATGTGACATTTTCGGCCCTCCTGAATGTGGTGTAAGACCATATTGCGCTTGCAACAAGGCAGAAAGAAGGTCAAAAACGGCCATCATGATGGCAACAACGGACGGGATGAAGTTTGCGGGCGGTTACCGATAATAATCCCGGTGAACGCGGTATTGATTACTATAATTGATTGACCGTCCTTTGGCTGGAACGAGGAGGGTAATAAGGCAAGGCCAAGACCCCACCGTTAACTTATCTGAATGGGCAATCAAACATGAAAAAACGCCAGTTGGCAGTAATTATCGCGGGTGGACTGCTGTTTTTTTCAGGGATGAGTCAGGCACAAGAACATAACGCATCGGTCACCAAAACCATCACCATCACCGCCACGCTCGGAGACAGTATTTTTGTTTCTCGCCCGCAGGGTGGGGATTGGTATCAGACGGTGGATTTAGCGGCCACCGATGGCACACAGCAATCGTTCGCCAGCAGTATACCGGTACAGGTTTGGAGCACGACGCCGCAGTTCAACGTGTCGCTGGTTCATCCACTTGAGATCGCCCGCACCGATTCGGCTTATAAAATGGATGGGGTTAAGGTTAAGTTTGCCGGTGAGGGCAGCAATGGCAAAGATCTTGGTGCTAGTGGCGCCGCGCAAACCTTCAATCAGAAAGTGAAGGTGGGCAATGGCTATCAAAGCGTTTATCAGTTGAAGGTAAACGCTAATGCGCCTAAGAGCAACGGCAATACCGACACTCAAGGTTTGTATACCGGGGAAATGGTGATGCTGTTTGAGATCGCGGCCAGCTCGATTTAGCCCTCAATACTGAGCCATTTAAAGCCCAATGCTAACGGCAACAGCCAAGTACATACATAGGTGTTGGATATGTATGTACCTGGCAGAGGCGTTGGTGAATTACATCAGCGGCTGCAGGCAGCGGTAAAGTTCGCGGAAGGTGTTGCGTTGGGCTGCGTAATATTGATGCCGTTCGGTATCCGGCTCATGCACCTGCTCTAACGGCAATTCGGGCAGTAGGGTGCTCAATGACACGCCAGGGTTCAGCGCAATCTGTGCCAGACGCGCGGCGCCTAATGCCGGGCCAACGTCACCACCGGTGCGGTATTCCAGCCGCTGGCCGCTGATATCCGCCAGCATCTGGCGCCAGAACGGGCTACGTGCGCCGCCGCCAATCAAGGTGATAGCCGTGGGTTGCAGGCCGCTGGCATGCAGCACGTCCATGCCATCTGCCAGTGCATAACCCACCCCTTCCAGCACCGCTCGTGCGAGATCGTTCGGCCCATGTTGATGAGTGAAGCCCCAGAAGGCCCCTTTGGCATTCGGGTTGTTGTGCGGCGTACGTTCGCCGGAAAGATAGGGCAAGAACCACAGCGGCGTTTCAGCAGGAGCAGCCTGCTCAACGTTACGCAGCAGGGTGGCAACGCTGTCGACATTGGTTAACTGGCAGGCCCAGTCCAGGCAGGACGCCGCGCTGAGCATCACCGACATCAGGTGCCAGGTCTGCGGCAGCGCATGGCAGAAGCTGTGTACCGCGCTGGCCGGGTTACTGAGGAAGCCGTCGCTGACGGCGAAGTAGACGCCAGAGGTTCCCAGCGACAGCATCGCCTGCCCGGCCTGATACAGCCCGACGCCGATCGCTCCGGCGGCATTGTCACCCCCGCCAGCCACCACCGGCACCGGTGCCATCCCCCAGCGTTGGGCCAGCTCGCTATGCACTTGCCCGGTGATCTGGTTGCCCTCAAACAGCGCAGGCATTTGCTCACGCGTCAGCTCGCAGGCATCAAGCATGGCATCGCTCCAGTCACGTTTGGCGACGTTCAGCCACATTGTCCCTGCGGCATCGGACATATCGCTGGCAAACTCGCCGGTGATGCACCAACGCAGGTAATCCTTCGGCAATAACACCTTATCGATCTGCTGGAAAATCTGTGGTTCGTGCTCCTTGACCCACAATAGCTTGGGGGCGGTGAAGCCGGGCATCATCAGGTTACCGGTGATTTCCCGTGAGCTAGGTACGGTTTGTTCCAGTGCCTGGCATTGCGCAAAGCTGCGGCCATCGTTCCACAGGATGGCCGGGCGCAATACCCGTTGCTGTTTATCCAGTAACGTTGCGCCATGCATTTGCCCGGTCAGGCCAATGGCTTGGACCTGTTGCAGGCTATGCTGTTTAGCTAATGCCAACATGGCGCGGTCGGTGGCCTGCCACCAATCTTGTGGGTCTTGTTCAGACCATAGGGGATGGGGGCGCGAGATGGGCAGCGGTTCGCTCTGGCTGGCCAGCAGTTGGCCTTGCTCGCCTAGCAGGATGACTTTCACGCCGGAAGTACCGAGATCGATTCCAATATACATGAGCACGGATCCTTTGAAGCGCAGTGAGCGGACCCACCGCGCCGTAGAGAGTTAGCCGAACAGGTAGCGGTTGACCAGGTTCTCCAGCTTTTCCTGATGCCCACTGGCATGTTGTGGTGCCAGCACCTGTTGCTCGGCGTGCTGTGCCAGCGCTTCGAGCGACAGTTTCCCTTGCAGGATCTGTTGGCCCAGCTCACCGTTCCAACCGGCATAGCGTTTGGCAACCTGCTGATGTAGCTGACCATCTTCGATCATGCGGGCGGCCACTTTCAGCGCCAGCGCCATGGTGTCCATCGCGCCGATATGGCCGTAGAACAGATCATATTTGTCGGTACTTTGGCGGCGCACCTTCGAGTCAAAGTTCAGCCCGCCGGTAGTGAAGCCGCCGGCCTTGAGGATTTCGAACATCACCAGCGCGTTTTCTTCCACGCTGTTCGGGAACTGATCGGTATCCCAACCTAGCTGTGGATCGCCCCGGTTGGCATCGACCGAGCCGAATATCCCCAGCGCGATGGCGGTGGCGATCTCGTGGTGGAACGAATGCCCGGCCAGCGTGGCGTGGTTGGCCTCGATGTTCACCTTGATCTCTTTTTCCAGGCCGAACTGTTTAAGGAAACCGTAAACGGTGGCGACGTCGTAATCGTACTGATGCTTGGTCGGCTCCTGGGGTTTGGGCTCGATCAGCAGTGTACCCTGGAAGCCGATCTTATGTTTGTGCTCAACCACCATCTGCATAAAGCGGCCAATCTGTTCACGCTCCTGACGCAGATCGGTATTGAGCAGGGTTTCATAGCCTTCACGCCCGCCCCACAGCACATAGTTTTCACCGCCCAGCTTGTGGGTGGCATTCATGGCCGTGAACACCTGAGTTGCTGCCCAACTGAAGACTTCCGGATCCGGGTTAGTCGCCGCCCCGGCACCGTAACGCGGATGGGTGAAGCAGTTGGCGGTGCCCCACAGCAGCTTCACGCCGCTGCTTTGCTGTTTCTCTGCCAGCACGTCGGTCATGACCGCAAAGTTGTTCAGATACTCTTTTAGCGTGGCCCCTTCCGGCGATACGTCGATATCGTGGAAGCAGTAGTAAGGCACGTTCAGCTTATGGAAAAACTCGAACGCCACGTCGGCCTTGCGTTTGGCCAGCTCCAGCGCTTCACCCGGCTGTTGCCAGGGACGATCGAAGGCCCCGATGCCGAACATGTCTGCCCCGTTCCAGCAGAAGGTGTGCCAGTAGCAGGCGGCGAAGCGCAGGTGGTCGGCCATACGTTTGCCGAGGATGATTTCATCGGGGTTGTAGTGGCGGAAAGCCAACGGGTTATTGCTGCTGGTGCCTTCGTAACGAACCTGTTCAAGCTGATCAAAATAGGATTGCATGAGTGACTCCTTGGTAGCGGTGCCCGGCGAAAAGGATGCGGGATGCGCTCATCTTCGGAGTAAGTGGTGGAATGCTCAATTACGTTATTTCACTCTTAAATTCACAGAATTATTAAATGTGCGCGGGATCTCATAATTCAACGAAGGGCCGGTTTTACTGGTCGCGGGTTATTTCACAGGTTTAAAACATGACCGCCATCATAAAATCAACATTAAACCAAAAACCGTAATTCACTGGTGAAAATCTGTAATTGCTGAACATCGCATAAGCGACAACAATCCACGGGAAGTTTCGTGCTTTATCTCGTCACCTTTCAATTTTGCCGTTTGAAAGCGTATGGATAACTATTTCCCTACACAACTCAAGGGTTATAAAATGAAATTCAAACCACTCTTGCTTTCTGCTTGCGCACTGCTGCTACTGGCCAGCCAACCGGGCTACAGCCAACAGATTAAAATCGGTATGGCCATCGACGACCTGCGCCTGGAGCGTTGGCAAAAAGACCGCGATATTTTTGTCAAAAAAGCCAACGCCTTGGGGGCCGATGTGTTTGTGCAGTCGGCTAACGGCAATGAAGAAACCCAAATGGCGCAGATCGAGAATATGATCAACCGCGGCGTCGATGTCCTGGTGATCATCCCCTATAACGGCCAAGTGCTGAGCAACGTGATTAGCGAGGCGAAACGCGAAGGCATCAAGGTCTTGGCTTATGACCGCATGATCAACAATGCCGATATCGATTTCTACATCTCGTTTGATAATGAGAAAGTGGGCGAGATGCAGGCAGAAAGCCTGGTGCAGCGCGTGCCGCAGGGCAACTATTTCCTGATGGGCGGCTCGCCGGTGGATAATAACGCCAAGCTGTTCCGCAAGGGGCAGATGACCGTGCTGCAACCGCTGATCGACAGCGGTAAGATCAAGATAGTGGGCGATCAGTGGGCCGACGGGTGGCTGCCGGAAAACGCGCTGAAGATTATGGAAAACGCCCTGACGGCCAACAATAACCATATCGATGCGGTAGTGGCCTCCAACGATGCCACCGCGGGTGGAGCCATTCAGGCACTGGCTGCGCAAGGGTTGGCGGGTAAGGTGGCGATCTCTGGCCAGGACGCCGATCTGGCGGCGGTAAAACGCATCGTGGCGGGCACCCAGACCATGACGGTCTATAAACCGATCAGCAAACTGGCCGACGAAGCGGCGGATATCGCCGTGCAACTGGGCAAAGGGGAACAACCCAAGTCTAACGCCAAATTAAATAATGGCAGTAAAGAGGTTTCGGCCTGGCTATTAACCCCGGTACAGGTGGATAAAACGAATATCGAGAGTACGATTATTGCCGATGGTTTCCATAAGCAATCGGACCTTAATTAATGGCAACGCCATCTGGGGGGAGTGAATAATGCCCTGCCTGCTAGAAATGCGAAATATCACTAAACAATTCGGCGCAGTGAAAGCCGTGGATAATGTCAGCCTGCACTTGGAGGCGGGGCAGGTATTATCCTTGTGCGGTGAAAATGGCTCAGGAAAATCCACCTTGATGAAAGTGCTGTGCGGAATATATCCGCACGGCAGTTATCAGGGCGATATTTATTTTTCGGGCGAGATCGTTACGGCGAAAACCATTCGCGATACCGAGCAGAAAGGTATCGCCATCATTCACCAGGAATTGGCCCTGGTGAAGCAGATGACGGTGCTGGAGAACCTGTTTCTCGGCAACGAGTGGGGCCGCTATGGGGTGATGGATTACGACAACATGTACCTGCGGTGCCAGCGCATGCTGGCACAGGTCAAGCTGGAGGTTGACCCCAATACCCGCGTGGGTGAACTGGGGTTGGGCCAACAGCAACTGGTGGAGATCGCCAAGGCCTTGAACAAACAGGTGCGCCTGTTGGTACTCGATGAGCCCACCGCCTCATTGACCGAAAGTGAAACCGCCACGTTGCTGGCGATCATTGCGGATCTGCGCGATCACGGGATCGCCTGTATCTACATTTCGCACAAGCTCAACGAGGTGAAAGCGATCTCGGACTTTATCTGCGTGATCCGCGATGGCAAGCACATTGGCACCCGGCCTGCGGCGGAGATGAGCGAGGACGATATCATCGCCATGATGGTTGGCCGTGAGCTGACCGAGCTGTATCCGCAGGAACCCCATACCATCGGCGAGGTGGTCCTGCAGGTGGAAAACCTCACTGCCTGGCACCCGGTCAACCGGCATATCCGCCGGGCCGATAATGTGTCTTTTACCCTGCGGCGTGGGGAGATCCTCGGCGTGGCCGGGCTGGTTGGCTCCGGGCGTACCGAAACCATGCAGTGCCTGTTTGGCGCCTATGCGGGGCGTTGGCAGGGCAATATCACCATTGCAGGGCAGGCGGCCACCATCACCAACTGCCGCGAGGCAATGCGATATGGCATCGCCATGGTGCCAGAAGACCGCAAGCGCGATGGCATTGTGCCAGTGATGGGCGTGGGGGCCAACATGACGTTGGCGGCGCTGGGGGATTTCAGTGGCGCATTGACGGTGCTGGATGATGCGCAGGAGCAGGCAACTATCCAACAATCGCTGGCACGGTTGCGGGTAAAAACGTCTTCTGCGGAGCTGGCTATCGCGCGTCTCAGCGGGGGTAACCAGCAGAAAGCCATCCTGGCGAAGTGCCTGTTGCTGAACCCGCAAATCCTCATTCTGGATGAGCCAACGCGCGGCATTGATATCGGGGCCAAGCAAGAGATTTACAAACTGATCAATCAATTGGCACAACGGGGGCTCGCGGTGATTGTGGTGTCCTCCGAATTGCCGGAGGTGCTGGGGTTAAGCGATCGAGTATTGGTGATGCATCAGGGGCAGATCAAAGCTGATTTGGTGAACCGCGATCTGACCCAGGAACAGGTAATGGAAGCGGCCTTGAGGAGTGAAACACATGTTGAAAAGCACGCAATCTGAAGCCAGCCTGCCGCCAGTGGAGGCAAAAAAGCCGCCGTTCGGGCTGAAAACCGTCAACCTGCAGGTGTTCGTGATGCTGGCGGCGATCG
The DNA here is from genome assembly GCF_015673035.1 of Serratia sp. Res13-Sevr-LER1-36-b. Classification (NCBI taxonomy): domain Bacteria; kingdom Pseudomonadati; phylum Pseudomonadota; class Gammaproteobacteria; order Enterobacterales; family Yersiniaceae; genus Serratia; species Serratia sp. Res13-Sevr-LER1-36-b. Next base: position 78,763 of record NZ_JADACK010000011.1, on the reverse strand, counting down.
CCGTCATCATGCTGTTCTTTACCTTTACCACCGAAGGGGCCTATCTCAGCGCCCGTAACATCTCCAACCTGCTGCGCCAGACGGCGATCACCGGCATTCTGGCGGTGGGCATGGTGTTCGTGATTATTTCGGCGGAGATCGACCTTTCCGTTGGCTCAATGATGGGGCTGTTGGGCGGCGCGGCGGCGATCTTTGACGTCTGGTTCGGCTGGCCGCTGCCGTTGACCATTGTGGTCACGCTGTTGGCGGGGCTGTTGCTGGGGGCGTGGAATGGCTGGTGGGTAGCCTATCGTAAAGTCCCTTCGTTTATCGTCACTCTGGCGGGGATGTTGGCGTTTCGCGGTATTCTGATCGGCATTACCAATGGCACCACCGTATCACCCACCAGCAATGCCATGTCACAGATTGGCCAGAGCTACCTGCCCAACGGAGTGGGTTTTGGCATTGGCGCGGTCGGCCTGATGCTGTTTGTGGCCTGGCAGTGGCGGCGGCGTAGTAGACGTACGCAACTGGGCTTGCCGGTAGCGGCAGCGAGCGGCGATGTCACCCGGCAGAGCATCATGGCAATCCTGGTATTAGGGGCGATTTACCTGCTGAACGACTATCGTGGGGTACCAACGCCGGTGCTGATCCTGACCGCATTGATGCTGGCAGGGATCTTTATGGCGTCGCGTACCGCCTTTGGCCGCCGTATTTATGCCATCGGCGGTAATATTGATGCCGCGCGGCTTTCCGGGGTTAACGTTGAGCGTACCAAGCTGGCGGTGTTTGCCATCAACGGCCTGATGGTGGCGATTGCCGGGCTGATCCTCAGTTCGCGCCTAGGGGCCGGTTCGCCTTCTGCCGGTAACATTGCCGAGCTGGATGCTATCGCCGCCTGCGTGATCGGTGGCACCAGCCTGGCAGGGGGGATTGGTAGCGTGGCGGGAGCGGTGATGGGGGCGTTTATCATGGCCTCATTGGATAACGGCATGAGCATGTTGGACGTGCCGACGTTCTGGCAATATATCGTCAAAGGCGCGATCCTGCTGCTGGCGGTGTGGATGGATTCCGCGACCAAACGCCGGGTCTAGGCGCGGCTTTACACTTGTAGCTGTGACCGTATTTATTGCTGGGGAGCCCCCATGTTTAAGAAGCGCTACCGTATTACGCTGCTGTTCAACGCCAATAAAGTGTATGACCGCCAGGTGGTGGAGGGCGTTGGGGAGTATTTACAGGCGTCGCAAAGTGATTGGGATATCTTTATCGAAGAGGATTTTCGCTGCCGCATCGATAATATCAAGGACTGGTTGGGGGACGGCGTGATCGCCGATTTCGACGACCGGAATATTGAGCAACTGTTGCGTAATGTCCAGGTGCCGCTGGTTGGCGTCGGGGGCTCTTATCATCGGGAGGCGGATTACCCGCCGGTGCATTACATCGCGACCGATAACCATGCGCTGGTGGAAGCGGCGTTTATGCACCTGAAAGAAAAAGGGCTGAACCGCTTTGCGTTCTATGGCCTGCCGGCCGAGGGGGGGAAGCGTTGGGCGCAGGAACGTGAACAGGCTTTCCGCCAGTTGGTGGCGGCGGAACAGTATCAAGGGGTGGTGTATCAGGGGATGGAAACCGCGCCGGAGAACTGGCAATACGCCCAGAATCGCCTGGCGGACTGGGTGCAGACTTTGCCCCAGCAGACCGGGATTATAGCCGTTACCGATGCGCGGGCGCGCCACCTGTTACAGGTGTGCGAGCACCTGGATATTCCCGTGCCGGAAAAACTCTGTGTGATTGGCATCGATAACGAAGAGCTGACGCGCTATCTATCGCGCGTGGCGTTGTCGTCGGTGGTGCAGGGGACACGCCAGATGGGCTATCGTGCCGCCAAGCTGTTACATCAACTGCTTGATCAACGTGATCTGCCGCTACAGCGTATTCTGGTGCCGCCGGTGAAGGTGATTGAACGGCGGTCTACCGATTTCCGTTCACTGCGCGACCCGGCGGTGATCCAGGCCATGCACTATATCCGTTACCATGCCTGCAAGGGGATCAAGGTGGAGCAGGTACTGGATGCGGTGGGCATGTCCCGTTCCAATCTGGAAAAGCGCTTCAAGGATGAAACCGGCCAGACGATCCATAACGCCATCCACCAAGAAAAGCTCGATCGCGCCCGCAATTTACTCACCGCGACCTCATTACCCATCAATGAAATTTCCCAGATGTGTGGCTACCCATCGTTGCAGTACTTCTATTCGGTGTTCAAGAAAGGCTATGACATGACGCCCAAAGAGTGCCGCGACCGTTTTGGGGAGGTCGGCTATTGAAACCGCAGTACCGGCACTGTTGGTCACGCGGCACATAATATTTCTGTCATTACGGCTCCCTATAGTGGCGTTGCTTTTTACCTTTGGGCAAAACCATTATCAGGGAGTACATAATATGCATAATTTACCATCCCGCCTGGCACTGCTGGCCAGTTGCCTGGCATTCAGCACCACGCTATGGGCGCAGGCTCAGGAAGTCCCCGCCGTGCTGGCCGGGCACGCCGTATTACCGGTGAAGTCCAGCGTCACTGCCCCCCAGGATGCACCAACCGATCTGCAACAGAGTGGTAAATACACCAGTGGCAAACGCATCACCGAACTGGGTAGCGTCGCGGGGAAATCTGCCGATCGGCTGACCGGCATCGGGCTACCCATCAATGGCCAGCCGTTGCAGGGGCATTCCGGTATCAAACACATGCCGGATGGCACCTACTGGGTGCTGACCGACAACGGCTTTGGCAGCAAGGCCAACTCGCCGGACGCCATGCTGTATCTCAACCATTACCGTATCGATTTCAAGGAAGGCACGGTAACGCCGCTAAAAACGCTGTTCCTGCACGATCCCGATAAAAAAGTCCCGTTCCATATCGTCAATGAAAGCACCGACAAACGTTACTTGACCGGCAGCGATTTCGATCCGGAAAGCTTCCAGTTTGCCGACGATGCCCTATGGATCGGCGATGAATTTGGCCCTTACCTGATTAAAGCGGATTTGAACGGCAAGGTGCTGGCGGTATTTGATACCCAGGTTGACGGCAAGGTAGTGAAATCGCCGGATAACCCGACGCTGACGCTGCCAGGTGCGCCGGATGGCAAGCAGAACTTCCAGGTGGCGCGCTCCAAGGGCTTTGAAGGAATGGCGGTATCACCAGACGGTAGTAAGCTGTATCCCCTGCTGGAAGGGGCGCTGTGGGACGGCGAACAGTTTGAGAACGTGGCGGGTAAACGCTACCTGCGGGTGCTGGAGTTTGACGTCAAACAGCAGGCATGGACTGGCCGCAGCTGGCAGTATGTGTTGGAAGACAATCAGAACGCCATCGGTGATTTCAATATGATCGACGCCAATCATGGCCTGGTGATCGAACGTGATAATGGTGAAGGCACAGCCGATAAAGCCTGTGCGGCAGGCGCGCCAACGGATAACTGCTTCAGCCAGATCGCCAAATTCAAACGGGTCTACAAAATAGCGTTTTCCGACGCCAACGTCGGCAAACCGGTAGAAAAACTGGCGTATATCGATTTGCTGAACATTCAGGACCCGCAGAAGCTGGCGCGCAAGCCGCTGAATAACGGCGTGCTGACCTTCCCGTTCTTCACTATCGAGAATGTCGACGTGGTGGATGGCAGCCATATCATCGTGGGGAACGACAATAACTTCCCGTTCTCTTCCAGCCGTGAACCCAACGTGGCGGATGATAACGAATTTATTTTGCTGGATGTGAAAGCCCTGCTACAACCGTAAAATTTTCCTTTATCGCCAAGCCTTCTCCTGATGGGGTGAAGGCTTTTTTATTCCGGTGATGAAGGAATACGTTAAGTGACTCCGTTTTGGTGGGAGCATAGTAGATATAGGACGCGGTCATTTTCAGGTAAGTATATTAATAAAACGTTACTTTCAATCTTGCCGCTTCAGGTTGGCTTTCTGGTAGTCTGCTCTGGGCGTTTTACACTATGTCGCCATTTGTATTGTGAATAATGGCACCAAGGATTGAAGGTGGGAAAATGTCTCGTGTCAGTACCGAAAGTATTATTGCGAAATTAAATTCGTTAGCTATTGCTATTCCTTTGGAGATCTTGATTGCGTGGGAGTCTAGTGATGAGGCTTGGTGTTTAAAGGATGTGCATAAAAAGCCGGTGTATGCCAATGCCAGATATGGCCTATTACTGAAACCGGAAGGAAGTGGGAGACCTTCTGCACTGGCCCCTTTTAAGCCCTTTATCTCAATCCATGACCAACGCGTTATTGATGAGGTGAGGAAGATTGAGGCAGTAGGGATCCTCCCTATTGATAGCAAACGCATATTCAGCGTGTTTTATTGTGAACGCATGCCCTACTACGACAAACAGGCTCATTGCTCCGGTATTATCAGCCATATCAAGCCACTGCACTCCATCACACCGCGTTTTTTTGTCTCTGGTGATGGCATCGGTAAATTAACCGTTGCTTGTCCCTCCGAGATTTTATCCGCTAAGGAATGGGTCGTGGCTTTTCTGCTGTTACAAGGCATGGCGGAGAAGGAGATTGCCAGTATTCTCAACAGAACGCTGAGAACGGTAAAGTTCCATAAAAGTAACATTCTGGCGAAAGTCCATTGTGAAACCACACGGGAGTTTATATTTTTTGCCAGAAAGCAGCAATGGCAATTCTATATCCCACCGTTATTTTCTAAACCCTGTTATATCATCCGCTAATCATCTCACTACAAAACTGTACCTTTGGTACAGTTTATTGTTTGCGCTTCAAGAGTATGCTCGCTTTCATCATCTGGCATCCCAGTTGATATCTCAATGACATGGATGAGAAGAGGTCATACAATGAGTTATGCAAGCAATCTTGATTTTCCAATATTAATTGTTTCTGTACGCGATAATAAAATACAGGTCGATGATAGCTATCATGCGATAAAGGAGGTGCTGGCATTAAATAACTACCATTTTATCCACGCGGAAACCAATGAAACGGCCCTGGCGATGGCCAGAAAAGAAGCGGGTATCGGTTGTATCATTATTAATGAGTGTGATGGGGCTAACCTGGGTGAGGGATCTCCCATTATCAAGGAGATAATTCGCGTGATCCGCGCTAAAAACAGCCGGGTGCCCATCTTCTTTTCGTCAAGTGTGCCTTTGTTAGGGCGTTTATCGACGGAGGTGATTCAAGAGATCCATGAGTACATCAACATCAGCGAAGATACGCCCAAGTTTATTGCTGGCCGCATTCATCTAGCTATACGTCAGTATGTTGAGAACCTGCTGCCGCCTTATTTCGCCGCGCTAAAAAGTTACGCGTTAGACAGCCCTTACTATTGGGATTGCCCGGGGCATCAAGGGGGGGTTGCCTATCTTAAGCACCCGGTAGGCCGTGAGTTTATCAATTACTTTGGCGAAAACCTGATGCGGGCAGACATCGGTATCTCTACGCCGGAAATGGGGGACTGGCTTGAGCATAAGGGAGCGCCGGGCGAATCGGAAACGCGAGCCGCCAAACTCTTTGGCGCGGACAAAACCTTCTATGTGACAGGGGGCTCATCCCAGTCTAACCAGATAGTGGGCCACTCAATTGATTTAAAAGATAAAATAATCCTGGTTGACCGCAATTGCCACAAGTCCGTCAACCATGAGCTGACCATCACCCAGGCTAAACCGGTCTATTTCCAGCCTGCGCGTAATGGGCTCGGCATTATTGGCTTGATCTCTCCCGATCAATTTGAGGCCAGAGCGATCCAGCAAAAAATTGATGACAGCGTGCTGGCTTATCAGGCAGAAGACCGCTGCCCCGCTTATGCCATCATCACTAACTGCACTTACGACGGTTTGATTTATGACGTCACCGCCGTCACCCAAACGCTGGCCAAGTCGGTACCCCGGATCAAATTTGATGAAGCCTGGTATGCCTATGCGAAATTCCACCCCCTCTATCAGGGGAGGTTCGCCATGGATGTCCCCGAAGATAAAGACAACGGCCCAACGCTGTATGCCGTGCAATCGACACACAAGATGCTGGCGGCCTTTTCTTCAGCCTCGATGATACATATCCGCAATTCCAAGCGTGCCCCGGTGGATTACGACATTTTCAACCAGGCTTTTATGATGCACGGCACCACGTCACCGTTCTATCCGATCATTGCCTCGATGGATGTGGCGACCGCCATGATGGAGGGGCAAGCCGGTAAGACATTGGTCGATGAAGCTATTCACGATGCCATCAGCTTCCGCAAGACGCTGGTGACCGTCGCAGACAAGCTCAAAGCGGAAAAAAGTGACAAGGGATGGTTCTTCGATGTCTGGCAGCCGAGCACGTTGCTGCAGGAGGGCAAAAAGGTTCCCTTCACCCAGGTTGCCGACGAGGTGCTAGCCAACGATCCCACCTGCTGGCAGCTGCGAGCGGGAGAGGCATGGCACGGCTTCGGCGATTTGCCTGAGGGTTATGCGATGTTGGATCCCATCAAGGTCACCATTACCTGCCCTGGGCTGAACGCGCAAGGAAAGATGAATGTTTTCGGCATCCCCGCGCCGGTAGTGGCAAAATTCCTGGATACCCAGCGTATTATCCCGGCCCGCAACGGCGACTACACCATTCTGGTGTTATTTGCATTGGGTTCTACCCAGGGCAAATGGAATACCCTGATCGACATGCTGATGATATTTAAACATCACTATGACGAGAATACCCCGCTGACCTCGGTGCTTCCGCAGGTTGCGGCCAGCTCCCCCGCCTATCGCAACATGGGCATCGGTGATTTATGCCGGTCGATCCATCAGGCCAATATCGAGCTGAAAATTGCCGAGCTTTTGGAGCTTGCCTGTTCTGCAGAGGCCATCCCCGTTCTTACCCCCTCCCAGGCCTATCAATGCCTGATCTCCGACCAAACCGAGCAGGTCAAGGCTGCCGACATAAACAACCGCACGCTGGGCGTGATGATAACCCCTTACCCACCGGGTATTCCGCTCATCATGCCGGGTGAAAAAGTGACGTCAGAATCACGAGCCATCGTCGATTACCTGGTGGCCTTGCAGACCTTCGGCCAGCGCTTCCCCGGCTTTGAACATGAACTGCAGGGGGTGGAAGTGGATGAGAACGGCACTTATTGGGTGCGATGCATAAAAGAAACGCCTGCCAGCGCTGCCGACAAGGTTCCTGTTTCCACCATGCGTTAATCAGCCTGCGCATTATCCCCATGGGTGCGATCCGCACCCTCTTCAAGATTTGTATCAACGCAATAATGATGGGAAATATCATGGCTTCTGTTAATACTGCCTCCGTAAAAAAAATGGGGTTGGTCGCCCTGACGTTGGTGACTGCCTCTAACATGATGGGATCCGGGGTCTTTATGCTGCCAACCAATCTGGCAGGCATCGGGTCTATCTCTTTATTTGGCTGGGTGATTACCATTGTCGGCGTGATTGCCCTGGCGCTGGTGTTTGCCAAGAACAGCATGGTGACACCGCGTGATGGCGGCATTATTGCCTATGCCAGCGACGCGTTCGGGCCATTTATTGGCTTTCAGACCACCATCTGTTACTGGATCAGCGCCTGGGTGGGTAACGTGGCGCTGCTGGTGGCGGGTGTGGGTTACCTGAGTTATTTCTTCCCCATTCTCAAAGATCCGCTTGTCAGCTCTATCACCGCCATTGTTATCCTCTGGGGGTTTATCGCTCTGGCTTCTTTGGGGGCAAGGGTGGCCGGGCGCTCCCAATCATTCACCGCCTGCTGCATGCTGGTGGTGGTATTGGGCATCGGTTTTATTGGCTGGTTCTGGTTCAAACCCGCGTTGTTCACCGAGGTTTATAATGGCACCAAGGGTAGCGACGCTTCGGCAATCCTCTCCGCCGCATCTTTGGCTTTGTGGGGCTTTCTGGGTGTGGAATCCGCAGTGGTATCCAGCGGACAGGTGGAAAACCCCGAATCCACCGTGCCCAAGGCGACGGTATTGGGGTTGCTGATTGCCGCCGTGTGTTATGTCACCAGCTGTTCGGTGATTATGGGATTGGTACCGCATAGTGAATTGGTGAATTCCGCCGCCCCCTTTGCCGACGCCGCTCGTTATATGTTTGGTGAATTTGCCGGGGAAGTGGTTTCTGCACTGAGCATTATCGCCTGTTTCGGCTCGATCTCTGGCTGGCTGATCTTGCAGTCTGAAGCCCCAAAAGCTGGCGCGAAGCAGGGGCTATTCCCGAAATTCTTTGCCGTGGTGAACAAAAACGATGTACCGATGAAGGGGCTGATTTTCACTGGCGTGCTGATGACCGTGGTATTACTGACCACGGCTTCGCCTAATCTGGCAAAACAGTTTCAGGTGATTGTGCTGATGTCGGTGTTCGCCTCTTTACTGCCCTATATCTATGCGCTGGTCGCGCTACCGATCATCATGGTGGCCAAATCCTTGAATAAGGGCGGGGGCTTTATTTTCTACTGCACGTTGGCGGTGATTGGCATTCTCTACAGTCTGTTTGCCCTGTTCGGATCGGGAGGCAATGCCATGTTCTGGGGGGTATTGATGATGATGCTCACCATCCCGTTATATGCACTGGTTGCGGCAAAACGCAGCAAAAGCGGGATAAAAACACTGTACCTGGATAGCGAGGAGTAGCCGTAAAAAACAGAAAGCGCGGTAACAATGAAGGCGTTACTGCAACAGTGAATGGCTCTTTTATCTCAAAGCCTTCTCCTTGGGGGGAGGCTTTTTATAAAGGTGACAAATAAAATACAGCGAATCACCCCTTTTCGGGGAGATATAAAACCCTGCCATTATTAGTTGTTCATTTTAACTAAACGCGTTACTTTCAATTTTGCGTAATATCCTAGCGGTGAGGCTAAGTGGCAATTCTACATTTCGTCGTTATTTGCCAAACCTTGCTATATCATCAGGTAATAGTCCCACTAAAAATAGTCCCTTTGCGACTATTCAGATATTGGCAAGGTCCGACAATAAGGCTAGAGCATTGTTCTAATAAGATTAGTGGCGGATCTGTGCCAGCTCGTCTTCGGTCAGACCGGTCATTTTCATGACGGTGTTGCGATCGAGACCGTTCTGCAGCATGGTGCGGGCAATTTTCAGCGTAGCATCGCGCTCGCCTTCTGAATGCCCTTCCTGCCGACCAAGCTGAATGCCCTTCTCGATACCCTTCTCAATGCCCTTCTGTTCAAGCTGTTGTGCGATGGTCATCAGTGTGTCCCCATGTTGCGGCACTCGCTGTGCCAGTTGGCGTACAAAGGCTTCGGCGTCTGACGTTTCGCCCGCCTGTACAATATAGTGTACCAGCGATACTACCTGTGATGAAGAGAGATATCCGGCTAGTAAGATGGGAGCGAGCCTATCCACCAGTTCTGCCAGATCCCGATGATGAATGTGCTTCTGCAGTAGTGTCAGAGCCGCCATGCTGCGATGGCCTGCGATTTCATCATCAGGGATGACGGTGACATCGACAAGCGGAAAAGCAGCGCTGTAAAGTTTACCGGCCAGCTCTGGGTTAGCAAACTCATCCAGCCACCGGGTGGAATAGGGGTATGGGCTGCGCTTACCGGTATAGAATAGCATCGGTATTACCAGAGGCAGCTTTTTGTGGCCCGCTTCCAGATGGCGCTGCATGGCCGCTACAGCGTACCTGATGAGCCTGAAAGCCATGTGTTGATCCGGGGTGGACTGGTGTTCGATGAGCACGTGGACATAACCGTCATCCCCAACAGTGGTTTTCAGGCTGTAGAGCACGTCGCTGAAGTACTGGCGGAGGTTATCTTCCACAAAGGAGCCTGATTCCAGTTTCAGGGTATTAAGGTCGCAGATGGCACGCAGCTCTGCCGGGAGGTGTAGTTCCATGAAATCACGGGCAACCTCTGGCTGGGTCAGGAACTGTCTGAATGTGGCATCGTGGGGTGTTGGCGTGTTGTTTTTCTTTTTCATCATAATCATTTCACTCCGATACTGATTTTAAGCTGACGTTATTATTTTTCGCATGTCTCTCCATTGATTAACTCCGGCGAACTTATATTCAGGTCATTTATTAATTCACCGAGGTTTTTATTAAGATATGAAATTAATTCAGATTTTGTTTGTGGCATACTCATAAAGAATTCCCTCTCTTTTTTAGCATAGATCCCGTGAAGGCATTGCATGGTGTAATTATGGACTACCGACTATTACAGGGGAAGAGGTATTGGCGACGTCACGTTTCCTTCAACCGACTACGCACCTATGGTCATATATATTTGCTCCGAAAAATTCAGAAAAATAGCCATGTTGTCATCAATCTGAATAATTTCTGCCAAAGATGCAGCCAATTCTCACATTTCTTTTTCGTGGTTAAAAAATGATGGGCCGGTTAGGGAGGATTTTTACCAGCGTACTGATGACCGTGGTATTACTGACCACGGCTTCGCCCTAATCGGGCAAAACAGTTACAGGTCATTGTTATGCATTGGTTGTCGCTAAACACAGTAAAAGCGGGATCAAAACGTTGTACCTGGTTAGCGAGGAATAGCCGTAAAAAACAGAAAGCGCGGTAACAATTTTCGTTCCCGGTCAACAACCGGAAAACGCAAACTGTGCCGCGCCTAGTTAGCAGCAGTAGCGATTAATGCACTGCCTGTGGGGCTTGCCAGTTTTCGTGATAGATATGTACGGCTTGCTCTTGCGTGGTAGTGCGATCGCCGGTCAGGCGGTAGGCCACGGTGAAGGCAAAATCAAACGCGGCCCCCAACCCTTGGCCACTGATCAGATTGCCATCTTCCACAACCCTTTCAGCCACGTAGGTACCATCTTCGATCTCCTGATGCAGATCGCCAGAACAGACATAACGGCGGCCTTGCAGCAGTTTGTTGGCAGCCAGCACGCGAGCGGCGGCAGAACACAGCGGGCAGATCAGCTTGGCAGCACGATCGTGGCGGCGGATAAACTCCACGACCAGCTCGTTTTCCGCCATTGCGGCGGTAGCCTGCGGCCCTCCGGGGATCACCACGGCATCGTACAGTTGGTCCATGCGGCGTTCCAACAGAGCATCGGCAAACATACGTATCTGGTGATAGCTGCGCAGCTCCAGCCTATCCTGGCAGGACAGCAGCTCTACCTCTATCTCCATACGACGTAACACGTCGATCACGATAACCGCCTCGGCCTCTTCAAATCCTTCGCTCAGCAGGACGGCAACTTTCTTGGTCATAGCATCTCCAGCAATGTACGGGTTAATAACCCGGGCTCTGCTAGGGTAGCAGATAAAAGGCGGGAGTTTTGTGCGGGAGAGCAAGTGTAAGAAGGGGATCGCGGAAACTTGAATTCCCTCTTAGCAGCTAGGGGGATTCGCGCTATAATCTGCGACTTGCTTCCTGTATCCAGAGGAAGATCCTCGTCCCCGGTGGGGCGGCTGGACTTCAAATCCAGTTGGGGCCGCCAGCGGTCCTGGGCAGGTTCGACTCCTGTGATCTTCCGCCATTCGATGTATTCTGAACTCCACTAAAGTCAATAAATCCCTTATAATAGCAGCATCCGTAGTGCCTACAATCGCGCGAACTATCTGGATGAACGATGGCTGATGCTGCAGTGGTTTTGGATGAAAACAGAGAGAGGCCGGTAAGTTCATTCGATTTTTCGAAACTACACGCCTTGAAATAACTCCATTTGGTCATAGCCCCCTCATTCTAAGTAATAATATGCAAAAAGACATCTAGCCTCAAAGATGGCTGGATGTCTTTTTTTATGGCTCGCATGGAACTATATTGATTGCACAGGATACAATGGTAAAAACTCGCTAGACTTGAGCACCTGTTAGCGGATTTCTCCGTACATTCTGATTTCATAGCCTTTGTTACTTAAGTGAAATTTTCTTTCGATAGATAGCTATAAATCAAAGCGATGAATAGCATGCGATCAATTAATATTTTATATTATTTAAATAGAAATTATTTGCAATTTTTACCTATAAAATTAGTGATTGTGGTCCAACTGGCATGGGCGTATCCTGATCTGTTTTTTCATGGATAATCTTGGGTCTTGGGGTTTTGTTTCGCTTGTCTGTAAGGAGTTTGCTTTGAGTCAATCAGAATGCACTTCTTGGTTAAAATGTACTTCCTGGCTAAGTAATTTTCTTAATCGTAGAGGATTGAGGCAACCGGATGGTCGACCTCTATATGAATATCATGCGACCAACGATGAATACAATAATCTAACTCAGCTGCTTCGTGCGATTGCCCAATTGAAGAGTAATGTTGATGATAAAGGTTATGCTGCCTGTTTTGTCCTTTTTTGCTCTGAATGGTATCGCAGAGATTATGAACGCCATTGTGGGTGGACATGGGACCCTATTTATAAAACATTGGGGGTATCATTAACAGCTGCTGAGTTAAGGAATGTTATCCCTAAAGGGATGGAAGGCTACTGGATCCGCCCAATTCGATTTTATGAATCGGAGCGACGTAATTTTCTCGGAACATTGTTCAGTGAGGGTGGGTTACCATTTCGCTTACTGAAGGAATCGGATAGTCATTTTCAGGCTGTATTCTCCCGGATCCTCAATCAATATGAGCAGGCACAACTGGCAGGATTTTCCGTTCTTTCGCTGGTAAGAACCGTCGTAGAAAAGTCAGCATTGCCAACTGTTTTTAGTGAAGATACTTCTGTTGAACTCATCAGCCATATAGCGGAAAAGCTTAGCTCGTTGGTTCTGTTGTACAATCTGAGTAATCATACCGAACCAGTGAAGCAGCTTGATAAGGTTCATCCTAAATGGCGGGATGAGTTCCCCATGCCACTGGATGATGAAACAGGCACCCACTTTCTCAATGGGTTATTATGCACAGCTTCTGTAGAAACTAAATCCCGCTTACAAAAAAATAAGGGTACCGGTTGTCAATTCTATTGGTCGGAAAACCATCCGGATCAAATACGAGCGATAGTTTCGCTGCCTGATAAACTCTCTTTCCCGATCATCAGCGAACCCTCAACAACTCGATTCGAACTTGCTATTTATGAAGATGGAGACGAAGTTGCCAGCCTTGGCCCTGTCTATGCCACCCTAGAAAATGCTCATGCCATAGTTCGCCTACGCAAAAGTCAATCGATATTTGCCAGACATGAACCATCTGCGAGTTTATCGTTGGTTGCACGGGCTGGTGGGATGATTGTTGGTGCAATAAAACTGGATGATAGCGAAATCCCTATTGGCGAGGTACCACTTACTTTTGTTGCTGATGAGGGCCGCTGGTTATTGCAAGGGCAAGCTTCTTGTAGTGTACGTAACAGCGATGTCCTTATTGTTTTACCTCGAGAAAAGACCACTCTTTTGGGATACGAAGTTTCCCTGAGTACAGTGCCAATATTAGGGTTAAAAACGCTCATTGTAAAAGGGTGTCAGGAAGTCACTATTTCCGGAGATGAAATATACCGGATACGTACCGGCAGAGAGCAATCTAATCTAGGGGGATTTGATTTTTATGGTAAACGGGTGACCTGGAATTGCCAGCCTGATGAAACATTCCTTGGCGTACCTAAAGTTACGGCGAAAAATCTGGATATTGAAGATATACAGTTCAAACGTTACCTGAATGGCATATCGTTAGATGAATGTCAGGTACAAGAGATGATGGGAACGCAATATGTTTCTGTCAGAAATACTAACAATGAAACACTACTACGTCGAAAAATTGGGGTATTACCAGCAGATTTTACTGTTGAAATAAATGGGAGAGAGGAAGCCAACGAAGGCTCTATTGTTATCTCAACGCAACATCCCTGTATGTCTGTCTTAAAAAATAAAACACTGGAGGTTGCGCGTAAACGCACGGCGGGACGTACCGAAATATTACTCAAAGCAGAAGGAATGCCTCCTGCGTTTGTCTCTCTGCAAATTTATCCAAATTTAGGAGCAGACCCTATAGAGATGATTCTACCTTTCCCGGCGAAAGGCTGCCTGGTCTTTGATGCAGATGGGAATCCTCTGGATAAAAATATCACTCTGCATGATTTACTTGGCTCCAGAGCCTATTTGTTTGGTAAAAATGGTGAACCGACACGCTTTTCACTGGAATTGCATTTGCGCTCTATAAGTGGGCTACAGGCATGGCATGAATGGCGTTATACGGCGGGAGAACATCCGGTCGAACTTAATTTATATAGCCTGAGAGAGCATGTCGAAAATTTGCTGTCTCTTGAGACGGGAATTGACCAGGTTGTAGAGATGCGGATCAAAGGTGCTGGCGCTGCGATAAGCTGGCAGATCCGCCGCTACAAATACAGTTTGCGTTATGATTACGAAAGAGAACTTCTCATCAGCCAGTCAGCTAATTATCGTGCCAGGCAAATACCTTCTCCTGTCATCATGCTATTGAGCGAGCCGGAGAGGAAAGCTACCCCTTTATCATCAAGAATGAGCGAAGGTGTGTCCGTCGGTGAATATGAGTTGAGTACTATCGTAAACAAAAATGGGCCATGGTTAGTTGTTCCTAAAATGGGTGAGGAAATGTCGTTCCGTCCTTGCTTTATTCGTGGTGAGCCTTCGTTACCTGCAGAGGGAAGTAGCATCCGTTCATTGCAGAAAGCCACCCAACTTTTTAATCCTCAGGCGGAAGTGAATACCATCACGCTAGTGCTCGATCAGATGGCTAACGATCCGGCTCATTCAGGCTGGCAGTTTATGCGTAGCCTGTATGAGCAATTTGGCTATCTACCGCTGGCAACTTTTGAAGTATGGCGTGCACTGGTAAAGCACCCGCCGGCGCTGGCGATGTCGCTCTTCAAATTTGAAATGTTAGCCGATTATCTGAACCGCATAGAGAATGAGTTTCCCATTTTATGGGAGTTCTTTCCCATCTTTGAAATCAAAGCCGCAGCCGAGCGTTTTCAATTATTTTTGAGTCAAAAAGGTGCGCCGGAAGAAACCCAAACTGCACTAGTGAAGAGTATGTATCAGCGGTTGGGGATCGTATTCCCAACGTATGCCGACGAAATTGAGAAATGGTTAAGCGACAGACAATTACCCCCACCTATTCCAGAGTTCTTAGTTCACGAGTGGTATCTGGAGCTTAGACGTGAGCATAGTGAGGATCACTGGCCAGAGTACGGCTGCAATCGTCTGCATAGCTGGATGATGTCACAAAAAGATCCGGTGATCGACATTTATCCTGAAGCGAATTATCACTGTTCCGTAGCTTGGTTACCCGTCTTTGCGGCGGCTGTTGCAAGCGGTAAAACCTCTTTTGAGACGGTATTTGATCGTAAACCTGGTGCCGTGTTTTTCCTAAGGCAGGTCAGGGATTTCGACTCACGCTGGTTTAAGGCCATTTTCCAGTGCAGCCTTCTGCGTTATGTTTCTGAAAAATAAAAAGGAATAAGGATGACTACAGGCTATTTTTCGTCACTGATTGAACAATCGTTGTCTCGTTCAACTGAAGCAACGCTGAGTATCATGGGGGTCACCAACCCACAGTTGCGTGAGCATCTCGCGCATCAAATGGGCGCCGATTGTGGGCAATCCGGCTCATTCCTTGCTTCCCCAGTATTTCAGCAAATGTTTGGTTGGAAAGAGTCAAACCACACGATGCGTAGCCTGACGGAAGGCAAAGCATTGCTGAGTAAAGCAGTGGTTGATTCATTGGACGATCAGAACAATGGACGCTATCGTTTTGGTGCTGACTGGAAACCCTTTACTCACCAGTTAGCCAGTTGGAAGGCTTTGCTGGAACAGAAACATTCGGTGGTGGTAACCAGTGGTACGGGTTCAGGCAAAACAGAATGTTTTATGGTTCCTGTGCTGGAAGATCTCTACCGGGAGTTGCATGAAAACGGCAACAATCCGCTGGTCGGTGTCAGGGCCCTTTTTCTCTACCCGCTTAACGCCCTGATTAATTCACAGCGTGAGCGTCTGGATGCCTGGACACGTGGCTTTGGTAGCGGGATTCGATACTGCCTCTATAACGGCAACACCGAAAATCTACACGCCTCTGTAAAGAGCGAGCAGGCTAAAAGGCCGAATGACGTCCTGTCACGCGAAAAGATGCGCGAGGTGCCTGCCCCTATTCTGGTGACCAATGGCACGATGCTGGAATATATGATGGTCCGCCAGATCGACGCCCCGATTATCCAGCAATCCAAAGCACAAAAATCACTACGCTGGATCGTATTGGATGAAGCGCATACCTATGTCGGCTCGCAGGCCGCTGAATTGGCACTCCAGTTACGTCGCGTGATGACGGCCTTTGGCGTGACGCCAGATGATGTGCGCTTTGTGGCAACCTCTGCGACCATTGCCGGAAGCTACGCCGAAAAACAACTGAAAAAATTCCTCTCTGACTTATCCGGCATACCGCAGGAGCGTATTGACGTGCTGGATGGAAGCCGGGTGATCCCGGAACTGGAACCGTGCAAACATGTTTATCAGCCGCTGGAAGAAATTGAGCAGATACCCGATACAGAAATGAAAGGCGTAAGTCCGGAACGTTTTTGTGCACTGACGCATTCACCTGAAGCGCGTTATTTACGTGAGATGCTGGTCAGCCAACCAAATCCAATGAAGCTGGATGAGATGACGCAGCGGTTGAACTCGCTGACAAAACAGCATTATAGCCAGCAGGATGTGCTGCGATGGATCGACATCTGTTCTGGTACTCAACCAAATGCAAAGGATCCGGCATTTCTTAAGGTCAGGGCGCATATCTTCCAGCGCAATACCCAGGGAGTATGGGCCTGTGTCGATAAAGAGTGCAGGCTAAAACATAGTACACCGCTGGAAAAAGGTTGGCCTTTTGGCTACGTGTATGTGAACCAAAGACAAAATTGCGACTGTGGAAGCCCGGTTTACGAACTGGCGTTCTGTAATGAATGTAACGAGCCACATCTTCTGGCACGGGACAAAAAAGGCAAACTTGTCCAATGGGAAAATAAAGGCGGCGATGAATTCTCTTTGCAGGATGATGTGCCTGTTGAACATGACGCCACAGACGAAAAAGTTGAGAAAGAGAGTACTTTCCGGTCTCCGCTTATTATTGCCGCAGAAAATACCAACGTGGCGGGTTATACCCTACAGCGACTGGATCGCCAGACGCGTCGCATTGGGGTTATTAACAATGACAGCATCCCGCTGGTTATTAACGATATTGAACAGGTTTGTAGCGCCAGTGGCTGTGGTTACAGAGGCATGAGCGGGAAACAACCGTTCCGCCGCGCGTTATTGGGCGGGCCATTTTATGTCACCAACATTGTGCCAACCGTTCTGGAGTATTGTCAGGACTTTGTCAGTGGAGAAGGAAAAGAGGGCGTTGGTCCTGATTCGTTACCAGGGCGAGGTCGTCGACTCATCACCTTTACCGATAGTCGACAGGGAACAGCAAGAATGGCGGTGCGCATGCAGCAAGAAGCAGAGCGCAGTCGTTTACGCGGTAGCGTGGTAGAAATCCTGAGCTGGCATCAACGAACACAGACTTCCA
Source organism: Serratia sp. Res13-Sevr-LER1-36-b (assembly GCF_015673035.1). Taxonomy (NCBI): domain Bacteria; kingdom Pseudomonadati; phylum Pseudomonadota; class Gammaproteobacteria; order Enterobacterales; family Yersiniaceae; genus Serratia; species Serratia sp. Res13-Sevr-LER1-36-b. The sequence continues at coordinate 61,333 of NZ_JADACK010000011.1, read as the reverse complement.
CAACACCGAATGCTAATGCAGATCTGGAAAAGTTAGCGGCCAGGGCAAAACAGTACCGCGAGCAGGCTGAGGAATATCGAAGCTGGGGAATGCCGGAACAAGCGAAATTGGCAGAAACGCAAGCTGAACAGCTCGAACAGGCCATTCAGGCCGCAACCGGTGGTAAAGTTGCGACTATTCTGGTTTCTCGAACCTGGGCGGAAATGGTCAATGAGCTTAAAGATAAAGCCGATATTCGCGGCCCCATTCTGCAATATAACCATTATCTGAAGCCTGAAGTTTTCAATGAAAACGGCGGGCCGCTGAAGCTTTCTGACATGTTGCTTTTCCGGGAATTCATGCGCCGCCCCAAACGGACTAACAGCTTGGAAACGCAAGGATTAGTTCAGGTTGGTTACCAAGGGTTGGAGAAAATACATAAGATCCCGGTGCACTGGCAGGAAAAAGGGCTGACGCTGGATGATTGGCACGATTTTCTCAAGGTTACGCTGGATCTGTACGTTCGTGAAAACAACTTCACACAACTGGACGACGAGTTGAAAAACTGGATTGGTAGCCGTTTTTCATCGAAATTCGTTCGTAACCCGGAATCGAAAGATCCTGTAGATAATCAGAACAAACGCTGGCCACAAATTCGTAACGGCAACCTATCCCATCGTTTAGCGAAGTTGCTCATGTTGGGGGCTGGCTTCAAAACAGCAAATACAGCGACTATTGATATTATCAATACGTGGCTTAAAGAAGCATGGAATCAACTTACAGGGCCACTTGCAGTACTGAAGTCTGATGGCAACCGTTTTTATTTACCGAAAGAGCATCTGATTTTTTCTTTAATCACGGATGCCTGGATTTGTCCGGTAACCAATAAAATTCTGGATACGGCCTTTAAAGGCTTAACCCCTTATCTACCAACCCACATTTCGTTTGAACATCTCACCCAGGAGCAATATGACGCCTTTATCGCGCAGAAAGTAACCATGCCGGAAATCTGGAGGCTGGATCGTTCGCAGGAAGACTACGCCCCAGGTCTAGCGAAAGTGCGTGACTGGGTCAGCAAGGAACCGTTGATCGCGCAATTACGTTCGGAAAACGTCTGGACGGATATAAACGATCGTGTAGTGGAAGGCGGCTTTTATTACCGCACTGCCGAGCACTCTGCCCAGCAATCGTCAGAACGTCTACAAAGCTATGAAAAGATGTTCAAGAATGGGCAGCTTAATGTTCTCAACTGTTCCACCACCATGGAAATGGGGGTCGATATTGGCGGCATTACCGCAGTGGTGATGAACAACGTACCACCGCATCCGGCCAACTATTTACAGCGCGCCGGGCGAGCTGGACGTAGCCAAGAATCGCGCGCGATCTCCTACACGCTATGTAAAGGGAACCCGCACGACCAGCAGGTTTTTGCCAACCCACTCTGGCCGTTTGAGACCATGATCCCGGCACCGATGGTTGCGATGAACTCTGCCCGGTTGGTGCAACGCCATATCAACGCGTTATTGCTGTCTGACTTTTTATGTAACGTCATTGGCGAAACGGATAAAGAGAAAACCAGTCTCGACAGCATCTGGTTTTTCGGTGAAGACGACGGACATTCAAAATGTGAACGCTTTAAAGTCTGGCTTGAACGTCCAGAGCTTGATATCGACCCAGCGCTGGAACAACTGGTCAAAGGCACTGCGTTACATGGTGCCCGACCCGACCTGCTACGGGATAAAACAATCAACGCGATCGATTTCCTGCAACGGCGATGGCTTTCCGTCTATCGTGATCTTGTAGCTCAGGAGTGCGAGTCGCAGCCGCAAACGCCTTATCGCAAGCGCATAGAACTGGAGAAAAAACGGCACTGCGGCGAGTATTTGCTACGCGATCTTGCGGCCAGAACTTTCCTGCCAGGATACGGCTTCCCGACAGATGTGGTGACTTTTGATAACTTCACTATGGAAGACTATATCCGTGAAAAATCGTGGAAAAGCCGAGATAAAAAAGATCGCGAAGATAACGTGTCACGCTATAAAGGGCTGCCCTCCCGTAACCTAGGTGTCGCCATCCGTGAATATGCGCCGGGTGCAGAGATTATTCTTGATGGCCGGGTCTTCCGCTCTGCCGGTGTCTCACTTCATTGGCACAATATTAATGCCGACACCAATGAAGCCCAGCGTCTGGATTGTGCCTGGCGCTGTCACAAATGCGGGACCATCGGCTATGAAGAGGGGATGAGCAGTTCCGGGACACTCTATTGTACCAATAGCGCCTGTGGTGAAAAAATTATCATGGATAATCGCCGTCAGGTGCTACAACCTGCCGGGTTTGTGACCGATGCGCATGCGCCAGTGACGAACAATATTGAAAGTATGAAATTCATCCCTGTCGTCCCTGCCTGGGTATTTGTTAAAGCAGAGCCCGTGCCGCTGCCTAATCCGATAATGGGGTATATGGTATCAGGGGCTGATGGGCATGTTTTCCAGCAAAGTCTTGGGGAAGGCGGGCATGGTTACGCATTGTGCCTGAGCTGTGGCCGTGCAGAGTCGATGCTGAATGCGAACGATGCACCGAAAAGTATGGAAGCTCACTACCCACCGCGTCCGGGAAAAGCGGATCGCGATAACCAGAACCACCGTCTGATTTGCCCTGGTTCGACGGCGCTCATGAAGAACGTCACGATGGGAGCATTGGCGCGAACGGACGTCTTTGAAATGGTTCTGCGCAGGCCGCAAAACGGCGAGTATCTCCCGGATAACACGGAAGAGGGGCGGATTGTCGCCATGACCCTGGCGGTTGCACTACGTCAGGCGCTGGCAGGCGTTCTGGGTATCTCCGCCGCAGAACTGGGCTACGCCGTGCGTCCGGTCAGACGGGAAGACGGGCAATCGGTATTAGCCGTTCAGCTTTACGATATGATCAGCGGTGGTGCCGGTTTTGCCTCCAGTGCGCCGTTGCACATCGAGGCTATGCTGCAAGGAATGGTCAAACAATTGGGTTGCCGCCATTGCGATACCTCATGCAGTGAATGCCTGCTCGACTCCCAGACACGTCACGATCACGATTTACTGGATCATAAAGCGGCGCTGGCCTGGCTTGGGGATGACTTCACGTACTACATTGGTTTACCGGCTGAGGAGACATTCTCGCTACCGGATGCCCGCTACTGCCCGGGAGCCATTGGCGATACCATTCGCCGGGCGATTAACGAAGGGGCTGAAAAACTCACGCTGTGGATGAACGGTTCGCTTAATGAGTGGGATCTATATGCCCGCCAGTTCCGGGCGGCCATTCAGAGCTACCGGGTAAAAGACAACGTCGCTGTCGACCTTGTCATCCCTGCTGGTGTGGATGACCCGGAACTGTTGCATGAACTTTCGCAGTTTACTGCTCTGGGTGTGCGGTTGTGTCATACCGAACAAGAACTGCATTTGCCGATTGTTGCACAAATCGACTTTGCCGATCGCGTGATGACGCTGGCCTCACGCAGCCAGCAAGCAACGATTCCGGGGCCGGGCTGGCATCTAAATGACGAACTGGTGGTTAGCAGCCTCGGTTATAAATCGGTAGAGCTGTGCGAGTTCGTTCTACCAGGGAAAGCCGCGAACTATGTTGAGCGGGTAAAAGACATTCAGATCCACAAACAATTGAATGGCCCGCTTTCGCAGTTTGGACAACGCTTCTGGGACATGCTGTTTAACGGCCATGAAGAAGCGCAGTCTCTGATGAAAAACAAACGAGTAACCCGCGTTCACTATACCGATCGTTATCTGCAAAATCCGGTGGCGTTGGCGCTGCTAGGAACATTACTGAAACCGCTTAAGCCATTACTGACTGATGACGCAGAACTGACGCTTGATACGCTGTTTAAGCCCAAAGCCCGCCTCGGTAACCGGCCATCCCATGACTGGATGAGCGAAGCGGATTTTCAGGATTTCGCCGACCAGTGGCTTGCGGCAGCGATGGGAAGAGCAATAGAACTGACGGTGTTCGACTCCTCACGTAATATTCCGCATCATCGTAAGCTGACTGTAACCTTTGAGGATGGTCAGACGTTGAAGATCCGCTTCGATCAAGGAATGGGATACTGGCGTATCGACTTCCCTTATGTTTGGCGTAATTTTGACTTTGCTGATGACGTGACCTTTCAGCTTGGCAAAATGGCGCAAGCCTGCCAGGAGGGAAAGGTGCTTAATAGCGAGGAAAGCTGGGCAACGGATGTGTTGGTAGAGGTGATGGAGCCTTAATGGATTAACGCTCCCAATCGGATATTGGGAGCGCTAAACATGCACGGTTCAACGACGTCCGAAAATAACGACTATGCTTTTTTACGTGCGTTTTTTTTACTGCCACTGGCGGCGCGTTCGGCCTTGATTTTTTCCAACAAGGCAGTCGCGCTGTTTTCTCCGCTGATCAAGTCCGGGTTTTCTGCCCGCCATTGCGCGGTGAGTTCACCACGGAACGCCTTCGCCAGGATTGACTGAGTCAGCTTGTTGACGCGGGCTAAGGCGTTGTTAACCTGCTTTTCAATGGTGTCGGCGTAGGCGAAGAGTTGCTCGACACAGCGGACGATTTCGCGTTGTTCATGTATCGGAGGTAAAAGTACCGGATATGATTCTAAATGCTTTTTATTAACCCCTGATTGGCCCGCAGTTCGATCAGAACCTGCTTCGATAAAATTATATAATTTATAATTTTGTAGAAACCAGTAAAGATAATCATTGTCCAGCAATTCTTCTTTGGGTACAGCTTTCATAAGAGCAACATTATAAGCACCCTCTAAACCCTTTAAAATTTGGAAAATAGGAGGCCCATAACGTCCTATCATGACATCATTTTTTTTGACAAACCTTTTGGCTTTGTTTAGTGGAATAAATACTTTGTAACTATCATTCTTATAATCACGAATTTGTATTAAGCGAATGTAACCATCTTGCATTTGATATTTGAATTCAGATTTTGGTGGTTGACTTCCACCAACAATTTTCACTACCTCACTGAATTTAAACTCTTTCCAATGATCTAACCCAATAACATCATGTGACCAAAAATCTTCTACATGTATAGATTTATATTCTTGACCTTGTCCTGTTAGTTTTCCACTGATGGAAGCAGAAAGCACCGCCTGACGAAAACGTTTCAGGATTTTTGGGATTTGCTCAAGACGGGCTTTGGTGCTGTCTACCTGCGCCAGCAGCGTGTCGACTTTTTCAGCGATGAATTTTTGTTCGGCAAGTGGTGGCAGGGGTAATTCGAAGGATTGGACATCACTAGATTTTGCCGCAGGGTATAATGCTCCCTGGACTAATCCTGAAATTGAATCAATAAAATGACGTGAACGAACCAACGCAAAAATATAGCAACTTTCTACTAGGATTGGCCTAATGACCTCAAAGCCGGTTGAGGCGATTTGTTCATCATATTTTTCGTTAACTAAAGCGACAGCATTTAGATTAGGTCTTGTTAGTGAAACAATGATATCATCTTTTTTAATTTCTTTTCTTGCTCGGCTTGGGGCATCTTTACCAATAAGGTATTGAGGGTTTTCAATTATCTTGAGTTCGCGATTTATGCTGCCGATATCAACATAAATGAATTGTTCATTCTCGTCAGGCACTCGTTGTGAACATTTAACTGAGATATTTCCTATGGTGGTGTTTACCCACCCCTCCGGCAATTTCCCCGCACTCATTCCTTCACCTCACCAAATTCAGCATTCAGCAACTGGCGCTGCGCATCCGCTTCATCGCCCGCGCCAAGCTCGCGCATCAGCGCATCCAGTTCACCTAGCGCCTGCACCAGTTCACTCATCGCTTCTGCCGCTAATACATCCGGCTCTGGCAGGTTATCAGCATCAATGCTGTCTTTATCTTTCAGCCAGGATATATCCAGCGAATCGGATTTGGCCGTGCGGATCCACTCGCGGCTAAATTTGCGCCAGCGGCTGGTGGCCAGCTGCCGATCGGTGTTTTTATTCTCTTCGCTGTCGGCAATTTCCGTCTCTTCTGCGTTAAAGCTCCACTCGCCTTCGGTGCGCGGGCTTAAGCCGTGTGGATCCTCGCCATAGACAGTTTCAAACGGCTGCAAGTGCTGTTCGGTAAACGGCGTGCGCTTGCCAAAGCTCGGCATATTGGTGCGCAGGTCATACACCCACACATCGTCGGTGCAGTTCTTATCCTGATTGGGATTCACCAGCGTGCCTTTGGTAAAGAACAGCACGTTGGTTTTTACGCCCTGAGCGTAAAAGATGCCGGTTGGCAGACGGAGGATTGTGTGCAGATGGCACTTGTCCATCAGGTCGCGACGAATATCCGTACCCCTACCACCTTCGAACAACACGTTATCCGGTACTACCACCGCCGCACGACCGCCAGGATGCAGCGTTTCGATAATATGCTGCATAAAGCACAACTGTTTGTTGTTGGTCGGGTGAACGAAAGTACGGGTGATGTTGGTGCCCGCGGCGCTGCCAAACGGAGGGTTGGTGGCGACAATATGTGCCTGCGGCAGATTTTCGCCGTCGCTACCTAGGGTGTTACCCAGACGGATCGCGCCGCCGTGGTCGAGGTTGCCTTCAATATCGTGCAGTAGGCAGTTCATTAGCGCCAGACGGCGAGTGCCGGGTACCAGTTCTAGACCGATGAATGCACGATGGATCTGGAAATCCTGGGTGTCGCCATCAAGGTCATCGAGATCGTTGGTCTGCGATTTAATGTAGCGGTCGGCTTCAATCAAAAAGCCCGCTGTACCCGCTGCTGGGTCCTGTACCACTTCGCGCGGCTGCGGCTTCAACAGATGGATAATGGTTTTGATCAGCGGACGCGGGGTAAAGTACTGACCCGCGCCGGATTTGGTTTCGTTGGCGTTCTTCTGCAATAGCCCTTCGTACATATCACCGAAGTCGTCGCGGGATTTTCCATGGCTGCCGTTGTACCAGTCCAGTGAATCCATATTGCTCACCAACTCGGTCAACTGCTTTGGCTGAGTGATGGTGGTGTTGACGTTCTGGAATACCGCCTGCACCAGCTTTTTCTCGTCTGCGCCCAGATGCACCAGCAGATTACGGTAGAACTGCAACTGCTCCTGGCCGATGCGGGATTTCAGGTCATCCCAGCGATAGCCTTCTGGCAGGTAGTCCGCTTCCTGGCCAGTCTCTTTGCACATCTTCAAAAACAGCAGCGAGGCGAGTTCATTGACGTAGTTTTGATAGGAGACGCCGCCATCGCGCAGGTTGTCGCACAGCTTCCACAGCTTGGCGACCAGATCGTTATTGTTCATTGTGGGTTCCGTGAATTAAGCAGCGGCCCCCATTTACCGGGGCCACAGAAGAGGAAATTGCTGGGGATGATACCTTGTCAGGCTAGTTCATCCCATATGTAATCACTGAATTTATCGAGCAGGTTGTCGAGATTATCGTCGAAGGCCCTCTGTAGCATTGCCTTCCCGCCGCGACGGTGAAAATTGCCGGTTTTGAACACATCGTCGTCAAGCACCACTTTCTCTTTCAGCGCGGTGGCTAAACGGTCGAGCCAGCTAAGCTGTTCGCTGTTCCAGTCGTTTTCGCCTTGAATGCGCACCAGCGCGTGATCGACACGATTCTCAAACGGCTTCAGTGCATCGCCGACCGCCGCACGGCGAATATGTCCAATCAGACGGGCGGCGATATCTTCATTGCGCGTCTCTTTCCACGCTTTGCGCAGGGAAGATTCCTCAAAGTGCTGGCGGTCAAACCACTCCTGTAGCTCGACCAACCCTTTTCGGGTGAGATCGCGCGGGTGATTGATTACTGCCTGTAATGCAGGCTGTGCGTTCGGGGAACGTTGCACCAGCGAATCAAAGGCTTCGAGGAAATCCTGCGGCGTGTCGTAATCACCGTACAGCGATTTAACGCTCACCACTTCATCATCAATATCGAGGAAGATCGGCGCATCGTTGAGGCTGTTGATATCTGTTTTCAGCTTTTCCAAACGGTCAATAAAGCCTGGCAGTTTGTTAAAGACTTCAGCGCTCCAGTGCGGCCCTTTTTCCCGCAGGCGCGAGGCGAAGCCGTTGAAGTTAACGCCCGCCGCGTCCTGGCAGAGTTCATCCAGGCGACGCACTTGTTTATCTATTGTTTCGCTGCGGTCACGGTTAAACGTTGCCAGGCCAATAATGCGCTGGAGCTTCGCCACCAGTTGTTCATGACTGTGCTCGGCAAAACTGCGACCGTCCGCTTCGGTGATTTTGTAGGTTTCAGAGTCGGTGATTTCATTCACCAGCGTCTGCAGTTCCACTTTCGGGCGCACCACTACCGGACGCATGGTGTCGACGCTCTCCAGCGTGCTGTAGATATCGACACAGTCAAAAATCTTAAAGCTGGTTTTCGCCACCGCCGGACACAGACGCGTAGCACGGCCTTTCATCTGCTCGTAGAGAATGCGGCTGCGTACCTTGCGCAGGAAGACAATGTTACAGATCGACGGAATATCAACGCCGGTGGTCAGCAGGTCGACGGTAACCACGATATTGGGCAGCCGCTCTTTGTTAAAGCGGGTGATCATGGTTTGCACTTTCCGCGTGTCTTTATCGGCATCACCGGTGATCTTGATGATCGCGTCGTGCTCCAGTTGCGGATACTTTTTCTTAAACGCGGTACGCAGTTCTTCCACCACCATATCGGCATGGGCATTGGTGACGCAGAACACCAGCGTTTTTTGCTGTCCGGTGGGGTCAAGATAGTTGGTGAGTTCGTTACAGACGGCGCGGTTAAACGCCGGGATCACCAGGCCACGGTTAAAGTCGGCTACCTCAAAATCCTGATCGTCTTCCAGAGTATCGTTAATTACTTCACCCTGTGGGTTGATACGCTCTACCTGCTCGCCTTTAGAGAGATAAACGCCCTCTTGCGCGTTGCGGGTGGTGATCTGAATCGGCGGATCCTGGTCGTTCAGATAACCGTCGATTACCGCAGTACGGTAGGTGTAGCGGTAAACCGGTTCACCGAAAATCCCCACCGTATGCAGCGCTGGCGTAGCGGTCAGGGCAATTTTTACCGCATCGAAGTGGTCAAGAATACGGCGGTAAGCAGAGACGTAATCAAGTTGGCTGCGGAATTGCAACTCGCCCTCGGTCTGCTCTTTATCGAGAATATAGCCACGGTGCGCTTCGTCGACGACGATACAGTCGTAACGGGCAACTGGCATCGGTTCATCCGATTGCAAAGTGCGTTTGACCAGCGACTGAACCGTGGCGACGTGAATTTTGGTGCTATCTTCCGGGAATTTATCCGTCATCCCTTTGATATCAAAAATGCTGTTGAAGGTGTCCCCATTAATACGCGTATCTTCAAACGCCCCAAGTGCCTGCTCGCCGAGCGAACGGCGATCAACCAGGAACAGGATGCGTTTGAAACGCTGGGACTGGATCAGGCGGAACATCAGGCCAATCGCGGTGCGGGTTTTACCCGTACCGGTGGCCATAGCCAGCAGGATCTCTTGCTGGCCATTGACGATAGCCTTTTCCACCGCGCGAACGGCATCTTCCTGATAATAGCGCAGGCCCAGCTCGCTCATCCCGGAGTTATCGGCAAACCACTGATTTTGTTTCTGCGGGTCGCTGCCTAGCATATCCAGCAGCTCTTCCGGGCGATGCCACTCCGGCAGCGCTTTCGACATGTAGGTCGTATGTCGCACGTCTCGATACCAGATGCCGCTTTTGGTCTTCATCGCCGCACGGTATTCACGCCCGTTGGTGGAGTAGCAGAAGGGGATTTTAAAGCTCTGTTTGCCGCTGGTATCCTGCCAGCTGATTTCATAAGTCGGTACAGCTTCGTGTACTTCGTCGGGAGCGTAGTGCTCCAGCAACGTATCGCGTAAGAACGCGTTATCGAAGTATTTACTGTAGCGATAAGACTCATTGAGTTTGCCGGGAACGTCGATATTTTTACGTTTCGCTTCAACCACCGCGATGGGCTTGAGGCCGACGAACAGAACGTAATCCGCAAAGCCCTGCTTACCGGTTTCATCTTTGCCGGTTGGCCACTCAGCAATTGCTTTATTAACACCCGGCTCCGGGCGTGCACCTTTGGCGAAGCGCAGCGCTTTACTGTCCGCCTGCCAGCCCGCTTTGCGCAACTGCGCGTCAATCAGGAAGCGGCTCTCTTCTTCGCTAAGGTTGATAGTACGCTTGATGGCCTGATCGGTGATCTCTTTATGGTATGCCTTACGTTCCTGTTCGGTCTGTTTCGCTAGCTCAGAGTCTTTTGCCGCGAGCTGGGCTTCCAGCGCGGCAACGCGAGCTTTAGTTTGCGCGTCGGTTTCCTGCTGCTTACCTTCAAGAATAGCAATGTAGCCGTTGAGTGCGACTAACCTCTGCTGCTGCGCTTCCAGTTCGGCTTGGCTGTGGGCTTTCTCTTGTGTCTTTTGTTCCAGTTGCTGTTTGAGCGACAGGACTTCGGTGTGATAGCGATCCTCACCGGGTTCAGGTAAAACAAAAACCGGAACCGGGAAGTCGTAATCTTTGGTCACCAGACGGTAGTACCATATCCCCAAACGGAAACCGAGCCGCAGGCACATCTGGGCGTCGTCAAGATCGTTATGGTACTCGTGTACCGCCTGGTTCCCAATACGGCGCAATTTGTGGAATACAGAAAGGATGTTGTCATCAACGAAGGCAATTTTGCCCAGTTCACGCAGAAGATCGTGTTGATTCTCACAGAGGGGGATATCTAGCAGCAAGCCAAGATGTTTAGCCGTCGATTCGCCAAACATACGCATTTTAACCAGCGTGGTGTTGGGATCATCCGGGTAGTTATTTTCCGCCGCACAGGCGATGGCATAGGTGAAGTCGTTGACGCCCTTCAGGAACTCAAAATTGGATTTAGTCATCATTAAGTATTGATCCATCGCTGTGCAGGCCTATCCATACATTTAAGCCCATAACTTTTTATCTTAGCTTTCCGCATCTTCCCGGGCAATGACCAACGTCACAGCAACTGCTAATTCTTAAACGCAAACAAATCGCCTGCCGTTAAACACTGCGCTTTCTTGACTGAATGGCAATTCATCACGCAGATCGGTAATCAGTTGCGAAGCTCGCACCAACAGCAAACGAAAAGGCAGTTCAAAATTTGTGGCGTAATCCACATTCAGCAACGCGATACGCAGACGCTCGGCACCTCCGGCTTTTATCAGACGACATTCTTCGATGACTTCAGCCCACTGCTGAGTAATTCTTGGCATTTCATTAACTTCCGCGAAGCTATAATTTTCGATCTGGTAATCAATACCTTCGACTATGCTGGTTACCCGTCGGTCATTTTATCAATGGCCTACGATAACCGGAAGCCAATTTGATGTTGGTCTTGAGGTGGCGCACTGCGCCAGAGCCACCACTGCAAGCTACCGGTCTCACCGCTTTATTATGGTAATTCGTTCAATGAAGGCCATCGACAAAATACCCCGCACTACACCTAACGCTAATAAGGCGTTAGCAGAATACCAGCAACTGCTTACCTGGTTGCTGAACCACTAGAACTCAACGATACGCCGTACCACGATCCGCAAGCTATCACCCAACAAATTGAATACGGAATGACAGTACGGGAAACCATCAACGGGGAGCAGGTCATGGGTACTATAAGTTGTCAATCGACATCACTGTGTATAGCTTATGCACTATAAATTAAGTGATAGGCGTTATGACATGGACATTAATGAATTTCCACCGGGGGTAATCGAACATCTTGGCTGGTATGTATACCGTCTGATTGACCCAAGGGACGGCAGTACGTTCTACGTAGGAAAGGGGAAAGATAATCGTGTATTTGCTCATATGCGCGGTGAGGTCGTAGCAGTTGATGATGAGTTACTTAGTAACAAGCTCAAGCAACTTCGAGAGATCAGATTAGCAGGTCTTGAGGTTATTCATGTTATCCATCGACACGGTATGGCTGACGAAAAGACCGCTTACGAGGTTGAAGCAGCACTCATAGACGCTTACCCCGGTTTGACTAACATCATGAACGGTGCTGGCAGTAATGAATTCGGTGCTGCACACATCAAAGAGTTAATCGCTACGTATCAGCCTGAAACAATTGTTTTCCAACATAAGACCCTGATGATATCCGTTAACAGGAGTTCAAAGGATATTGATCTCTATGATGCTGTGCGTTTTAGCTGGCGTATCAGCGTTGAACGCGCCCGTAAAGCTGAGGTTATATTGGCTACAGTAAGGGGAATCGTGAGGGGAGTATATGTTGCTGATGAGTGGCTCAAGTCAACCCGTGAGAATTTCCCAGAGATGCCTTCATGGGACGCAGACGATGAGTTTGAAGCTACTCAACGTTCCCGTTTCGGGTTCCGAGGTAGGGTGGCATCTCCTAAGATCACTCAGCTTTATCTCGGCAAGAAGATACCTGATGACCTCAGAAAGAAAGGCGCTATGTCTCCTGTAAGATATTCACCAGGATTTTGATTTCTGAATGAAGCAGGATTTCAGGTCATAGCTCTTTCTCGCTCATGATGCCCCTTGGGTGACGTCATGATTGGCACCTCAGTGCCATAACCTGACATTGAATATTAAAGTACTATTCTTAGGAAAGAAGAAAATTAATTTAATTTTCATTTTTAAAAAAATACGGCGTAAAAATACACGCCGTTTCAAAATTAGAATGATACCTTCGATTTTAGCAATTTAGCAGCCAGTTCAAAATCTATTTCTCCTGTTTCTGACTCAGTTGCAAGTGTGTAAAGAACTAAAGTATATGTATCCCCTAGCATCTTAGTGATTGCACTCGCAGTTGTTGCAGATATTGCGCCTCCTACAACACTACCAACACCGGGAATCATCTTAAGTAAACCAGTAACAATAGCCCGTCCAACAAAAACTGCACCGCCAGCACCAACTAATGACGTAACCATTGTAGTAAGAGCGGCTCTGGATACATCCATCCCGAACGTGTAACTAATCTTAGCTATCATCCCTACTTGTATGGGCACTAATGTAAATGCGTCTGAGAATGGTACAGGTATTGCAGCTGCGGTTGCAGCTAGAGCTGTGGCCGCTAATACCTCTTTACTAGCTTGCTCTTTTTTTATATCCAATGCCTTTTTATTTTTAATTGACAAAGCATTGGAGAACGCCTTTTTTTGAGCTTCGGGGATAACCTCGTAAGATACTTGAATCAACTCATCAATGCCTTTAACCTTTCTGATTCCTATTATCTCGTCCGTGTCATCGTCATCATAAATAACTTCTTCTATGGCTCGTGTAGAACAGACTGCATGACTGTAGTTTTTAAATGCTTTTCTAACTTCGTCAGTGAATTCGTTATTTTTAAATGCATTGGTTTTTGTCAGAACGACAATTACTGGTATACCTTTGCTAACAAGATATTTAGCTATATCTATTTCAGCCTCTTCGTATCTTTTTCCTGTGTCATTTATACATAACCATGCAAGGTGAACATAGTTTTCTGATAGTTCACTGCTGTTATTTTCATTAATATATGACTCTATATTAAATCTTGTTTTTTCATAATCAGCGACCTCAAGCCCTTGGGTGTCAATAATTTGCAAAGGAACGCCAGCTTTCTTAATAACTTTAATGTTGTCTGTAACTGGTTTGCCAACACCTGTTCTAGCAAAATTCCCTCTAAACACACCATTTATAAGAGAACTTTTGCCAACGCCTGTTTTACCTATCACTATAATGTTAGCTACTGGCATATCTTTTACTGCATCATTCAAAATGTTATTTATATCTATATTCACGATTGTCATCCTTCATCCAAAACTTTCTCAATCTTATCGTGCAACCACCAGATTGTGAAAAGATAAATAGTATTAAGGCGAAAAAATGTACTGCTATGTTAGCGTGATCTGGTAGTGATCAATCATTGTTTAACTTTTATGTCCGCTCTTCGCTCACAGCCTCCAGTAGGTTGCTGTTGGCAACTCCTGTACCACCTGCAAAACCTTCAGTTATGCCAAGGGATTTTTTATTGAGCTCCATCAAAATGAATTCCACTTTTTCAGTTGCTTTCTTCCTAAGTTCTTCCACATCAATTTTTTCTTTAGTAGCCATAAGTAACCTCTGTAAAATCTGTCGCTAGTGGGATAGGTAAGCTAGCAACTAGCATATTAAATTTAAACACTTTACGATGTATGAATAACCAGTAAATTTTTATGTTTTGTAACCTTTTGAATTTACGCTTATTGAAAATCCCCTCAAAATGTCATGCCTCCTTTTAATTTGGTGCATCAAGTTACACTTCAAACACCATAGCGCTTATTTCCTCCAGATGTAATACAGTAACGTCCGCCTCTGGGGCCTATACATACGTTGCCTGATGAGCAAGAACAGGAAGAGCTATAATTCTGTGGCTGCTGATGCCGAGGCGTTCTTGGTTGTTCAATTCGTTGTTGCTTTGGAATAGGCGTTGGTTGGGATGGGACTATTTTTATGTAACATTCTGAGGTTTCACATAAATAGCTAGTAGATACCCAGCGTTCTTCCTCTTGATCTATGCTTATCCTGCTCCATGAAGAAACTTGTTCATACACTCTTACCTGGGCTCCTCGCTTTAGAGATTGAATCGTATTCCCGTTAGGAGCATTACGCACTTTCAATGTGTCGGCATTAATATAATATTTTTTCGATTTCTCATCAGTAAGTATATTTGATGTTGAATTATGGGTGGTAAGAGTTGACGGCGGGTTAGATTGTGAGAGTGGTGTGGCATTGTTTGTTTGTATTTTGTCATTTTTCGCAAAAAGCCAAAAGAGAAAAAGAATAACCATGAATCCTACAGTTTTATTTTTCATTCCACACCTATCCCTCGTATGTGAAAAAATAATATACCGCAAACAGGTGTGCTAAAAATGTGTCGTTTGTCATACATTTTGTACATCGGACATCAAGTGAAACCTAAAGGTTTTCTAACGTTTTTTCCTCGTTTGACTATCACTTACCACTCGCATTGTGATAAATGTATGAGTCATTAATCAGGATTTAGCCATGGAGTACAAGGATGACCCAGGTTTCAGAACCCCGCTGTGTTTTCACCGAAGGCAGCATTACCTTGCCTGCCGGATATCGTGAGCAGACCGTCAACATTCTGATCGCGCCATCCGGACCATCGCTTAACATCTCCCGTGACCAATTGCGCCCCGACGAAGACTTTGCCACCTACCTGGTCCGCCAGCGTGAGGTGTTGCAAAAAGGCTTGCGCAAGTACCAGGCTCTCGACGAACAGCCCGCCGTATTGGGCGATGGCCTGTTCCACGGCATTACGCTGCTTTCCCGCTATCATCCGCAAAAGGGTCAGACGCTGCACCAACGTCAGGCTGTATTCCCTGTTACGGCTTCTAACGTGTTGATTTTCACGCTGGCGAGCTCCCAAGCCTTGACCGAGCAGGATGAAGCTTTCTTCTCAGCCTGCCTGAGCAGTTACCAACACCCGTAACACCCCACATTTCGTACAAGGACAGGAGCGAATACCATGCTGGAAGCTGCACGCGTCGGTGATGCCATCGGCCATTCGGGGGCTCTCGCCGGGTTGATTGGCGGCACGATCCTAGGTGGCCTGATCAACGTGGCCGGGGGTATCCTGGGCGGCATGTTGATTGGTGCCGGGTGTGCGTCTGCCTGTCTTGGCGTGGGCTTTTTGCTGATTGGTGCCGGGATCGCGGTTGGTATGGCTGCCAATGCTCTGGGGGAAAAGGCGCGGGATGCATGTGTCGAGGCAGGGGCCAGTTCGATGAGCCCCAGCGGGGACATCCGAACCGGGTCGGGCAATGTCTTTATAAATGACAAGCCCGCCGCCGTCGCTACCTTGAGCACCGTAGCCTGTGACAAGGATAAGGTGCAGCAGGTGGCGCAGGGCTCTTCCTCGGTGTTCATCAACGGCCAGCCAGCCGCCCGCAAGAGCGATAAAACTACCTGCGATGCGACCATCCTGGCCGGTTCCTCCAACGTGTTTATCGGCGGTGGCACAACGACTACGGAAAACATCAGTCCGGAAATCCCCGAATGGGCCTACACCGTTTCCGACCTGACGATGCTTATCGCCGGTCTGGTCAGTGCGAAAGGGGCTGTGGGGCGTGGGCCAGGTGCTGTAGAGCGTCTGATGAGCAAAATTCCGGGGGCCAGCAAGGTAGCCAAAGTGCTCTGTTGGCTGGGGCCGCTGGCGATAGTCGTTCCAGTGATCGGTATTCTGGCCAACCCGGTAGATGTGACTAGCGGGCAAAAATTCCTCAATGACGACGATGACCTGGACTTCACTCTCGATGGTGAATTGCCGTTGTTCTGGCAGCGCAGTTATCTCAGCAGCCATGCAGCGGAGAGCGTATTGGGGTCGGGCTGGAGCCTGTTCTGGGAAAGTGAATTGCGGCAAGTGGAAGAGGGTATGTTGTGGCGTAACACCTACGGGGATTTTATTCCGTTCCCTGAGGTGCCGGTGGGTCATCGTACCTTCTGCCCCGACCAGCAGTGCTGGCTTACGCATAAGGAAGATGGCACGTGGTGTATCAGCGATGCCGGTGAACTGCGTTATCACTATCCGGCCTTTGACGCCGAGGGCCGAGCCCCCCTGAGTGCCATCAGCGACAACGTCGGCAACCAGCAGTCATTCCACTACAACGAACAACGGCAGATGGACATCATCACCCGTACCGGTGGCCAGGCCCTGCGTTGTGAATATCACCCTAAACTCAACCGTTTAATAGCCGTGTGGCAGCAAACTCTGGCGGGTGAGGTGCAGCGCGTTCGTTACCAGTATAACGAGGCGGGTCAACTGGTCGCGGTGCAACACCGAGGTGACGCAGTGATGCGTCGCTTTGGTTGGGATGAACAGAACGGTTTGCTGCTATGGCATGAGAATGCCACCGGGTTTCGCTGTGACTACCAGTGGCAGGAAATGGAAGATATCTGGTGCGTCACCGAACACCACACCAGCGAGGGTGATGGCTATCGGCTGGCCTATGAAGAAGAACGCAATCTACGCACCGCGACCTACCAGGATGGCAGTCAGGCGGTGTGGGAACTGGACGAACACCGTCGCGTCAGCCGTTACACCGACCGTACCGGCAACCAGCATCAGATGCTGTGGGATGAAGCCGGTCTCCCCGCCGGTTACCGCTCGCCGCTGGGCCATCTGCGCCAATGCCAGTGGGATGAACTGGGCAGGCTAGTGTCCGTCAGCGATGCCAACGGAGCCACTACGCGTTGGCAGTACCAACGCAACAGCGATCGGCAGACCTTTGTATTCTGGCCAGATGGCATTGCAGAAAGTACTGTCTGGGATGAACAAGGTCGGGTGGTACAGGAAACCGACCGGTTGCTGCAATCGACGCACTATCATTATCCACACATCCATACGCTGCTGCCAGATCGCGTCACCGATGCGCGGGGTGGCGAAAGCCAGTTAAGCTGGAATAGCCAGGGGCAACTGACAGGCTACACCGACTGTTCCGGCCAGCCCACTGCCTGGCGCTATGATACGCTGGGGCAGATGGTCTCCCGCCGCGATGCATTGCAGCAGGAAACTCACTACCAGTATAACGACGCAGGCCAACTGGTCACACTGACCCTGCCGGATGGTTCAACGGAGCAGTTTGACTGGTCTGATGCGGGGCTGCTGCTCAGCCATCAGCAGGGGCAAAACCTGCCGCGCCACTGGCATTACAACGCACGCGGGCAAACCCTGAGCGCTACCGACCGCCTGAACCGCACCCTGCGTTACGATTATGACGTGGAAGGCCACTTGCTCAGCCTGGATAACGCCAACGGCGGTATCTATCGCTTTACCCGTGATGCGGAAGGTCGCCTGCAAGAAGAGCACCGCCCGGACGATACCCGCTACGGTTACCGTTTTAATGCCGATGGGCAGGTTGCCGAAGTTGTGCAGCGTGGAACTGCAGACGACGAAGGGCACCACCCAGAGAAAGTCAGCCAACTAGCCTACGATGCGGCAGGCCAGGTTATTGCGCGCCAAACGCAGACCGAGCAGGTCATATACCAGTGGGATGTATTGGGCAGCCTGCTCAGTGCCAGCCGAATTCCGACCGAGCACGGTGAGAAGCTGGGTATCCAGCCCAATACCGTGAGTTTTGAACGGGATGCGTTAGGTCGGGTGACTCGAGAGCATAACGGCGTAGAAGCACTGAGCTATCAGTATGATGCGCTGGGTAACCTGACTACACTCGGCCTGCCGAACGATGACCAGTTCCAGTGGCTGCATTACGGTTCTGGGCACGTCACTGCCATCCGTTTCAATGACCAGATCATCAGCGAGTTTGAACGTGATGCACTGCACCGTGAGACAAGCCGTACTCAGGGGGCTTTGACGCAGCACCGGCAATATGACCGCCTGGGTCGTCGCCAGTGGCAGAGCAGTATCAGCAATCGCCTCACCGACGCACTTACATCCCCAGAGGAAGGGGTTCTGTGGCGAGCTTATCATTATGACGATATGCATGAACTGGCCGCCGTAGAGGACAGCAATCGGGGTATGCTGAGCTATGGCTATGATGTTGAAGGTCGGTTACGTAGCGTCTATTCGGCACAAAGCGATCAGACCTCTGTGCATTATGATCAGGCTGATAACGCCTTGCTACTGCCATTACTGACGCCAGAAAGTTCACCGTATGTCCGTGGTAGCCAACCTTATAGTGATAACCGTTTGACCCGATGGGAAGAATGGCAGTATCAGTATGATGCCTTCGGCAATATGTCGGTTAGGCAGAAAGGTCCCGGCAGCCAACACTATCGCTATGATGCCGATAACCGCTTGGTGGGGGCGAAAGGTGACGGGCCGAAGGGACTGTTTGAAGCGCAGTACCACTATGACGCGCTGGGTCGCCGGTCAAGCAAGGTGGTCACTCTTCGTCAGGAACGGCGTGAAACCCATTTCTTGTGGCAAGGATTGCGGTTGCTGCGAAGTCGTACTGACGATCACCAACAAACCTACTGCTATGACCCGAACGAAGCCTATACACCGCTGGCCTGCATTGAAAGGCACTACAGTGGAGACAAACTGTACTGGTATCACACCGACCTGAATGGTTCCCCACAGGAAGTGACCAACGCACAGGGTGAGATGGTGTGGTCAGGGCAGTATGGGGTATTTGGACAGGTGGCACGGCAGACCGATGCGATGTGGCGTAACTTCAGCCAGCCGTTGGGCCGGTTCCGCCAACCACTGCGTTATGCTGGGCAATATCTGGATGAAGAGACCGGGCTGCACTACAATACCTATCGGTATTATGCGCCGGAGGTAGGCAGATTCACGACGCCGGACCCGATCGGATTGGCGGGGGGGATGAACCTATATGCCTATGCACCGAATCCGTTAGGGTGGGTCGACCCACTTGGCTTAAATACCACTATTGTCAGATACATGAGTGAGGCTGAAGCTAGAGCTGTATCTGAAGCAAAAGGATTGGTTTTGAATAAAAACTCATCAAGAAAAGCAATATGGGTAAATACAGGAAATGCAGATTTCAACCCTAATGGAGAAAGATATCGGGTTACTTTAGAACTCGGGGATAAATCTGCGGGTCTGTTGAATGATCATATCGATATATCTAAATCACCTGTGGATTGGAAAGAGACGGGGCGTCCTAATGGTGTTCTATCTAAAACGAATGAGGTGGGCGCTAGGGGGATCGGCGTAAATGTACTTGATGACATCAATAGCGATATAAAGAAAATAACTATAGAAACGAAAGGAAAAAATGGGAAATGGGGGAGGTTTAAATGTTAGGCAAAAAAAACATGGCTGTTGAAAGTAACTTGTTTGATTTATTTAACTATAAGTTGAGTTGTTTTTTAAATACTAGAAATAAAGCAAGGCGTTGGAAGGATTTCTCTTATGTAAAGTGGGAGGAGGATGTTCTAGATTTGAATGTGGTCGTTAACAAAAGGAAATTAGACCTAATACGTTGGTATGATAACCTTTCCGATATTGAAGAGAGAAGGGTTGCTATACTAAAGAGTAAGTTTACTGATAATGATTTTGAATGTATAAAAACCGTACTGTCTAGATTTGGATATTTATTTAAGATACAAAAAAAACAATCAGATAAAGACTATCGCTTATTGTTTTTTGTAATACAATTAATTAATATGAAAAATAATAAAAGCATTGGAGAGAAACGAAATGAACTCATGACCTCCTTATGTCAACAACTCTTATGCGAGCTATTTCTGTGTTATGAAGATTTTTCTCGATTCAGTGTCGATAATGACAGAGTGTTTTTTGAAACCGAAAATATAGGGTCTGTTAATTTAGTTGATATGATCAACCTTCTTTTTTTAGAGAAAAAAACAGATGACTCATGTGCGTTTGGAATGTTTTATACATCACTAATAAGGTTTTTATTTGTAAGTGACAATGAAAAACACCATCTTAATTTTGATGATAAAAATGAGAAATTTATTTATCCGGATTTTTTCATTCATCATTTAAATGACGAAACCAAGAAGAGCAAAATCTTCAATATTATTCCTGATATGTTGGATTTATCTCAATCGTCCAATGAGATTTTTATTTCCAATATGTTGCTCATGAGTTTTATTTTTTACTTCTTAAAATGTGAGCGAAGAAATATATTGCAAATAAAAAAATATTTAAATGATGATGATGTTTTTTTACGTTTTTTTGAAGCGGTAATAAAACGGAGATTGATTATTGGTAAGGATCACTTTACTGATCTTGGCCTAGACGATTATTTGTCAAAAATAAAATTAAATGAGACTCATTTTTATAATATATTAAATGAGGCGTAGGTTAATACGTTAGTTTTTATTAAAGGAGTGCTGTCGTTTAGTTAATTTTATTTATACAGTGTACCAAGACGTTATGCTTTTATTTGCGGTGGTTTCTAAGATCTTGGATCTTGTTGGTTACGAGCAGATCGACTGAGCATTGTGCGAGCTGTTGAAAGAAGGCCTACTACTTTAAGTAGGCGACGGTGTCCACGCTTTGCTGGGAGCTAATCAGACCTGACAGTCCGCTCAGTACCAAAAGCGGACATTGCTAATCTACCAGTGTATTGAGCAATGGGAGTTGGTCACAGGACAATCTGTTTCAAATTGCTTAATATTCTGGTCATTGGTTGTGAAAAATTTCAGTTTTCTGTCAGGACTATGCCGTGGCGATCTTCGATATCGATAAAGATGAATTACTCGGACTCTCAGATACTCTTTTGGAAGAGTTAATTGCTCGCCTTGCTGAAGCCGAAGTGGCTGCCAGAGGTTACAGTCCGGCCTGGGTGCGCTGGTCGGGATCGATCAATGCACCAGATGGTGGAATTGATGTCCACGTGCAGGTGCCGGTCGAACAACTCAACAGCGGGTTTATTGAGCGACCAGATACCGTTTTCCAGGCCAAGAAACACAAGATGCGCAGGGCCGATATTCTGCGAGAGATGGCTCCTTCAGGCGTCCTTTCTCCCATGATATCCGGCCAGGCCAGAAATGGGGGAAGCTATATCATTGTCAGTCTGGGCGAGGATTGCACTCCCCCCATGCTTGCCGAACGCGTTGCTGCAATGCAGGAGTCTGTCAGACATGATCCCTGTCATCAGAACCTTCATCTAGCCTTCTATGATCGCTCTAAGTTAGCTCAGTGGATACAACAGCATCCGTCAGTGATGCTGTGGGTCAACAGAAAACTGGGGAGGGGATATTCCGGCTGGCAGCCTTACGGAGCATGGAGTTGTCCACCAGAGGGGGTGGCAGATATTCTGATTACTGCATCCGGTATCACGATTTCGCTCCCGTCTGAAAAAGGTCATCCCCTGAGTATTGAGGAAGCCATCGTACCGATACGCCAGCTTATCCGGGCCACCAGGAAAGCTGTTCGAATTACCGGTCTATCGGGTGTCGGTAAAACGAGGATCGTTCAGGCATTGTTTGATGAAACCGTTGGGTCCGATGCTCTGGAGCGCACCCTGGCGGTCTATGCCGATACCGGTGACGATCCGGCCCCTTCAGCAGCAGCCATGCTGGAACGACTCATCGCCGACCAGCGCAGCGCAATTATGGTTCTCGATAATTGTCCCTCTGAGCTCCATGCTTCCCTCGCGGCGAGAGTTACCTCTCAGGGGAGCAGGATAAAACTTATCACCGTTGAGTATGATATTCGGGAGGACAAACCTCAGACCACGGAGGTGATCCACATCGAGGCGGTAGGACCGGAAGTCGCAGAAAAACTTCTGTTGCGCCGTTTCCCCAGTATTGGACAGTTGAACGCCCGGCGGATCGCTGAATTCGCTGACGGAAATGCCAGAGTCTCGCTGGCTATCGCTGAGAGAGTGGATGAGGGGGAGTCGTTGGCCGTTCTGTCCGATGCACAACTCTTCGACAGACTTTTTGAACAACGTCATGAACGAGACGAGGGATTACGGGAGCAGGCCGAGATACTTTCGCTGGTGTACTCGTTTTCGAGTGACTTTTCTGAAAACGGCGACAGTGAATTGGAGATCCTTGGCACGCTCGCGGGCTATTCACATAACCAGTTGTACCGTACGCTCAAGAAGCTGACCGATCGCCACATGCTTCAGGCCAGATCGCACTGGCGAGCCATCTTACCCCATGCTATTGCGAACAAACTGGCCGCCTCCGCTCTGGATAGCTTCCCGGTTGCGTTTCTCAGGTCTACCTTTGAAGCGCCAGGACGGGATCGCCTTCTTATGTCGTTTGCTCACCGGCTGGGCCTTTTACACGATCATCCGGTGGCAAAGGAGATAGCTGCTACATGGCTTCAGCCGGAAGCCATACTGGGTAACCTGCTGGCGTTAGAGGATTTTCCGGTTCGTATGCTGGAATTCATTGCGCCGGTGGTGCCTGACGTTCTACTTAACCGGATTGACGAGGTCCTCAGGGCCGCAGACTTTAAAGGCCGGGAAAGACATTACGACCCACGCTGGAGTACCATCCTCAACCTTTTGCAGGCACTGGCCTGGGAACCTTCATACTTTGACCGTTGCGCCAGCCTTCTGCTGCAAATAGCGGATCATGAAACGGATAAGTATCGTCAGGAGAATACACGGGACAGACTCACATTGTTCTGTCAGCCCTATCTGTCAGGTACACACGCCTCTCTGGAGCAGCGGATTGCGCTTCTGGAGGCTTGTCTTACTTCTGGTTTATTACAGCGTCGCACGCTGGGGCTGAAAATGCTTTCTGCCGGACTTAGCGGTTCTATGTGGACAAGTTCGGGTATATATGAGTTTGGTGCCCGCCCGAGGGATTACGGGGCAGAGCCAGACTATGACGCGTTGATGGCGTGGCGACATGCGTTCATCGCGATTACCGTTCGCGTCGGGAACGCCGATGATATGCATCTTGCCAACGGTGCGCGGACAGTTCTTGCAAATGCACTCAGTGACCTGTGGAGTGACAAGAGGATGGGCTCCGTCCTCATTGATGCCGCACGTACATTGCATGCCCGTCTTCCCTGGGGGGAGGGCTGGAAGGCTATTCGGACAAAACTGTACTTTGTGCGGAAGGATCCTCAGGTATCGCCCGTGCTGCTTGAAACTCTTGATGCTCTGGAAAGGAAGCTCAGACCGAATGATTTGCTTTCCGGTATCCGGTTTTATGTCCTGAGCAAAGGCCACCACAACTGGGTGCTTGATGACGACTTTAACCGAAATGACCAGGACCGATACGCTGAAGCAGAAGAGCGACTGATGGCCAGAGCAGAGCAACTGGGGCGTGAGTTTGCCGCTTCAACACTTTGTCTTTCTGACCTGAGACCCAATCTGTTCTCTTCTGAGTGGATGCCTTACCGAAGCGTATTCGGACAGGGGCTTGCTCAGGGAACCGCGAGTCCTCGTGAAGTTTGGCAATTGCTTATAAAAGAACTGGAACAGGACTCTACTGAAAATAAAGATTTTTCGGTATTTCTAGGCTTTATCGAAGGCGTGGATCGTATTAATGAAGCGCTAGCCCATGAATTTCTGGATCACTGCGCTGTGCATCCTTCACTCTGCCGAGTTCTGGTTAATTTGCATCCCCATCGAGATTTTACAGAAACGGACCTCAATCGATGCATGTCGCTTCTGGATAAACTTGATACTCGTCCAGTTATGTTTGACGCCATTTTTTGGCAAAAAAAATGCCTGCATCTCCCAGTACCCCGAGTGCTCGAACTGGCCGAACAACTGTTAGCCAAAGAAAATGGCGCTGAGGTGATTCTGAATGGGCTAGGGATGAGGCTACATGGCAAAAAAGCGACAGAGGACATGCCTGATCCGGAACTCCTTCAAATCGGTCTCAGGGCAGCCATTCAGGCTTTACAGAAAGATACTGACGATCGGGGCGGTCTCTTTGATGACTTTATGGAATCTGTCGTAGCGGCAGCATTGCAATTTGGCAGCTATGAAGGGCGAAAAGAACACTGGCTGGATGCAATCTTCTCAGCGATTGATAAACACTATGGTTACATGAATGGTTACCGTAAAACCATTCAGACAACGGTGTCACTCATACCCGAAGCGTTTCTCTCCCGTCTCTTTGCGGATTCTGAAGATCAAAGATGCATGCGGCTGTTCTTCATGCGTAGCGGCATTTCGGATACTCCGCTGCTTTCATGTGTTGCCATCGAAACCTTGATTGACTGGTGCTCCAGGAGTGACGATCCCAAGGTATGGGCATATGTGCCACAAGGGTTAGAACTCTGGTCAAGTAGTAGTGACACAAGCAGCGTTACTTTGTGCGAGAACGCTATCAAATTCTTGGAAGCTGCACCTGAACCTTCAGTAGTTCTTGAGTCTTTTGCTGAATTAACGAGCCCATCAAGTTGGAGTGGGAGTCTTGCGAATATATTACGGTGCCGGACTGACGCTATTGGTGAACTCATTGAACACGAGCGGGACGACATTGCAAACGCTGCGAAAGAGATTCATGGGAAATTGATGCTTTTGATTGAACGTCAAAGGATTCGGGAACAGCAGAAAGATCGTGAAGGCGAACAGCGGTTCGAGTGATGGCTATCCGCAAGGATCTGCATCGTCACTGATCTTCAAGTGCTCTAGTTTCTTCATGCATCTCAATTCCAGGCATAACGTCTGCTTTGTGCCAGGAGCGGACATTGCTGACATCACAATGTGTTAATCAACCGGGAACAGGTCAGTCAGTTGGTGATGGGAGTGAGTTGCCAAAAGTTGTCGCCCGCCATCACCGCTAGCGGGGATTCTTGACTGTACGCGCTCTAAGATACAATTGCTTCATTCAGTGAGCTCTATACTTAAGTTTTAAAATGATTCCCTTTAGAAAATATATTTTAAAATAATATACAAAGTAAATCATTATCATTGAAACAATCAAGTTATTTGAAGTGGTATTGGATTTTAATCAGGAAAAGGAGTTTTTATTTTCAAGAAGAATAAGAGCTTGCCTATTTATGAATTTTGTCATAAGTTAACTTTTTATATCTGAATATAAATGAAATTAATGAGTCGGTGGGGATGATGAATACAGTGAAACTTGAACACTTTATAAGGGCTATTGAAGACGTTGGCGCTCATGGCGACAATGATATGTTGCCTTTTGATATCGATACAGTTTTCATTTCAGATTCAAAGACGCAGATAGCAAATATGGCTTTTGACTTCTTTGAAAGGCTTGAAAAAGATGGCAAAACGAACACAAGAAATACTTTGAATGGAATTCAGGTTTACTCGGAGAGATTGCTTTCACCAACTGGTGCAAGCGGCTTTAGAATTTCCACAAAGATACATCCATTTTGGAATATATATCTTAATGGTCTGGCTATCGCGATTGCAGAAATAAATGAATCAAAAAGAAGTCAAAATGTACACTCATATCGTTACGTAGAAACTGGTGAGAATTTATTTGATAGAGATAAGTCATGGAGGGCATATAAAGAAGCAACAATTAATGATCCGGCATTAGATAATGATGGAGCTGTTGTTATCCAAACGGATATATCAAGCTTTTACGAGCACATATATCATCATCGTATCGAGAATTGTATTAATGATTTATTTGGTGAAGGTTCTACAGTTGCAACTCAAATAGATAGATTGCTAAGTCAGTTGTCAGCTGGTAGATCATTTGGCTTGCCGGTCGGAGGGCAATGCTCAAGAGTTTTAGCAGAGTTGCTAATGACCTCAGTTGACCAACTTTTAACATCATCAAAACTTAATTGGCATAGGTATGTGGATGATTTTACTATTATTGCCAGTAATCAAGCTGAAGCGTACCGTGCTATTTCAATTCTGTCGAACGCTTTGGCAGATTATGGCTTGTCATTAAACAGAACTAAAACAACAATTTTAAAATCTCAACACTATAAAAACTTTGTTTATACACAATTGTTTGTTGATGATGATAAATCTAGTAAACTTAAAAAAATTGACTTACATTTTGACCCCTATTCAGACAATCCTGTTTCTGATTATGATGAACTAGTTGAAACTGTCGAAAAACTAAATGTACAAGCCTTACTTGATTTAGAGATCCATAAAAGTCAGCCAGACACTTTTTTAATTAATCAAATAAGTAGAACATTGAAACTTCATGAGCCAGCTTTAGCATTACAGTTATGTATAACATTACTCTCTCCAGAAAACTTACATTCCTTTAGAAGTTCTTTTTCTACAATTATTAAAGGTGTAATTTCTATTAGGAATGATGCGCGGTATTCTTCTATCTATCAAATACTTGATGGGATGGTAGATGATATTGTTGTGCACTCTGTGCATTTACTGCTACCAGAAGCGAACTGTTTGCATTATTTACGTTCTCTAAGAGTAATTCGAACAAATAATCGAGCTGCTTATGTTCATGGATTATTAAATGAAAGTTCATCTGAAACAATTAAAAGAGCGTGTCTTGATTGTATAAGAAATTGGAAAGATAGACCTTCATTCGTTTCCGAGAGAAATAAGTGGTCAAAATTGACACCGGAAGTACAAAGAATACTTTGGCTCGCATCCTATAAATTTGGTGATGACGGAAAACATTTTAGGGATCAAGTAAAAAAAGCAATACCTAACTCTTGGTCATTAGGAATTGAACAAAAAGGAAAAGCATCATTTTGTGAAATATTTATTAATTGGTGCCAAGGGGCGGAGAATAAATGAGATTTTTAAGATTACCTGTCAAAGATCCCAGAACTGTAGCGCGAGATATTCCGGGCATCTGTGATTTGTTATTTCCACAATTGCTACCGGCAATAGTTGCACATCTCAATCGCGAGGCACAACCTATACCCGACTGTACGATTATTGATGAAAGTATGTTGGTAGGAATAGATACAAATGCAGCTATGCTATTTGAAGTTGCCTATGTAAGAGCAGAGCAAATGCTTGAAGAAAAAAATGAAGATTGGAATGAGTGTTTGTCTATCGCCCTGAGTCGGCAATCAAGGTATTTTGATGCAGCTTTACCCGATAATTTATCAGATATTGAGATTAAAATAGCTAACCAAACTGCTATCAATCTAACAAAATCAATAACATATTTGAGTGAAAAATGGGGTGATGGTAATGTAGTTAGGTCTCCCATTATTCCTGGATTTCAATGGATAGCACAAGGTCAAGGAGATTTCTCTATCGACCAGCGGCTGATCGAAGTAAAATGCACAAATAGAAATTTTTCGTCTTCTGATTACCGGCAGATTTTAATTTATTGGCTATTGAGTTTCTCATCCTCAATTGAGGGTGGTACGGATGAATGGAAGACAGGTGTACTATTGAACCCTAGAGCAAACAAATACATTGAAATTGATTTCAATGAATTAGTTAGCATAGTAGCTTCAGGAAGAAATAAGTTAGAGTTGTTGGAGCTGTTTTCGTCAATTGTGGGTGATTATGCATACAAATTAGGAGAGTAAATTCTACGAAATGAGTATGAGTGCTATGCCTTCGCCACCATAGCACTTAATGTTGTAGTGGATAGCTAAATTTGGCCACTTTAACAGATATGTTAATTTCCGCTTGTCGCTCAGAGCAGACAGCAAGTTACATAGAACTGTCAGCTCCGTGCCAGAAGCGGATACTACTAATATAATGATGTGCCAATCAATATTAGACCGTTGGTGGTAACGGTAAGTGGATCACTTTTTACCCGTTGTTGACACTTATGTGTAAGTTCAGCCCTTAGAAAAGGCCGAACACCACCATTCTGAAATTACTCTTCTTCAGATTCTTCTCCCTCAATCTCTTGCGGCAAAGGCGGAAGGTTGTAGATATCCTCCGGTGTGAACCCTGCGATTTGCTCAAGCAGCCTTTCTGAGGAGAGGACGGGCTGTTTTTTACTCCGTTCAAATGCGTTGTAGGAATAACGTCCCTCATTTACCCAGTCGAAATAACGATTGATGCTACCAATGAGGGTATTGCAGGTGTGCCTATTACCATTTGTGCTGCCGATCGAGTGCTGCCCCGCAGTAAAGCGAATCGACGATCTGGCAATATAGGCTAGGTCTTTGCCACTGAGTATCGATTCAGTTATTCGTTCTGTTGTCGCCTCATTCAGGGCAAACTCTCTTGCCCAGAGCTCATTAACATTGCCAAGATAGTACTCAAACGCGTTGTAGAAATATCCTGTAGTGATGAGCCTACGGATCTGCCAGGCCACCTCTTTTTTATCATTGCGGCGATCTAGCTCTTCTAGCAATACCGGTAAGGCCATCAATCTGCTGTCTGCAATGCCGATGATGTTTAAATGGAATTTCTCAACCCACAGTATTTCATTAAAGTGGTCCAGTGCAGAATCGTCCAGCGCGTTGAAAGAGGCTGTGGACATTTTAATTAATCCGCCGATTGCCAGAGACTGGAAAAGCATCTCTGTCATTGCGTCTGAAGGGAATATGTACTTCCCTGAACGTTCTAGCGTTTTGAATCCCCAATCATCACCGCAGCCATCAACAAAAGCGCACAGTATCATCAGCATTCTGGTAGGAATTTTTTCAAGTGAGACGGGAGTAATATGTTCAGGATTTAAGGGGTGATCAGTCCTTGCTCCTATTTTCTCTTCTAACTTAGCGATTGAGCGCCTGAGAGTTGCAGCTTTGTCGTCGTCATCAACGTAGTCTATCCAGTAACAAGCTTCCTCGATATCAGCCAAAGCTATAGCGGCATGTGCCGTGTTGAATGCCAGTGAACTTTGATAGTTAGTGCGACCTGCCGAAAGGTTGGGGGCGCTGAGGAACTGCTTGGCAACCCCGATACTGTGTTTAGGGTTCCTATCGATACTAAAATAGGATTCCCAAAAGAGCAAACTCTGACAGGTATCTTCGCCCACTTGATGAGATATAAATTGAGTTAGCTTTTCAAGGGTACAGAGTTGGCGTGAGTTATCCAGCAGTACACGGTGTGTTGCTTCATAGAAAGTCAGCAACTGAGCGTTATTCAGATTGTTGATATCAAAAATGGGGGGTTCCTTGTTAAAAGATGCTGAAATTCCCATCAGACAGTTAAAATAGGTAACATACTGCTGCTTTGTACCCGAAAGAATAAACGCTCTGATGATTGCCATGTAGGGGCTGAGCGAGACATCACTTTTCGCTAGGGAAAACACCGTACAAATCTGCTCACTAAACTCATACCGTTCATCTTGGTCTAACGCTGATTGAATCAGTGGAGTCGCTGGAGTGCCAGAAAATGCTATCAGGTTCAGAACTGCCTGCCTTTCCGTCTGAAACACTTTTGCCTCCCTTGCTATCACCGCTTTACAGAAATAATAGTCTACAGAGGTTTCGTTAGTTTCTTCAGTATGCAGAATTACCTTTTCACAAACTGAAGAAAAAACCTCTTGTTTCTGAACTGGTATCTGTTTCTGAGGGGACTTAGCCTCACGAAGTTTACGAGTGGCTCTGACTTTAACTTGCTTCCCATTCCGCTTTTTCATCATTTAAGTCCATTAGATAGCCTTGGGAAAGTGTACTGCGAAGGAATTGCATGCTCAATGAAATGAACGATTTTTTGATCACTTGCGTTCATCTATTTTTATATTGTAATCGTTTTGTTAAAACAGACCGTTCGATTTTAGGAGTTTCCAGCAAACGCTTTAGCTTCCCTTTAAGGCTAATGTCCGCTTTTCGCTCATAGCGGACCTGACAGCCAAAGGTCTGACAGCTTCGTGCCAGGACCGGAAGTGGCTAACAACAACCAGTGTTGTTCAACGGGGAACGGGTCATTCAATTGACCTGATCATTTAGTACTGTAGGATTGCTAGTTATCTTTCTGATTCACCACTACAAGGAAAAGGCATGTTCGGATTCTTTAGAAAGAAAAGACCTGAAACTGAACCCGGGCAAGGTTCCTCAATAACGGCGAAACGGTTTATTGCGCTGACGCTGAGTGATGAAAAGCTGTGTATGCCCGTCTATCTTCCGGGGATCCATAACGAAGATGATTGCGAGGATATTGGGCTAGGTCCTCTCATTTATATCTGGAATGTGGATCGTGCCGCTGGCACATTCAGCCTCTCTGTTAACGGTAAAGCGATTGCCCACCTCCTTGAGCCATTTGTGCCCCGAGATAACCCTGCGTATGTTGAAATCCGTGATGAGGTGATGAAGGTTATCGCTGAAGTATCTACTCAATCCGTGCTGGCAACCATAGAGAAAACTGGCCTCATGCCCGATGTTTTGTTTGCTTACCACGCTGAGGATGCACATCAGGAGTGACCTGCTCCCCGTTGATTTAGTACACCGTGATGTTAATAATGTCTTCACGGGGGTTTCGATTGCGAGCCGTTATAACTAACTGTGAGGTAAGCGGTCGAGCTAGCCTTCAATACCTACCATTCCCCACAAGCAAAATCATTTGGGGGCACAATAGGGGGCATCAACCAAAATCCAACACGATAAAACTAAGTAAATTCAATAGCACTAACTATCAAATGCGACTCCTGTGATCGCCGAAAAAGCACACAAGGAAAAGATAACAACAATGACAATGAGCACATCAGACGCCGCGGTATACCGGTATGGGGCGGAGGGTCGCGGTGAGACTGTCCCACGCCTGAACCTCTGAGGTTGCAATACGCATCCCCTTTTTTCTGAGTATCGCCACGTCGGCTGCGATCCGCTGCATACCGAACCAAAACAGACCATCCAGTGCCGTTACCGCGAGTCCGTTCTCAAGCGCATTTTTAAGCCGCTCGCGAGGCATTTTTATTTCCCTGGCAATCTTCCGGTAAGGCTCTGCGGTTTCGCCTGATGATACTTCCCGGCGAATGCGGGTTGACAGACGGTATTGAAGTTCATCCGGTACCTTACTTAAATCAGACTTCACGCTGTAAACACAGCCAAAACGCTTGCCATTAAACACGGAGCTTTTTTGACTGAGTTGCAGTTCATCACGCAGCTCGGCAATCAGTTGTGGGGCACGCACCAAGAGCAAACGAAAAGGCAGTTCAAAGCTGGTGACATAATCCACATTCAGCAATGCGATGCGCAGACGCTCGATACTTCCAGCCCGCACCTGACGGCATTCTTTGAGGACTTCAGCCCATTGCTGCGCAATGCGCGGCGTTTCATTAACTTCCGCGAAGCTATATTTTTCAATTTGGTAATCAATACGTTCGACCATGCTGGTTTCCCTTCGCCTACCCGTCGGTCACTTTATCAACGCTCTAAGATAATCGAAAGCCAAATTATTGTTGGTATTGAGGTGGCGCACAGCGCCTGGCACATTTCCGGGTTCCAGCCGAAACTAGCAGGAAGCAAAATAGGCATGTTCGGATTCAGTATCAGGCCCAGCCGTAAATCGCTGCGGTGGATAGCCCTGTCCAGGCCGACCTTTTTCACCAGACGGCAGC
The DNA here is from genome assembly GCF_015673035.1 of Serratia sp. Res13-Sevr-LER1-36-b. NCBI lineage: Bacteria > Pseudomonadati > Pseudomonadota > Gammaproteobacteria > Enterobacterales > Yersiniaceae > Serratia > Serratia sp. Res13-Sevr-LER1-36-b. Next base: position 29,566 of record NZ_JADACK010000011.1, on the reverse strand, counting down.
AGCGGGTGTCATATTGCCAGGTCTTCTGTGAACTGTCCTGATGGACCACGGTGACAGCTCCGGGTTGCTCATCTCACAGAAAACGCTGGCCAAGGTTCGGCAGGTTGCTCCAGTGGCACACCGTGCAGGCTTGTCTGCCTTCCCTCTGTCATTCCCAGTAAAACTCAGCTCCACCGGCCAACTGCTGCAGGCTGAACACATGGTTGTCGCGATACTGGAATAGTCACCATCATATCATTTGCAATATTCAGCATACTTTTCGCCAAGGGATGCTTTTTTTTCGCAGTTAACTTCATCAACCAAATTAAATTTTGCGGTCTTATCATCTATATTATATTTCTTCCAGTATTTAAGTTTCGTGCCAGATTCGTCAGTAGTCACTAGCATTAACCAAATGTTGAAGTTTTCATCTATATAATAATATTGTGTTTTTTCTAACAAAGCGTCACCATCATTATCCTCTATATAGAGTGTCATTTTATCTTTTGGATGATTTTCCTTTTCCGTAACCAATGTAAAATCATAGGAGTAATGACTTCCGTTTGTTTCATGCTTGGTTTTATCTATATATATACTTACGTCACCGTTCTTAATGAGATACAATTTCTCATTACGGTCTAATTCAGATTGAGGGTAAATCTTACCAATGTTAGTTAACCTATCGTATTTAAACTTTATTTTAGAAATGACGCATTTATTTCTTTCCGCCGTTGCTTGATCTGGTGTTTGCTCAAATATATCTCCTGTCAAACAAGTCTCGTTTATTTTTTTCAAGAATGACTTATCACTAATCAGTATGTCACCTTTATATTCTTTCATGAAACTATCTCGTTGTGCTACAACAGCACTTTTAATACTACCCTCTTTATCATCACTTTTTCTGAATATCAACAAGTAACCTTCACTTGTTACTACTATCAAGGAGTTGTTTATCTCATATAGCTCATTAAATGGCGCAGGACAATCGTCTTGGGGGAAAAGAGCTGCAATAGAATATATTTCATTAGGTAGTGAAATATTTTCATTGCGAAGAGATTTTCTATAAAGTTCAACCGTTGATTTTGATAACCATATGTCTAATACGGTTCTCTTGTTTTTTACTGACGTCACGGAGCAAATGTTACCCACAGAGAGATGTTTATCACTAAGTGAAATTTTAATTGATGAGTATTTATCATAAAACCCTTTTCTAATATTCTCCTCGCTAGAGGAAAAAAGGTCATTTTGTGAAACACTATAAAACTCCCATATAGATAATACATGATCTAGCTCACTCTTTTCTTTTGAATGGGCGAAGCTTGTAGTAAATATAAAAACAAATATGAGTGTGAATGCTTTTTTTAAACTCCTCATAAAACCCTCTTATCTTAAATTAATGGGATGCATTATATATGTTATTCAGGAATAAATCGTTCTCCGATTTACGTCTAAGAACTAGCCCTTCGGTTCCATTGTTTGTTACATCTAACATTTCATGAGCAGCTCCTTCATAATCTTTAGAATTCAGTTTTCGAAGAAGTAATGGTGTTTTTAACGGTAAGCCTTCTGCTCCGATATTAAACAATAGAGAAACTAAAGCATCAAATTCATATTGATGCAATTTTACTGCGACGTACTTCTTAACACCTTTTTCATAGTCTGGGACTCTCTCTTCAAATAACTCACTTGCTCTTTCACGAGTTATTTCACCAACAAACTCACTCGGCAATGATATGTTTTCACATTTATTTCTAGCGATTAAATGTCCATAGCCGATAGTGCAGAATCCTTTGGAATCATTATATGCTGTAGGTTCGAATTTTTCCCATTCTTTTATAAATGCTCTTCCATTATTGGAGAGGGAAAGTTCATTAACGTCTACTCTTCCATCAGGGTTACTATTGTCACTATCTATGGCTGAATTATCAAAATTACCAGAATGCAAATGGCTATTGTGTAATTCCCCACCATTAGAGCAATCTCTAAATTGAGTGAAATAACTAGAGTTTCCAACAAGGATTTGTTTGAAGTGGAATTTTTTCATGGCGCTAATGAAAGTCTGATCCTTGCTGCTGTTGTGTAGATATAAAGTATCTACACTATCTCCATTCACATGAGCTGCACTTGGGAAGCAAGACGCTTCTTTGAAACAACTTCCTGTTGTGGTTATTTTTTCTTTAATTTCTGCTAATGCACCAATAAATCCAGCCAAGGGGCCTGGTCCTGTATATCTCCGTTTTGTATTAGAAAACTCATACTTAATCACAACACCATCTTTTTCATAGTCTAATGAATCTGGCATTTTAACAATATGAATATCTTCCCTCAATGCTTTATATAATCTCCATATGTGACCATGATCGCTGTGGCGACCATACTCGGCTATATCACCATTAGCATACTTCACTCTTCGTCTTGTATCTCCCTCAACAACATTTTCATCAGAAATGATTCCTGATGTCGATGGTATAGATGTATGAATTACACCTTTTGCTTTTTTCTTGGTTAAATTCCACTCTACTATACAAATTTCATGCTCTTTATTGCTTTCATCATGGTAGACATATTTATACTTTCTCTCATATCCTGATAATAATTTCACCGGTGATTTTTTAACGATCTTCCCTGTTGAATATATATGATAAGTAACAATATCTGCGTCATAAACACCAAAGTTCTCCACCATCCCTACTGGATGAAAATACCAGGCTTTGCCATCGACACTAATACCGTGTTTACCTGCTATCTCCTTCCACCAGAGCAGCTTTTTAATCCGTTGGTTTTTTTCCGCCTGCCAATAGGGTAATCCCTTTTCGCCGACATAATCATCCAACTCATCCCATTTTGTCATGCTGCCGTCAGTATACCATTCACTTTCGTAATTGATGATCAACCGTGATAGTTGCTGAGCTAGCCAAGGGCGATTAAACGCACCCTGCAATTGTGATAGGGTCAGATAGCGCTCGTCATTGTCGCCATTGTTGATGATGCTATAGAGCTTGGTCATCAACGGGGTATAGTCAGCTTTGTTCAGTTGCGCTTTACGGTTCATACGGTCCAGTGTCTGCGCTGGACTGGCCGTTTCCGATACTTTACTGAACAGGACCCACTCCCATGGCGAGTGACGGGTAATATCTGGTGCTTCTTCCAATACCCAGCCACTGAGATCATTCCCCGCGTCGTCGCCCACGGTAATAAACCACCAGACTTTCCCTGTTTCATCCGTCGCTCGTCGGATACCGTTCAGTTGCGTTGGCATCAGATAAGGGAAACCGACTTTGCCGTCGACAGGATTTACACCCTTTTTAAGTGGAAAAGTATTCCAAGCATCAATTGAGGATCTGGCTGCTTGCGTCCCCGTAGGGTTGAGATCACTGCCTTTGACCCAAAATGGCTCAGGGGCATTAGCCGGGGTAAATGAAATCCCCCGCCGGGTGTAGCCTTGTGCCTGCGCGGATGACTCACTTCGCGTGATTTGTCTGTCCAGCTCACCATAAAAATCGCCAGTAAACTGAACCTGATCTGGGATCTCTTCTAGCGGGATATCAAAATCTTGAGCCAACTTCGCCTTGTTTTTCAGGCGATATCGCTTATTGCTATAAGGCCCCAGATAGGTCTCCCTTTCTACAATCAGCTTCCGTTGTCGTACTACTCGCACCCATTCATCATCCGGACTTCCCTCAGCACTCTTGGCCAAGAACTCCCTTTGGGTGATTGCCGTATCACCACGGCGAGCGGTGTACAGATTGGTCCCCTGTGTCACCAGACGCAAGGGTTTGTCTTGTTCAGAAAGTTGGCTGGCCCGTGTTGCCATCTGTGCCATTAGCCCCGGTAAATCATCGCAGGTAAAAAGTTCAAAATGCAGTAAGGGTGAAGGAGGCGTTTCCACCTTCGCATCGCTACCAAGTTGGTTGGGGCCAGGATAACCGATCAGTTCACCGACCTTGATAGGACGCGGCGGATCGACTATCACCACCGAATTCAGTGCTTCAGGTGGGGGAGGAAGGGCATCAAGCTCTTTCAGAAAAACCCACCCCTTCAGCCCCCCATCAGGATGAGCCGGTATATCTGGGTAGAGCGCACCTCCCCATACCTCCTCTATTCGCCCCCAGGGATTGTTATTGACTATCTTCTGCTCGGCAATCCTGATGGTGCTGCCACGTGCCACTATACCGATCTTGCTCCCCCTTCTAGGTTTATCCCGAATATTCAGACCTACTATTTCTGCTTGAGGTTCAGAGGATGGTGGATCAAGCGTTAATGGCACCTTGAGGATGTCCCTGGCTTTTTCCCCTACCACAAATTCGTTTTGGGTCTGACTCCAATAAGCAGGCGCAGGCAGGGTGGTATCGTTCTGATACGCAGACCAGGGAGACAAGTGCATATACAGGCTATAAAGATTGAGTTTTATCGGCTGACTCCCCTCCTCGGTGGCGTCTGTCTCTGAATTTGCCGTTTTCAGTGGCATCTCCAGCACATGGTGTACCAGTGTAAATCCAGTCGAAAATTGCGCTTCCCCCTCAGGATATGTTGCTTTCGAAGGTCTGCTGTCTACCCGATAGGCAATCACCTCTCCGTCAGCCAAACAGGTAAGTGCCATCTCATTATTCAACTGCTGCCGTACTCCATCATCAATGTGGATCCCGCCATGCCAGAGTTGATTAGCCCCCATCGGATAGAATCCCCCTCCGGCTGATGCCAGGCGATGTAAATAATCTACAGGAGTGACCTCCCCTTCATCCATCGCGCTAAAAGGCAGTTGCCAGCGAGTAATTTTCACGTCATTGTTCATAATGTTCTCTTCCCTGTTCTATTATTCATCGCTTTAATCAGAAAAATTCAACACCGTAAAATCCACTTCACTCTCAGTCAATTCCCGTTGTTCTGGTAACTGCGGCGCTGCTGGCGTACCAAGATTGGGGCTGCCTGGCCCCACCTCCAATTTGGGTGCAATATGCACACCTGATTCGGTGATACTGATATAGCTGTTACCCACCTTCAAAACAATTTCTTTACCTGCATCAAGGATCAGCGTGTTTCCACTATTAATATGGATTTCTTGTTCAACCCGTAACAACGATTTACCCATAATCTTGACATGGTGATCTTTATTCAGCGTAACCGAATAATCGCCGAGGATCTCATCACGCTTTTCCCCTTCTACTCGCAGATCATCACGTTGTTTGATGTGGTTAAGGCGGTTTTGTCCCACGACTGTGGAGTACTGGTTTTTGATCTCGATATTCATGTCCTTTTCCGCATGAATATAAATCTCCTCGCTGCCCGCCTCATCCTCAAACGACAGTTCGTTAAAGCCCTCGGCCTTGTGCGATTTGGTGCGCCAGACCGATTTGGTCTTGTTGGCCGGTAACGGATACGGCGGTTTGTTCAGGCCGTTGTAGTAACGCCCGCTCACCACCGGGCGATCGATATCGCCGTTGAGGTAGCTGATCAGCACTTCCTGGCCAATCCTTGGCAGCGTCACCGAGCCAAAACCGTCCCCCGCCCACTGGTTGGAGACCGGCACCCAACAGGAGGCTTTTTCATCCGCCGGGTCATAACGGTTCCAGTGGAAATGCACCCGCACCCAGCCCAGTTCGTTGACGTACAGCTCTTCGCCTTTCGGCCCGACGATCGTGGCCACCTCGTCCCCGTCGGCCAACGGTTTGTAACGGTAGTTTGGCCGCCAGTCGATATTCCCCGGCGCAAAGGTCAGTGAGTTGGTGAAGGTGGTGCCGCTGCCGTTACTCTCTTCTTCCAGCGCGGCAGGTTGCTCCCCACGGTGGCTGACGGTGATCACCTGCCAGCGATCGTTACGCGCCTGCACCGGGTGGCCCTGCAGGGTAAAAATCGTGCCCGGCATCAGCCGGATGCTGTTGGTTTCTGCTGCGCCCTGTTGGGTGCCCGCTTGCATGGCCTCCAGCCGCACGGTGCTGAGCTGCGGCCCGGTCTGGTCATCCTGATAACGGCCATAGCTCTCAAAGACCGAGTACTGGGTGGCTTCACCGCCCAATGCCGGGTCGCTCTGTTTAAATTGCAGTGGATGGTCGGGCCGCCGGTGTTCGCGGTCCTTGAGCACGCTTTCCCGTGACTGCATGAACGCCCCCAGGGTCAGCCGATGGGCGATGTCGCCCTGGGTTGGCGACTGGATATGCGGGTTGAAGGTCAGCGGGATACCTTCCGTCATGCTCAGGTGCGAATCGCCATACACCAGTTCGTTATCTTCGAACCAGAAGCTGATCCCCACCTCGGCCATCAGCCGCAGGATGAAGTCCAGGTCGCTTTCGCGCTTCTGGGTCACGTACTCACGCGGTGGATAGGTTTGCTGGAGTTGGCTCTGGTAAGGGATGCGGTGTTCGTCCAATACCTGATTGACGATGTCCGGCACCGACAGGAAATGGAAGATCCGGCTGTCCTGTTTCAGGCTCAGTACCCAGACATCCGGGCGGATCACCGCCTGATAGTAGGTGCGGCGAAAACCGCTTTCGCCCTGAGTCAGGCTGGCGATCAGCCCTGGGATCGTGCGCTGTTCCTTGCCACTGACGGTGACGGTCAATGCCCCCGGCTGCAGCAACTGTGCTTCCAGTTCGATGTCTGATCGGGTGCTGACCAGGTTCACCGTCAGGGTAAACAGGGTCGACAACCCTTCTTCCAGGGTAAAACCGGCCACGTCAAAGGTGTCCGGAGGCAGTTCACCGAGTTGGCTGCTGAAAAATAATCCGCTGTCCATCGTTCACTCCTTGTGGTGTCTCACATCATGGCTCGTTGGCCGCGCGCCAGGGGCAATGCCCAGCGCCGCTGTGAAGGTTCGGTTATCACATCCAGCAGCAGGAAGCTGTTGGTGGTCAGGCAATGGGTAAAGAAGACGCTCAGCGCCGCCGCAAAGGTGTAGGCTTCGCCGGGGCTGTCGAACGCCTGATCGTCGAGCGTCAGGGTCATCTGCAAACCGCGCCGCAGCCGTTCCCCCATCAGGGTATTCACCGGTTCGGTCTTGACGGCGGTGATGCCCTCCACCGCCCGCCGAATGTGCCGGACCTGCGGCAGGTTATGTCGGGCGTGCAGGCAAAAATCGTCGATCGCCCGCTGCACCGTTTCCCGGTGGTTGAGGAGCGCGGGGCTGAACGACAGGCAGGCCATCAGCCGCCAATGGTGATGGCTGTCCACCACCGCCGGGTAAGGGGTCGAAAAGCGGGTGACGGTAGTAACATCCAAAGTGTCGGTCACCGCCATGCCGAGCAGGAAAGGGGAGCCAAGCGGTAACGTGGGCGAGTGCGCCGAGGTGGTGAGCAGATCGCAGACCACGGCCCGGCAAGGGGGATCGGTCAGCGGCTCCCCGGCACTGTTGCACAGCACCAGTTCATGCTGCATCCGCCCCAGGACATCACCGCTGACCCGGACGGTGTAAAACAGCGCCAACCCGGCGTCGGGTGCATAACGCGATTCCGGCGTCAGTTCGCTGTCGGGCTGGAATTGCACCCGTCGGCCCCGCCGCAGGGTATCCGGCTCTTCCAGCATGCTGACGCCGGTGATGGCATACACCCAGCGATCGTCGGCATACGGCAGCGGGTAAACGCTCTGCCCGGGTAGTAGCCGTAGGGGGGCGCTTTTCTGTGCCGCCAGGCTGATCACCGGGACGCAGTGCAGCATAAAGGCCGACGCCAGTTGGGCCTGGGTGAGCGGGATCTCCCCGTTGAACGTGAGGATGACGGTAAAGGTGCGGCTGTTCCCCAACGTCAGCCCTGAGTGCATCGGGCCAAAACCCAGCGTCAGGAAATCATTCACATGGGGCAGGTACAGGTATTCGGCCAGGCTCTGCAGCGCCCAGGTGGTTTCTCCTTCGTGGGGCAGGATGCGGTTATCCGCAGTGGGCCGTGGGGAGGACAACACCGTCTCCAGCACCCATTGTCGTCCTTCCACCTGTAGCACGGGCCGATCCTGATGCTGTTCACACCACAGGGTCAGCGTCGCCGCCACCTGCGGATCATCGCCTAGAAACAGCGACAGCGGGTGGGTTGGCCAGGTATTCCCTGGCCCCTGGTACTGAAACGTCAGGCGGATCTCGCTGTGGGCGTTGGTGACCAGCAACCGCCGGTCAATCAGGGCCAGCGGCTGTAGCGTCAAGGCATGGCAGGTCTGGAACACCTGCGTACGTCCGTCGGATAACAGGGAGAGCGATTCTCCGGCGGGCAAGGTTAACGGCGCATCCAGCGTGCTGGCTTTGGCGCTGACGTTCACCACGCCACAGGCCGGAATAGGCCGCAGGGGGAAGGGCCAGGTACGCGCAAGATGCCCCTGCGTGACTTCGGGGAAGCCGTCCTCCAGGCGTTGGCGCAGCCCGGCATTCAGCATTGCCGCCCCCTGGATCAGGCATTCCACATCCGGATCGCCCGCATGGCGGCCCAGTTGCGCGGCCAGTGCGGGTTTTTCCTGCCCCACCTTGTCCGCCAGTGCACGCAGGTAGGCATGTTCCTCTCTGAGATGATCGGTAAAGTTCATATCAATCCTTGACGTTGGCTACCTGCGCACAGGCAACAGGGTGTAGGGTTTCTCTTCGGGTTGCCCCACAAAGGTGGTCCACCCCAACTGGGTCCGCTGTGTGTCGCCGAGCTTCAGACCCCCGGCTTGATGCCGTGCCAGCGTCAGGCGCAGATCCCAGACCAGCGGTTCGCGCAGGATGTACTCGACAAAATTGACCAGCAGGCGATGCTGCTTACCGTCAGGTAAAAACGACAGGTACTGTTCCTGCGAGAGCTCATTGATCGACAGCTGAAATTTGACGCTGCGATCGCGCATCCGGCTACCGATGACAAAGTTGCCCCCCAGCAGCGAACGAGGTTGATGGCGTTGTCCGCGCACGGCGGTGACCTGCCCCAGGCGATTTTGCTGCTCGTCACTCAACGTCATGACGTGGGGCATACAAGACTGCACCGTCACATCAGGCAGCGAGAAGAAGTGGCCAACCAGGCGAGCGATCACCTCCGGCGAACGGCCCGGTGAGGCCAGCAGACCGGCGTAGGCCAGCATGGCTTCGGCATTGATACCCAATTGCTCTCGCGTCTGCGGATGGCCCAGGCCTATCAGGGCAAAAATACGCCCCGAGGTGGCATCGCGGCCCCCCGGTTTGAAGGTGATCTCATAGCGGTATTTGCGCCAAATCTGGTGCGCCAACGACAGGGGCCGATGGTTGAACACTGCCAGAAAATCGTTGAGCCGCGTCTCTCCCTGCGCCGTGCTCCCGGCAATGTCATCCAGGTAGTAATAGGGCAAGGGCGACTGGCTGCCTTGCAGGCCGAGAAAGCTCACCTCCAGGCGCAGCGGCCCACCTGGCTCATGTTGCAACGCCACCACATCGCTGGCGGCAAAGCCCAACCCGGCCGCAGCGGTAAAGCGCAACGCCTCACGGTTCGGCGGTAGGCCGAGTGTGCGGGCCGGATCGATGCCCGCCAACCGGTTCAACCCTTCCACCAGGCGGTAGAAGTCATACTGGCTAACGTTATCGGCGATAACCTGGAGCTGCTGCTCCTGCTCTGCACTGGGGATCATAGAAAGCGGTAAGACTCCTGATTATCTTGGTTAACCACGGTGAGGGTATGGAAATGGTTGACGCTGGCACGCTGGGCCAGGAACCGTGCCAGTACCCGGCCATACAGATAGAGCTCGCCTTCCGAGTCAAACGCCCCTTGGAGCCGCACCGTAAGCACCGAGGCCAGGCCATCGATCGGCACACTGTCGATATGGCGTTCAGCCGGGCGCACGGTCAGGCTGAGTAACCCCGCCATGCGCCGCCGGGAGACGCCTGCTGCCAGTTCACTGTGCCAGGCGGGCAGATCGCAGGCGCTCAGCACCTGCCGCAGCGCCGTCAGCGTCAGCAGTGAGCGGCTGTTCAACGAGAGATTACGCAGCAGGGCCGCCTGCAAGGTAGCATCCAACCTTGGGCTCAGGGGGACTGACGGGCGAGTGATATTGTGCACGCGGACCCCAGGCGGGCAGCCGGTGGCTGGTTGGCGGAGTTCTCCTACTTTCAGGTGCAACGGCAAGCGGCGGTGGCTGCACGTCAGCCGTACGGACACCGACTCCGGCGGCAGGTTGTCCAGGTTTTCACCGTGGCGGATCAACGCCAGGTGATGGTTCAAGCCCCCTGCGGGCGACGAGGTGACCCGCGCATGGTAATACCCCGCGTCTTGTTGCTGGCTGAAGCGTTCAAACGGCGCATAGTGGCGGGGGCTATCACTCAGGGCTGATACACCGGTCACTTCATCCACCGAGAACACGTCGTAGTCCTCAGGATGGCGCACGCTGGGGAATAACGGCAGCTCTGACTGCGTACCATCGAGGTTAACCCCGTCAGCGTAATGGCTAAACAGGTTGATGGCGGGCGTGCAATGCAGGCGAACCGTCTGGCGGTTGATAACCAGGGCGGACGGTAAAGGCCGGGAGAAGGTGAGCCGTAGGGTAAAGCCGTGAGAGGCCGATAGCGGAGGCAGGCTGGGGAACCCCGTCACGTCCATAAATAAAAAGGCGTTGGGGAAGCAGGCGTGTTCCTGCAACAGGCGATAGCCGGGGTCGGCATTCTGTGGCCAGGGCAGCAGGGCCTCTTCGTCGTTGAAACCGACCGGCGTGAGCGCCAGCTCAGGCAGCGGCCACGTCTTTCCCCCCACTTCTAGCGTGGCACGGCTCAGGTATTCGCTCAGCCACAAATGCAGCTGTTGCCCGGTGTGCAGGTCTTCCCCCAGATACAGCCGCAGGCCGTTCAGGGTAGTGAGGTCCAGCGGCCGGTCCGCCGTGGTGACCAGTTGCAGGCACAGGCTGTCATGGCTGTGCCGCTGCTCGCGGCTTACCGCCTGCACCTGTAACGGCCACAGCCGGGTATCACGGCAGGTGCGGAAATGGCACCGCAGCGTTTCCTTACCGGTCGTTACCGGCAGCGGGATACTGACCACCGTGGCCCCCTTGGCGATCTGGGGGCAAGCCTGCGCGGGATCCGACAGGTAATCCTGCTGCCATTCCAGCACGGTCATGCTCGGGGTGGGCCGCAGAAAATAGGGCCACAACAGGGCCAGCATATGGTGGGTGAGGTTCGGGAGCTGGTCTGCCAACTGCCCCTCTAACTGCCCGGTCATCCAGGCCATGCCCTCCAGTTGCCGCTCCACATCGGGGTCGTGGTTGGGGGCGGTCAGGAAGGAAACCAGCGGGGCATGTGTTTGTTGCAGCACCTCGGCAGCCTGGTGTAGCGCTTTGCGCCGACGGGCTGGAGGGAATGGCCGATGTTTATCCCGGTTCATGCTGAAGACATCCTGTCTTGGAGGTTATTTATCCAGACGCCCGGTCAAGGCGAGGACGAAGTTGGAGCCCATGTGTTTGAAATGCGGCTGCACATGCAGCTGTGTCAGATACCAGCCGGGATCATTCGCGACTTCCTGCACCTCAATGCGTGCAGCGCGTAACGGGCGGCGGCTGCGAACGCTGGCGGGTGGGTTCTCCTGATCGGAGACAAAGCGTTTTAACCAGTTGTTGAGCTGATGCTGCAGGTCGCCCCGATTGCGCCAGCTACCCAGCCGTTCACGCTGCAATACCTTGATGGTGTGCGCCAGCCGGGTGATGATAAACAGGTAAGGCAGTTGCGCCCCCAACTGGTCATTGACCCGAGCGTTCATCCCCTCAGGCGTGAGGTCGGTATATTGCGGCGACTGGATTGAGTTGGCCGAATAAAACACCACGTCCTGCCCTTGCTTGCGCACCCCAAGCGGAATAAACCCGGCCATCGACAAGCGGTACTGCCACTGGTCCGACAGCAGCGTCTCGGTTGGGATCTTTTCTTGCCAACGCCCCAGCGCCGCAGTGTAGCGCGCGGGTAGGTTACGGAACGCTCCGCCGCTCTCCGCCCCGATAATGTTCGGGCACCAGCGATAACGGGCAAAGCTGCCCGCCAGGCAGAGCGCCAGTAAAAAGGCGCTGTTGCCCCACAGCAGGTGCTGATGTGTTGCAATCTGTTCCTGATAGACAAATTGCCGGACCTGCTGTGACGCCGGGGTATAAGGCTCGCGCTGCAAGAAACGGCACACGGTCAGCCCCAGATAACGGGCATCCGGGGTAGCCCGGAGCGCCTGCCAGCGGATATGTGTCGGTGCAGCCATGACCGCGTCCAAATCAAGAATAGAGGGCAGATCGGCGAGTGAATCAACGCCGAAGAAGGTGGCGTTTGCCGCCGAAAGAAACGGCGCATGCGCCATGGCGCTGACCACGCTGAGGTAGTGCAGCAGTTTGATATCGGCGGCACCGGGGGTGAAGTCATAGCAGCCAATAACCGCCGCCACGGGTACCCCACCAAACTGGCCGTAGCCTGCCGAATAGACATGCTGGTAATAGCCCGAGGAGGTAATGTCTGGGGAGAATTCGAAATCTGCCAGCAGCTCTTCCTGGGTGGCATGGAGCAGCGTCAGCTGAATGTTCTCGTGAAACGGAATGTTATCGACCAGCAGGGCCAGCCCACGCCAGGTCGATTCCAGGCGCTGAAACGCCGGAGCATGCAGGAACGCATCCATCTGGGCACTCAAGCGCTGATCCAGTTCCCGCAGCAGGCGATCAATCAGCAGAATGCTGAGGGTGATGTCACGGCCTTGTTCCGGCAGGGTGCGCAGCAACAGCGCGATGTCCGCGTGGCTCACCGCATATTCACTGCCGTTCAGCGTGGCAAGCAGCCCTGCGGCCAGTGAGGTGCGCGGTGGGAAAATGTCTGAATCGATCTGTAGCGTATCTAACGTAGCCACGGCATCCTTGCTCCCTGGTGAAGAGTCTTGTCCATTATTTTGCGACTCTGCCGGTTCTGGCGGAGTGATTAGCGCTGAACGACGTTGCCGTCAGGCATTACATTCATGTTGTGAAGCAATCAGAGCGGCCCCGCAGGCGGTTTTCATGCCTTCCAGCGCCACAGGCACCCCACCGACCAGTGCAGTTTCTGCACCACTGACAATGGGGAAGACACCTTTGCATTGCGGGCAGGAAACCAAATGCCCCACCAGCGCTACGTTCGTCCCGCAGAACTGCATCACTGACGATCCCTGTAACACGACTCCACCATGAGAGGTTTTGTCGCCTTGTAAAATCACGGCCTTCCCTGCCATACGCCACCATAGTTAGTATTTTCTTAATAGATTACAGGATGTATACATTTGAAAGAAGTCGAAAGATAACAGCGAGTAATGAATCTGTGAGCGGCATAGGGATAAAGGGGATCTTTTAGCATCAATCTGGAGGCATTGATAAAGTGTTCATTGCATTGCCTTAACCAGGACGAGGTCGGCGGTTGTTTCTGCGTAACTGCACGCAAAATAAACGCCATTCGTGTAATGAGCTCCAACAGGTATCTCTGGCATACTAATCAGATACAGCATGGTAAGTCGGATTAAAGCGGAGGCGGCATGGCAGATGAACACTTAACTCAATCCCCGGCGGGCGAATTTGTGATGTTTGCCAGTGATGACGGCGAGGTGCGCGTTGAATGCCGCTTTGAGCACGAAACACTGTGGTTGCCTCAAGCGACCATTGCGAACCTTTACCAGGTCACTCCGCAAGCCATTACGCAACACATCAAAGCGATCTACGAAGAAGGTGAACTTGTACAAAACGCAACCTGTAAGTCTTACTTACAAGTTCAACAGGAAGGAAGCCGTAGGGTAAGCCGCAATATGCTTCACTATAGCCTGCCCGTGATCCTTGCGGTCGGTTATCGTGTTCGTTCTTCTCGAGGCACCCAATTCCGTCAGTGGGCCACCCAAACTCTCCAGGAATACCTGATCAAAGGCTTCGTGATGGATGACGAGCGGCTGGAAATCCACCCGTTGGAACATCGGCTGTACCTGACTATTTCGACGAGATGCTGGAACGCATCCGCGATATCCGCGCCAGCGAGCGCCGGGTTTATTTGCGGGTTCGGGAGATCTTTGCGTTAGCCGCCGACTACCAGCCCTCACTCAAAGAGACCACGCTGTTTTTTCAAACCATCCAGAACAAACTGCATTTTGCCTGTACCGGCCATACCGCTGCCGAACTCATCCATCAGCGTGCCGATGCCAGCCAGCCTCATATGCTGAATTTGAAAGGTAGACCCTGTTAAATCCGAACCGCTGGACGGCTGGAAACCAACCCAACCGTCAGCAGCGCCAAATGCGGCTCAGTTAAACGTTACCAGCATTTCCGTAGAGGCCGTGACCGCACCGATTGGCACGCTGCTGCCTCCCGAACACAGTCGCCAGGTGAGTTGATTGGTCAAGGTTTTGCTGCTTTCCGCACTGGTGATACTGCCCAGTTTTATGCGGGTGCCATCAAAGGGCAAGCCGGTTGTTGCCTTACAGTCGCCACTGCCTGTCACCCCGTTATCAATTTCTCCGGTGATATAGCCTCCCCCCTGATTTAATGCCAGCCGTGAAGCGGTACTGTCGTACTGACCACTGATGGCGCGGAACTGCAGATTGATATTGGCATTTATCTGGTTATTAGGCTGTCCGCAGGTGGCAACCAGTTGTACTGGCTTCACCGCCAGTTCTGCATTGGCCTGGGTATTGCGAATGACCGATCCGAAGTTAATGGCTGTCGGGGTATTCACGCTACATTCCAGCGTAGAGATGCGCAGGGAAATATTGGTGGGCAATATAGAGGTAATTCTATCCCCTGAGGCAGTGCCGGAAAAGCTGCCAAAATACATGGGTGGAACTGACCCTTCTCCATCTTGTTGGGTACCGTCCGCCACCAGTACCCAGGTGCCTGAGAGCGTTGCCGTACGAGCACCCGAACTCGAGTAAAATTCCGTATTTCTCGAACTAGCAGGGGGGAGGCACCATGCCAAGCCTGGCGGTGAGGTAATATTATTTTGTGACGTTGAGGAGCCTTCGGTTTCCGGCAGCCCAATGGTGCCAGTCAACCTCCCCTGTGAATTGTTACTTAGGGTATAAGTGGCGCTACCCGAGGCCCGAGGGATCAATCCGACTCCGGAGACCCCGGCCAGCGGGAAGGCTAGATAGCCACCAATGTTTTTCAATTTACTTGAGTCCATGCATCGGGTCG
Organism: Serratia sp. Res13-Sevr-LER1-36-b; assembly: GCF_015673035.1. NCBI lineage: Bacteria > Pseudomonadati > Pseudomonadota > Gammaproteobacteria > Enterobacterales > Yersiniaceae > Serratia > Serratia sp. Res13-Sevr-LER1-36-b. The sequence continues at coordinate 14,527 of NZ_JADACK010000011.1, read as the reverse complement.
GTACCTCAGAGACTGACAAGAGTCCGTATTTGGGATCAAGTAACGCATAATCGAGAGAACCGCTTAATGTTGCGTTAAACGGCATGCCCTCCCATAGGATCCCCGTACCCTTGCCGATGGTGATGGTTTCCGCCAGAACAGGGGCCGCAAGGGGCATCATTAACGCCATGCTGGCGATACCGCATGATGCTGTCTTTATTAAACGCTGTTTCATCACTGTCCTTCCTCACATTGCACATTCAGCATGCGCACCGGATTGTTTGCTGATACTGCCGCCTTGCTCAGGTTGAAGTGGGCCAGGCACTGCTGTGCAGCCCCACGGCCCCACGCCGCGCGCAATTTTCCCTGTTCCGGCAATCCGCTCAGGTACACCTGGCCTGCATCACCCACGATGCCGCTGTTGATCTCCGCTCCTTCGCCGGCCAGTGTCACCAGCGTGCCGAAGGGGACTGTCACGCCAGACTGGGTCAGGGTTATCAGCGCCTGATAGCCGGTGCGTGGCGTAAACGTGGCCGCTACCACCGCCCCTTTGGTGGGGTAGACATTGGTACTGCTCTGCGGCAGGTCGACATCTTCCGGCAGCGTCGACGGGTTCAGGCTCACCGTGTTGTTTTGGTAAGGCGACAGGTACGGCACCACCGCATACCCGCGGCTGTCGGTACGGATCCCGCCGTTCATTACGCTCACCCCGGCAGCGCCCGGTGCGCGAACCACGGCCACCGAGGTGCCCAGTTGCTGGCTCAGCGTCACCCCGTTGGGGTGGACCACCAGACCCCCGTTACCACTCACATTCAGTGAGTTATAGCGGCTGCTGTGGCTGTACCCGGCGCTGACCATGCCCTGGCTCCCCTGCCAACCCAGATTCAGGTTGCTGGTGCTCCCCCCGTTGCCACTCTGGTTGTTGTTACTCCACCCCTGCATCAGGCTGTAGGACAGGCGGTCTTCCGCCGCCGAGCCGCTCACCCCCACCTGTTGCCGCACACGGCCTTCACTGTCGTGCGTCATCTGGTAACTGGCGTAGCTGCGGTTGAGGGCGGGCTGCGCGCTGAACAGGCTGAACGGTACCTGCATATTGAACGCCAACTGGCGATTCTGCGGCCAATCCCCGTCGGATTTTATCCGGTCAACGCTGTAGGCCAGGCCATAGCTCACGCCGTGCCAACTGCCGGTGTAACCTGCGGACAGGGTGTTGTTCACCTGCTCATCGCCCCAGTAATCACTGCGCGCACCCGACAGGTACAGCGATCCAAAATCCCCCAGTTGCTGGGTTACCCGCACCTGGAAATCCGAACGCTGTCGGGCCAGTGCCCAGGGCACCTGGCCTTCACTGAGCTGATAACCGCTGTTGTTGAAGTCGGCAAAGTTGTAATAGTGCCGGGTGGAGTAACGATAAGCCGTCAGATCCACCGAGGTGCCCGTGCTGAGCAGGCTTTTGGCATAACGTACCCGGTATGACTGGCCGCTCTGTCTTTCGTCATACATGCGGGCCGATGAGAGGGTCACGTCCGCCGACATGGCGCCGAAATCCCCCAGCGAAATCCCGCTGCCCGCCACCGCCGAGGCGTATTTCTCCGCTATCAGCCCGCCGCCGTACAGCGTGATGTCATGAGGCAGCCCGTAAATCAGGGTGCCCAACGCAAAATGGGCCTCTCTGGAGCCGGTGGTAATGCCGCCGTTGTAGCGCCCGGTGGTCAGTTCGTACTTCAACCCACCCGGGCGTTGCATCACCGGCAGCGCCGAGAAGGCCTGGGTCCAGGTACGTACGCTGCCATCCGCTTCGGTCACCGTGACCGTCAGGTCTCCCCCTTGGCCGGTCTGGTACAGGTCATTAATCCGAAATGGCCCTGGGGCGACATACGCCTGGTACACCACGTTACCGTTCTGGCTGACGGTAACCCGTGCGTTGCTCTGTGCAATGCCGCTGATCACCGGAGCAAATCCCCGCAGGCTGAGCGGCAGCATGTCTTCGCTGGAGCTCAATTTCACCCCGCGAAACGGAATGCTGTCGAAAACGTCATTGCCGGTGTTGTTTTCCCCAACCAGCACATCCGAACGCCAGGCCTGGATATCGCGTTGCAGATAGGTATTTGAGAAACGGGTTTGCTGGTTGCGTTGCGTGTCTCCATAGCCGCTGCGGCTGTTATTGTGGGTGTAGGTCATGTCACTGCGCAGGCGCCAGGCCTGCCAGTTCAATCCGCTGTGCAGCCCAAGGAACAGGTTGGTCTGTTCGCTGGTGGATTGGCCCCACTGTCCGTCCTGGCGGCTGCGCCCGCCGTTGAGGGTATAGTTGAGTAAAAACGCGGTCATGCCCTGGTCCCATAGCGCAGGGTTAACCACGCTGCTGGCGTCCGGCTTCATCGCCACCTGGGGAATGCTGAGTTCCAGGCGCTGCTGCTGAAAATCAAAGTGCACTCGGGCATCAGGGATCAGGGTGGCCAGATCACTGACGGGCTTGTCGACCGGCAACCCGCCAAAAGCGGGCAATGCGGGGGTATTGATCCCCATCTCCGCCAGGAAGGCCGGGGTCAGTTCCGGGCTGACCTGGCCCTTGTCACCCGGGGTGAACACGACGCGGTATTGGCCACGTTCGCTGCGGTTGACCAGCACCGTCACCAGATAGGTGCCCGGCGGGGTCTGTCCGGCGCTCTCAAACGCACTCAGGTCGGTGACGGCTTCCAGGCCACCACCCAGCGACAACAGCGCCGGGTCAAAGTAGTCGCGGCCCCAGGCTGGAGACGTGCCTGCAATCAATGCGCTGCCCACCAGGAGTGGGGAAAGAGCAAGGGCAAGAGGGTGAATTTTCATTGTTATCCTATCCGTCTGAAAGAACGTGGCTCTCCGTAACGAGCCAGGAAGGGCGAAATCGTCAATCCTGTTGGGCAACCGGGGTATCCCAGCCATCTTCATCAATCAGCTGCCAGCTGACTTTCCCGCTCGCGGTGGCGGGCAGGGTGTAAGACTGCTTGCCGAAAGGCGGTACCATCAGGCGCAGAGCCGGTTTGTCCAACGCCACATTCCCCACCGCCAGGCGGGAGAAGGTGAGCCAGTAGGGGGTCGGATTGGTTGCTGTCAGTTGGTCGCCTGCCCGGCTGAAGGTCAGCTTCGGGGCCATGTCTGCCACGGCGCGTTTCACCAATCCTGCCGGGCGGTAAAACAGTTTGATATTGCTCACGACCGTCATCACCATCTGCTCACCGTCGGGCTGCTGGGTGGGCAGTGCCTTCATGGAGATAAAAAACACCGACTCGCGGTCGTTAGGCAGCGGCATATCGTTGCGCCGGATACGCAGCGCCAGTTCACCGTTCGCTTCCAGGCGAGCCAGCGGCGGCGTGACAATAAATGGCATCACCGGGGTGCCATGCCAGCTCAGATCGACATCCCCGGTGGCTGGATCGACCGGGCGGATCCATGATTGCATCAGATACGGTGCCGGGCTTTTGTTGTAGGCGGTCAGCGTTACGCCCTGTTTTTCGCCCTCCGGGTAAATCACCCGCAGCACGTAAAAGGATATCCCCGGCGAGACGTTGTCCTGTGCCAGGCCCATTTTGTTGACCAACAGGCATAGGCCCATCAGAAGATAAATCGGGTATTTCATGGTGTGGTCTCCGTGGAGGCTGAACCTGTCTGCTGGCAGGACTGGGAGAGCCCGCCAAAGTCGGTGAGCGTCTGCCAGGCCACCTTATTCACCGGCCCGTTAACGGCCAGGGTGATACTGCTGTGCGGAGGCACCATCGCCGGTTGTTGGTCTAGCGCCACGGTATGCCCGTCAACGGCCAGCATCCCCAGGGTCTGAAAATAGCCGGTGGGATTGATGACCCGCACGCCGTGCGCTTCACGCTTGAACGTCAGCAGGCAAGGGGTGTTGTCCGCGGGTAACGCCAACCCTTGCGGGCGATAAAACAGCTTGATCACGAAACGTATCCCTACCGACAGCCGATCGGCCGCCGTTACGGGTTCAGCCTGTGCAGGAATGGCCGAGATAGAGAGATAAAACAGCGACTCCTGGTCGGTGGGCAGCGTGGCACCCTGCGGCAATAGCCTTAGCAGTTGGCGGCTATTGCCTTGCAGCGAGAACAGCGGTGGCGTAACGATAAACGGCGCAGGGGTCGTATCGTCCAGGCCGTTTTGTACTCGGGCCTGGACCAGATAAGCCTGTTGCCCGCTATTGCTGACGGTGAGGGTTTGCGCTTTGTCTGCTGAAGAAAAAATAACGCGTGTCTGTCCCAGGCTGATGCCGCCGCTCCCGGCCTGTGCAGACAGGCTGAAAGTGAGCAGCAGGCTTGATAGCACCTGATGAAATCGCTGTGTCATCGGGCCCTCACTGATAGAGAAACGTAAACATCAGCGTGGCCGTCACGTCACCGGTCGCGACTGCGGCACACCCGGTGCTGCCGCCACAACTGGCACCGGCATAAAAGGTGAACGTCTGGTTGACCGGTATCTGTCCGGGGTTCGCCAGTGAAATCACGCTGTTGTTTTTGACTTCGGGCTGGCTGTAATCCGGCACGGAGGCACTCTGGATCACCAAGATCCCGGTATTCGCCGCCGATCCGGCATTGCGAAACAGCCATTTACTGTCTTGGGTGGTGCCGGTGCCCGCGATAGTCACGACAGGCTTGAGGCTGCCGCCCGCAGAACCGGTGCAGTCCTGCACGGACAGGGTAAAGGGCTGTGGAGCAACCAGCTGGTTTGGACGCAACTGGGATTTCGCGATGACACCCAAAGGCAGCGTGCTTTTATCCAGGCTGAGCGTGCAGGTGCCATTGGTCAGCACGGCGGAGAAATCCAGCGTCACGGCCTGCACCGGGGCGGATACCGCTCCACCGCCTGCCAGCACGACAGCCAGCACGGTCTTAAGGTAACGTTGCGCTGAACGCATCGGTGCCTCCGGTATCATTAATGGTCTGCCACTGCACTCGCTTGCCGGTTGCCAACGGCGTTTTAACCGGCCAGATATGGTTGCCGAAAGGGGGGATCATGAGTGCAGCCGGCGTGTCCAAGGCCAGTTGTTGCCCATCTACCTTCAAGTCGGCCAGGCTGACAAAATAGGGAGAGGGATTGGTCACCTTCAGCCCCCCAGCCACGCGGGAGAACTGCAACTCTTTTTGGGCGGCGGCAGAGGAGCCGCTCAGGCTCGCAGGCCGATAGAACAGCTTGATAATGTTGCCCACACCGAAACGCAGTTGGGCCTGCACGTCATTACGCTGCTGAGCCGGATCCCTTTGCGTACTGGCCGGGATCGCGGTGGCATGCAAATAAAACACCGACTCCCGATCGCCGGGTAGCGGCTGGCCGGTAAAGGCGATACGTAACTGATTGGTGCTTTGAGGTTCCAGGCGGAACAGCGGCGGCGTCACGGTGAACGGGGCAGCGGTCTGTGCATCCTGCTTACTGCTGATCGCGGCTTGCACCAGATAAGGCTTATCGCTGAGGGTATTACGGACGGTTACGTTGATACTGCTGGCCCCTTCCGGGTAAATCAGGCGGGTGGCATTAATGCCAAACCCGGCGGACCAGCCAGCCAACGGCGCACCCAGCAGGGCCACTAGCAGCGAAAACAGGGAGATAAAGCGTGTCATATTGCGGCTCCTGAAAAGGCGGGCCATCGGCCCGCTGGAACACATCAGTTGTAGGCAAAGCTGAACAGGATTGGGGCGCTAACCATACCGATATCTGGCGTGAGAGACGTAGAGGCCAAACCAGCCTGCAGACTCAAGGATTTCGCGTTGAAATCGCCTGCTTCCGGGGTCTCACCTGCTTTGGCTACCAATAATTTTTGGCCGGCGGTAATGTAGGTGGTTGGTGAGGTCACTTCACTTAACATGACGCCGGTATTGGTGCCGGTGCTGTTAAAGATGTTCGGGTTACCCCCCAGCGTCTGGCCGCTTACAATCAGGCTTGCCTGATCGCCTGCTGCTGCAGGGGTTTCACAGTTGTTCAGACCCACGGTGAAGGTTTTCACACTGCTGGCAACCGGGGTTGCCACAGCGGTGAAGGCAGACTTGGAATAGTTACCCAGGTCCAGGCTAGCGTTGGAGAGAGAAACGTCGCAGGTCGCTGCCACAACGTTGGCGGTAATGGTCATCTGGGCGTTAGATGCGGCCTGAGCCACGCCAGATCCTGCCAACAGAGCTGCAACAACCGGGGCCAGAGTAAAAATAGACTTACGCATAATGAATTCCTTATTTACGTATTAAAAAAGTGAATAAAATCATTTCGTAGCGGATTATTAGCCACGAGCCATCATTTATCTGAACAGTCCGAGCAGACAAAGCACCTTCAATAAGATCATCACTACTGATACCGTCAGTTTTTTTAAGACGTGAGCAAAGCATCCTGATGCTATTTCCATGCGTTTTTTAAGCCAAGACTATGCCCTAATGGATTGAGAGAGGTTGGCTATCCATCAAGCATGAAAGACTTGTTGTGCTGCTGTCTTTCTATCACGGGATACACAGTTTGGCTGAGCTGGAAATGGAGGGGTTTCCGCACTCTATAATTATCTAAATCGAAAACAAAACCTTTCATTTTGATTTTTTATTCAGATTAATCTCTCGGTGGTAATGATATATGTTTAGGATACTTCCCGGCTGATCATTGAGGCCGGGATTATTACGGCCAACCTTATTTTTTTAAAGTTTTTTTTGATGAATAAAGAGATTTTGCAATAATTGCCTTGTCAGGTGGTTTTTATGGCTAAATTGCGAGTTATTATCGTATGTATCATTATGTTTCCGGTATATTATATCGCAAATTTAATTTAACCAGATTTAAAACTCGTTATTGTGCCGTTTATGAATGCTTTCATCCGATGTGGTATTAAATACACTCAGAAAGCCAAGCAAAGGGGACCTGCATGCCGTTTGCCGCTTTGATCAGTGGGCTTTGGCCTGTAACACGGGCTTATTCATCATGAAAGCTCGTAAGAGAAAAGGTTTAACCTAATGAAATATAAGAAACATAATGCAGCCTTCGACAAGGTCCTGACGGCGTTGCAGGTGTTGAGCCGTGTTGATTGCTGCCCTCCCGATACATTGCCACCTAGAGATAAATGGCCCAAGACCCGGGATATTGCCGATTACTGTGATACCAACATTTATGTATCCCGCTACTACCTGATGAAACTGGTAAAGAAAAAGAAGGCGCATGTCTCATCGGTGCCAGACCAAAAGAGCTTACGCTGGTGTATTGCAACACCTACCAGGGGTGAGGATTTATCCCAATGATGTATCACATAATCAATGGTGTCATTTAAAAAGAATCAGGCTGTTAAGGTGTCAATATGAACTCACGCATCGCTATTGCTCTGTGGGGCAAAAATTTCTATTTCTTACAAGGTATTCGCCACCTTTTTGAACGGTACTTTTATCTCCGGGGAGTATCCCCTCTATTTGTCCATGCAGATTGCAATGATATTATTCATCTGAAAGTTGCGGGTCTGATTGTCAGGAGCAACGCCAGTTGGAGGGGAGATGGATATCAACGGTACCAAATCCTCATACGGAAAAAAAATACAGAAGGGGTTACCTATCAACAGGGAGAAATCGACCTGAATGATAAACCCGAGGCGGTGATGCAACTGCTGGATAGGCTGTTCGACGTGCAGCTCAATAATAATGCCCCCTGCGTACCCGACTACGAAAAGATCACTCGGCGAGAGCGAGAGGTCTTGCAGGCGATAGCGGCAGGCTTATCGCCCACACAGATAGCCAGAAAGTTGCAGATCAGCACCAAGACCGTTAGCGCCCATAAGCAGGCATCCATGCGAAAATTGGGATTCCAACGCAGTCACGATCTGTACCACTGGTTGTGGCAAGGCAGCCCGGATATCTCGAGGGATACTGTGGAAGAGGATGCTGCGCCAAGGGTGAAAGGTTGAATGAAAGCACTCATGGTTGTTTTTTAAGGGGTACAGATGTGGGCCTTCCTTTCCTTCCATAACCCAGTGCGAGGTGGGCCACACCCCGCACTCACCAAAGCTTAGTTCTCCACCAACTGCACCACCACGAGCCTGCCGCCTTCCTCGGTGGAGAGCACAAACTGAACCCCATCGTTCAGCGCCAGCTTGTCACCGATCGCCACCAGAGTTTTATCCGGCAAGGAGAGCAACCCGCTGATGCCTTCATTCACCAGCCACCACTGATCGTTATGGAATACGAAATAGCCCACGCGTTTTTTCTGCGCGTCCGGCGTGCGTTCGTTGGGGGCGATCAGGCGGTTAACGTGCCAGGCATAAATCGATTGGCCGCTCCATACCATCAGGCGATGATCGTCGGGGCGGAAGCTCCCGGCTTTACGCGAGGAGTAAAGGTTCAGGATCGGCAGCTTACCCTTGAACGGCGTACCACAATACGGGCAGGCTGGGCGGTTTTTACCGGAAAACACGTACCATTTCTGTTCGCAGGCAGCGTTTTGACACGGTTGGATCAGATCGACCGTTTTTACCAAAGCCGTTTCCCACTCATCCGCCGTTGGCCGCCTGGTGGGTTCGTGCAGACCCTCGATAAACGCCCTTTCAAACAACGGCGTCAGGTAGGGGCCCATAATGGTGTAGGGCACTTTCTGCGGATCGGCCCAAGGTAGCGAAGAAGGGCTGACCTGGTTGAGTTTGACCGCGTTGCTGTGGTCCGTCGGGTGTTCAATAAACAGCGCCTTTTCACCCATGGCCAGCGATTCATCGCGCATCTCATCGTCCATGTCATGGATCTTGCCGCCGCGCAGCGGGTGACGGAAGAACAGGTACATGTAGATAAGGACGGATAATGCATGCCTGTCGGTGGCAATGCTTGGCAGAATGCGCTGCGGATCTTCCTTCGGCAGGTGGCTGGTTTTCACCACTTCCGGGGCAATAAAGTCCGGCGTGCCGACCACGTCTGGGGGATATTTGCCTGGCACCACTAGCCCATCGACGTCAATGATACAGGCGTGGCCCTGTTCGGGGTCGATCAGCACGTTTTTATAGCTCAGATCGCTATGGCACAGGCCAGCGGCGTGCATACGCCGGACGGCCCGGGTCAGCAGCAGGCACACCTTCAGGTAATTCAGGGTGTTGCCGCGTTCACGCGGATCCAGGAACTTGTTCTGGTTATTGGCGCTGGCAAACCATTTGCCTTCCTTCTCGCGGCCTTTAATCCCCAGGAAGTCGTTATTCTTGGAGCCGTACTTAAAAAAGAAGTGGCTCTGGTAGGTGGGCACCACGATGCCGATTTTGCCGTCGTGTTCCACTATGCTGGTGGGCCAACAAAACAGCCCTTGCCAGTAATCCCCACCGGCTTGTTCAAAGATGTTCTGCCGGTAGCGGCCAGTGATCATCTCGATGCGCTCTTTCGCCTGCTCGTTCTGCGGCTTTTTATAGAACGCTACCACGTATGACTTATCCGGCGAAAAGTAGACGTCTTTCATCGAGCCGGAGCCGATGATCTCATCGACGTACTGGATGGTTTCGCCATCCCTGGTAGTACAGGTAATAATATTTGCCATGTTACTCACCCGCTATGTAGTCCAATCCATTCACCACGCCACGATTAGGGTCCGATCGTCGTGATTGCCCGGGGAGAAGAAGTTCAGCCATTCGGCCAGCCGCTCTGCGGGCTGCGCAGGGTCGCTCAGGCAGGGTGTCAGCTCCGCGATCAGATCGTCCCACTTCTGGCTATTTTGTAGGCCATTATCCGTTTCAAACCGGGGATCGGAGACGCCGTCCGTCATCAGTACCAGATGAGAGACCTCGGTCCATTTACCGATGCTGATGCGCTTACTGAAGTTCGTATCGTTCACGGCATCTGCATCCAGGAAGCGCGTTTGGCCCGCATACTCACCGCTGTCTGGCGTGCCCAGTACGCGCACTTTGCCCACCGGCCCGTAGGCCGCAATGGCACCGTCGCCCAACCAGAAAGAGGCGGCGAACAGCTCGGCCCCGGTACGGAAGGAAACGGTGACCAGCAGCGTGGTCGAATAGGATTTGGCGCTCTCTTCGGCCCGGATGGATTCATTACTGATATTGTTAACGGCCATGATCGCGGCCTGGCGGAATAGGCGATTAAATGCCTCCCAGACTATACGCTGATCGTCAGTTCCCCAGTTTTCAACGCAGGCTTTGAGTTCCAGCCCTTTGTCGCTATTCAACAGGGTAGTCAGGTAGTCGCCCACGGTTTGAGTCGCGATACGCGAACCCTCGCGCGAGTTTTTAGCGCTACCGGCTCCGTCGGCCACCAGCATGACGTTCCAGCCGGTATCGCTATTGCTGGCGATGTAGAAGTCATCATCCCGGAAGGTGCCCGCATGCTCGTGTGAACGCCCTCTGCGGCTGGCCGCCACGATGTTTACGCCAGGCTCCAGGATATGCTGATGGGCGACATGCGGTTTGAAATAGCGCGAATCGGCAGGCGGCTCGAGGATTTTCCACAGGCTGCGCGGGTCGGGGTTAACGATAAAGGGCACTTGGGTGGTGCATTGCGGCGCAGCAGGGCAAGACCAGGTAACCGTGATGTCAAAGTCGCCGCTTTCGGTGGCGGTTCCTGCCAGTGAAGAGGTCGCCGGATCAAAGGTGATGCCGATATCTTTGGAGAACGTGACGGCCAGCACTTCGGCAGTCGTTCCATCATCCAGCACGATATCGATTTCAGAGTGGAAGGGGACGCCGGTACGAGCATTAGCCACGTTGATTTTTGCCTGCGGCTGATTGTTCTGCGGCGTGCTAATGGGGGTAGCGGTGCCGGACGGGATCTGGCCTGGCTTCAGGTTTTCTTTGGCGGTTTCTTCAGGCAATGTGGTATCTCCTTGCACTTCCAGCGGCTCAAACGGTGCTTTCTGCCCGTCGTCTGGTGTTGGCAGAACTGCGGTTTCTGGGGCGGCAACAGGGATGTCATCGCTTTTGGTGAGGACCACTTTAGGCTCGTCGGCCAAGGTATCGTCATTGGCAACCAACGGCGGAGCTTCTGTTGTCTCAACCGCTACGGGGGTCTTGGCCGTCACTTTCGTGATGAGGTTGGTCAGCAAGGTGCCGATCTCATCATCGGCTTGCAGGCTGGCAAGCTGGGCGTCATCCGTTGTTGCGCCCGTTTCTGCCAGGATCAGCATGAGTACGTTCTGGCGCAGTTTCTCCACGTCTTGCATCAGCCTTTCCCTCGCGTCACGTCGAAATCAGAGTCGCCGCCGTTTTCCCTGAACGTCAGCCCCTTATCGCACCATGGGCAAATAACGTCATCGGGTCCGTTGACGCACAACAGCTTGCCGCAGGTACACATCGCAAAGGCGCTGGCATTGCCGCAGTACGGGCAACCCGGTACGCCGTGCAGTTCGCTGGTATTGACCTGAATGGCAGACGCCGATTCATCGCTCCAGGCAAAATAATCCTCATCGATCGGGAAGCAACCGTTGAGATTGAAGCCGTTGATATTGAGCTTGAAATCCAGCGAGGAGAGGTTGATGGCCGGGCGTTCGTATTTCATCAGATAAGGGCGGCGTGACTTGCTGCAACGGCCCGTCAGGGTGACGCAGTTTTCGTCGTAGGCTCTGGCAATATCGTCTTTGGCCAGCCGCACAATGTGATCGGTGTGGGTGAGCAACGGAGGTGCATCTTCCCCCACACTGCGGCTGTGGGCTGAGACAGAAGCGGTGATCCACTTGATGAACTGGGCGAAATCCCCTTCCTGGCTGTCGGTGAACAGCAAGACGTTGTCGGTCAACTGCCGCAGGATGTTCATATCTGCAGACGGGCCAAGGCCAATGGCGATCAGGTTGACCTTATTGGCGTAGTTTTCTTTCCAGCGCTTGATTTCGGGGGCGGTATCATCCGTTGGGCGGCCATCGGTGAGCAGGTACACCACTGGTTTCCAGTCGCCTTTGCGTTCCTGGGTGGTTTTTCTGACCTGTTGATCCAACTGACGGGTCAGTTCCCGCAATGCCGCGCCCAGGTTGGTGCCACCGCCGATCGGCAGGCGAGGGGGATAAAACGACACCACCTCCACCAGCGGTACGATGGTTTTTGCCACCCCAGCGAAAGCAATCACCGATATCCAGGCGGTCTCAAGCGCGTGGGGGTCTTTTTTCAGGTCGCTGACGATCCTTTGCAGGCCATCATTCATTTTCTTCAGGCTTTCCCCGATCATGGACTCTGAGCAGTCCAAGACCAGGAAGATGGGCAGTCTTCTCATGGTTAAAAACCTCGTCAGGCGGATGCTTCTTGCAATGCGCGTCATGGGGCAATGAAAAAACAGGCAAAGCTCCGGGTAGAGGCTTTGCCTGTTGGCTACAGAACCAGCTGTATTTCCGGTGGTGGTGGTGGGAGGTTATCCTGCCCGGCGTTAACACCCGCACTGGAACTGCCTGACGCGACGCTGGCCGACACCCATTTGAAGAAGCCGGAAAAGGCCGTTGAATCCAGAGTTTCGAGGGCCACAACCTGAGAGGTCAGTTGCTTGAGGTGTTCATGCTTGGCCTTTGGCCCGACCGCACAGGCGATAATGGAACCGAAGGAACGTTTTTTGACTTCTTTGATCGCCTCGCCATAGGCATAACTGTCTGACGGGGTGCCATCGGTCATCAGGAATACCAGTGGCCGCCAATCGCCTTTCTGATCGCCATCGGAGCGGTGGATATCCCGATCCACGCACTGGATCAGGCACTCAAGCGCGGCCCCGGTGAAGGTGCCACCTGCGCTGGGGACAACAATATCGGTGAACTGGAACTCTTCCAATGAGGTTAACGGGATAAACTCCCGGGCTTCGTTATCAAAGGTAATGATGGAGATGTGCACGCTTTCCAGCGCATACGGATCCTGGCGCAGCGCGCTCATCATTGATTGAATGCCCACGTTAACGGCGTGGATAGATTCCCCGCGCATCGACCCGGAGGTATCAATTAGCAGGTAAACGGGTAATCTTCTCATTGCAGGTAGTTCTTCAAGTGGGACACGAAGGAGTCGGATTCGGAAGGTTCGCCAATGGCGTTCAGCTTCCAGCCGGTGCTTTCACGCACCAGCTCGGCAAACAGCATGGAACGCTGGCCATCAAAGGCGGCCCCGCCCGAAAGATCGAAACGCGCCATTTCCACGTTTTTGGCATCCACCGCACGGATAAAGGCGTTTTGTACCTTGCCGAAGTGCTGCTTCAGCTCCTGGCCGTTATAAATCTGCACGATGAAAACGATTTTTTCGTACTTGGGATCGAGGGAGTTCAACTGGGCGATAATCTGCTCGTCATCACCATCGCCCGCACCGGTGCGGTTATCGCCGGTCAGCCAGATGTGGCCAGACTTATGGCGCAGGCTGTTGAAGAAAATGATGTCCCCGTTAACCAGCGAAGGCCGGCCGTTTTCCACATCGCCCAGATCGGCGACTTTGCCTTGGGCATTACACAGGAAGGCGATGACGTCGAGATCATACTCCGGCTCTTTCTTGCCAAACAGACCACCCAGCAGGCCTTTCTTCTCTTCATTGATATCCCAGCCGAGCCCAATGGTGACTGAGGAAAGGTCGTGTTCGTTTTTACGCAGGCTGACGCTTTGTCCTTTACGCAAACTGACTGACATAAAATCTCCTTGAATATGTTTTATAGAACAACGTTAACTTCGGGTGGTGGTGGCGGTAAATCGTCCAGACCAATGACTTCCTTTTTACCTGACTCGACTTTCTGGCTGCCGACGGAAATGCTGGCCGACACCCATTTAAAGAAGGCTTTGATCGAGGTGGAGTCCGCCGTATCCAGCTGGAGCACGATCTCGGTGATTTCCTGGAGTACTTTGGTTTCGGCGCTGTGGCCAGCGGCACAGGCAACGACCACGCCGGTTCTGGCGGCTTTAAAGTCGCTGACGCCTTTACGCCAGTCATCCGTTGGTGAGCCATCGGTCATGATGAACACCAGCGGGCGCCAATCGCCTTTGGTCTCGGCGGTGGTTTTCTGCACTTCGTTGCTGATGCTGGTGGCGACCAGGGAGAGGGCCTCACCCAGTGCGGTGGTGCCGCTGGCCACCAGTTCTGGCAGCTTGAAGCTCAGCAGGTCGGTGAGGGGCACCGCTTGGCGTGCGGAAGAATCAAAGGTAATGACGGAAACATAGGCGGTTTCAAGGGCGTAGGGATCTTGTCGCAGGGTGGAGAGCAGCGTTTGCACTCCATTTTTGACCGCCTCAATGGGTTCGCCCGTCATGGAGCCCGAAGTATCAAGTAACAGATAGACCGGAAGTCTTCTCATCGTATTCCCTTATTGAGTGCCGAGTTTTACATAATAAGTGTTCTGGTCGTTATCTCAACAGAAATACCCACGTTTGCAGGAGTAGATTTGTTTATTTTGCGATCGCTTTCTCCCCTCACCCCGACCCTCTCCCAAAGGGAGAGGGAGCCAGCGCGGTGTTGTGGTCGGGTACTGGAATTGATCTGTAACAGAGCTGATGTAGAGGATGTCGTTGAGTTGTAGCACAGACAGTCCCCTTCATTTTGTATAGGAAGAGGGAGCTGCTAGCCCCTGCTCTTTTGGAAGTAAAGAGGAAACTCGATCGTCCCCTTATCCAAGGTGCGTTTCCGAGTTTTCAGACT
>NZ_JADACK010000010.1:0-20113 GCF_015673035.1 Serratia sp. Res13-Sevr-LER1-36-b | reverse complement strand
CTGGAGAAAGTCCGATTAGCACTGAGACCGTAGGACAGGCTTTTGTAACGGTTGTTATACCCCACCTGATACTGCTTCTCGCTGCCGTCCTTGTTCCAGTAGTTCTGCAGCGAACCACTGACATACAGTTGTCCCCAGTTGTCCGGTAACCCCTGGCCCGCGGTCAGGGTGAGGCGGTTCTTGGCCCGCCAGATCGAGTCGGGAGAAAACCCCTGCGCCACGGCGTCGCGCGTCTGCATCGCCGTCATGAAATCCATGTAGCCGTCGGTCGAGAAGCGGTAGGCCGCCAGCGACAGGTTGCTGTTGGTCTCGCTAATCAGTTTGCTGTAACTGACCTGATAGCTTTGGCCGCTGAGGCTGTTACCTGACTGATGTCGACCATTCTCATCGGTGCTGTTTTGCAGATGGGTACGTGCCTGAGTGGCATCAAACGCCAGTGCGCCAATCGGGGTGCCCACCGCCGCCCCCAGTTGCAGCGCGTAGTAATCCTGACTGAGCTGCAGGCCACCGTAGCCGGTAATGGCATTAGTCAGCCCCAACTGGTAGGTTGCCTGGTACAACGCCGGTTTATCACGCAGGTTATCGCTGCGCACCTCACCCGCGGTGATGGAATAGCGTGATGCGCCAGGGCGCAGCAACTGGGCGACCGACGCATAGGGCACGCTGAAGGTCTGCTCGGTACCGTCTGATTCACGCACGGTCACATCCAGATCGCCACCGTAGCCGGTCGGGTAGAGATCATTGATCAAGAACTCTCCCGGGGTGACAGTGGTTTCATACAGCACCTGGCCGCTCTGGCGCACGGTGACACGGGCATTCGTACGGGCAATGCCGCGGATCTCCGGCGCGTAACCGCGCAGGGATTCGGGCAACATCCTCTCGTCGGTGGCCAGTTGGATACCGGTAAATGGCAGTGTATCGAACAACTGACCGGTGGTGTTCGACTGCCCCATCAACACGCGGGCTTTGAGTGCGGGGACATCGCGCTGCAGGTAGGTATTGATGTTGCTGTACTGGTTCGGCCCGTTGTCCATCCGGGTATAGGAGCCGTTATGTCGCAGATACCAGGCCCCGACGTTCAGTCCGGCATTCACCCCGGCGAACAGCGAGTTGAAGGTTTCACCGTGTGAATCGCTGGTATAGCCATTGACGTTATAGCCGAGCAGTAATGCTGGTACACCGCTGTCCCAGAGTTCCGGGCTGACGGTACCCCGGGCAGTGTTCAGCATGTACACCTGGGGAATGACGATATCCAGGCGCTGTTCGTTACTGTCGTAATTGACCTGGGCTTCAGGAATTTTTTGCTGCAGGTCGAGACACTGCTCGCCAGCGTTTTGCTGGCTTAAAAAGTCTGAGGGCAACTTCTCGTAATTGAACGCGATGTTCTTGATCAACTCGCTGGTCAGGCAGGGATACACGGTTTTATCCGCGCGCGCCTTGAACTCGATATCGGCATTGCTGACCAGTTGCTCGTTGACGTACACCGCCGTCTTGTAGGTGCCGGGGAGGGCCGACGAGCCATTGGCAAAGCGGCTGAGATCAACCGACTTTTCATCATCAACATTCAGGAAAGACGGATCAAACTCCAGGTTCTTTGCGATCTCTTGTGGCGCGGAGGGGGCAGTTTCAGCCTGGACGCCGCCAACAAAAAAGGTCGAAAACATGGCCATCGCCAGAGGAGAAAGCCGACTCTGGAGACCTGATTGCAAAGATGTAGACATAAGAGATCCTTTCAAGAACGTATTTCCTGAATAATGGTGAAGACGATAATTAATATGATGGGACGTTGTGGGTGCTTATTTCACGACTGCATCGAAGGGCAGTACGGCACCGTAATCGTTCACATAGGTTCCGCTGATTTTGCTTCCCGCCTGACCCGGTAATTCCAGCGTCATGGCGCTGCGCGGGGCGATCATCGCACTGTCGAGCTTCTTGCCGTTGATGGATAGATTGACCAGCGAGGCATAGAACGGCGTCGGGTTGGTGGCCTGGACCTGGCTCCCCTGGGTACTCCAGGTAACCGCTTTGGCGGCATCGTTGGCATTGCCTTCTAGACCCGCCGGGCGATAGAACAGCTTGATACGGGTACGGAACGCCATCTGCAGCTTGTTTTCTTCGGTTTTGGCCTGACTCTTGGCCGGGACTTCCAGCACGTTCAACCAGAACACCGACTCTTTATCCATCGGTAATGCACCGCCAGCGTAGCTGATACGCAGCGTCTGGCCCTTGCCTGCCTCGACCCGGTTCATCGGCGGGGTCAGCACGAATGGCACCTTGATGGCTGATGGTTTGGCATTGGCATCGCCACTGTCGATCCAGCTTTGCAGCAGCACCGGCGAGGGACCCACATTGCTGATTTTGACGCTGACTTCCTTCGCATCCGACGGGTAAATCACGCGGGTACCGCTGATGACCACGCTGGCCAGCGCATGGGTGCTGAACAGCGCCAGGGCTGCCAACGTACAAATCTGATGTGTCGAGTGTGTGAGAAACTTCATGTTTAGCTCCAAACGGTCAGGCGAGTTGGGAGGGGGAAATCCCCTCCCACAGTCCATTACTGGTACTGGATGGAGTACACTACGTTGCTGACCACGGTGCCGGCAGTCGTTGGCGCTTCGGCATAGTAGCGAACGATGTATGGCAGGCTTGCACTACCGCTTGAAATATCTTTATAAGTGGTGTTGGTTACCTGGTTCTGGTTACCCGCCTGGATCACTGCCGGAGACGTGCTTGATCCGTCCAGCAGCTGCAGGCTGACGTTGGTAGCACCACCGGTCATGTTTTTCAGACGACCAGTCACCTGGTCAACAGAAGACCCAGCTTCGAAGAAGGCGGAAGCGGTCTGCAGGGTGCCAGAACAGTTGTTCAGCGCCATCACGAAGCCGGTATCACCTCGTGTGGTGCCCGCAGTTTGCAGCAGGTTGGTGCCGATGGTTGGCAGCACCACGGTGGCGTCAGCAGCCTGGCCGTCAACAACGACGTCACAGGTAGTAGCGGTCAGTTCACCGTTAAAGGTGATGGTACCGGTAGAGGCTGCTTGAGCCATACCCAGAGAACCGAATGCTGCGACCAGGGATGCAACGATTGCTAACTTTTTCATATCTATTCCTTCAATTCTTAATGTTGTGTCATTTCAAATTCCTTTAAAATGACGATTTAATATCCAAGGGTTTTATGGATATAGTTTTATTAACTAAGTGAAAGCTCAGTTAAAGTTTTTATAAAATAAAGGTGTGACATCTGGACTATTCAATGAATATCCTGATCCCCTTGTGTTTAATATGAAATCGTGGGGTAAGCCGAGAGAGCTCAGCTTTAACCTTAATTCGTTTATCGCTTGCCATAAACGTTGGTTAGAAGAAGAAAGATTAGCATCCTCCCAAACGTATTTAAATATTTCATCTTTAGATAGCCTCTCTCCTTTTTCGTGCTGGAGTATAAATACCAACAAGCGTAAGGTGACCTCACTCAACTCAATCGAGCCAAATAAAACAGACTTGCCCATTTTTCCTGACGAAATTGTACTGATACGAATCAGTCTTTTATGGGGTATATCAAGTTGAATGTCATTATCAATAAGAAATCCAAATAGGTTATTCTCCATATTAACCCTTGAGATGATGGTGAGCGTATTCACGATAAAGACGAACTATTCCTTTTGGTCGCATTATAAATACAACGTATCTCACGGCAACCCCAAAAAATAAAAAAGGTACAGCGTTTTTAATATGTTAAATTTAGCATTTAATTCTTCATGATAATGCAAATTCATTCTTTTAAACCAAACCAAGATTGCTGGTAGAGAAATATTTTTTTTAACCTATGTGTTTTTTTAGTAGCATTAGCTCCTGTTATTCTTATGTTATTGATATTTGATAACAACCAAGGCATTAATGTGTTGTTTTAACATGTTAATTTTAAAAAGGAAAATTCTGAGCAAGCGCCTGACAATCATTATCATTCATCTCCTTGATAGGTTATATATCTAGATTAGAGGAGGGGGGATGCCTCGACCTTCTCGTGTTGCTGCTCATATTAGGAAGAAACCGAGAAAGGTAGTCGTGACGTTTCCTATTTGAAAGTTACAGCTTTGTTATAAATTCAAAACACATTGAATTAATCATTTTTTGACTGCAGGACTGTTCTTTATTATTTTTCTATCTTTATTGTTTAGGAGTATTAATGTAAATAGTGATTTTTTTTCAAATTATGTAAAGGTTGGGAAAGTTAATGAATGTGTTGTCTATGTTGATGATTCGATTTCCCTCAGTCGTCGAAATTATTTTTCTGACTATCTGGTAGGAAAAAAATTTCTTGTAAAAAAATCAGATTGCCTACTTAACAGAGAGTTTATCTCGCCTGAAAACATCCATTGTTCTATGTGATGACAATGTAAAAAAATGTCTTCCTGTGTAACATATTATTTTGTCGAGAATAATGATGGAAAAACTGACTAAGTTGATAATGCATGCATTGCTTGCGGGAGTGATTTTATCTCCTTTCTTTGCCAAAATTAATTTATTTTATAATAAAAATAACTTTTCCTGTGAGGATAAAGTTAACATCCAACAAGGAGATGTGAACTATTTTTCCAAGATTATCTTTCATTTTAAAGGAGGAGCGGGTGAGTTTCATATGATTGGTTCGTATTATGGGCTAGATAATAATCTGCGGAAGGTAGAATGGAATGCTCCTTTTACTTATACCCAAGATGCAACAGACAGAACGTTGTTGTTCTCCTCTGAAAGTATTAAGGATAATGAGCTTGCCATGCTTCTTAAGCCTGTTATTCCCAATTTTTATTTATTTAAGGGGCGTGAATTAAATGTTATATTGTTCCCGCAGGGAAATGAAGGTTATGTATTCATTACTGATGGAATCCCTTTACTTTTATGTGTGAAAGTAAACACATGACATATTTTTATTCGTGCCGGGGAGCTTTAGTTCTTTGGCATTACAGGACGCTGAACCTCATTCTAGCAGGTTGGCATAGAGAGCCGTCAACTTGCATACGAGGCGTTGCGACAGACCCGTTGTATAACTCATTAACGCCAAGGTTTCACAAGTATGCTTTGCCGTCAGTACTATTCCTGCGAATTGGTATCTTGATGAGTATAAAAAATAATATAAGTTATATAAACTCAATCGTATCAAGGTGATGGTCAGAGAAATGATTTTAGCTACGGCATACAGTTGATACGTAGAGAGGATCAACGTGCACAGTAAAGGAAGAACCTTTAGTCTCCAAAAATTCAGCTCGATGAAAAAGTGGCAATGTTGCTGAATTTGTAGAAATCGAGCTGTACCTACCTAGCTAACCCACTGATTACTCTGACGGGCGCAGCATGCTACGCCCCTACGCTTTGAACCCGGTGAGGGAGTATTTGTCCTTCACAACATTACGGCTTTTCAGCAATCTTGCGCAGATACTCGTTATTTTTGAAGGCGATGATCACCATTTCAAAACAGACACGGGTAAAGACACCGCCAATGATGATGCCCAGCAGACCACGGAAAAACTCACCATAGAACATCGACCCAATCCCACCGACCAGGATGCCCAGCAGGCAAAGCCAATAAACGCCGGTAATGATTTTCGGCGTCAGCATCGCATCAAAAAAGAAAATATTTTTCATCGTGTATCCCTTCATTCGTTAAGGTTGAACGTTCCTGAGCGGCAAAGCGCCCTCAAGCTGGAATTAAGTATACTGGCCAAAGATGACAAAAGGTAAGAATACATGATGGATTGTTTTCCCTACGTTTAAAGACGTAGCGATGCTCAAGCCGGCTCTAACCCGGAAAAAACTCCCAATTTAGAGCAGATAACTCTACCCCTTCTGAATACTAATCTGCCAGCGGGCATCGCCGGTCTGCTGGAAATCCGTCACGCAGTGCCCTGCCTCAACCGCCCAGCGCGGCAGGTTTTCCGTGGCCTGGGCGCAGTCATATTCAATCACCAGCAGGTCGCCAGAACCCAATTGCTCAATGTGCTTTTTGGCTTCCATCAGCGGGAACGGGCAAAGTTTACCGGTGGTATCCAGAGTGATCGTTTTCATAGCCCTCAAGCCTCTTTTGTTTTAATCGATTGATTCGGAAGAATAATAGTGAAATAACTGACCACCCAACTGCCCAACAGGATGCACGGAATAAACAGCCAGCCCTGCCAGGAGAACCAGGCGGTATTGACGATGGTATTACCCAGCATACAGCCCCCGGCCAATCCGCTGCCGATCCCCATCAATCCGCCCCCAAGCAGGCTTTTGACCAATGTCGGGAGGCCGGGCGAGCGCAGCCGCAATTCCTGACTTCCCCAGGCAGCCACCAGCGCACCGGCAAAAATCCCGATCAGCAAGTAGCCAGCCCAGCCAAAGAAGCCGGTTTTACCCTCGGTGATTAACGAAAACAGCTGTGCGCTGGGGCCACTAATCCCCAGACCGCCAACCCGGCCCGCCTCTAGGCTGGAAGGCCATGCCAGCAGCGCAATAACGCCGATCAGTACGGCACTGACGAAGGGATGCCAGCGTGCTTCGAACAGCCAGTGGGCAATACCCTGCTTGCGCGGTTTAGGTTGCGGAACGGGGAAGGATTTGCGTTTCAGGTGGCGCCAGACCAACACACCGGTCAGCACGGTTAGCACCGCTACAGCAGGCCAGGGAGACATGCCGAACGTCTGCATCAGCGAAGCATCCGGTAAGGCGGGGGCATTGATGGGCGCGAACAGTTGTTTGCCACCCGGCTGGCGGATATACCAACTGGCGACGACAAAACCGATCACGGCAATCATACTTCCGGCCAGCCCTTCGGCAGCGCGATAGTAAGCTCCTGTCGAACAGGAGCCTGCCAGCCCCATGCCGAGACCGAAGGTAACGCCGCCGATCAGCGTCGCCAGCCAGCGGAAATCCCCGCCGGGCAGTTTAGCCCAACCGAGAGCGACGAAGGCGAACAGACCGATGCTTTGCAGAGTAATGATAATGAGGATAGCGAGGGTCATGCGCCCGTCGCGAAACAGATAGAGGTCTCTCAGACCGCCGGCCATACAAAAGCGCCCGCGTTGCATGATAAATCCAAGAAGGAACCCCAGAAACAGACCTGTCATAAGGGAAGACTCCTTTTTATGGCGATGCCATAGCCAGATTGTAAACAGCGTGCCCTGGGTAGGGCGCAGGCATTTTACTCGCTAGCGGCGGAGAAATCACATAATTAGTAGGGATATTGAGGGCGTGATCGTGTTTTATAAATTGGTCTTAGAGCTGGGTTTGCGGGCCAGGTTGGCAAAAATTCAACCTGCGGGGGAGTTCTGCTATCATCCACCAGATTGGGAGAACGCCCGGTATTGCACAGTAGAGGTATGGTTTAAAGATGGATACAGAGGCAAGTCGTACAACGCAAGTTTTGTCAGTTTTTGATTTTGACGGAACGCTGACTCACCACGACAGTTTTATCCCATTTCTGCGTTTCGCTTTTGGGCGGCGCGTATTTGCCCGGCGCTTATTGCAACTGGCGCAGCCTGCGTTTAAGCATATGCGCAAAAAACTCACCCGCGACGAGCTAAAAGAAACCCTGATTAAGGTTTTCCTGACCGGGGTAGATGAGCACTGGTTCCGTCAGCAGGCGGAAGCCTTTTGTTCGGCCTATTGGACCAAGCTGATGCGCCCTTCTGGGCTGATTGCGGTTGCCATGGAGGTCAGCTCCGGTGCTGAAGTCACGATTTGTTCCGCTTCGCCGGCCCTGGTGCTACAGCCGTTTGCCGATCGTTTGGGCATCAAGCTGATTGGTACTCAGTTGGAAGTGGTCGACGGGAAGCTCACCGGGCACATCACCGGCCATAATTGCCGCTGTGGGCAGAAGGTTGAACGCCTGGAAAGTATCTATGGCCCACTGGGGAACTATCATCTCAGAGCCTGGGGCGATACCCGTGGGGACTATGAATTGTTAGCTGCGGCCCAGGATGCGCACTGGCGGCATTTCCACCCGGCCTGGTCAAAACGCCGTTCGCCGGTTAAAAGGCAGCGCGTGGCGGAGCCTAATG
Source organism: Serratia sp. Res13-Sevr-LER1-36-b (assembly GCF_015673035.1). Lineage (NCBI taxonomy): Bacteria > Pseudomonadati > Pseudomonadota > Gammaproteobacteria > Enterobacterales > Yersiniaceae > Serratia > Serratia sp. Res13-Sevr-LER1-36-b. The sequence continues at coordinate 12,084 of NZ_JADACK010000010.1, read as the reverse complement.
TGATCAGCAAGACTGACCACTAATCGCTCCCCTCGGCACTCAATATTTCCCCTCACCCCAGCCCTCTCCCACAAGGAGAGGGAGCTGTCCGGCGTCGTGGTCGAGTTCAGTGAACAGTTGATTCATTTCGGTGGTCAGGTAGATTTCTGCAACCAATCGCACACTCGATCGGTCCCCTCTCCCTGTGGGAGAGGGTTAGGGTGAGGGGCCATCGCGGTACGTTATGTATTTATTTAACTATCTGATATTAATAGTTAAAAAATAATACGGTCCGCCTTGGCGGCGTCATACCACTCTTTAAACTCCTCCAGCAGCAGATCGTACAAACGGTCTTCTTTCATCGTGGCAAAGTCATCAATCGCGAAGAAGTTGGTGTTATCCACCCGGCGATCGGTGAAGGTATCCAGCTTTTCCAGTACGCCGTAGTTCGAGCCACCCAGGCCGACAAACTTCCAGAAAATCGGATAGTTGGCCGAGCGCTTGATCGCTTCTTTGATCTGGCGCGTTTTGCTGATGCCACCGTCGGTAATAAACACCACGTACACCGGCATGTCGCTGTGTTTAAACGTATCGATCAGCTCCTCCATCACCGGCGGTTCATTATTGGTACCACCCAGCTTTGGCAGGATCTCCCACATTGAGCGCTTGCCGCTGCCCTGGATCGCCTTGATATAACCATCAAGATTATCCAGCGTCACATCGGGATATTTTGCGTGTTTTTCGGCAAAGCCCCAGACGTCCATCGAGCCGTCATCATCAAACTGCACGGCCAGCACGGCGATGCGATCCAGTACCGCCTGCACATTGCCCTTTTTGAACTGCCCGGTCATCGATCCTGAAGCATCCAGCACGAACGCGACCTTGGCCTTCACCGACTGCAGATTGAATTTAGCCAGGCTGACGGTGACGTTCTTCGCCAGGCTCACCAAATGCGGGGCTTTATCCTGCAGCTTTTTCTCCAGGCTGACGGTCGGCGGCGGAGTAGCAGGCGCAGTTGGCTGAGCCACATCAACACCATAGTTTAACGCCAGCGGCTCCAGGCCACCGTTAAATCCCTGCCCCAGCGCGCGCAGCTTCCAGTTACCGGCATGGCGATAAATTTCGGCCACAATTAGCGCCTTCTCCTGGCGGCCCGGGGTTTCTACGCTGTATTGGGCAACGTTCTGCGCATCCATTCTCAGGTGTTGCAGCCCAGAGATCGCGTCCAAACCATCAATCACCAAAGTGATGGCAATCTTGCTGACATCAGCGTCAATTTTGCTTAGATCTAACGAGAGGGTGCTGCTTTGGTGGGTGGTTTGTAAAACGACGCTGCGGTTGGGGGTAGCGGTTTGATTGAAGAAGATAAAATCGGCATCGCCACGGACTTTGCCCTCGGCATTCAGCAGGAATACCGCGGTATCAGGCTCACTCTTAAAACCGGGGGTGGCGGGGTACTGCAGGGTCAGGTTGAGCTGGGTGCCATTGACCACCAAGTTCTGGCCGGACTGTAAAATCATCAGGATAACCTCCTGTTAAAATAGCTTTTCCATAACGGGGATATTGATGGTGGGACTGGGCAAGGGGAGCGTGTAATCCCCCTCACCCCACCCCTCTCCCACAGGGAGAGGGGGCTGATGCGGAGCCATAATCAGATGCAGGGGTTAATCTGTAGACCCTGACCTCGGTTCTCACACTGGCAACGAGCCTATCTTAGATATTCACGCCATGCTGTGAAGCCAGCGCGGACAGGCCACCTGCAAAGCCTTGGCCCACTGCCTTGAATTTCCACTCGGCACCGTTGCGATACAGCTCGCCGAATACCATCGCAGTTTCGGTAGAAGCATCTTCGGACAGGTCGAAACGGGCGATTTCGGTGCCGTTATCGTTGTTGAAGATACGCATGTAGCTGTTGCTGACCATGCCAAAGTTCTGTTTACGCGCTTCTGCATCATAGATGGTGACGGCGAAAACCAGTTTCTTGACTTCAGCAGGCACTTTGCTCAGCTCAATTTTGACCTGCTCATCATCGCCATCGCCTTCACCGGTGCGGTTGTCGCCCTGGTGCTCAACGGAGCCACAAGCACTCTTCTTGTTGTTGAAGAAGATAAAGCTGCTGTCGCCCAGCACCTTACCGTCATCACCAACCATAAATACGGAGGCGTCCAGGTCAAACCCTTGGCCATCGGTGACACGCGCATCCCAACCTAAGCCAGCCATGGCAATGTTCATGGTTGGTGCTTCTTTGGTCAGGGATACGTTACCGCCTTTTACGAGAGAAACTGCCATTTTAAAGCTCCTGCTTTGTAGGGGATGATACGGGCAGTGGTGTACTGCCCGAAATATTAACGAGTTTGTCGATCAGGAGGCGTTGATGCCGTACTGAGCACACACGGAAGCCAAGCCACCGGCATAACCCTGACCTACCGCGCGGAATTTCCACTCGGCGTTGTTGCGATACAGCTCACCAAACAGCATGGCGGTTTCGGTGGACGCATCTTCTGTCAGGTCGTAACGGGCCACTTCGGTCTGGTTGTCATCGTTCACCAAACGGATAAAGGCGCCGGATACCTGGCCAAAGCTCTGACGACGAGCCTGCGCATCGTGGATAGTGACCACAAACACGATTTTGTCGACATCAGCTGGGATCATATCCAGTTTGATTTTCAGAGATTCGTCATCGCCGTCGCCTTCACCAGTACGGTTGTCACCGGTGTGGGTGACGGAACCGTCTGAAGAAGTCAGGTTGTTATAAAAAATGAAGTCAGCATCACCGCGCACTTTCCCGTTTGCGGCCAGCAGGAATGCAGAGGCATCCAGGTCAAAGTCTTGACCATCGGTGGAGCGTGCGTCCCAACCCAGACCAATCAACACATTCTTCATGGTTGGGGCTGCTTTACTCAGGGAAACATTACCGCCTTTAGATAAAGAAACACTCATTGTTCTAACCTCTCAAAAAATTAAACTCATGCGAATTGATTTCAGCTGGATAGGAGATCAGCTCTCCTTTTTCTCCTCGGCGTCGGGTTTGCCTGGGAACATGACGCTCGCGATAATACCCACCGCAAGAACGCCCAGCACGACAAACAGGCTCGCCGTTGCTGAAATGCTGTACCCATGATGCCAGATGTGGTCGGTGGCATTAAGACCCAGTTTCACCGCAATGAAGAACAGCAACACAATAACGGCTTTTTCCAGATGCGTCAGGTACTGCTTCAGGGCTTCCAGCACAAAATACAACGTACGCAGGCCGAGGATGGCGAACATCATGGCGCTGTAGACAATCAGCGGCTCACGGCTCACGGCGATGATGGCCGGTACCGAGTCAAACGCAAACATCACGTCGGAAAGCTCAACCACGGCCACACACAGCATCAGCGGTGTAGCATATCGCCAGGCTTTGGCACCACGGCCAATGGTCACATCCTTGTTTTCCGGCTTGGCCAGTTCCTCATCGACTTCTTTCTGGCTTAACAGGAAAGCGTGGCCTCTGAGCTTCGGCCAAATCGGGAAGAACCGTTTAACCATGCGATACGCCAAGTGCTGCGAGTAGTCTTCGATCTCATCACCGTCATCGCCGCTGCGCAACATCATCACCGCCGTCCAGGCCACGATCAGCGCAAAGACAATTTCAACGTATGGCCCGAGGCTGAGCAAGCCGGTACCGATGGCAACGAAGATGCCACGGAACACGATAGCCCCGATAATGCCCCAGTAGAGCACGCGGTGACGGAAACGATCCGGCACGGCGAACCACGAGAAGATCGCCATCATGACAAACAGGTTATCAACCGACAGCACTTTCTCTAGTGCGTAACCGGTGACAAACAGGCTGGCCACTTCGGCGCCGTGGTGGATATACAGGAAACCGGCAAAGGCCATCGCTATGGCAACCCAGAACACAGACCATAGGGCTGCGCTCTTCAGCGAAATAGGCTTGTCATCGCGGTGCATAAACAAGTCGATAAAAATGGCCCCGACAGCCAATACAATGAAAACAATGACGGTCTCGGTCGGGAAGCCGATGTGCGTGGATACCATATTAACCTTCTGAAGATATTACATTAAAGGCCGAATTCGGCCGCATCAAAGCCCAAAGCAGCCACGATTTCGCGTACCGCTTTTTGCTCATCCTGGTCGAAGTCACCATCGCTTTTGGCTACGGCGATACCCACACGGATGGCCAGTTGGGCCGCTTCCGGCTGATCTTTCAGCGCCAGGATATACTTCATGGTTTCGCCTTTGCCGATTTCGACATCGAACTCAAAGCTGGCGATCAGTTTGTTAAAGAATTCGATGACTTCAGTGGTCTCGAACACTTTCAGCTCATCAGATGCCTGGAGGAACCCAATCATCTTCTGTTTTTCTTCAGAGCTGACACCGCCGCTGGCCACGGAGATACGCGCGCACACGGCCACGGTACCCTGCATGAACTTTTTATTCTTGAAACGACCGACCTGCTTGGTCAGCTCGTCGCGGCTGGCATTGAATGCCCCTTTAACCTTGTTGAAAAAACTCATGGTGAAATCCTCTGTGAAATTGATTACTTTGACCCTGCTCTCCAGCTGAAACCCCAGCCGAAAGCCTGATCCATGTCACTGTGACCGTTAAAGAAGCGGTTAACACGCTCAACCTTGATGCTACCGTTCTCGTTAACCAGGCGCGCAATGGCACACATGTTGCGATTGTTCTGGCCTTCCGACATGCGGGTTTCAATCGGTGGCTGGTCTGGCACGTGCAACGTCACAACGCCGTCCGTTTTATCCCAGCTCGCGACCCCTTCGTAGATGAAGGCAAACACCAGTACTTCGCGGATATGTTTCCATTCGCGCCCGTTGATATGCAGCCATTCGCCGTCCGAGATATCACCGGTGCGGTCATCGCCTTGCAGTTGGACAAACGGCTCGCGGTTGTAGTCACCAAAACGCTTACCGAGCGCCTGGATCACCGTTTTTTCCCCGTTGGCCATTTCAACAAACGCCCCGAGATCGAGATCGACGCCCTTGTTCGAACTGAACATCGCCCGTAAACCCGTCGGGCCGCTGCCGCGATGCCAGTTCAGGTTGATACGGATTTCCCCAAAGTTATCCCGCTTGGTCAGGCTGATAGCCGGTTTTTCTTTGGTTAACGACACTTTGCTCAGGCTGATTTTGGCTGGCTCCGGCGTTGGGGCCGGTGCAGGCGTTGGCGCAGGAGCCGCTGCCGGGGCAGGAGCATCCGCCACATCCACACCAAAATGTTCAGCCAGCGGTTTCAGCCCGCCGTTGAAGCCTTGAGCGATAAAGCGGAACTTCCATTCGCTGTTACGACGGTAAAGCTCACCCAGGATCAATGCGGTTTCCTGGCGGCCATTCAGCTCAACGGTGCCCACCAGCAGCACTTCGTTATCCGCTTCAATCTGGATCAGCAACCGTTGCAGGCCCGCGACGGTTTGAGCCCCTTCACAGGTCACCGTAAAGGCGACTTTCTGCACGTCGGGGTGCAAACGGCTGACGTCTACCGCGAAGTTGGAGTTATGACCTTCTTGGGTCAGGGCAACCGTGGCGTCATCGCTCTTGGGCTGACCATAAAAGATCATGTCCGCGTCGCCCTTCACTTTGCCATCGGCATACAGGCGGAAAGCGGAGGCATCAACCGGTGCGCCGGACAGCACGCGCACCTTCAGTAATTTAGATGGAACTGGGGCATTGGCCCCCGGAGTCATATTCATTAGCGCACCACGGTAGCGACGATGTCAGCATGCATGTCATCAATGGTTCTGCCGCTGCAGGCTTTGCCATGCGCGGTAAAATCCCACTGGCCATTGTTACGACGAAGTGAAGCAATCACGATGCCGGTATGAGCGCCCTGCTCTTTCAGCTCATAACGTGCCAGCTCCTTTTTGGCCTGATCGACCACGCGGCAAAACGCGTTTTCCACATCGTTGAACGACTGCCCACGGAAGCTGTTGACGGTAAAGGCCAGGTATTCCACCTGAGCAGGCAGTTTTGCCAGCTCGACCAGGATGACTTCGTCATCGCCATCGCCTTCACCGGTCAGGTTGTCGCCGCTGTGCACCACTGCGCCGCAGCGAGACTTAAGCTGGCGGAACCAGATGGTGTCGATGGTATTGCCATCTTTGTCCAGCAATACGCAGCCAGCATCGAGATCGATGGCATCATTGCCGCCGCCGAACATTTTGCTCAGCAGACCGCCTTTCTTCTTAATCGGATCCCACCCCAGGCCAAAGTGCAGCTGGTTGATGGCAGATGACTGCTTGCTGAGCGAAACGGTCTGGTTCTTGGTTAATGACACCATGGTTTAAGTTCCTTCAAGTTGGTATTGAAAACAGTGAATTTTTTACACCAAATTCCATGAGTAGAAAATCATATCATGATGGTGTTCACGCACAACCCCATTTTTGCTGACCCTCCACTCAATTCAAGTTAACCTTATATTTTAAAAGAATTTATTTTTTTCACATTTGGTAACTTCTTGGCTATAACATTCATTTTATGCCACTTTCAAACGTATATTTTCACTTCTCGACTGACATCATGTTATGATTGACATCGCCATTGGGTGGCCTCAACCCACAGCGATCCTTTTAACCATCAAGCCTTGAACGGTAAAAATCAAAAAATGACACTCAAAATGTGGCTTATGGAAGGTTTATCTTCCCAGCGGGATATTATTCAGGGCATCGTTTCATTGGTGAAAGCCAAGCAAACTGCCGTGACGGTGGTTGCCTCACACCGTAATGAACGTAACGAGATCCTCTCCCAGGCAGACGTCGCCTTGTTCGAACCGAAAGAGGACGAACAGCGGCTACCCTTCATTCTGTCTACGGTGGAAAAGTGCGGCATCAATGCCATCCACACGGGCCGTAACACGCAGTGGTTCGAGGCCCATCGGCAACAGATCGAGGCTGCCGGTGTCACACTGACCACCGGTGCCACCAGCCAGGCCATGTTTGAGCTGGCCGATGACAAAGTGGCATTTGCCCAGGCCATGGAGCAACAAGGGCTGCCTGTCGTCCCCTCTCTGCGCATTGAGTCGGTGGCCGAGCTGCGCGATCTGATTAGCCGTTCCCCTTTCTCTGGCGCGCAGCTGTGCGTCAAACCGGTGAAGGGTATTTATGGCATGGGATTTTGGCGTTTTGATGAAAGCGTGGGCCCGATGGCCGCCTTTACCCATCCGGAAAACCGCAAAGTGAACCCACAGCGCTACCTCAGTGCTTTGGCGGACGCTGGCGAGTTTGAGCCGCTGGTGCTGATGCCTTACCTGCCTGGCCCTGAATACTCCGTCGACATGTTGGTTGATCGGGGCACGGTTCTGGCTGCCGTGGCACGTAGAAAAGAAGGGGCGCTGCAATATCTGGAAAACCACGGCGAGGCGTTTGAACTCGCTAAAGCCTGTGCCACCGCAATGCAGGCAGACGGCCTGGTCAACGTGCAAACCCGCAACGACACCAGCGGGCGTCCGGTGCTGCTGGAAATCAACCTGCGCCCGTCTGGCGGTATCGGTTATACCCGTTTCAGCGGCGTCAATCTGCCGGGCCTGTTTGCCCTGTATAAGCTTGGCGTAATGAGCCAGCAGGAAGTGATTGATGAGGCCAAAGCCGCATTCTCGCCAGCGATCGTCCGCTCTATTACCGATGTCGTCAGATATCACCCCGTGCTCGACAATCTGCTGGTGAAGGACTAACCCATGCTAAATACCTATTCCCGCACGCTGTCTTGCGGCACGCTGAAAGTAACCCCAACGGGCGGCACGATCGCGCTAGATGAGCTGTTTGACGTAGCCGAAAGGCGCAACCCTAAACGCGCGTTTCTGTTCGTCAGCAAGGTGCTGGGCCGCCATATTCCGGTGAAGCCGAGCGTCATGCGCGCCGTCTATCAGCAATTGGCCGCGCTGTTCCCGGCCTGTGAGCAAGGCCCAGTGCTGTTTATCGGCATGGCGGAAACCGCCGTCGGATTCGGTGCAGGTGTGTTTGACGAAGTCCGGGGCAGCGTTAGCGACCCGGTGTACCTAACGTCCACCCGTCACCCGGTAGAGGGGGGTGAGCTGCTGTGCGAATTCAAAGAAAATCACAGTCACGCCACCGACCACCTGCTTTATCTGCCACAGGATGCCGAACTGCGCCGCCGCGTACTGGAAGCCAAAACCGTCGTGCTGATCGACGATGAGGCCACCACCGGCAACACCTTCATCAACCTGCTCCAGGCTTTACAGCAGGATGCCGGGTTACACAACATTGCCCGCGCCATCACCGTTACGCTGACCGACTGGAGCGGCGACGCCCTAGCCCAACGCAGCCCAATCCCTATTCAGTATGTGTCATTGGTTCAAGGTGACTGGCATTGGGAAAAAAATCCCGATGCTCCGGTGCCGGTGATGCCCGCAGTCAACGTAACCGCCACCGGCAGCGTACCGATCACCGGTAAACAAAGCTGGGGCCGCTTGGGCATTTCATCGCCAAGTGCGGATCTGGGGCGCGATATTCAGGCGCATCCAGGGGAGAAATTACTGGTGCTGGGCAGCAGCGAATTTGTCTGGGAGCCCTTCCTGCTGGCTGAACGCCTGGAAAAACAGGGGGCCGAGGTTAAATTCAGCTCCACCACCCGTTCGCCGATAGCCACCGGGTTCGCCATCCAGTCCGCCATCGCCTTTGGCGATAACTATGGGCTGGGCATCCCCAACTTTGTCTACAACGTGGCCCACCAGCAGTTTGACCGGATCCTGTTGTGTATCGAAACCCCTGCGGCAAGCGTTGATCCCACGTTAATTGAGGCGTTAAAACAGGTCGCCCCAACCGTTGAGGTCGTAAGCTATGAATAAGCCGGTCATTTTCTCCGATCTGGACGACACCCTGTTCCAGACACGCCGCAAGATGGTCGATGAGCTCGACCTGGCCCCGTATCGCACCGGCGCCCTGGATCGTAGCCTGGAACCACGCAGCTTTATGACCGAAGAACAGTCGATGCTGGTGGACTGGATGCTGGAACATGCGGAGCTTATCCCAGTGACAGCGCGGGGAACCGAAGAGATTGCCCGGGTGAGTATCCCGTTCAAGTCATGGGCGGTTACCACGCACGGTGCGGTGATCCTCAACCCACAGGGGCAGCCGGATCAGGCATGGCAGGCGCTGATGCTGGAAAAACTGCAACCTTATGCTGCTAACCTGCTGGGAATGCAACGCAAGATCACCGAGCTGATGGCCGAACGCAACATCAATGGTTGGGCGCGTATCAACTATGAATACGGTGACACGCCGGTCTATCTGGTGATGAAGCACCGCGATAGCACCCGTCTGGACGAGCTTTACGCCATCGCCGATGAAATTGAGCAGTTGTTCCCTACCAGCGGCTATTACGTCCACCGTAACAGCAATAACGTGGCCTGGTTGCCGACCGTGGTAGAGAAAGGGCTGGCAGTGACTTTCCTGCTGGAAAAACTGCGGCTTGAACGCGGCGTGTTCCCGGTTATCGGGTTGGGCGACAGCCTCAGCGATCATCGTTTTATGAAGCTTTGTACCTGGTTTGGCCTGCCGCGCCAGAGCCAGTTTGCCGAAGCGATCTCCCGCCATATTTTCGGAGAGCAGTAATATGTCTGATTTTGTGCCCTTTTCCGGCTCATACCTGCCCGAGGACGTTCATTTTCTGCTGCAACCGGTAGAAATGGAAATGACGCCGGTCGATCAGAAAGAACAGCTGATCCAGTCCGGTGCCCGTCACTACTCGGAGATGTTGAGCCAGGAACCGGAGCCGACCCCTTCACACCTCGACCTGTTTGCCCGCGCACTCGACCAGGGAGCAGGACGCCTGGCAAAAGAAGTCTCGATGCTGGCCCTTGCGCTGATTGAACGGTTCGGCGATACGCCGATAGTTCTGGCCAGCCTGGTGCGTGCCGGTGTTCCGCTGGGGGTGATGCTCCAGCAAACGCTGCGGGCCATGGGCAAAGAATCGTATCACTACGGCATCAGCATCATCCGCGACCGGGGCATCGACTCGGTGGCACTCGACTGGATCGAGGCGCGTCACGGCACCGAAGGGATAGTCTTTGTCGATGGCTGGACGGGTAAGGGAGCCATTACCGGCGAACTGATCCGCTCCCTCAACAACCGGCCTGGCTATCCTGCCCAGCCCCGCCTGGTGGTGCTTGCTGACCCGTGTGGGTGTTCGTGGCTGGCCGCCAGCGACGACGACTGGCTGATCCCGTTTGGCATTATGGGCGCGCCGGTTTCCGGCATGATCTCACGCTCCATCTGGTCAAACGAAGGCCTGCACGGCTGCGTACAATGCGATCATCTCGCCCAGTTTGAATGCAGCCGTGTGCTGGTGGATACCGTTGCACAGTATCGCGCGACGCTGGACACTGAGACGCTTGAGCCCTGCACGCAGGATGCGGAGAGAAAGGCTTACCTGAAACAACAAAGTGAGAAGGTGGTTAACCACCTCGCCAAAAAATATCAGGTTTCAAGTATTAACCGAATTAAACCAGGGATCGCAGAGGCTACGCGCGCTGTGCTACGCAGAGTACCGGATCACGTCTTGGTCCGTGCGGTAGACGATCCCGACGTCGCGCTGCTGGTTTATCTGGCACGCGAAAAGGGGCTGACCATTACCGAAGTCGGTGATGAGATCGGGCAGTACCGTGCGGTAACAATTATCAAGAAGGTGCTCTAATGAACCAACGACTTTCCCCTTGGCGGCTGGGTGCTTCACTCTATATGCCCGCCACCAGAACGGATATCGCCGATACGATCCTCAATAGCAAGATCGCCGGTTTACGCTCGCTGATCGTCTGCCTGGAAGATGCGGTCAGCGATGAAGATATTCCCCAGGCGCTGGAAAACCTGCGCGAACTGACCCAAACCTTGGCCAAAGCCAAGGCCGCAGAGGGCAATGATCACTGGCCGCTGGTATTCGTACGGCCTCGTCATAAAGAAATGGGGAAACAGCTGCTGGCGAGCATGGATTTCAGCGCAGTGGACGGCTTTGTGCTGCCTAAATTCACGCTGGCTTCGCTGCCTTACTGGTGGAACATGATGCAGGACTCGCACCTGTGCATGATGCCCACGCTTGAGACAGAAGAAGTGTTTGATGTGGTGCAAATGCGTGAGTTAGCCAATACCCTGCATCACCATCCGTGCTATCGGCGCATCATCGCCCTGCGTATCGGTGGCAACGATCTGATGAACGTGGTGGCACTCAGAAGGCCGCGCAACCTGACGCTGTATGACGGCCCAATGGGTTATGTGATCAAAATGCTGGTTGCCGTATTTTCCCCACGCGATTTCGCTCTGACGGCACCGGTTTGCGAGCATATTGACGATCATCAGATTATGGATAGGGAATTGGCACTTGATATCGCCCATGGCCTGGTCGGCAAGACAGCGATCCACCCGAATCAGATCGGCAAGATCGAAAAGGCGTTGATGGTGCAGGCAAACGATCATACCGATGCGCTGCGGATCCTCAACTCCTCACAGGCGGTGTTTAAATCGCAGGGAACCATGTGCGAACCCGCAACCCATCGCCGCTGGGCGTCAGAAATCCTGGCGCGTGCTCAGGTATATGGAATTGCCAACGAGTCATCTCAGGAAAGCCACCGGTTTAGCATCAACGCAGGCAGTCATTAATCATGCAACTCAATACGCGACAGGCACGGATCTATAAGCTGGCCATTTTACTCAGTGCGGGTAAACCCGTATCCGCAGACAAGATCATCACTGAGTTAGACTGCTCGGGGCCAACCCTGACACGCGTGCTTAAGGAACTGAGAGAATCCTACGAGGCGGAGATCAAGTACCGCAAGGCCACTCACTCCTATCAGCTGACTGTACCAGGGCTTTTAGACAAGAAGACGTTTCGCCGTATGCAAGATGCGCTGGCGGCTAACTCGGAGCTGAAAACCAGCGAGACCGTCAGCAGGGTCTATCTGGATAAAGAGAAGAAGAAAGCCGTTTCACTGTCATTAAAAATGTCGGTGCTACGCAAAATCGATCGCTTATCCAGAGTGACGGAAACGACCCGCAGCGAAGCGGTGGATATGGTTGTCGAGCGCTGTATCGACGACCTGGTGCGCAGCATTCAGGCCAGCAAGCAGAAGCCGTAATACCCT
>NZ_JADACK010000001.1:0-17341 GCF_015673035.1 Serratia sp. Res13-Sevr-LER1-36-b | reverse complement strand
AGCGGACAACGCCGATCTCACCCCGACTCACGAGATTATTTAACGTAGGTAAACGCTGTTGTCACGTGCTTCACGCCGCTAACCTGGCTGGCAATCTGCGCCGCAGACTGGCCTTCCTGCTGTGTCACCAAACCTAACAAGAACACTTCGCCGTTTTCGGTTGTGACCTTCACGTTCGAGGATTTGACGGTATCGCTGGTCAGGATTTGTGAACGTACCTTGGTGGTGATCCAGGTATCGGAAGAGGCGGTGCCCAGGCTGACCGGTGTGCCCTGGCGGATCTCGTTATACACTTCAGCGGCACCATCGACGCCAAGTGCGATCTGCTTCGCCCGGCTGGCGAGCTCGGTAGTAGGAGCCTGGCCGGTCAGCAGCACTTTGCCCTGATAGGCGGTAGCTACGACACGGGCTTCTTTCTTCAGTTGCTGGTCTTTGCTGATGGCATTTTCGACCCGGGCTTCCAACGTGCCGTCATCGACCTGTGTGCCTACGGTGCGTGGATCGGTCGCCGTTTTGGTGGCAACCGCGGCGCTGCCAACGACAACGCCCGCGACGCAACCCTGCAGCAGTAGGGCGCTGAACAGCACTGCAAATGTGGCTCTTAGCTTCATCTCGGTTCCTCTAATCGTCCTGGTGGGGGAACAATGTGTTATCAATCAGGTCGCATAGGCAATTGACGGTAAGCATATGCATCTCCTGAATGCGTGCACTGCGGTGAGAGGGGATACGTATCTCCACGTCCTGCTGGCCAAGTAAACCCGCCAGCTCTCCGCCATCGTAGCCGGTAAGCGCAACAATGGTCATATCACGCGTTACCGCAGCTTCGACCGCTTTTACAATATCACGGCTATTGCCGCGGGTGGAAATCGCCAGCAGCACGTCACCGGCGTGGCCGAGTGCCCGCACCTGTTTGGCATACATTTCATCATGCAGGCGATCGTTGCCGATGGCGGTCAGCACCACGTTATCGGCGTTTAGCGCGATCGCGGGCAGGCTAGGGCGTTCGGTTTCAAAGCGGTTGATCATGCAGGCGGCAAAATGCTGAGCGTTAGCCGCCGAGGTGCCGTTGCCACAGCACAGGATCTTGTTGCCGTTCAATAACGATTGAACCAGGGTCATCGCGGCACGGGATATCGCGTCAGGTAGGGCTTCCGCCGCCGCAATCTGGGTTTGGATACTCTCGGTAAAACAGACTTTGATTCTATCCAGCACGTTGTTTTAATCCACTAGGTCAAAGGGCCGGCATACACCGGTCAACAGGGTTTAATCCGCATTGAAGGCATTGGGTATCCATTCTAACTGGCTACCGGTAATGGCTAAAACATCAAAACGGCAAGATGATGTGTCAAAACTGGCTCCTCGCCCTGCCAGCCAAACGGCGGCGGCATGCAGCAATCGCCGTTGCTTGCGGTAAGTCACGCTGGCCGCTGCGTCACCAAAGGCGGCGTTGCGGCGGTAGCGGACTTCGACGAACACCCAGGTTTGACCATCACGCATGATGAGATCGAGCTCACCCCCACGTACCGCCACGTTGGCAGCGGTGAAGGTAAGCCCGGCGCGCTCCAGGTATTGGCGGGCCTGGATCTCATAGCCCGCTCCCTTGGCGCGTTGACTCAGGAGACCGGAACGACCGAGCCCTGGCGGTATTGCAGCCAAGTCAGTTTCCTGGTGATCACACAGTTAGGTGAAGATGTCAGCACACCGGTGGTGCCTGAAACCTGGAATCCTGGCAACTGGCGCATTTGAGCAAAGTGGTTGGCCAATGTCCAGGCATCCATCCCCATGGCGTAGAGACGCACCAGGGAGTAGTCGTTACGGAATTTGGCGGTGGCTTGCTGCTGCAACTGTGGATTGGCCCCTGCCAGCAGAGGAATATCACTGAATTGCAGGCCTTCCATCTCCAGGCGGAAGTCCGGGCCAGCGCCGGCCTGATAGCTGCGCGAGCTGGCAAACATGGCAGGTTTGCTACGAGAGCTGGTGGTCATGTCGATCATCGGCTTGATCAGCGTCAACTGGTCTTGCGTGGCGACGATATACACCGAGTCTACGCCGCCGCCTGTAGAGGCCGGGATATCGCTTGGCGGCGCTGGAATAGTCAGGCCAGCGATAGTCACCGACTGCTGCGCTGGAGCCTGTGAGGCCACCGGGGTGCCGCTCATGCGGATCCCACCGCTGTTGACCATCTGACGTAGCTCACCGGCAGAACCAATCCCTTGCTGCAGCACGGTCTGGCCACCGAGTTTCTGCCACTCTTCGGTGAAGGCTTTGGCAATGCGATCGCCAAACGCGCCGCGTGGCAGCAGCAGTAACGGCTGGCGTTTTTGCTGTTCCCAGATATGGCGGGCGGCGTCGCGGGCTTCATCCTCCGGTGACAGGGCGAAGTAACAGATATTCGGGCTGTCCTTTGGCTGCTCAGGCTGGTTGAGTGCCAGCACGTTCAACGTCGTTGAGGTGGTGGCGAGTTGATCAACTTCGGCCTTCAACAGCGGGCCTACGATCAGGGTTGCGCCATCCTGCTGGGCTTGAGCCAACAGCGCTGGCAGAGGCTGGCTGGTGGTGTCGTAGACCTTCACCTGCCCGCCGGTTGCCGGGGCTGGAGTGACGGGTACCGGAGCAGGGGTAGCAGGTTGTACTGCGGCTACCTGAGTTGCATCCGCCGCAGGGGCTGAAGTACTTACGGCACCGTTGGCATTGTCTGGCGTAGCTGCCACAGTCTGGTCTGGATTAACGGTTGGTTGCGGTGCCTGAACCGGCGCGGCGAGCGTTATGCCACTTTGCGCTGCGTTAAAGCCCTGTTGGATCGCATCGGCAAACACCTTGGCCTGGCCGTTCAGCGGCAGCAGCAGGGCGATATGCGAAGTTGAAGCCTGGGTGAAATTCAGCACCTGATTCAACTGCGTTGGCAGGCTTTTCGCCGCAGGATTCTGCGGATAGCGGTTCTGCCAGTCTTTGATCCCGGCCTTCAGCAGATCGGGATCCTGACGGTTGTCCTGATAGACTCGTAACAGATCCAGCCAACCTTGCAGCACGTTTTCGTTGGCGTTAATCACCAGGCTGTTCATGTCGGCCGATTTCAGGCCAAGCAGCGTTTGCCAGGTTTTATCCAGGTTAACCTGATGAGCCTGGCCGCTTAGTAACGGCTCCTGGGCAATATAGGCGCGGATCAGCGGCAGTGAGGCTTGGCCCTGATTTGCCGCGATCTGCGCCTGATACAGGCGAACCAGCTGATTTGGTGACAGCGCGCTGCTGTCGATGTTATTCAGCGCATCGCGGGCTGCGCTCAAATTCTTGTTGGCCACCTGCAGTTCTGCGCTCAATAGCTGGCGCTCAAGCTGTTGTGTACTCGTCAGGTTTTGCGGCAAGGTGCTCAGTTGCTCGTTGGCCTGCGGCAGCTTGCCTTCGCGAGTTAATGCGCGAATCGCAAGTAATTGCCAGTCAGCCTTGTTATCATCGCTGCTTTGCTGCAACTGCTGCAGATAGTAATCAGAGTTGGCACTGGCTTCGTCCTGGATATTTGAGGGCGGAGTTTGTGGAACCTGACTTGGACAACCAGCTAACAGCAAGGCTGCCAGTACAACAGGTACTAATCGCCCTGCTTTGGTACGAAGGAATGTTGAGGAAAGCATACTGTATCCAGTGATGTTTTTTTCAAGATGCTCAATATTAAATCGGCAATCCGGATGAAACAATGAATCAACACCAACAATCAGCTATTTCTGCCTCGACACTGTACGTGGTGCCCACCCCCATCGGCAACCTGGGGGATATGACTCATCGGGCCATAGAGGTACTGAAAAGCGTCGATCTGATTGCGGCGGAAGATACGCGCCATACCGGGTTGCTGCTGCAACACTTTGCTATTAGCGCGCGGTTGTTTGCGCTGCACGACCATAACGAACAGCAGAAGGCGGACCAACTGCTGGCAAAACTGCAGGAAGGCCAAAGCATAGCACTGGTGAGTGACGCAGGCACGCCACTGATTAACGATCCGGGTTACCACCTGGTGCGCCGTTGCCGTGAAGCGGGGATCCGCGTCGTGCCGCTGCCGGGCGCCTGTGCTGCCACCACCGCGTTGTGTGCCGCCGGTGTGGCTTCCGATCGTTTCTGCTATGAAGGCTTCCTGCCAGCCAAAACCAAAGGCCGTAAGGATACCCTGCTGGCGCTGGCAGAGGAACCGCGAACGCTGATTTTCTACGAATCTACCCACCGTTTGCTGGAAAGTTTGCAGGACATGGTTACCGTGTGGGGGCCGCAGCGTTATGTGGTGCTGGCGCGTGAACTGACCAAAACCTGGGAATCGATTCACGGTGCCCCAGTGGGGGAACTGCTGGCCTGGGTGCTGGAAGATGAGATGCGCCGCCGCGGGGAGATGGTGCTGATTGTGGAAGGCCACAAGGCGCAGGAAGACGACTTGCCGCTTGAAGCGCTGCGTACCCTGGCTCTGCTGCAAAAAGAGTTGCCGTTGAAAAAGGCGGCAGCGTTAACCGCAGAGATCCACGGCGTGAAGAAAAATGCGCTGTATAAACATGCGCTGGAGCAGCAGGAACAGTAAAGCGGTTGACCTACAGGCGCTGCAACGCTACTATCCGCGCCGGAGTTGACCAGACAGTCGCCGCTTCATTGCCGTCCTCTTCGGGGGAGACAGATGGAGGGGAGGAAAGTCCGGGCTCCATAGGGCAGGGTGCCAGGTAACGCCTGGGAGGCGCAAGCCTACGACTAGTGCAACAGAGAGCAAACCGCCGATGGCCCGCGCAAGCGGGATCAGGTAAGGGTGAAAGGGTGCGGTAAGAGCGCACCGCGCGGCTGGCAACAGTCCGTGGCACGGTAAACTCCACCTGGAGCAAGGCCAAATAGGGGTTCACATGGTACGGCCCGTACTGAACCCGGGTAGGCTGCTTGAGCCAGTGAGCGATTGCTGGCCTAGAGGAATGACTGTCCACGACAGAACCCGGCTTACCGGTCAACTCCACTCCTCTTTAAAAACAGTGGGTTGGTGTGTCCCAAGCGTATTTCACGTCACAGTGATAGACACCTGGGATACACCAACCGTTGTTCACTTCCTTGAAACTGTTTGTCCATCAATTAAAGATAACATCGACAGTTGCTGAGGCGCTGACGTTGCCAACCGGTAATGTACTGCCCCCGGAACAAAGTCGCCAGGTTAGTTCATTTGGAAAGCTCACGTTGCCTGCACCTGTACCTATTGAACCTAATCTTATAGGATCACTATTAAACTTCAGCCCTCCCGTCGAATTGCAGGCTCCATTGTCAACGCCGGTTATTCCTGCTATTTCACCCGTGATATAACCGCCTCCCTCATTGAGAGACAATCGAGTGGCTTCACCGTCGTAAAAACCTGAGTTAGACTGAAATTTCACGTTAATATTCGCTGCGGGATTAACGCTGCTCTGCGTGCAACCCACCACCAGACTGTCGTTCACTCTTCCTAATTCAGCCCTGATAGTCGAATTATGTTCTACCTCGCCAAAGTCGATCGAGTTATTAATATTAATCGAACATTGTCGAGTGGAGACTCTAACTTGGTTGCTAGCTATATATAAAGACTCACTTTCATTGGGGATTATGACGCGGTTTTGAAAGAAACCACTAGGCATATTATATATACCATCTTGCTGACTTCCATCGGTGATGATGACCCAGTTACCGCTTACCGTGGTAGTTCGCGTGCTATTTTCCTTGAAAAATGAGTCTATCTCATATCCTCTAGGCGTTAAACACCAGACTGAATTTGGCAAGGGTGTAACCGGAGAACCTGCTCCTGTGTTAGTAACTCCCTTTGTTTCCGGTTTACCAATAGTTCCACTCATGGTTTCTGTGATTCCACTATTTAGCTGATAAGAAATAGAGAAGGTTATCTGAGGAATCACAAAAATCCCTTGGGCAATCTGATATGTCTGTAATCCGCCAATATCAGTCATTTGGCTAGGAGACAAACACGATGACGAACCTGACAGAGAGATGCCGGCAAAGGCATAACTTGGATCAAGTTTGGTAGATTGAGAGTACGCTCCAGTCTGTGCAGTAAAGCTCCCACTAATAGGTGGACCGAGCCATTCCTGGCTACCACTGCCAATATCAATGGTGACTGCCTGCGATGGCATAATAGCACCCAACGACAGCAGACAAAGCCCTGTGCGTAACCACGTAAAACCATTGGCGTTTATTTTATCTGTCACTGTGTTTAACCCTCTATAGAGTGAATTCTGTGTGCTTAACATGTTAAACACCACAACGTAATGGCAAATGACGGATAGGATTAGCCGACGACGGGGCTGGCGTGTTCGCCAAATTGAACGCTACATTGCATTGCTGGCCCGTATCCTTACCCCATTTAACCTGTAGACGACCACTTTCCGGCAGCCCGCTAAGATAGACCTGCCCGGCATCGCCAACAATACTGGTATGTGGCTCTTCACTCGCGCTCCCTTCAACGGCAACCACGGCGCCAAAAGGTATTAATCCGCCACTGTGACTCAACGTGATCACTGCCTGATACCCGATGCGCGTGGCAAAGTTAGCCTTAACTACCGCGCCTTTAGTCGGGTAGACATTTTGGCTTGAATGCGTCATATCAACGCTCTCAGGGAGGGTTGATGGGTCCAGGCTAATATTATTGCGCTGGTAGTTTGAGAGATAAGGCACTACCGCATAACCACGGCTGTCCACCCGATTATTACCGCTCATCACCTTACTTCCCCCGGCGCCTGGTGCACTCACTAAGGCAACGGTATCACCCAGAGGTTGACTCAATGTAACCCCTTCGGCATGTGCCACTACTCCGCCGCTGGCATTCATATTCACTGCGCTATAGCCACTACCATAGCTATATCCCAAATTCGCGATGCCCTTGCTGCCACGATAACCGGTATTCACCGATCCCATGTCACTGCTGCCGTCGTTAGACCAGCCTTGTGTCACACCGTAAGAAAGGCGGTCATCCATGGCGGTCCCGTTGATACCTGCCTGATGCTGAACGCTGCCTTGATTGTTATTGGTCATCTGATAGCTGGCGAAGGTGCGGTCAGCCAGTGATGAGCCACTGAACAAGCTTAAGGGTACTTGAACGTTCATCGATAACTGTCTGTTCTCCGGCCAGCTGTTGTCACCTTTAATGCGATCAATGCTGTAATTCACACCGTAAGACACCCCTCGGTAGCTATTGGTATAACCCGCAGTCAGGTTGTTGTTGACCTTGCCGTTATCCCAAAAGTTATCCCGCATCCCAGAGAGATAGAGCGACCCTAAATCACCCATATTCTGCGATAACCGCAGTTGGTAACTATTACGCTTACGGTCTTGTGACCAGGGAAGTTGATCGTCACGTAGTTGGTAGCCATTGTTGTTAACATCGGAAAAACTGTAATAGTCACGGGTCGAGTAACGCATCGTCGCGACATCTATGGATGTGCCGGTACTGGCAATATTCTTGGCATAGCGCAACCGATAGGATTCTCCCCGCTGCCGGTCATCCATGTCCTTGAGTTTTGCGTTCGAGTGAGTCACATCCGCAGACAGAGCCCCAAAACTCCCTAACGACAGCCCGCTCCCCACGACGCCTGAGAAGTAATCATCTGCGACCAGCCCGCCGCCATACAGAGTGAGGTTATAGGGCAGGCCATAAACCAGAGTGCCTAGCCCGAAGGTTGATTCCTGCGAGCCAACCGTAGTGCTGCCATTATATTTGCCACCGGTCAGCTCATACTTGAAGGCACCTGGGCGTAACATTACCGGTAGTGTTGAATAGGCAACCGTCTGGGTGCGAACCGAGCCATCAGCTTCGGTTATCGTTACCGTCAAATCACCAGAAGAACCACTTTGCCCCAGGTCAGTGAGCGTAAATGGACCTGGTGCAACATAGGTTTGATAAAATATGTTACCATTCTGGCTTACTGTTACCCTGGCATTACTCTGCGCAATACCGGAGATGACCGGTGCAAAGCCTCGCAGGTTATTGGGCAACATCTCCTCGGTTGAATTCAGTTTGACGCCACGAAACGGAACACTGTCAAAAATATCCCCTCCGCTGCTGCTTTCACCGGCCAATATTTCCGAGTGCCAAGGCTGGATATCCCGCTGTAGATAGGTATTGATAAACTGGGTGTCTTGCGTACTTTCACCCGCACGATTATCACCATTGGTCGTGTTCCGGCTATGGGTAATAAGGCTGCGTAAACGCCAGGCATCAAAGTTCAACCCCGCGCGTAAATTGGCAAAGAAGTTTGTTTGCTCTGTTGTTCCCAGATCGGATTGGGAAGAACGTCGGCTACGGCTGCCGTTCAAATTATAATTAAGCAAAAATGCCGGAATACCTTGATTCCACAATGAGGGATCCACCTGATTGCTACTATTCGGCTGCATGGCAACTTGGGGGATACTGAGATCCAGCCGCAACTTGGCCAGTGAAAATTGCACCTGCGCATGAGGGATTAAGGCAGGCAAATCCTCCACTGGTTGATCCAATGGCAAATTTGAGAAAGTCGCCAGTGCAGTAGTGTTCACACCTAACTCATTCAATAGCTCTGGCGTGAGGGATGGCTCAACCTTGCCCCCTGCGCCTTTTTTGAAAGTGATATTTTGTTCGCCGCGCTCAGTTTGGTTAACAAATATCGTCACCAGATAGTCCCCTTCGGGCACCTGACCGGTAGTTTCAAATTGAGTCAGATCTACTTTTGCCGACTGTTCTTGATCAAGCATTAGCAGCCCGGCATCAAAATAATCCCGGCCCCAAGCGGGCAAGACAGATGTAAATAATATTGCACCTGTGAATATAGGTGATATTTTTACCCTTCCAACGTATAGTTTCATGATATTCAGCTCAACCTGGTGTTTATGTTTTGCCAATACGCTGCATTGGAATTAAAAACATAGGATTTACCAGCAGTTAAAGTAGTTCATCGATAAACGGGCTCTCATTGCCGAGATAAGCCAGTCAGTGATTTTTGTTGCTCTAGTGGCGTATCCCATGCTGTCTCATCGAGCAATTGCCACTCAACTGCCCCCTTGGTACCCGCAGGCAAGTTATAACGTTGCTGCCCTTTAGGTGGCACCATCAGGCGCATAGCCGCCTTATCGAACAAGTGGTTACCGACTTTTAACCGGGAAAATGTCAACCAAAACGGCGTAGGATTCTCAGCAACCAGCGTATTACCCTCCAGATGGAAGCGTAATTGTGGGGCTGCACCGGCTACTCCACTGTCCGGCAGACCGGACGGGCGATAAAAGAGTTTAAGATTGCTGACGACAGCTAACGTTAATTGGCCGCCGTTTTTCGACGTATTCTCAGGTTTTGACGGTATCGCCTTAGTGGCAATATAAAAGACGGACTCCCTATCCTGCGGTAACTCCCCTCCCGTGCGGCGAATACGCAAGGTTAAATCACTATTAGGCTCTAGCCGTTGTAGTGGCGGGGTGACAATAAAAGGCATCGGAGTCGCGACTTTACCCTGCGGTACAACACCGCCAGTTTGCGGATCCATAGCACGGATCCAAGATTGCATTAAAAAAGGCTGATCGCTTTTGTTATAGACGGTTAATGCAACCCCTTGGCTGGCTTTCTCCGGGTAAATAACCCGCATCACATAAAATGAAATACCTTTGGATTCAGCCTGATTGGCGCTCACCGATAAACTGTTCAGCATCAGTAAGCCTCCTGTCATTATTAATGATAGGCGAGTAAAGAAACTTTTCATTTATTCTCCATAAATTATGGTGGTGAATATTCGCATTTCTGCGAAAGTATCCCGTAATCGGTAATCATTCGCCAGTCAGCCATAGCCAACGGTGAAGTCACTGGATAAATTTGATTGCCATGAGGAGCAATCATTGCCGGGTGCTGCTTGAAACTGACTGCGCTTTGATTAATATTCAATTGGCCCAGCGTTAAAAAATAGGGTGTGGGGTTCTCAACACGTACACCATTAGCGACTTGGGTAAACTGTAATTTGCAGTAAGCCTCTTCCGGGGACATAGTCAATCCCGCAGGGCGATAGAACAGCTTAATAGAAAAACGAATTCCCATTGAGAGCTGAGCCTGCTCTGTAAGCTCAGAGGTTTTAGCCGGGATCGCCAGAACCGATAAATAAAACACCGACTCATGTTGCTGCGATAATTTCCCTGCATTCTGGCGCATAATACGCAGAGAGTTGCGGCTATTCGGCTCCAGGCGGAATAATGGCGGCGTCACGATAAATGGAGCTGCCTGTTGATTATCTTGGCCCAACTGTACCAGAGACTGAATTAAATACGTTTTATCTCCGCTATTCTTAATCTGGACGGTACGCGCCCGATCGGTTTCATTAAATATGACCCGCGTTTGTCCAAGGCTTATTCCGCCATCAGCAGCAAAAACGATATTTCCCCAGAGGCTAAGGAGTAAGCCGCTGATAATTTTCAGGTCCCGGAAACAAAGGGCTTGGGTCATAATGAGCTCTTAATCGTAAAGAAAATTAAAGGTCACTCGAGCAACGAGTTTACCGGCTGATGGATGACACCCCCCAGAGTCAATACAAGCGACCCCTGCGGAAAACGCCATGGTGGCACCTGCGGCTGGCGGAACTATCCCCTGAAATTGCAGTTTGTCACCATCGCGAACGGCATTCGTCTGTTGAGTTAGCAATACACCAACCCCTTGAGCCTCTGAGTCAGGATCACGAAACAGCCATTTACCGTTATTGTTATCACCATTCCCAGTGACTTGGATTACCGGTTTTTGGTGGTTGGCTCCCGTCCCGCTACAATTTTGTACTGCCAGAGAGAAAGTATCGGATGCAGCAACGGCTCCCGATGACAACGAATTTGCCTGGATGCTTCCCAACTGCAAAATTTCTTTATCTAGCTTGATTTCGCAAGTTCCAGGAACAATGGTTGCGCGGAAATCCACTATTTCAGCCGCTTGTCCCTGTATAGTGACAACACAGATGAGAAGGCTCGCGTTACGGCACCATTTTAGTAAAGGCATCGATACCTCCAAGGTCGTTAATTACCCGCCAGTCGACCTCCCCTTGTTTGACTTTGGTCGTAAAGATGTGGCTACTGAAAGGGGCCATCATATTGGCTCCAGGGCTTGCCAAAGACAGCGCCTCTCCGCCAAAACGAATGCCGGCAAAGTTAATAAAATAGGGTGAGGCGTTATAAACCTGTAATCCCTCTTTCACCAAGGTAATTTGTAGGTTCTTATGCGCATCGGTGACGGACGGGGTTAACCCTGAAGGGCGATAAAACAGCTTGATAACATTTGCCACGCCCAGTTTTACTTCACCACCCACTTTCTGCTGTTGGTCATCTTCTGTTCCAGCAGTGCTACTTGGTATCGCCCGTGCATTAATATAGAAAACTGACTCACGGTCACTAGGTAAAGCCCCACCATGGGCAGAAATCCGAATCTGGTTGCTACTATTGGGTTCCAGGCGAAACAGTGGAGGGCTCACCAGAAAAGGCGCAGCCCCTTTCCCATCAACAGAAGCACTGACGGTGGTATGCACTAAATAAGGAGAGTCCGACTGCGTATTGCGTAAAGTGAGTGAAACACTTGACGCTCCCTCTAGGTAAATGAGTCGAGTGTTACTAATACCAAATCCGCCGGCTTGTACGGTTTGATTCGCCGCCATACCAACAAATAGCAAAGACAGTGTGCGAAATAAAAATCTCATGGTTCAAACTCCTCTTGCCTGATGGCAGGGAGTTATCGTCACCTGCCATCAGAAATGGTTAGTTATAAATAAAGCTAAATGTGATGGGTACACTAATATTTTCATTTGCGATGGCTGAGATATTATTTGTTGCCAACGCGACGCTTAAAGGAATCGACTTTTCAAAGTCGCCAATTGCTGGCGTGCCACCCGCAGTTCCGACAGGAATGTGGTCTCCACTTTGCAAGATGGTGCCATTATGTTTGACCATGACCCCGATATTGGATCTATTATTGGTGTTAAAGATATTGTTGTTGCCACCACTTAATGTCGAACCCGCAATGCGCAAACTCGCGGTATCACCCTCCGCTAACGGCTCCTCACAATTCGAAATTCTCACATCAAAACTTTGTGCGGTCGTATCAATAAAACTATTGGCGACGGTGAAAACATCTTTTCTATGGTTACCCAGGTTCAACCGATCGGTCACGGAAACATCACAGGTCGCAGTGACGATGTTAGCTTCTATCGTGATCATGGCATTACTCGAAGAACCAGCTGCAAGGGCCGTTCCAGTTGAGGCTAATAGTAACAAAGCAGCAGGTGACAAAGTTAAAAGTGTTGTACGCATGGTTTTATTTCTCCAGTAACACGTTGATTAAGGATTTTGAGTGTGCCCTAGAGGGAGCGATAAACTTAATGATTTAGTCTCATTAAGGTTTAGTTAAGACTCTTCAGGTTTTTCTTTAACGAAATATTGTTTTAACAAATTGATTTAAAAGGATTTATTATCATTAATAAGTGTGTTATTTAAAAAGAGAAATGTAGAATTTTAGCCTGAAAATGTTTGAAGCATGACCTCTAAGTTCTCCTGCGGAGGCTAGTTTTTGAAGCCAGTTTCTTGCACATAATCGTCTTATCCAAAAGCGTGGGAATAAGGTTGATAGATGTCTAAGTATGAATGGATAAAATATAAGCAAAAGTGACCAGCAATGAAACTCTCAATGTGCAGATAGATATCTATTACTAAAAGTATTAGTTCTACTCATCTTTTAAAAAAATAGAGCAGTATACATAGGGCATTGTTTTGGTTGAGATGTAATAACTTCCATTACGATTCTTAGCGAAGAAAAAAACCATAGGGTAATCATCAACTAAATAAAATCGCGATAACATCAGGTCTAAAAACAAGGATTCGTCCACATCATTGGTTTCAGTCACCCAGTTTTTCTTTGATGTTAATAAAAAATCATCATTAATCGTAGTCACATCAAAAAATGTTCTTCGGCTTACCGTGCCTATTCTTTCATTGTTTTTATAAACAATGCCATCAATATAGACAATGCCATTTTTATCATTTATTGAAAATTCGAGCGTCAGTTCTGTCATTAACCCCAGTTCTGCTCTATGAATGGCCATGTTCGCATTGCAAATAATAATATCACTTTTATCAACCCTAAATTTCAATAGTAAAAATAAAGCTGAAGAGACAAAAGCAATAGAGAGTATTATTTTTAATATAAAGTAAAATTTATTTGCAAAGGCGGTGTCTTTCATTAAATAAAAACCTTATTGTTTTAAGCTTATTGCCCAGACTTTACTTAAAAGTTGTTTCTTGTTTTCATCAATATGCGAGCTGATAAATTAGAGTAGCAAGTAAAGCATAAGTTAAAAAATAGTATAAATTATAAAGTCTTAATAAAAGAGTAGTTAATGAATTCATAGAGAGAGGCCCATGCCAAAGCGGCGATCAAGTTCTATATCTGATTGTAATTAAAGATAATTATATAATTTTAGTATAGGTAAGTCACAACTCATACGGAGTTCGGATGGGGGGGGATTTTAACGTAGGGTTATCTAATTAAGATTTGATTAATATTCAGATAACCTTAGAGGAAAACTATGGCATAGAATCGAATAAAACAGTTAAATTCTCTCTGTTTTAAATAGGAACGTCTATGCCACCGCTTAAGTAGAACTCTCAATAAACTAATCCTTATTGCAAAGAAAACTCGCCACATCATTAGATTCAATAATATAATTATTATCGTTAACTCGATAAATGGAAATTAAGATATTACTACCAACCTGAGACATAAAACTAGGTAGCATTTTCTCAAGATCTGTTCGGCTCACTTCATCTGAAAGACTAATTTCAATTGCAGTAAAAGTCAAAACCGTTTTACTATCAATATCGGAGATGTCAAATAATATCTTACGGGTTAATTGATAAGGGGTGTTATTATTAGTAACAACGCCATTGATAATCATATAACCATTTTTACTATAAAAATTAATCTCAACATTAGACTTAATGTTGAAATCTTTACTATACGTATAATGAACGCCGTGGCAATTAAGTTTTTTATTGTTGTCATCCACTAAAAAATAAGCATAAGCGATAGCTGAAACAATCATGATGACAGCGATGAGAATCGGGAGTGTATATTTAGTGTTTAATTTCATTTAAACCACCATGATTGACGAATATTTCAGTTTTACAATTATTTTTCTTGCTATAATTGACTTCATGCTCACAAGAAATGACTGATATTGTAGGGTGCCTTGATGTGTAGTTTAAGTAAATATAAGGGTACGTTTTACACTCTAATGATTGTGTACTTAGAAAAGCGTTGATTTTCTCTTGACTTCCCAAGTTATGTAATTCAGTGCTGGTAAATATACTGCATTCATCAAATTTTGATAAAAATGTGAAGTTTTTAGGATAATCCATTATTCTTTTAGGAATGCTTTTGTTAATAAAATAAATAACAATCCCAAATAAAATAAACATAGAGGTGACCAGTAACACAATATTATGTTTTTTATATTTACTTTGGGTTGTTAAGTTTTCATCTTGGCGATGAGGGGCAATATTTTCACTAATAACGTCATTAACTTCATCTTCAGGGTCAATATCGACTTCGCACTCTGCAACTTTGGCGACCGTAAAGATAAATCCTTTGCCTCTTACCGTCGTGATCGTGTCCCCAGATAACCCTATATCTTGTAATGCTTTACGCAGCAATGAAATATTTTGATACAAGGTATTTGGTGTGACATTGACACCATTATCACCCCAAGCAATTGAATACAAATCACTTTGAGATATTATCAACCCAACACGATTGACAAATGCCTCGAGTAATTGTGCTGTTGGTACGTTGATTTTAATGCGAGCACCACTCAACGAAGATGAGAGGGTAGCACTTTCAGGGTGAAATGAAATATTATCATTTATAGTATAACATTTACTCATGCCAATTGTGTCCAATGATACGTATCAAAACTTTATTATAGATAGTCATCAATAATAAGCAATACCATCTGTGTGTGATGAACACGAGTGCGTCACATGTTGTAGGCACGGCTTTTGTGCAATCACATCACCTCTATATCGATTTTCTCAATTTGAAAGGTAAGTCATCGGGTTCAATAAGGGCTTTGATACCTTGAGTCTCAAAACTATAAGGTGTGTTTTCAAAGTGGAAAGTGACGGGTTGATAGCAGGATATTTGAGAAAGACTAGTATGCATGATGCCACCAGTCTGGGATCGCCTGGCGGTACTGTTGATTTATGCGTAATACAGAAGAAAGCCAAACCGACGGTAGCAACATTATCTTTTGATGTTTAGTCTGGTAATTGTTATGGCATTGAATATTAATAAATCTATAGAAATTATGGCATGCGGTCAGAGATACACATGAGCTATTAACCCCATGTGTATGCTGCGGGAGTCAGCTGTTGGGTTTGACTAGTGGGTTTACGGGCCATACAGATAACCCGCGTGACGAGAGTCGCGCGGGGGTTTTCTTTATCTATATCCTACACTGGCAAATCAATCAGCAGTGCACGTAGCGGCGCTTCGGCCTGGATGGTGAGGTGGTTTTCCTCGCGGATAAAAGCACCATCTCCACAGGTCAGGCGCTGGCTCTGGTGATGGTCGCCATTGACCTCAATGGTACCGTGGATCGATTGCAGGTAGGCACGTGGCCCATGCAGAGTAAGCGTCTGCTGTGCTCCCGCCGGTAAGTTCAAATGATGTATCCAGACCTGTTGGCGCAGTTGCAGGCTGCCTTGGGCACCATCCGGTGAGGCCAGTAGCGTATAGGGCTGATCTGGCAGGCTCAAACGCTGCACACGCTCGTTACTGCGCTCCGGACAGGCATCTAGCCACAGTTGCATCCGGGTCAGTGGCGTGCTGCTGCTGACGTTCTGTTCGCTATAGCTAAGCCCCGGTTGCGTAGCCAGCAATAACGCCTCTCCTGCCGCTGCGCGTACGGTATTGCCGTCGCTGTCCCGGTATTCTGCTTCACCCTGCAGGATCAGATTCAGTATATCTACGTTGGGATAGGTGCGTGGCTGGAAGGCGGCACCCGGTGCTAATACCTCTTGATTCAGTACCCGCAGCGACGCATAGCCCATCAGCTTGGGATCGAAGTAGTGGCCAAAGGAAAAGGTATAACGAGCCTGCAGCCAACCAAAGTCAGCTTGCCCGCATTGTTGTGCTGTTCTGCATGTGATCATGGCAATCGGCTCTCTAAATTTATTCTCTTGATGGTAAGCATCTGGACGGCGGATTGTTAGCCAGTTAATCTGGTCGGTATATTCAAATTTCCTGATAGAGAGTTTCGATGGCCAGAGATCGGGCGTTAACGCTTGAAGCGCTTAGGGTTATGGATGCGATCGACCGCCGTGGCAGCTTTGCCGCCGCTGCCGATGAGCTGGGGCGAGTGCCTTCGGCGCTCAGCTACACCATGCAAAAATTGGAAGAAGAACTGGATGTGGTGCTGTTTGACCGCTCCGGACATCGCACCAAATTTACCAATGTTGGGCGTATGCTGCTTGAGCGTGGCCGCGTACTGCTCGAGGCGGCAGACAAGCTGACGACCGATGCAGAGGCATTGGCACGAGGGTGGGAAACCCATCTCACCATCGTCAGCGAAGCGCTATCCCCTGCCTATAAGCTGTTCCCCTTGGTCGATAAGCTGGCGTTGAAGGCCAATACCCAAGTTTCGATCTTTACAGAAGTGCTGGCCGGGGCATGGGAGCGGCTGGAGCAAGGGCGGGCCGATATCGTTATTGCGCCGGATATGCACTTTCGCGCCTCTTCTGAAATCAACACCCGCAAGCTGTATAAGGTGATGAGCGTGTACGTTGCCGCACCGGAACATCCGATCCATCTTGAGCCGGAGCCGCTGTCGGAGCTGACTCGGGTGAAATACCGTGGTATTGCAGTGGCAGATACTGCGCGGGAGCGGCCAGTCTTGACGGTACAATTGCTGGATAAACAGCAGCGCCTGACGGTGAGCACCATCGAAGATAAGCGCCGCGCCTTGCTGGCTGGGCTGGGGGTTGCCACGATGCCTTATCAGATGGTGGAGAAGGATATCGAGCAGGGGCGCTTGCGCGTGGTAGGGCCGGAATATAGCCGTGAAGCGGACATCATCATGGCCTGGCGGCGCGACAGCATGGGCGAGGCTAAATCCTGGTTCCTGCGTGAGATCCCGCGCTTGTTTGCACGCGAGGAGAACCAGTAACTTCTTCGCATTTTCGCATTGTGTCCCCTCACCCTAACCCTCTCCCACAGGGAGAGGGGACCGATCGAGCTACAAGTAAACTCCGTTACTCGTCTCTTACCCATTAGATCTTGCACCTGAACAAGGCACCATTGCAGCTCCCTCTCCTTTTT